>NZ_JBWKSN010000009.1:0-321158 GCF_059419825.1 Pseudomonas sp. GW821-FHT05D12 | reverse complement strand
CCCCCCCCCCCCCCCCCCCCCCCCCCCCCCCCCCCCCCCCCCCCCCCCCCCCCCCCCCCCCCCGCTCCCACATTTGGAGGCACGTTCGTCTCGACGCTCACATGCTGCCTTCCACATCGTCCAGGCTGAACGTCTCCGTGTGGTCGTCATAGGAGAAGATCTCCGCATAGCGCCCCCACGCCACTACGCTTTCCAGGGTTTTTTCGACGAATGCTTCGGTCATCGAGTCTTCCAGTTCCTGCTCGAAGCGCACCCGTGGCGCCCGGTGGCCGCTGCGCTCGAGTAAGACTTGATGAATGCGCGCGGCCAATGGCACGTGCCGGATCAAATGCTCGGCGAACAAGGTCTTGCGTTCCTGGGTGCCGTAGTCGGCGAACAGCTTGCCGGCGTCGGTCAGGGTGATGTCGGCGCCCTTGAGTTCGGCGAAACCCAAATGCTCCAGCATCTCCGCCACCGGGAACAGGTCGTCGACTTCAAGCAAGCGCCGTTCGGCTACGGTGGGCAGGCCGGCGTGGCCGTTGTAGGGCTCGGCGGCCAGGGTTTCGATCAGGCCGGCCATCAGGTTGGTGGAAACTTCCGGCAGCAGGCTGCCCATTTTCAATTCGGGAAGGCCGCGGCTGGCATCGGCGCTGCGCCGGTCGGTCATCAGCGCGTAGATGTCGTCGACCATTTGCCGGAAGGTCGGGTCCAGCCGGTTGCGCGGGTGCGCGAACGGCACCTTGATTTCCGCGACCACCCGGCCCGGGTTGGACGACAGCACCAGGATGCGGTCGCACATCAGCACCGCTTCTTCGATGTTGTGCGTCACGATCAGGATCGACTTGATCGGCAACTGCTTGCCGCTCCACAAATCCAGCAAATCGGTGCGCAGGGTTTCGGCGGTGAGTACGTCCAGGGCCGAGAACGGTTCGTCCATCAACAACAGCGTCGGGTTGACCACCAGCCCGCGCGCAAACCCCACACGCTGGCGCATGCCACCGGACAACTCGCGCGGGTAGGCGTTTTCAAACCCGTCCAGGCCGATCAGGTCGATAGCTGCCAGGGCACGCCGGCGGGTTTCCTTGCGCTCGACTTGCAAGGCTTGCAGGCCGGCTTCGACGTTTTCCAGCACGGTCAGCCAGGGAAACAGCGCAAAGGTCTGGAACACCATGGCCACACCTTCGGCCGGGCCGTTCAGCGGCGCGCCGTTGTAGAGCACTTCGCCCGAGGACGGCTGGATCAGGCCGGCGATGATGCGCAGCAACGTGGATTTGCCGGAGCCTGAGCGACCCAGCATGCCGACAATCTCGCCTTCGTGCAGGCTCAGGTCCACACCGCTGAGGACCTGCAGTTCATCCTTGCCTTTGCCGAACACCCGGTTCACGTTTTTCAGCGAATAAATTTCCGGAGTGTCGGCGGTGTGTACGGTGTCGGTAGTCATCGCAGCGAATCCCATCAATTCAAGCGGAGTTTGTTTTCAGCCATGGCGTACATCGGCCGCCAGACCGCACGGTTGAACGCCACCACAAAGATCGACATCACCACCACGCCCAGCGCGATTTTTGGAAAATCGCCGGCCGCCGTGGTCTGTGCGATGTAGGCGCCCAGGCCGTGTGCGACCACGGTGTCCTTGCCCCAGGACACGTACTCGGAAACGATGCTGGCGTTCCACGCCCCGCCTGACGCGGTAATGGCGCCGGTGACGTAGTACGGGAAGATGCCCGGCAACATCACCTTGCGCCACCACAGCCAGCCGCGAATGCGGAAGTTGGCAGCGGCTTCCTTGTAGTCGTTGGGGAAGGCGCTGGCGCCGGCGATCACGTTGAACAGGATGTACCACTGGGTGCCGAGCACGATCAGCGGGCTGAGCCAGATGTCCGGATTGAGGTCGTAGTGCAGGATCACAATCACAAACACCGGGAACAGCAGGTTCGCCGGGAAGGCCGCAAGAAACTGCGCCAGTGGCTGGATTTTTTCCGCCAGCGCCGGTCGCAGGCCGATCATCACGCCCAGCGGCACCCAGATCAGCGACGCAATCAGGATCAGCCCCGCGACGCGCAGCAGGGTGATCAGGCCCAGCACAAACACGTGCCCGACTTCGCTGAAGGTCACCTCGGTGCCGACATACCGCACGATGTGGTAGAGCGCATAGGCGGTGAGCACCGCGATCAGTGCGCCCCACACCCAGTCGATCACTTTGGACCGCGTCGCACTGGCCGCCGGCGTTGCCGTGCGCACGCCGCTCGACAGGCTGAAGCGCTTGTTGCCCAAGCGGCTGATAGTGCGGGTCACCGGGCGCAGGATGCGTTGGACCACGCGCGTACGCTGGACCAGATTGAGCACCCAGGATTGTGGCGCAATGCCCTGGGAGGCGGTGGTCTCCATGCGGAACTTGTCGGCCCAGGCGACCAGCGGCCGGAACAGGAACTGGTCGTAGATCAAGATCACCGCGATCATCGCCAGGATCACATAGCCCACCGCGTGCAGGTCTTTCTGGGCGATGGCGAGTGCCAGGTATGAACCCACGCCCGGCAGGGTGATGGTCTTGTCGCCGACGGTGATCGCCTCGGAGGCAACCACGAAGAACCAGCCGCCGGACATGCTCATCATCATGTTCCAGACCATGCCTGGCATGGCGAAGGGCACGTCGAGTTTCCAGAACTTCTGCCAGCCGGACAGCCGCAGGTTGGTGGACACCTCGACCAGGTCATGGGGCAGCATGCGCAAGGACTGGTAGAAGCTGAACGTCATGTTCCAGGCCTGGCTGGTGAAAATCGCAAAGATTGCCGCGAATTCGGCACCGAGCACGCGGCTGGGGAACAGCAACAGGAAGAACGTCACCGTAAACGAGATGTAACCGAGCACGGGCACCGACTGCAGGATGTCGAGCACCGGCACCAGCAGTTTTTCGGCACGCCGGCTCTTGGCCGCGAGGGTGCCGTAGAGCAGGGTGAAAACCAGTGCCGCGACCATCGCCGCGAGCATGCGCAGGGTGGTGCGCATCGCGTATTCCGGCAGGTTGGCCGGGTCGAGGGAAATCACGTCGCTCTGCAGGGTGGCGATGGGAGCCCACGTCTCCCGGGCGGTGATGGAGAAAAACAGCAAGAAGCCGATCACCAGCGGCAGGGCGACCAGGTCCCAGCGGTTGGGGAGCAAGCGCAACGTGGACGCAGGGATGTAATGACGGAATACTTTTTTCATCGGCCGTTGCTCATAGGCAGTCATTCCAGCAGCGTTCAGGGTCAGAGGGGCGTTATGGGGATGAGCGTAGCTTTTGTACGAACGACTCACCGAGAAGGGGCGGACGCTCTTCTCCGTGAGTCAGGGGCATCGCGACAATGCTGGCGGAATTGTACGTTTCTGAATGTTACAAGCGCATAAATTTGCTGTCAGTTTGCTGTACGAACCGCGACCTGGGCAGCGGCACCCCGGTCGCGACTCGACGGTTACTCAAAGCGCAGGATCACCCGGCGGTTGTGCTTGCTCTTCTTCTCGATCTTTTCGCAGAACACCCGGCCGATTTCCTCGGTGTTGATCACATGGGTGCCGCCGCACGGCTGGATGTCAATACCGCCAATTTCAATCACCCGTACCGAGCCCTGGATCACCGGTGGTGCGACCGCCTGTGTGCGGGTGATCTGCAGCAGGGTGGCGTATTCCGAGGCGGGCATCGACAGGGTCTTCACCTCGTGGGCCTGGGCGATAAGCGCGTTCAGGTCGCGGGTGAGGGTGTCCTTGTCGAGGGTCATTTCCGGCAGGTCGAAATCCAGGCGGCCCTTGTCGGCACTGATGCTGCAGCCGGTCACCGGCGCGTCGATGAGCGAGCACAGCAGGTGCAGGCAGGTGTGCATTTTCATGTGTTGATAGCGGCGTGCCCAATCGATGCCGGCGTCCACCTGTACCCCGGCGATCAATGGGGCCGGGCAGTGCTCCACCTGGTGCCAGATGATCGAGCGCTGCACCGCGTCGCGCACCGTGCCGATGACCTCGACCCGAGTGCCGTCTGCCAGGGTGAAGTGGCCGGTATCGCCCGGTTGCCCGCCGCCCGTTGGATAGAACAGCGTGTGCTCCAGGGCGATGCCGTGTTCGCTGACGGCGATCACCCGCGCGCTGAAGGCGTTCTGGTAGGGCGCGCTGTCAAACAGCGCGAGGGTTTCCATGGTGTGCACGGACATGTTCAACCTCCGACAATCAGTGGGCTGGCTTGCAGCAGGTGGCGCACCATCGCGCTCAAGCCAGGGGGAGAGAGCAGGGTGATTTCAAATTCCGGCCCGCACACTTTGAGGTTCAGCGGCAGGCGCGGCAGTTGATTGCCCGACTCGATGCGGTGCAGGCGAAACTGCAGGTGATGGCGCTCCTTCACCGTGGGTTCGAGCATCAGCCCCGGCAAGGCGTGGAAGTCGGCGTCCAGCACCGTGACCTTGTGGCTGGCATTCACCTCGCCGACCACGTGCAAACGCTCATCGAGGGCGAAGGCGCCGAGGTAGTTGCTGTGGTCCGACTCATCGTTTTTCTGCAGCTGGATCTGGTTGACCACCTTGACCTTGGTGCCGGCCGGAACGTCCTGGGTGATCACGCAGGAGGGGCTGATAAACACGTTGTCGCCGATCAGCACATAGCCCAGCACGCGGGCGCCGGAACCGACTTCGACGTTGTTGCCCAGGCGCGGATGGCGCTTGCCATCGGGGTTGTTGGCGATGCCACGCGCGCCCAGCGTGACGCCGCAGAGGATGTAGCAGTCGTTGCCGATCTCGCAGGTCTCGCCGATCACCGTGCCGTAGCCGTGGTCGAGCACGAAGCGCCGGCCGATGCGCGCCGCTGGGTGGATCTCGGCGCCGGAAAGGACCTTGCCCTGGTTGCTCAGCTTGAGGGCGATGCGCGAGAACATGCCGTTCATCTGGTCAGGAAAATTCCACACCAGGTGGGCGAGGCGGTAGTACAACACCGCCTTGAAAGAGGCGTAGGATTCCAGGATCAACTCGCCACGCCCGCGCGACGCCGGGTCGCGGTAGGCATAGGCGATGAGGTCCTCGGCCACCGCCTGGGCGGCGTTCTGGATCAACGGCGCCAAGTGCGGCTCCAGTTGCTTCATCTGCGCCGGCGTGAGCGTCTTGATGAGGTGGGTGAGTAACTCATCGTGCAACTGTTGCATGTCGATAAAGCCGCCCATGAAGGCACCCCCGTATGCTGGATGGTTGTCGATTATTCGAAACTGGGCAGGTAGCTGTCGGCATTGTCGTAGACCATGGTCAGCACCACCGTTTCGGGCGGCAGTTCGGGGGCGAGCCTGGCGATGGCCACCATGTTCGCGGCAGAGGACAGGCCCAGGCTGATGGCGTCCGTGCGCATGATGCGTTTCATCATGTCGATGCATTCCTGGCGCGAGACCTTGAGCATGCCGTCGAGAATGTCCAGGTTGAGGATGCTCGGGATCAGCCCGATCGACAGGCCCTGGATATGGTGCGGCGCGTGCTGGTTTTTCAGCAGGTCGCACTCTTCCGGCTCCACGCCCATCACGCGCATGGCTGGCCAGGCGTCCTTCAGGGTTTCGCCGATGCCGGTGATATGGCCGCCGGTGCCGATGCCGCTGACGAAATAGTCCACCCGGCGATCACCGAAGGCGCGGAGGATTTCCCGTGCGGTGGTGTCGCGATGGGTTTGCGGGTTGGCGCCGTTGCGTTGCTGGTTGAGCATCACGAAGCTGGGGTTTTCGAGTTGCAGCTCCATGCACTTTTCGCCGTGGGAATTGTTGCCCAGGCGGCTGTCCGACAGCACCACCTTGGCACCGTACAGGCGCAGCAGCTTCTGCTTTTCCGGGCTGTAGTTGTCGGGGATCACCAGCACCACTTTGTAGCCGAGCACATTGCCGGCCATCACCAGGCCGATGCCGGTATTGCCGCCGCTGGGCTCGATGATGGTCTGCCCGGAATCGCGGATCAGTACGCCCCGGCGCTCGGCGTCGAGGATCATGCCCAAGGCGATGCGCGCCTTGTGGCTGCCGCCGGGGTTGAGGGATTCGAGTTTGGCGTAGACCTCGATGCCGAGGTCTTCGGAAAACTGCGCCATGCGCACGATCGGCGTGTGGCCGATGGCGTCGAGGATTGAATTATGCAGCATCAGGTAGGAGCCCATGGCCGGAGGTCAGTACAAAGGCATGTCGGGTTCGACGTCGCGAACCCAGTGTTTCATGCCGCCTTGCAAGACTTTGGTGTTGGCGAAACCCGCCGCCAGCAGGGTGCTGGCCGCTTGCTCGGCACGGGTGCCGGCGTAGCAGATCAGGTAGTGGGTATTGTCCCGGCTGAGGCTGTCGAGGTGGCCATCCAGTTCGGCCAGGGGGATATGCACCACCCCCGGTAATTTGCACACCTCCAGTTCGCTGGCATCGCGCACGTCCAGCAGGACGTCGGCGCTGCGGTGGTGTTCGAGCACCTGCTTGAGCACGTGAGGCTTGATGTAGCGCTCTTCGGCCAACGACGGTTGGCTCGGCATGGCGTCGGCACAGACCGCGGGCGCCCGGGTTTCAGTGTGGCGCAGCTCGGAGCAGCAGGGACAGTCGGCGCGGCGCTTGAAACGGATCTCGCTGAACTTCATCGCCAGCGCATCGAAGCGCATCAAGCGGCCGGACAGCGGCTCGCCGATGCCGATGAGCAATTTGATCGCCTCGGTGGCCTGGATCATCCCGACCACCCCCGGCAGCACGCCGATCACCCCGCCGGCGCTGCAGTTGGGGGCCAGTTCTGCCGGGGGGGCGCTGGGGAACAGGCAGCGATAGCACGGCCCACCTTTAAAGTTGAGCACGCTGATCTGCCCGTCGAAACGGTAGATAGCACCGTATACGAGGGGCTTGCCCAGTTGCACGCAAGCATCGTTGACCAGGTAGCGAGTGTCGAAATTGTCGGTGCCGTCGATCACCAGGTCATAGGCGCCGACCAGTTCCAGGGCGTTGTCGGCCGTCAAGGCGGTATCGTGTGCGTTGATCTGGATATGACGGTTGAGGTCCTGCAGCCGCTGCCTGGCGGATTCGACCTTGGGCATGCCCAGGGTGCTGTTGCCGTGCACGATCTGGCGTTGCAGGTTGCTGCTTTCCACCACGTCGAAATCCACCAGGCCCAGGGTGCCGACGCCAGCTGCCGCCAGGTACAGGCTGATGGGCGAGCCCAGGCCGCCGGTGCCGATGATCAGCACCTTGGCTTTTTTCAGGTTCAACTGGCCTTCGCGACCGACGCCGGGCAGGGTGATGTGGCGCACGTAGCGCTGTACTTCTTCATTACTCAGGGTGTCGACGTCGATGCCGCCGGACGTGGCGAGCAGCACTTCGATCCTGGCCTTCTCCGGCAACCGGTCATCGGCGCCGATCAGTTCTTCCTCGGCGGTAAACAGGAAGTGTTCCTTGAGCTGGTTGTTGGCTTCGTGAAACAGGTGCGGGCGCAGCTGTGGGTGGCTGCTGCAGAGGTTTTCAATGACTTCGCGCAATGTCGATCCGGTGCCCTCGAGGGTCGATTCCGGCAGCTTGGCCACGCGAACCAGAATGTCGGGGAAAGAGACAGCGTTCATGGACAACTCCGTGTGCAGGTCGTTGAAGGGGTGAGGAGCGAAATGCTGGCCGTCCCAGGCAAACAGCTTGGAGCCCAGGGCCTGGCCCTGGCGGACATCGACCACCAGGTAACTGACCGGGTAGATCGGCTCGCCCATGAACAGGGCCTTGTCCTGGTCCTCGTCGCTGAAATAGGCGCCAACGTCCGGGTGGGAGTGGTAGATCACCACCACCGGGTTGTCGCTGCGAAACGCTTTGTTCATCAGCAGCGTGTCGGCCACTGAAAACGTGTAGCCGTTGGCGGCGCTGCGCGCATACATCTCGGGGTTCTTGCGGTGCAGCTCGTTCTGGATGTTGCTGCCCAGGTACACGCTGCCATCGGCAAACACGAAGCCACAGCATTCCTCGGGGTAGATGCGGCTGGCGTGGGCGTAGATCTGTTCTAGGGCAAGGGGGCGGAGGACGTCCATGTTTCTCTCGCGTTGTGGTGGGAGGGCCGGGCCGGTCAATTTTTCTTGGCCAGGAGTTTTTCAATCGGCAATTTGGTGATCGCAAAGCCGGCCAGGAGGATGGCCGAGTACAGCATCAGGTCGCGGGAAATCGCCACGCCTTCGTACCAGGCGCCGATGATCACCGCGAATACCGGGAAAATGATGAACACGAACGACAGAATGATCGGGCTCAAGCGCTTGAGCAGCATGAAATACACGATGAAGCCGCCCACCGACGCCACCAGCCCCAGGTAAAACAGTGCGCTCCAGGAGCGCAGGGTGATGGCATCGAAGGTCGGCGCTTCAAAAAACAGGCCGGCCACGAACAGCATCAACCCGGCGATGCCGATGGGCAGGGTGTTGTAGGTGATCACGCTGATGGCGCTGCCTTTCTGCTTGGTAATGACGTAGCACAAGGCATGCATGATCGCGGCGGTCAGAATTGCCAGCACCCCGAAGAACTCGGCGTGGTCCAGGTGCAGGCCCTGGCTCTTGATGATCATGTAGAGGCTGCCGAAACCGATGCCGATGCCGACGACCTGGGAAAAGTAGATGCGCTCGCGCAGGAACAGCGCCGAGAAGATCAGGATAAATACCGGCATGCAGCTGAACAGCAGGGCGGTGAGGCCCGACGACACGTGCATTTCACCGTAGTTGAGCAGGTAGTACGGCACGCTGAAGTACGACAGCGTCACGAACACGAAGAACCAGCGGCTCTCGCGGGGAAACAGGATCGGCTCGCGGCGTACCAGGGCAAAACACAGGAACAGCGGGAAGGCGATCAGGAAGCGCAGGCCGGCGGAGGTCAGCGGCGGCACGCTCTCCACGGCAATCTTGATCCCCAGCCAAGTGGTGCCCCAGCTCAGGCACACGATCAGGAACATCACGCTGGTGACCAGTGCGGCCAACCACTGTTTTTGGGTTTTTGTTTTCGCGGTGTTTTCGAGAACGGCGGACATTGGCATCGTTTATTGCTTCCCTGAGCCGAAATTGAACTCTATATTGAGCTTGTAATGAGTTGTAAAATTCGGCGATTGAACCCGTAAAAGCACACTATTAGGGCGAAAGATGGCTGTCAAAACAAATATTGACATGGTGTCAATTATGCGTGAGGGGTTGTCCAACGGGCAGGGCGTGAAGTACAAGCGCCTGTCCGATGTCATGGAACGGGGCATCCTCGAAGGCTTGATTGAACCCGGACGAAAACTGCCGCCCCATCGGGTGCTTTCCGACAATCTCGGGGTGACCATCGGTACCATCAGCCGGGCCTACGGCGAACTGGAACGCCTCGGGCTGGTAGTGGCGCGGGTGGGTGACGGCACATTCGTGCGCAAGCGTGGGATGGAGCGCCAGCGTGATGAAGGCTTTCGCAATTTCAGCGAGGAGCCGCGCCAGTACTTCGACATGAGCCGCAACATGCATATTCCGGGGCAGGAAACCGCCTTCCTGGCCCAGAGTTTCCAAACCCTGTCGACCAATGCCAAGTTCCTCCAGGACATCAGCGCCTATACCCCGGATGCCGGCCTGCCGCGTTATCGCGATGCGGGCGCGCAGTGGTTGGTGCAGCGCGATTTTCACCCGATCCCCGAACAGGTCATCTGCGTCAACGGCGGCCAGCATGGCCTGCTCTGCGCGATGATGGCGCTATTGCGCGCCGGCGACACGGTGGTGACCGAACAACTTACTTACCCAGGGCTGATCACCGCCGCGCGCATGCTCGGCGTGCGCTTGATCGGCCTGGAGATGGATGAGGAAGGTGTGCTGCCGAGCGCGCTGGATGAGGTCTGTCGTAATCACCGGGTGTCGGCGCTGTATTGCACGCCGACCATCCAGAACCCGACCACGGCGGTGTTATCGGTGGCGCGGCGCGAGGCGCTGGTGAAGGTGTGCCGCGAACACAATCTGCTGATCCTCGAGGACGAAGCCCACGGCGTCCTGGTGGAGGACCGGCCGCCACCCCTCAGTCATTTCGCCCCTGAACGTACGATTTTGATCAGCAGTTTGAGCAAGGCGGTGTCGGCCGGGCTGCGTGTGGGCTATGTGCATGCGCCACCGGCGCTGGTCAGCCGTATCTCGGCGGCGTTGCGTTCCACCTGTTGGATGGCCACGCCGGTGACCCTGGAGCTGGCCACCCAGTGGATCGAAAACGGTACGGCGGAATACCTGCTGCGCCAGCAGATCAACGAGATCAGCCGGCGCAAGGCGCTGGTGCAGGATTTGTTGGCGGGCCTGCAATACCGCACCCACCTGAACAGTCCGCATTTCTGGATTGAAGTGCCGGAGCCGTGGCGCGCGTCGGAAATCGAGGCGGAACTCAAGCAGAACAACTACCTGATCGCCACCGCCGAGGCCTTTGCCGTGGGACAGACGGCGGTGCCGCAGTTTATCCGCGCGAGCATCTGCAATACGTCGGGGGATGATCAGTTTTTGCGGGCGGGGTTTGATGCGCTGGCCACCGCGCTGGGGCAGGGCGGCGGGCGCTTTCACCTGTAGATGACGGCGGTCCTTGTGGCGAGCGGGTTTGCCCCGCGTTGGGCTGCCTGGCAGCCCCAAAACCCGTCGCTGAGGACCGTCTGACACACCGCATTCATCTTGAAGGGGGCTGCTTCGCCGCCCAACGGGGCAAGCCCGCTCGCCACAGTCAGCGCCTGCCTGTATTACTTGAAGCGCCGCTCCACGCCCTTCTCCACCAAAATCTTCGCCGAAATCTCTTCCACCGAGAAATGCGTGGAATTGATATGCGCAATGTTTTCGCGGCGGAACAGATTTTCCACTTCGCGCACTTCGAATTCGCACTGGGCATAGCTGGAGTAGCGGCTGTTGGGCTTGCGTTCGTTGCGGATCGCGGTGAGGCGGTCCGGGTCGATGGTCAGGCCAAACAGCTTGTGCGAATGGGCGCGCAGGGCGGTGGGCAACGTCAGGTGCTCCATGTCGTCCTCGGTCAGCGGGTAGTTGGCCGCACGGATGCCGAATTGCATGGCCATGTACAGGCAGGTCGGGGTCTTGCCGCAACGCGACACGCCGACCAGGATCAGGTCGGCCTTGTCGTAGTAGTGCGTGCGGGCGCCGTCGTCGTTGTCGAGGGCGAAGTTCACCGCCTCGATACGCTCCATATAGTTGGAGTTATGCCCGATGGAATGGGACTTTCCGACCGAATAGGAGGAATGTTCACTCAACTCCTGCTCCAGTGGCGCCAGGAAGGTCGAGAAGATGTCGATCATGAAACCATTGGAGGTTGCGAGGATCTCACGGATGTCTTGATTGACGATGGTGTCGAAAATGATCGGGCGAAAGCCGTCTTTTTCAGCCGCCAGATTGATTTGTTGTACCATGGCCCGCGCTTTATCCACGCTGTCGATGTAGGGCCGCGTGAATTTGGCGAAGGTAATGTTTTCGAACTGCGCGAGCAGGCTTTGGCCCAGTGTTTCGGCTGTAATGCCGGTGCCGTCGGAGATAAAGAAAGCAGATCGTTTCATTTGAGCCCTGGGCCTTAAGCTGATGGCGAATCTTGGATATGATAGGCGCGATTTTGCCGTCCCGCAGTGGGCCGCATTCTCACTTATTTTCCAGGTCCAGGCCACAAGCGCTGGCGTTAGCTCCTACTGAGCCGCCGGCGTCCTGAGCTTTTCCAACACAGAAAGTGGAGAGATCACCTTGGTAGAGTACGTAGTTTCCCTCGATAAGCTCGGCGTCCATGATGTAGAGCACGTGGGGGGCAAGAACGCATCCCTCGGCGAGATGATCAGTAATCTTGCAGGCGCTGGTGTGTCGGTGCCCGGTGGTTTCGCCACCACGGCCCAGGCTTACCGCGATTTCCTTGAGCTGAGCGGCCTCAACGCTCAGATCCACGCCGCGCTGGACGCTCTGGACGTCGATGACGTCAACGCCCTGGCCAAGACCGGCGCCCAGATCCGCCAGTGGATCATGGACGCCGAGTTCCCAGAGAAGCTCAACGAAGAAATCCGCAGCGCCTTCGCGACGCTCTCGGCCGGCAACCCGGACATGGCGGTTGCCGTGCGCTCCTCGGCCACCGCCGAAGACTTGCCGGACGCGTCCTTCGCCGGCCAGCAGGAAACCTTCCTTAATATCCGTGGCGTGGAAAACGTGATCCGCGCGGCCAAGGAAGTGTTCGCCTCGCTGTTCAACGATCGCGCCATTTCCTACCGCGTGCACCAGGGTTTCGACCACAAGCTGGTGGCCCTGTCTGCTGGCGTGCAGCGCATGGTGCGTTCGGAAACCGGCACCGCCGGCGTGATGTTCACCCTGGATACCGAATCGGGTTTCCGTGACGTGGTGTTCATCACCGGCGCCTACGGCCTGGGCGAAACCGTCGTACAAGGCGCGGTCAACCCCGACGAATTCTACGTACACAAGGGCACCCTTGAAGCGGGTCGCCCGGCCATCCTGCGCCGCAACCTGGGCAGCAAGGCCATCAAGATGATCTACGGCGACGAGGCCAAGGCCGGTCGCTCGGTGAAAACCGTTGAAGTCGACAAGGCCGAGCGCGCGCGCTTCTGCCTGACCGACGCTGAAGTCAGCGAGCTGGCCAAGCAGGCGATGATCATCGAGAAGCACTACAAGTGCCCGATGGACATCGAATGGGCCAAGGACGGTGATGACGGCAAGCTGTACATCGTGCAGGCACGTCCGGAAACCGTGAAAAGCCGCACTTCGGCCAACGTCATGGAACGCTACCTGCTCAAGGAAACCGGCACCGTGCTGGTGGAAGGCCGTGCCATCGGCCAGCGCATCGGCGCCGGCAAGGTGCGGATCATCAAGGACGTGTCCGAGATGGACAAAGTCCAGCCAGGCGACGTGCTGGTGTCCGACATGACCGACCCGGACTGGGAGCCGGTGATGAAGCGTGCCAGCGCCATCGTCACCAACCGTGGCGGGCGTACCTGCCACGCGGCGATCATCGCGCGTGAGCTGGGGATTCCTGCGGTAGTGGGTTGCGGCAACGCGACCCAACTGCTCAAGGACGGCCAGGGCGTGACCGTGTCCTGCGCTGAAGGCGACACCGGTTTCATCTTCGAAGGCGAACTGGGCTTCGACATCAAGCAAAACTCCATCGACGCCATGCCTGACCTGCCGTTCAAGATCATGATGAACGTCGGCAACCCGGACCGCGCCTTCGACTTCGCGCAGTTGCCGAACGCCGGTGTGGGCCTGGCCCGTCTGGAATTCATCATCAACCGCATGATCGGCGTGCACCCCAAGGCCCTGTTGAACTACGACGGCCTGCCGCTGGACATCAAGGAAAGCGTCGACAAGCGCATCGCCGGCTACAACGACCCGGTGGGCTTCTATGTCGAGAAGCTGGTGGAAGGCATCAGCACCCTGGCAGCGGCGTTCTACCCGAAAAAGGTCATCGTGCGGCTGTCGGACTTCAAGTCCAACGAATACGCCAACCTGATCGGCGGCAAGCTCTACGAGCCGGAAGAAGAAAACCCGATGCTGGGTTTCCGTGGCGCCTCGCGTTACATCAGCGAAGCGTTCCGTGACTGCTTCGAACTCGAATGCCGCGCCCTCAAGCGCGTGCGCAACGAGATGGGCCTGACCAACGTCGAGATCATGGTGCCCTTCGTGCGCACCCTGGGCGAGGCGAGCCAGGTGGTGGACCTGCTGGCCGAAAACGGCTTGTCCCGGGGCGAAAACGGCCTGCGCGTCATCATGATGTGCGAATTGCCGTCCAACGCGATCCTGGCCGAAGAGTTCCTGGAATTCTTCGACGGTTTCTCCATCGGTTCCAACGACCTGACCCAGCTGACCCTGGGCCTGGACCGCGACTCCGGGATCATCGCCCACCTGTTCGATGAGCGTAACCCGGCCGTCAAGAAGCTGTTGGCCAACGCCATCCAGGCCTGCAACAAGGCCGGCAAGTACATCGGTATTTGCGGCCAAGGCCCTTCCGATCACCCTGACCTGGCCAAGTGGCTGATGGAGCAGGGCATCGAAAGCGTCTCGTTGAACCCCGATTCCGTGCTGGAAACCTGGTTCTTCCTGGCCGAAGGCCAAGCTTCGGCTTAAGGTCGATACGTCAAAAGTGCCGGTCACCCGTCAAGGGTGACCGGCATTCTTATCTGTGCAGGGCGGAACTCCTTCCGGACGCCGCCCTTTTTTGTGCAAGAGCATTATGCAAAGCAGCAGCAACCTGTTTCCCGTCGCCTTGATCAGCGCTGAACGTCGTGGCGACCTGAGTGAAGATGTGTATCGCCTCAAACCCGGCAACAGCCCCGACGGTACCGTCGAGTTGGCCGTTACCCGTTTGGGCTTGGCCGATGTCCCGGAAAACCGGGGCATCCCGGTCATTTTGTTGCATGGCAGTTTTTCCAATCGGCGTTTCTGGTATTCGCCCAAAGGGATCGGCCTGGGGGCTTACCTGGCGCGCCAGGGATTCGACGTGTGGATCCCGGAAATGCGCGGCCATGGCCTGTCGCGGCGCAATCACGACTACGCCAGGAACCGCGTCGCCGATTACGCGCGTTACGATTTGCCGGCGATTGGTGCGTTTGTGCGCGAGCAAAGTGCGCAGATCCCGCATTGGATCGGCCACTCCCTTGGCGGCACGACCCTCGCGGCTGCCCTCGGCGGGCAGCATCTTGGCGCGCCGGCGGTGGCCTCGGTGGCCCTGTTTGGCTGTCAGGTCAGTCGCACCCACTGGCCGTTGAAAATCCCGCCGGTGGAGTGGACCGGCCGCTTGCTGCTCAAGCGTTTTGGTCAACTGTCCGGCTCGCGGCTCAAGCGCGGCCCGGAGGATGAGCCGGCAGGCGTGCTGGTCGAAGCCATGCGTTGGAATGGCCTGTTTGGCCGCTTTGGCGAAGGCAAGCAGGATTGGTGGAAAGGCCTGGCCGACGTTGATGTGTCGCTGCTGGCCGTCAGTGCTGCAGGCGACCACCAGGACCCCGATTGGGCCTGCCGCAAGTTGTTCGAACAAATCGGTTCGCAGCATCGCCAGTACCTGTGCCTGGGGCGTCAGCAAGGTTTTACCGGTGATTTCGGGCATGTGGAGATGCTGGTCAGCAAAGCCGCACAAATGGAAGTGTGGCCGCTGGTGGCGCAATGGCTGAAAGATCCGCTGACACCGTTGTTCGGCGCCCCGGCCGAGGTCGCGGCCAGCGTTTGATGCAGCGCTCTGCCAGGGGCGTTTCACTCGTGTGTGGTTGCGGCTAAGATATGACGCGGTAAGCGCTTCTGGTCATATTCAGTCGCGCAGTGGCTATTGCGTTGCGGCCAGGCGGATGGGATGTTTCGCACTTGCTTTGGCCCGTGCTTCTTTCGAAAGACACTTCTTTGACGGAAAGGAATTTTTCAATGAACCATTACGTGACCCCCGACCTGTGCGACGCCTACCCGGACCTGGTGCAGGTGGTCGAGCCGATGTTCAGCAATTTCGGCGGCCGAGACTCTTTCGGTGGCGAGATCGTCACCATCAAGTGCTTCGAAGATAACTCCCTCGTCAAGGAGCAGGCCGACCAGCCTGGCGCTGGCAAGGTGCTGGTGGTGGACGGCGGTGGTTCCCTGCGCCGCGCGCTGCTGGGCGACATGATCGCCGAAAAAGCCGCGAAAAACGGTTGGGAAGGGCTGGTGATCTACGGCTGCATCCGTGACGTCGACGTTATCGCCCAGACCGACCTGGGGGTGCAGGCCCTGGCCAGCCATCCGATGAAGACCGACAAGCGCGGCATCGGCGACTTGAACGTGGTGGTCACCTTCGCCGGTGTGACGTTCCGCCCGGGCGAGTACATCTATGCGGACAACAACGGCGTGATCGTCTCGCCAAGCCCGCTGAAAATGCCTGAATAAACCGCAATAGACGACAGGGGTAAGGATGTTCGAGGAAGAAAACGCGCAGTGGGGGCTGGTGCATGCCCTGGTGCTGGACGGTAAAGGCGGTGCGCGTTCGATTGCCCGGACTGAGCTCGACGACTTGCAACTGCAGCCCCAGGAAAGCCTGTGGCTGCACTGGGACCGCAGTCACCCGCAAACCCAGACCTGGCTGCGCAAATCCAGCGGCTTGAGCGAGTTTGCCTGTGACCTGTTGCTGGAGGAGAACACCCGCCCGCGCCTGTTGCCGCTGCCGGACTCGGAATTGCTGCTGTTCCTGCGCGGGATCAACCTCAACCCGGGGGCTGAGCCAGAAGACATGGTGTCGGTGCGCATCTTTGCGGCCGCCAGTCGGGTGATTTCGTTGCGTTTGCGCCCGCTGCGCGCCACTGACGAACTGCTGGTGCAGTTGGCGGATGGCAAGGGGCCGAAAACCGCGTCGGAACTCATCCTTTATATGGCGCAGTACCTGACAAACAAGGTCCAGGATCTGGTCACGGACTTGTCGGAAATCGTCGATGCCGAGGAAGAAAAACTCGATACCGACGAACGGTACACGCCGGAGCATGGCAGCGTCTTGCAGATCCGCCGCCGAGCGGCCGGGCTCAAGCGATTCCTGTCGCCGCAGCGGGAAATTTTTGCCCAGCTTACGCGGATCAGGTTGCCGTGGTTTTGTGATGACGATGCCGACTACTGGAACGAATTGAACAACAGCCTGACCCGCTACCTGGAAGAGCTCGAATTGACCCGGGAGCGCGTGGGGCTTGTGCTTGAGACCGAAGACCGGCGCTTGAGCGTACGCATGAACCGCACCATGTATCGCTTCGGGATCATCACCGGGATTTTCCTGCCGATGAGTTTCCTGACCGGTTTGTTGGGTATAAATGTGGGCGGAATACCGTTCTCCGCCAGCCCCTATGGATTCGTGATTGCGTGCCTGTTGATGGTGTCGGTCGCGCTCGGACAATGGTGGCTATTTCGACGATTGCGCTGGGTTTGAGCTGAATATGACCTGAACGTAGGAAGGGTCCTATGTGACCCCAAGAATTTTACCCTCGTCTTTTAAAACACTTGCGAGAGGTCTTTATGCACGATCCGTTCGAACAGTCTTTGCGTGACATGCTCAATGCTTCGCCGTCCAACCGTGACGACGACGCCTGCCTGGGCCGCGTGTTGAAAACCGCCAACCGTCAGGTGGGGGCGGGGGACTTGTTCGGTCTGCTCGGCCGTTGGCTGCCGGCGTTGATGATGGCCCTGAACAACGGTTCGGCCCACGTATCACCGGTTTCCCGTCGTAAACCTCTTGCTCGCACTGCTGATAAGGCTGATTGAATATGGAACTTGATCTCTGGACCCAGAGCCTGGTCACCGCGATGACCGCATTGTGGACCAAGGTGGCGAATTTCATTCCCAACCTGTTTGGTGCCCTGGTCCTGGTATTGCTGGGCTTTGTCGTGGCCAAGCTGCTCGACACCCTGCTGTCCAAATTGCTTGCGAAATTGGGCCTGGATCGCTTGATGGCAGGCACCGGCCTGACCAAGCTGTTGGGCCGTGCCGGGCTGCAGGTGCCGATCTCTACCCTGATCGGCAAGATCGTCTATTGGTTCGTTTTGCTGATTTTTCTGGTTTCTGCGGCCCAATCACTTGGACTTGAGCGAGTTTCAGCTACGCTCGACATGCTGGCGCTGTATTTGCCGAAGGTTTTCGGCGGCGCGCTGGTTCTGCTGGTAGGTGTTTTGCTGGCGCAACTGGCCAATGGGCTGGTGCGCGGCGCCGCCGAAGGCGTGGGGTTGGACTATGCTGCTGGCCTGGGGCGTATCGCCCAGGGGCTGGTGATCATCATCAGTATTTCGGTCGCGATCAGCCAGTTGGAGGTCAAGACTGACCTGCTCAACCACGTGATTGTGATTGTTTTGATTACCGTTGGTCTGGCCGTTGCGCTGGCCATGGGGTTGGGAAGCCGGGAAATTGCCGGGCAGATTCTTGCGGGAATCTATGTGCGTGAGTTGTATCAGGTAGGGCAACAGGTGCGTGTAGGCGAGGTCGAAGGGCAAATCGAGGAGATCGGCACAGTCAAGACGACAGTGCTGACCGATGACGGCGACCTGGTGTCGCTGTCCAATCGGATTCTCCTGGAGCAGCAGGTCAGTAGCCGCTAATCCGGCAAACCCTGCTAATGTACGCCGCCGCAAACCCGGCTGACCGGGCTGTGGCGGACATTGACCTGACTGTCGGCACGACTTGTTTTGAATAAAGCCCAAACGCTGTCCACGCGCTATGACCCCCGTGAGCTCTCTGATGAGGAGTTGGTCGCGCGCTCGCACACGGAGCTGTTTCACGTAACTCGCGCGTACGAAGAATTGATGCGCAGATATCAACGCACTTTGTTCAACGTTTGTTCAAGGTATTTAGGGAACGATAGAGATGCGGATGATGTCTGTCAGGAAGTGATGCTCAAGGTGCTGTACGGCCTGAAGAACTTCGAGGGCAAATCGAAGTTCAAGACATGGCTATACAGCATCACGTACAACGAGTGCATCACGCAGTATCGGAAGGAACGGCGAAAGCGTCGCTTGATGGACGCCTTGAGTCTGGACCCCCTTGAGGAAGCGTCTGAAGAAAAGGCGCCGGCACCCGAGGAGAAGGGCGGGCTCGATCGCTGGTTGGTGCATGTGAACCCGATTGACCGTGAAATTCTGGTGCTACGATTTGTCGCAGAGCTTGAATTTCAGGAAATCGCCGACATCATGCACATGGGTTTGAGTGCTACAAAAATGCGTTACAAACGTGCTCTAGATAAATTACGTGAGAAATTTGCGGGCGAGACTGAAACTTAGTGCGTGGCAAATATCTCTTACGTGTAGGCAAGTTCTGTTAGACTTGTCGCCGAGTTGTCCCCCGGTTTGTGGGACTGCTTTACAATCACCAGATGGGGATTTAACGGATGAAACTGAAAAACACCTTGGGCTTGGCCATTGGTTCTCTTATTGCCGCTACTTCTTTCGGCGTTCTGGCACAAGGCCAAGGCGCAGTTGAAGGCGAGCTGTTCTACAAGAAGCAGTACAACGATAGCGTCAAGCACATCGAAGACGGCTTCAATCCTGGCGCTCGCATCGGTTACTTCCTGACCGACGACCTGTCCTTGAACCTGTCCTACGACAAGACCAACCACACCCGTTCGAACGACGGTACTGGTAACCAGAAGATCAAAGGCGATACCGGCAGCCTGGTTGCCCAGTATCACTTCGGTCAAGCTGGCGTAGACAGCCTGCGTCCATACGTAGAAGGCGGTTTCGGTCACCAGAGCCGTACCAACGTTCAGGCTGACGGCCACAGCGGTCGCGACCAGACTACCTTCGCTACCGTTGGTACTGGCGTGAAGTACTACTTCACCAACAACCTGTACGCTCGTGCCGGTGTTGAAGCTGACTACGGTCTGGACAACGGCAAGTGGGACTACTCCGCACTGGTTGGCCTGGGCGTAAACTTCGGCGGTAACGCTGGCGCAGCCGCTCCAGCTCCTACCCCAGCTCCAGCTCCAGAGCCAACTCCAGAGCCAGAAGCTCCAGTTGCTCAGGTTGTTCGTGTTGAGCTGGACGTGAAGTTCGACTTCGACAAGTCCGTTGTTAAGCCTAACAGCTACGGCGACGTGAAAAACCTGGCCGACTTCATGGCTCAGTACCCAGCTACCAACGTAGAAGTTGCTGGTCACACTGACTCCGTAGGTCCAGACGCCTACAACCAGAAGCTGTCCCAGCGTCGTGCTGACGCTGTTAAGCAAGTCCTGGTTAAAGACGGCGTGGCTCCTAGCCGCATCACCGCAGTAGGTTACGGCGAATCCCGCCCAGTTGCTGACAACGCAACTGAAGCTGGTCGTGCTGTTAACCGTCGCGTAGAAGCGTCGGTTGAAGCTCAAGCTCAGTAATTACTGAGTGGTAGAAAAAGCCCGGCTTAGGCCGGGCTTTTTTTCGCCTGCGATTTGGCATCAGCCGTGAAAAAGTCCATACAGCAGCACCAGGTTGATCAGCAGCGACAGCAGCGCCAACGTCCGCCAGACCTTCAGCGGCTCGCGCTCCAACAGCGGCCTGGGGCGAATACTCAGCTCGCGACGATCGGCCTGTTCCAGCGTCAACAACCATTCCTCGGCGGTTTCATAACGTTGCGCAGGCTGGGCGGCCACGGCTCGCTCCAGGCTGAGGGGTAGCCAGTCCGGCAGATCGGGGCGATAGCGGCTGGCGCTGACGGCCTGATTGAATCGGGGCCTTTGGAAGGCTTCTATTTCACCGTAGGGATAATGCCCGGTCAGCAGGTAATACAGGCACACACCGACGCTGTATAAATCCTGTTGAGCCGTAGGGCGATCACCATTGAATGCCTCGGGGGCGATGAAACTCGGGGTGCCTGGCAGTGCGTGAGCACGATCCTCCGAGAGTCCCGGGCAGTAGGCCAGGCCGAAATCCAGCACGCGCAGCTCACCGTCGTCGCCCAGCAGCAGGTTTTCCGGCTTGATGTCGCGGTGCAGGATCTGTCGCCGGTGCAGCATGCCTACCGCGCGCAGCAAGCGTTCGGCCACCGATTGCCATTGCGCCAACGGCAATGGGCCATGTTGCTTGAACAGTTCGGCCAGGGTGTGTCCCGGGTATTCGCGCATGACGTAATACAGATGCTGACGCGTGCTGGCGGCATGCACCTCAGGAAATGCGCGACCGGCCACGCGGCGCAAAAACCACTCCTCGGATAACAGTGCCTGTCCGGCGTCGTGGTCATCGTCGCGATTCAGCGGCAGGGTTTTCAGCAGCCAGGGTTGCTGCTGCGCATCGCGCACACGGTACAGCACGGATTGTCGGCTGTGTGCGAGCACGCTTTCCACTTGCCAGCCCTCGAACTGCTGCCCGGCTTTCAAGGGCGGGGGCAGTGGCCATTGCTGCAACTGCACCAGCGCATCGCCGAGGGTGGCTGCACCGAGGGTGTCGATGCGCACCAGCAGGGCGCTGGCATTGTCCTGGCTGCCTGCCAGGTGCGCAGTATTCACCAGCGTGTTGACCGCCCAGTCCAGGTCGGTTTGTTCGCGCAGGATCGCACGGATGCTGTGATCGCCCAGGGTTGCCCATACGCCGTCGCTGAGCAGCACAAAGCACTCGCCTTCGCGCAATTGGCCGTCCAAAAAGTCCACCACCAGGTGTTGATCCAGGCCCAGCGCACGTTTGAGCACATGCTGCATACCCGGCTGCTCCCAGACGTGGTCTTCGCTGATGCGCTGCAAATCGCCGTCCAGCCAGCGGTACACCCGGCAATCGCCGACATGGGCGAGGGTAAAACGTTGCCCGCGAAACACCAGGGCGCTGAGGGTCGTGAGCAAGGGCTGGCCACCGCCATTGGCCTGTAGCCAGCGGTTCTGCGCCAACAGTAAGCGCTCCAGAGACTGAGCCACGCCCCAGGTCGGCGGCGTGGCGTAGTAGTCCAGGGCCAGGGCCTGCACGGTCGAGCGCGCGGCCAGGCCGCCATCGGCGCACTGGCTCACCCCGTCGGCGATGGCACACAGGTAGCCTTTGCTCGCCGCGAGTTCCGCCACGGGGGTGACGACGCGCAGGGCGTCCTGGTTTTCCGCCCGAGGGCCGATGACGCTGGCGTGGGCGACGCTCAGTCGCAGGCTCATCAGACGCGTGCGGCGGTCACGGCGGCCGAACCCCAGGTGGTTCTCCAGCGCCGCTTGACGCCGTGCAGGCCGAACCAGGCCAGTACACCCAGGCTGGCGAACAACCACAAGGCCATCTGATAGCTGCCGGTGCTTTGCTTGATTGCACCCATGCCCGCGGCCAGGGCGAAACCGCCGATGCCGCCGGCCATGCCGATCAGGCCGGTCATCACGCCGATTTCGCGCCGGAAACGTTGCGGCACCAGTTGGAATACCGCGCCATTTCCGGCGCCCAGTCCAAGCATGGTGCAGACAAACAAGGCCAGCGCCGCGTAGGAACTGGGCAAGTTGAAGCCGACCGCCGCGATGCAGATCGCCGCCACGCTGTACATGCCCAGCAGGGTGCGGATTCCACCGAAGCGATCCGCCAGGGCGCCGCCCAACGGGCGCATCAGGCTGCCGCCGAACACGCAGGCCGCGGTGTAGTAGCCGGCCGTTACCGGGCTCAGGCCATACTGGTCGTTGAAGTAGCCGGGCAGGGCGCTGGCCAGGCCGATGAAGCCGCCAAAGGTCACGCTGTAGAAGAACATGAACCACCAGCTGTCGCGGTCGCCAAGTGCCTTGAAATAGTCAGCCATGGATTTGGCTTGCGGCCGCTGCGGCGCATTGCGCGCCAGCCAGGCGAAGACCACCAGGGTCAGCACCAGTGGAATCAAGGCAAAACCGAACACGTTGCTCCAGCCAAACGCGGCTGCCAGCACCGGGGCGAGCAAGGCGGCGAACACCGTGCCCGAGTTGCCGGCACCGGCAATGCCCATGGCCTTGCCCTGGTGTTCAGCCGGATACCACTGCGACGCCAACGGCAGCGCCACGGCGAACGATGCGCCAGCCATGCCGAGGAACACCCCAAGCAGCAACGCTTGCTCGTAACTGTGGATGCCGAGTTTCCAGGCGCCAAACAACGCGGCAATCACAATCACCTGGCCGATCAGTCCGGCGGTCTTGGGCGACAGCTTGTCGGCCAGCATGCCCATCAGGAAGCGCAGTACTGCGCCCGCGAGGATCGGAGTCGCGACGACGAGGCCGCGTTGTTGAGTGGTCAGGTGCAGGTCGGCAGCAATTTGCACCGCCAGTGGACCCAGGAGGTACCAGACCATGAAGCTCAGGTCGAAATACAGGAACGCGGCAAACAGGGTCGGGGTGTGCCCGGATTTCCAGAAGCTTGATTTCATCACGCACCTCAACGGTTGGGAGTCTTGTAAAAAGGCCTGGTGATGGAACAGCCGGCTAAGGCCGCCCCACCTTGCCCCGGAAAAGGGGGACAAAACGAAAAAACGCCGCCACCGGGTTCGCGAGGGCAAACCGGGTGTGCGACGTCTTTGTCGTGGAGGGGCAACCGCCGTTGGCTACCTGTGATGATTCTTTAGCAAGAGCTGCGCCACATCAGCCGAGCAGCTCGTTCATGGCGATAATCTGCTCTGCCACCTGAATCAGCTTCTGCTGGCGGCTCATGGCCTGGCGGCGCATCAAGGTGTAGGCCTCTTCTTCATTGCACGCCTTCATTTTCATCAGCATGCCCTTGGCCAGCTCGATGCGCTTGCGCTCGGCCAACTGCTGGTCACGCGCCTGCAGCTGGGCGCGCAAGGCCTGGTCGCTTTCGAAACGCGCCATGGCCACGTCGAGGATCGGTTGCAGGCGCTGGGCCTGGATACCTTCGACGATGTAGGCGCTGACCCCGGACTTGATCGCCTGGCGCATCACATTCGGGTCGTGCTCGTCGGTGAACATCACGATCGGCCTGGGCTGGTCGCGACTGACCAGCACCACTTGCTCCATCACATCGCGGCCCGGCGACTCGGTATCGATCAGGATCACGTCCGGGCGCACCGTTTCGACGCGCGCCGGCAGGTCGATGGTCAGGCCCGACTCATCGATCACCTCAAAACCGGCTTCGATCAGCGCAGCCCTGAGGCGGCCGACCTTGCGCGGGGTGTCGTTGATCAACAGGATTCGCAGCATCGGGGGCCTCCTCTCAGCGCAAGGCATGGCGGCTGGCATGATCAGCCATGGCGTGCAGGCGGAAGCTGCGCGCGTAGCCCGCGGGGTCGGAGCCGTCCCAGACTTTGCCGTCGATCAGTTGGCTGCTGCGCATGTCCTGGCCGTTATCAGTGATACCCAAGGCATCGGCGGCCTGGCGATACAGCGCCAGTTGCTGCACCTGGCGGGCCACGCCCAGGTAGTCGGGATCTTCGCGTAGCAGGCCCCAGCGCCGGAACTGGGTCATGAACCACATGCCATCGCAGAGGTAGGGCAGGTTGACCTCGCCACCGGCAAAAAAACGCAGGGCGTGGGGGTCTTGCCACTGGCTGCCCAGGCCGTCGTCATAGGCGCCCAGCAGGCGCGGTTCGATGCAGTCGAGTGGCGCATCGAGGTACTCGCGGCCGCTGAGCAACTGCGCGGTGGAGCGACGGTTTTCATTGTTCTGCTCAATAAAGCGGCTGGCCTCCAGGATCGCCATCACCAACACGCGGGCGGTGTTGGGGTACTGATCGACAAAGGCCTGGGTGCAGCCGAGGACCTTTTCCGGATGGTTCGGCCAGATCGCCTGGGTGGTCGCCAGGGTGAACCCCTGGTTCTGCTTGACCGCGCTGGCGCACCAGGGCTCGCCGACGCAGAAGCCGTCGATGCGTCCCGCCTGCAGGTGCGCAACCATTTGCGGGGGAGGAACCACGACGCTGTCCACGTCCTGCAATGGATGAATGCCCTGGCTTGCCAGCCAGTAATACAGCCACATGGCGTGGGTGCCGGTAGGAAAGGTCTGGGCGAAGGTGAGTTTTGTTCGGCTTTGGTGCACGTGGCGGTCGAGCGCTTCAGGAGTGATCACGCCTTGCTGCTGCAAGCCGTGGGACAGGTTGATGCTCTGGCCGTTCTGGTTGAGCCCCATCAGCACCGCCATGTCGGTGGGCGCGACGCCGCCGATGCCCAGGTGCACTGCATAGATCAGCCCATAAAGGCTGTGGGCGGCATCCAGTTCACCGCTGACCAGTTTGTCGCGCAGGTTGGCCCACGAGCTTTGGCGCTTGAGGTTCAGGGTCAGTCCGTAAGGTTGAGCGAAGCCCTGGGTGGCAGCCACCACCAGCGATGCGCAATCGCTCAAGGCCATGAAGCCCAGGTCGAGGCTGCTTTTTTCCGGGGCATCGCTGCCGTTGACCCAGGCCAACGGGTCGCTCGCCGGGCTGCTGCCTACCGAATCGTTCATCCAACACCTACCTTTTCGTTCACAAAAAAGCGCCGTTCCCTCAGATGGCGCTGCAAGCCATTGCGGGTAACGACGCCTTTGTCCGTAAGCGCACTCCACCATTGGTGTGCGCTCTGATACAGAGTTCCAAGCAAGGCACATGCCACGGGCTGGCAGGCGCAGTCTGCCGTCAACTTTCCATCAAGATTGAAACCGGCCTGGCTTTCAGTATGGCCGCAATCTCAATGCCAGGCCCACCCAGGAAACCCCACGGTGCACGCTGACTTTCCCGCAACGATCCCACGCCTACGGTGTTGCCGCTGGCTCCTGATGGCCGCACTGATGCTGGCCAATGTGGTTGCCTGGGGCGAGCACTACCAGGCGCAGGACGACAGCCTGCATACCGTGTTTACCGCGCTGTCGTTGCCTTTGGGCCTGCCCATCGTCGTCAGCCGCGAGGTCGCGCGCAAACGTTTCAGCGGGGTGCTCGACCTCGATGTACCCCAGCAGACCCTGGAGGCGCTTGCGTTGCAGCAGGGGCTGATCTGGTACAGCGACGGGCAAGTGCTGTACGTCTATGACGCTGGCGAGGCCAAAAGCTCCGCGGTGACGTTACGGCACATTTCCATCGACAGGCTGCGCGCCCTGATGCGCCGCTCGGGTCTCGACGAGTCACGCTATCCGCTGCGCGCGAGTGGTGGGCGGACATTCTATGTGTCCGGACCACCGAGCTATGTCGACCAGGTGCTGCACCTGGCCCGGATGATGGATCGGCAAAGGGCTGACCTGCGTGTGGGGACCCAGGCATTCGGCGTGGTCCAGGTGCTCAACAGTGCGGTGGCGGACCGGCAGTACGGCTCCAGCGACCGGCCCGTCACCGTGCCGGGGATGGCGTCGATGATCGAGTCCGTGCTTTCCAGTGAGCTGAAGGGGGCACTGGCAGACAAGAGCCTTGCCGTCATCGCGTACCCGGATACCAACAGCCTGCTGATCAAGGGCAAGCCTGCGCAGGTGAGCTTCATCCAGGCACTGGTGGCGGAGCTGGACCTGCCCAAGCGGTCGATCGAGGTTTCGCTGTGGCTGGTGGACGTCGACCAGGATGAATTGAAAAAGCTCGGCCTGGCCGGGGATGACAACGCCAGGCCAATGACCACCCAACTCCTGAAGCCTTCGGATGATAACCGCTTGATGGCGCACATCGCGGCGCTGGAGCGCAAACGGCGGGCGAGGGTGGTGACGTTGCCGGTGATGATGACCCAGGAGAATGTGCCGGCAGTGTTCCAGGACAACTACACGTTCTACCTGCCGGCCCCCGGTGAGGAAGAGGCGAGCTGGAAACCGGTGCGTTACGCCACCCAGGTCAGTGTCTTGCCACGTTTTGCCGAGGCCAACCAGATCGAGATGCTCATCGACATTGAGGACGGCCGCCCGATGACCGAAGCCGGACGGCACGCCAGACCCACTGC
The DNA here is from genome assembly GCF_059419825.1 of Pseudomonas sp. GW821-FHT05D12. NCBI lineage: Bacteria > Pseudomonadati > Pseudomonadota > Gammaproteobacteria > Pseudomonadales > Pseudomonadaceae > Pseudomonas > Pseudomonas sp. GW821-FHT05D12. The sequence continues at coordinate 294,988 of NZ_JBWKSN010000009.1, read as the reverse complement.
GGTCGGGCAAGTGGGCGTGGGCAGTGTGGTGCGTGTCGAACCAGGCAAACGGTTGTGGCTGGGCGTGTTTCGCCGCGATACCGGGGAGCAGGGGCGTGGTACGGGGCCGATGCGCAGGGCCGAAGTACGCCTGTTTGTCATTCAGGCGCAGGCCGTGGGCAGCGAGGTGAAGACGCTGGCAGGGGGTGTCGGGCCACCTCCGTTGACGGCGTCGCAATACGAGCGTGTGCAACGTGCTTTTGTGCGCCCGGGTCGTGATATCTCACCATGAATAAGGCCTTACCCCATGCATCTGGAAATCCTACTGCAGGAACAACTGATCAGCCGCAGGCGCCTGGCAGCGTTCGCCCCAGGGAAGGTGTTGCCCTTGGCGCCCGAGATCATTCACTGCGTGGAAGTACGGGTTAACGGCCAGTTACTGGCCTTGGGCGAATTGGTGCAATTGGAGGACAGGTTAGGGGTGGAGCTGCATGAGGTGTACCAGGAATGGGCGCCTGGTTGGGCTGGATAGAGAAATGTCTGACGTGGAGGTTAGGAAAATCGCGGAATGTACGGGCTTTTTCCTAGCGTGAGCCATGAGGCAGGTTTTTATAGTCGTGCCGTGGGCGTAGGCGCCATTACTGGAAATAGGGACTTGAATGTCAGCTGTTGAATGCCGAGGTAGGTATGGCCGTCGTGGGTAATCAATTGACGAGGACTCCCCTGGTTTTCGCTCAATGGACCCTGCACGGCGATGGTCGTCTGACTGGCGAGCACGCGGATGTTCAGTTGCCGCCAAAGGAGTGGCACGTTTTGCGCCTGCTGCTGGCTTCCGGCGGCGTGTTGATGACCAAGGATCGCTTGTTGGAACTGGCATGGCCCCAGGGAGAGGTGGCCGAGGAGTCGCTGACCCGCTGCATTTATTCACTGCGCAAATACCTGGGGGCCGACAAAGGGTTCATCAAGACGATCTACGGTCGAGGGTACCGCTTCACCTGTCCGGTCAGGCTTGAGGCGCAAGCTCCAGGTGGGATGGAGCAGGTGTGCTCGGCCTGCGGTCAAGTCAGCCCTGTGCAGTCAGGGCATGAGCGGATAAAACATGCTTAGGTTGTGCATCAAGGGCTTGCTGCTCGGCCTGTTGATGAGCAGCCATCGGGCCCTTGCCTATTGCTGGGAAGAAACGGCCAGTCGTTATGGTATCGAGCCGGAATTGCTGCAGGCTATTGCCGACGTGGAATCGGGTTACCGTGCGGACGTGATCAGCCCTGCCAACCGTAATGGCACGCGGGATATCGGGCTGATGCAGATCAACAGTATCCACTTGCCTCGCTTGCTCAAACAGGGGATTACCGAGGAGCGCTTGTTGAGTGAGCCGTGCCTGTCAGTCGAGGTGGGGGCTTCGATTCTTGCCGAGTTTATCCAGCGCTTTGGCTACAACTGGACAGCCGTGGGTTCCTACAACGTGGGACCCGGGCCCGGGCCGCAGCGCGAGGCATTGCGCCTGCGCTATGCGGAAAAAATCTGGACGCGTTATGAAGCCCTGGTCACGCAGCGCTATTGATGTTTGGGCGGCATGCCTCGCGCGTAGCCCGTCACCCCGGCTATAATCGGCGCCACCTTCCGCCGCCATCCGAGTCTAGCCCGCCCATGTATACCCTGGCCCGCCAGCTGTTGTTCAAACTCTCCCCGGAAACCTCCCACGATCTGTCGCTGGACTTGATCGGTGCCGGTGGGCGTCTGGGGCTCAATGGCCTGGTATGCAAGGCTCCGGCGAAAATGCCGGTCTCGGTGATGGGCCTGGAGTTCCCCAATCCGGTCGGCTTGGCTGCTGGCCTGGACAAGAACGGCGCCGCCATCGATGGCTTTGCGCAGTTGGGTTTCGGCTTTGTCGAAATCGGCACTGTGACCCCACGGCCTCAGCCAGGTAACCCCAAGCCCCGAATTTTCCGCCTGCCGGAAGCCGAGGCAATCATCAACCGCATGGGCTTCAACAACCTCGGTGTCGATCATCTGCTGTCGCGAGTTCAAGCGGCGAAGTACAAGGGCATCCTGGGGATCAATATCGGCAAGAACTTCGATACCCCGGTAGAACGCGCGGTCGATGATTACCTGATCTGCCTGGACAAGGTCTACGCCCACGCCAGCTATGTCACCGTCAACGTCAGCTCGCCAAACACCCCGGGCCTGCGCAGCCTGCAGTTTGGTGACTCGCTCAAGCAACTGCTCGAAGCCCTGCGTCAGCGCCAGGAAGACCTGGCCGTGCGTCATGGCAAGCGCGTGCCGTTGGCAATCAAGATTGCCCCGGACATGAGCGATGAAGAAACCGTGCTGGTGGCCCAGGCCCTGGTTGATTCAGGCATGGACGCGGTAATCGCGACCAACACCACCTTGAGCCGTGTCGGTGTCGAAGGCCTGGCCCATGGGGATGAGGCGGGCGGCTTGTCGGGCGCGCCGGTGCGTGACAAGAGCACGCACATCGTCAAGGTGCTGGCTGCCGAGCTGGCAGGGCGGCTGCCGATCATCGCGGTAGGCGGTATCACCGAAGGCAAACACGCGGCCGAGAAAATCGCCGCCGGCGCAAGCCTGGTGCAACTCTACTCGGGCTTCATCTATAAAGGCCCGGCGCTGATCCGTGAGTCGGTGGACGCCATTGTGGCGAGCGGGCTTGCCTCGCGTTGGGCTGCGCAGCAGCCCCAATAAGCCCAGAGATGCAGCGCCCGGTGTCCGGGCCTGCCGCGCAACCCAACACGCGGCAAGCCTGTTCGCGAGAATAAAAAAGGGCTCCTCAAAAGGAGCCCCCTGGGCCGAAGCCCGCCGCCTGGATAGGGCGTGCGTGGTTAAGTCGTTGCGTATTCGTGGTGATGTCGGAATTAAAAGCCCTTGATTAGCCGACGGCGTGAAGTTCGTTGAGTCTGTGGATGCCCGCAGTGCCAGTCATACCGTCCCAGTTGTCGCCACGTCCTTCTCGCCAGCCGTTGATCCAGGCTTGGCGTACCGACGGTAGAGTAAATGGGCAAAGCTCACGGGATTTGCCATGAACGCCATATTGATATCCGCGTAAAAATGCTCTTTCCAACGGATCACGCTTAAGTCTTCTCATAGGGTGTTTCCCTCACTTGTTGACTGTCTAGATATCCTTCGGCCTCGTCCGAGGCCGGGCAGAGTTTTTCTGCCGTTGGTGGGCTCGCTGCCGGCGTGGCGAGCCTATGTGTCGGCGTCGTTACGGCGCCAACCTGTGTTGAGTTCTAACCAATAGGTCACATGGATTCAATGATCGTTTTGTCATAAGCACGTAACGATAACGATGCTATAGCCATAAGCTGGGCTGGGTTTTCGCCCCATTTATTCGGCAAAGCCAGCTATGATGCACCCTGCAAAGAGGACAGGTTTAATCCTTTAGTGAGAATGCCCGCTCGTTGCAGTCGGTTATTATTCGACGAAGGGTCGGAATATTTCGTTTTGTTACTGCTTTGTTGTTTGGAAACTTCTCTCTGCCCCGTCGATAAAGGCTCAAGCGCCCGTCAGACGGGGTGGGACGGCACATTCGTGCCACGCGAGCACTCTTCAAGAAAAGTGCTTGATTGAAAACCGAACCGGCGATGCGTCGCCCGTTCATTTATTGCTGAAAAGCCTGGAATGCCCATGTCGGACCGTTTTGAACTCTTCCTCACTTGCCCCAAGGGCCTCGAAGGCCTGCTGATCGAGGAAGCCGTCGGGCTTGGCCTTGAGGAAGCCCGCGAGCACACCTCGGCCGTGCGCGGCATGGCCGACATGGAAACCGCCTACCGCCTGTGCCTCTGGTCGCGCCTCGCTAACCGCGTGCTGCTGGTGCTCAAGCGCTTCCCGATGAAGGACGCCGAAGACCTCTACCACGGCGTGCTGGATATCGAATGGGCCGACCACATGGTCCCGGACGGCACCCTGGCCGTGGAGTTCAGCGGTCACGGCTCGGGCATCGACAACACGCACTTCGGCGCCCTCAAGGTCAAGGATGCGATCGTCGACAAGCTGCGCACCCCGACCGGCGAGCGTCCGTCCATCGACAAGATCAACCCGGACCTGCGCATCCACCTGCGCCTGGACCGTGGCGAAGCCATCCTGTCCCTCGACCTCTCCGGCCACAGCTTGCACCAGCGCGGCTATCGCCTGCAGCAGGGCGCCGCGCCGTTGAAGGAAAACCTGGCCGCTGCGATCCTGATCCGTGCAGGCTGGCCGCGTATTGCTGCCGAAGGCGGCGCGTTGACGGACCCGATGTGCGGCGTGGGTACCTTCCTGGTGGAAGGCGCAATGATCGCCGCCGACATGGCGCCCAACCTGAACCGCGAGCTGTGGGGTTTCACCACCTGGCTCGGTCACGTTCCGGCGCTGTGGAAAAAACTGCACGCCGAAGCTGCCGAACGTGCGGCCATCGGCATGAACAAGCCGCCGTTGTGGGTGCGTGGCTATGAAGCCGACCCACGCCTGATCCAGCCTGCGCGCAACAACATCGAGCGCGCCGGTCTCAGCCACTGGATCAAGGTGTACCAGGGCGAAGTCGGCACCTTCGAGCCGCGTCCGGACCAGCACCAGAAAGGCCTGGTGATCTGCAACCCGCCGTACGGCGAGCGCCTGGGTGACGAAGCCAGCCTGCTGTACCTCTACCAGAACCTCGGCGAGCGTCTGCGCCAGGCGTGCATGGGGTGGGAGGCGGCAGTGTTCACCGGCGCGCCGGACCTCGGCAAGCGCATGGGCATCCGCAGCCACAAGCAGTACTCGTTCTGGAACGGCGCCTTGCCGTGCAAATTGCTGCTGATCAAAGTCAATCCGGATCAGTTCGTCACTGGCGAGCGCCGTACCCCGGAACAGCGCCAGGCCGAGCGTGAGCAAGCCGCCTACGACCAGGCCCCGGCCGAGCCGCAAGAGCGCCAGTACAACAAGAACGGTAACCCGATCAAGCCGGCCCCGGCCCCCGTGGTCGAGCAGGCGCGCCTGAGCGAAGGCGGGCAGATGTTCGCCAACCGCCTGCAGAAAAACCTCAAGCTGCTGGGCAAGTGGGCCAAGCGTGAAGGCGTGGATTGCTATCGGGTGTACGACGCCGACATGCCGGAATACTCGATGGCCATCGACCTGTACCACGATTGGGTGCACGTGCAGGAATACGCCGCGCCGAAGTCCATCGACCCGGAAAAAGCCTCGGCGCGCATGTTCGATGCCCTGGCCGCGATTCCCCAGGCGCTGAACATCGACAAGAGCCGCGTGGTGGTCAAGCGTCGCGAGCGTCAGAGCGGCACCAAGCAGTACGAGCGCCAAAGCGCCCAGGGCAAGTTCACCGAGGTCAGCGAAGGCGGCGTGAAGCTGCTGGTCAACCTCACCGACTACCTGGACACCGGCCTGTTCCTCGACCACCGCCCGATGCGCATGCGCATCCAGAAGGAAGCGGCCGGCAAGCGCTTCCTCAATCTGTACTGCTACACCGCCACCGCCAGTGTGCACGCCGCCAAGGGCGGCGCGCGCAGCACCACCAGCGTCGACCTGTCCAAGACCTACCTGGATTGGGCTCGTCGCAATTTCTCGCTCAACGGTTTCTCCGACAAGAACCGCCTGGAGCAGGGTGATGTGATGGCGTGGCTGGAGGCCAGCCGCGATGAGTTCGACCTGATCTTCATCGACCCGCCGACCTTCTCCAACTCCAAGCGCATGGAAGGCATCTTCGACGTGCAGCGTGACCACGTGCAGTTGCTCGACCTGGCCATGGCCCGCCTGGCACCGGGTGGCGTGCTGTACTTCTCGAACAACTTCCGCAAGTTCCAGCTCGAGGAAAACCTCAGCGAACGCTACGCGGTCGAGGAAATCAGCGACAAGACCATCGACCCGGATTTTGCGCGTAATGCGAAGATCCATCGGGCGTGGAAAATCACCGCTCGCTGATGGTTGCACCAAAAAGCCGCAAGCCTTGAATATTCGGGACTTGCGGCTTTTTTATGCTGGTCAAATACCGGTCCCGTAGCTATAACTTAACGCCTAGCCAAAGTGACACCCCCGCACACTGGCGTTGTGAGTGTTGCCTATGCCGTTGAACGCCGTCCGCCCGAAAATCCTAGGCTTTATCAGTGAGCAGGCATCGGCTTGGCTGGTGGCGTTGGTGGTGTTATTGGCAGGGTTCGCGCTGACCGCAATCGTCGCCTGGGCGGCTTCCGATCTCTATCAGCAACAGGTGCGCCAGCGCTTTCAGTTGCTGGTCAACGAACGGTATACCCGTCTGCAGGAGCGCTTCGAAGACCAGGAACAGCGCCTGAACAGCCTGCGGCGGTTCTTCGTCAATTCCGATGATGTGTCCCGCGATGAGTTCGACGGTTTCGCCCAGCCCTTGTTGTTGCGCGCCCGTGCCTATTCGTGGGCGCCGCGGGTATTTCGCAAGCAGCGCCGGCAATTTGAACAAGAGGTGTCGCGCCTGCGCGGTACCCCGTTTGTTATCCGTGAGTTGAATTCGGCCGGCGAGTTGGCCCCGGCGCCCGAGCGCGACGAATACGTGCCGGTGCTCTACAGCCAGACCCAAAGCCTGTTGGGCGCACCGTTGGGTTTTGACCTGCTGGCCCAACCGCTGCGGCGCTCGGCGCTTGAGCGTGCGCAATCGAGTGGCAAGCTGGCAGTGTCGCAACCGATGCAGTTGGTCGGTGTAGAACCGGGCTACTCAACCGGGGTATTGCTGGTGGCGCCGGTCAGCACCCCGGCGACTTCCGGGCAGTCGCAGAATGAGCCCTACGGCTACGTGATGGCGGTGATCAGCATGCGCCAGTTGGTCGCCGATGGGTTGCCCAAGCCGGACCGCGACAATCTGGTGATGCAGATTGTCGATACCTCCGATGTGCAAAAGCGCGTGCTTTTCGAGTCCGAGAATGCCGTGGGCGACAGCGACCTCATCGGCGCGCGCCGCCTGACCCTGGGCGATCACGTGTACGCCTTGAGCCTGCGCCCGAGCCAGGTGTTCGACCAGGCCAACCATTCTTCACTGACCACGATCCTGAGCATGGGCGGCTTGCTCAGCCTGCTGCTCAGCAGCCTGCTCTATGTACTGGTGAGCCAGCGCCAGCGCGCGTTGAAACTGGTGGAGCAACGTACCGTGCAGTTGCGCCAGCGCGAGCAGGAGCTGCGCGGGGCCCACGGTCAATTGCGCAGCGTGCTGAATGCCGCCACCCAGGTTGCGATCATCGCCACCGACCTGCGCGGTGTGATCAACACCTTTAACGCCGGGGCCGAGCAGATGCTGGGGTTCAAGGCCGACCAGGTCATGGGCACGCACACCCTCGAAAGCCTGCACCTGGCCTCGGAACTGGAAGCGCGCGCCAGCAGTTTGAGCGTGATGTTGGGCAAGCGCATCCCGGCGAGCCAGGCGATGCTGGTGGAAAGCCCCGACAACCTGCACGAAGCCCGCGAGTGGACATTGCTGCGCGAGGACGGCAGCCCATTGACCGTGAACATGTTGGCCACCGTGCTGCTGGATGACCATGGCCTGTGGATCGGCCACCTGGCCATTTACCTCGACGTGACCGAGCAGAAGCGCGCCTACGAGGCACTCGCTGCGCGCGACCGGCTGCTCAAGAAGCTCAGCGCGCATGTGCCCGGCGGCATCTTCCAGTTCACCCTGGAGCCGCAGGACAATTGGAAATTCATCTACGCCAGCGACGGCATGCGCGACATCTATGAAATCGAGCCTGGCGTGTTGCAGCAGGATGCGACGAAGGTCTTCGAGCGGATCCATCCGCTGGATGCGGAGCGCGTGCGCACCTCGATTCGCTTGTCGGCGTTGCAGTTGAGCCATTGGCGCGAAGAGTACCGGGTGCTGTTGCCACAACGCGGCCTGCGCTGGATTCGTGGCGAAGCCACGCCAGAAGAATTACCCAGCGGCGGTACGCTGTGGCATGGCTACGTGTCGGATATTTCCGATCTCAAGCGTGTAGAAGAGGAACTGCGCGCGCTGTCCATCACCGATTCCCTTACCGGGATTCACAACCGACGCTACTTCCAGGATCGCCTCAAGGCCGAGATGGTCAGGCTCAACCGCGCTTCAGGGGCGTTGTCGGTGATCATGCTCGATGTCGACCACTTCAAGCGCATCAACGATCAGCACGGGCATGCGGTGGGCGACGGGGTGTTGCAGGAGTTGTGCAAACGCATCAGCCAGCGCCTGCGCCGCAGCGATGTGTTCTGCCGCCTGGGGGGCGAGGAGTTCATGGTGCTGTGCCCCAACACCCAGGGCGAGCAGGCTTACAGCCTGGCGCTGGAGTTGTGGCAATCGCTGCGCAATGCGCCGATGGCGCCGGTGGGCATCGTTACCGCCAGTTTTGGCGTGGCCAGTTGGCGGGTCGATGAAGGTATCGATGGGCTGCTGTTGCGTGCCGACTCGGCGGTGTATGTGGCCAAGCAGGCCGGCAGGGATCGAGTCGAGACGTGTGGCAGCGGGCTTGCCCGCGACAGCGGTCTATCAGCCACCGGGTACAGCGACTGATAGTGCCGATCGCGGGCAAGCGCGCTTGTTGCACGGTCTAGAGCACTGGTGCGGGCGCCGCCAGTTTCGGCTGGCGATACAGGTCCAGCAGTACTTGATCCAGCACCGACGAAGCGCCCCATGGTTTCGGATCGTTGAGGATCGCCACCACTGCCCAGGTGTTGCCGTTGTTGTCGCGGCTGAAGCCGGCGATGGCCCGCACGGTGTTCAGGGTGCCGGTCTTGACGTGGGCTTCGCCGCGCATGGCGGTGGTCTTCAAGCGTTTACGCATGGTGCCGTCGGTGCCGGCAATCGGCAGCGAGCTGATGTACTCCGCGGCGTAGGGGCTTTTCCACGCGGCTTGCAGCATGGCGGCCATCTCGCGGGCGCTGACGCGTTCGGCCCGTGACAGGCCGGAACCGTTCTCCATCACCAGGTGCGGCGCGGTGATGCCTTTCTTCGCCAGCCATTGGCGCACGACGCGTTGCGCGGCCTTGGCATCGTCGCCGTCGGCGTCGTTGCGAAACTGCGCGCCCAGGCTCAGGAACAACTGCTGGGCCATGGTGTTGTTACTGTATTTGTTGATGTCGCGGATGATCTCCGCCAGGTCCGGCGAAAACGCACGGGCGAGGACCTTGGCATCCTTGGGCACCGGTGCCTGGATATCACGGCCCTGGATGGTGCCGCCCAGTTCCTGCCAGATCGCCCGCACCGCGCCGGCGGTGTAGGTCGCGTGGTCCAGCAGCGACAGGTAGGTCTGCGAGCTGCAGCCGTCGGCCAGTTGGCCGCTGACGGTGACCGTCACGCTGCCATCCGCCGCGGTAACCGGGTTGTAGCGCACGTCGCCGGTGCACTGCTTGGCGTTGGACACCTTGACCTGGTTGTCGATGCGGATGCTGGCAATCGGCGGCTCGACCGACACCAGTACCCGGCCGGAATCGTTGCGGGTCACGAAGCGCAGGGCCTTGAGGTTGACCAGCAGGGCGTCGGGCTTGACCAGGAACGGCTTGTTCTCGTCGTTGCCATCATCATTGAATTCGGGCAATTGCGGCTGGTTGAAGAAGCTGCGGTCCAGCACCAGGTCGCCGGTGACTTGCTGCACGCCATTGGCGCGCAGGTCGCGCATCAGCAGCCAGAGCTTTTCCATGTTCAGCTTGGGGTCGCCACCGCCCTTGAGGTACAGGTTGCCGTGCAGCACGCCACCGCTGAGGGTGCCGTCGGTGTAGAACTCGGTCTTCCATTGATGGTTGGGACCGAGCATTTCCAGGGCCGCGTAGGTGGTGACCAGCTTCATGGTGGAGGCCGGGTTCACCGAGACATCGGCGTTGAAGACCGTGGGGGTGCCCGGGCCGTTCAGGGGGATCATCACCAGGGACAGTGCGGTATTTTGCAGCTTGGCCTTGGCGAGTGCCTGCTGGACATTCGGGGGCAGGGTATTGGTGGTCGGGGCAGCGGAGGTGGAAAAGGCCAGTGGCAGAAGAAAACCGGCAAGCACTACTGAACGCAACGATTTGATCATAAGAAATAAAACCCTACTGCTGAGGAGGGTGAAAAAGGCGAGGGGTAAATAAGAAAAATCCCTCAATGGTCATGAAAGTGTCGGCATTATGCCCCAAGGTGGATCCAGTTGTAGCTGAACGATAGCTGGTAATCGGCGTTTTTTTCACCGGCAATTTGCCGCCTGTCCCAGAGAGTCGGGCAATCGTCACCTTAAACTGCTAAAGTGCCGCCCGTTATTACTTATGAGGATTGTTCCAATGGCGACTAACCGTTCCCGGCGTCTGCGCAAAAAACTGTGCGTTGATGAATTTCAAGAGCTGGGTTTCGAACTGAACCTGGATTTCAAAGAAGGTTTGGATGATGAAGCGGTTGACGCGTTCCTCGAAGCATTCCTGACCGAAGCGATGGATGGCAATGGCCTGGACTACGTCGGCGGCGATGACTTCGGTCTGGTGTGCAAAGCCACTCGTGGTTCGGTCACCGAAGAGCAACGTGCAATCGTTGAAGCGTGGCTCAAGGCCCGCCCAGAGCTGACTCGCGTTGAAGTAAGCGCGCTGTTGGACGCCTGGCATCCAGAAAAGCCGATCAACCCGGCGGTCTGATGTCATGAAAAAAGCGACCCTGCGGGGTCGCTTTTTTGTTCCTGGCGTTTAGCAATCAGGCCTTGCGCCAATTCAGGATCAGCAGCGTCAACACCCCCGCGACAATCCCCCAGAACGCCGAACCGATCGAAAACAACGTCAGCCCCGACGCAGTGACCATAAAGGTGATCAGCGCCGCTTCGCGTTCCTTCGGCTCATTCATGGCGATGCTCAAGCCGTTGATGATCGAGCCAAACAGCGCCAGGGCCGCAATCGACAGCACCAGCTCCTTGGGCAAGGCTGCAAACAACGCCGCCAGCGTCGCGCCGAATACCCCGGCAATCCCGTAGAACACACCACACCAAACCGCCGCCGTATAGCGCTTGTTGCGGTCTTCGTGTGCATGCGGCCCGGTGCAGATCGCCGCGCTGATCGCCGCCAGGTTGATGCCATGGGAACCGAACGGTGCCAGCACCAGCGAGGCCAGGCCGGTTGCGGTGATCAGCGGCGAGGCCGGCACGTTGTAGCCATCGGCGCGCAACACGGCGACGCCGGGCATGTTCTGCGAGGTCATCGCCACCACGAACAGCGGGATGCCGATACTGATCGTCGCCGCCAACGAGAAGTGCGGCGTGGTCCATACCGGCGTTGCCACTTCGAGATGAAAGCCGCTGAAATCCAGGAGTCCCATCAAGCCGGAAAGCACGCTGCCGATCACCAGCGCGGCCAGCACCGCATAGCGTGGCGATAGGCGCTTGATGATCAGGTACGTGAAAAACATCCCCAATACCAGGCCGGTGCGGTGCTGCGCGGCGACGAAGATCTCGCTGCCGATCTTGAACAGGATGCCGGCGAGCAGGGCCGCTGCGAGTGACGCCGGGATGCGCTTGACGAGCTTTTCGAAGCTGCCCGTCAGCCCGCAGAGCGTCACCAGCACCGCGCAGGTGATGTAGGCACCGATGGCTTCGCCATAACTCACGCCGCCCAGGCTGGTGATCAGCAACGCGGCGCCGGGGGTGGACCAGGCGATGGTGATCGGTGTGCGATAGCGCAGCGACAAGCCGATGCTGCACACCGCCATGCCAATGGAAATCGCCCATATCCACGAAGAAATCTGCGCTGTGGTCAAGCCGGCGGCCTGGCCGGCCTGGAACATCAGGACCAGGGAGCTGGTGTAGCCGGTCATCATGGCGATGAAGCCGGCGACGACGGCCGACGCAGAAGTGTCGGCCAGCGGGCGCAAAGGCGCTTGGGTGGCGTCGTTCATGGAAAGGTGATCCTTTTACCTGGGTTTTGCCGGTAACGGCACGGTTTCAAGCCTAAACTCAAACGTAATGTTTCATTGCAATACAGCCGTGACCGCAAACAGCCGTACAGTGTGTTGGCGCTTTGGGTTGTGTACAATGTGCCCTGTTTTTAGGTGATACTTGCCAGCGACCCGCTGTTGCCGTATTACCCTTAATTCGCCGCCGTTCTCCAAACCCGAGTGCCCATGAACGAACAGTTGCAACCTCTCAAGAAACAACCGCGAGCCGGCAAGGCCGGTCGCAGCGGAACCCAGGACGATATCGTCTACGCGCATATCTTCGAAGCGATCCTCGAACAACGCCTGGCGCCCGGAACCAAGTTGAGTGAAGAGGCACTGGGCGAAATCTTCGGCGTCAGCCGCACCATCATTCGCCGTGCACTCTCGCGCCTGGCCCATGAAGGCGTGGTGTTGCTGCGGCCCAATCGGGGTGCGGTGGTGGCCAGCCCCAGTGTCGAAGAAGCGCGCCAGGTGTTCCTGGCCCGGCGCCTGGTGGAGCGAGCGATTACCGAGCTGGCAGTGCAGCACGCCACGGCCGAACAATTGGCCGAGCTGCGTCAGATGGTCAATGACGAGCGCGACAGCTTCTCTCGTGGCGATCGCGGTGCCGGCATCCGCCTCTCCGGCGAGTTCCACCTCAAGCTGGCCGAAGCGGCGAAGAATGCGCCACTGATCAGCTTCCAGCGCAGCCTGGTGTCCCAGACCTCGTTGATCATCGCCCAGTACGAAAGCGGCAACCGCTCGCACTGTTCCTACGATGAGCACACGCAGTTGATCGACGCGATCGAAGCGCGCGATGCAGGGTTGGCAGTGAATTTGATGATGCACCACATGGACCATATCGACAGCAAGCTCAACCTCGATGAGGAAAGCGCGTCGGATGATTTGCATGCGGTGTTTTCGCATTTGTTGCAGACCAAGAAGCCAGGGCGCTCTTCGGTCAAGCTCTGATGTGCCAAGCTCACCACTAACAAAATGTGGGAGCGGGCTTGCTCGCGAAAGCGGTGGAACAGTCAGCCTATCCAGGGACTGACACTCCGCCTTCGCGAGCAAGCCCGCTCCCACATTTGTTTTGTGGTGTGGTCAGGATCAGCGTTGATGCACGAGCTGGCCAGCCGCATACGTCTGCAACACCGTCCGATCATCCCCCAGCGTCATCAGCACAAACAACGTCTCGGCAATGTTCTGGGCCTGCTTCAGGCGATAGCTCAGCAGTGGTGTGGCGTTGTAATCCAGCACCAGGAAATCCGCATCGGTGCCGGGCTGCAACGTGCCGATCTTGTCTTCCAGGCGCAGTGCCTTCGCGCCACCCAACGTGGCCAGGTACAGCGACTTGAACGGGCTCAAGCGTGCGCCCTGCAACTGCATGACCTTGTACGCTTCGTTCAAGGTCTGCAGCAGCGAGAAGCTGGTGCCGCCGCCCACGTCCGTGCCCAGGCCCACATTCAGGTTGTGCTTCTCCGCCATCGGCAGGTTGAACAGGCCACTGCCGAGGAAGAGGTTCGAGGTCGGGCAGAACGCGACCGCCGAGCCCGTCTCCGCCAGCCGCGCACACTCGTCGTCACACAAGTGCACGCCGTGGGCAAACACCGAGCGCTCGCCGAGCAACTTGTAATGGTCGTACACATCCAGGTAGCCGTTGCGCTCCGGGAACAGCGCCTTCACCCACTCGATTTCCTGCTTGTTCTCACTGATGTGAGTCTGCATGTAGAGGTCCGAGTATTCGCTCAGCAACTGCCCTGCGAGGGTCAGCTGTTGCGGTGTACTGGTCGGTGCGAAACGTGGCGTCACTGCGTAGTGCAAACGGCCCTTGCCATGCCAGCGCTCGATCAGCGCCTTGCTTTCCTGGTAACCGGACTCGGCGGTGTCGGTCAGGTAGTCCGGGGCGTTGCGGTCCATCATCACCTTGCCGGCGATCATGCGCAGGTCGAGTTTCTCGGCGGCTTCGAAAAACGCATTCACTGACTGCGGGTGCACACTGCCGAACACCAGCGCGGTGGTGGTGCCGTTGCGCAGCAATTCCTTGATAAAAATATCCGCGACTTCTTCGGCGTGGGCCTTGTCGGCGAACTGGCTTTCGCACGGGAACGTGTAGGTGTTGAGCCAGTCGAGCAATTGCTCGCCATAGGCGCCGACCATGCCGGTCTGCGGCAGGTGGATATGGGTGTCGATCAGGCCCGGGGTGATCAGCGCGTCCTGGTAATGGGTGATTTCGATATCGGCGGGCAATGTCGGCAGCACGTCGTTGGCATGGCCAACTGCACTGATCCGGCCGTTCTCAATCACCAGCAGGCCATCCTCGAAATACTCGTAGGAGGCTTCGATCCCAACGATAGCGGGGTCGGCGAGGCTGTGCAGAATGGCGGCACGGTAGGCTTTGCGAGTCAAAGGCATGGTCATCTCAATTCTTGGCAAAAGAAGTCAAAGCTTGGCTGCGGCGCGAGGCCGGCAGCAGTTTGGCAATCGGTTCGGCGCTCGCAGTGTGCTGGCCGAAATTGGCGTTATAGGTGGCGATGATCTCGCCGGCGATGGAGATCGCGATCTCCACTGGCAATTTACCCTTCACCTCGGTGAGGCCCATCGGGCAATGCATACGCTGCAGTTGCGCGGTATCAAAACCGCGATCACGCAGGCGGTGTTCGAACTTGACGCGTTTGGTCTTCGAACCGATCAGGCCGAAGTAGGTGAAGTCATTGCGCTTGAGCAGGGCGGCGGTCAGTTCCAGGTCCAGCGCGTGATTGTGGGTCATGACGATGCAGTAACTGCCCACCGGCAGGTCGGCAATTTCGTCGACCGGCTCTTCGCTGACGATTTTACGCACGCCTTCGGGGATATGTTCCGGAAACTCCTGGTCACGGGAGTCGATCCAGCGCACCCGGCACGGCAGGCTCGCCAGCAGGGGCACCAGCGCGCGGCCGACATGGCCGGCGCCGAACACGGCGATCTGCGCCTGCACCTGGCCCATGGGTTCGAACAGCAGCACGGTCACGCCACCGCAGCACTGGCCGAGGCTTGCACCCAGACTGAAGCGTTCCAGATGGGTGTTCTGCTGGCCACGTACGAGCATGTCGCGGGCGATCTGCATCGCCTTGTATTCCAGGTGGCCGCCGCCGATGGTGTCGAAGGTCTGCGCGGCGCTGATGACCATCTTCGAGCCGGCATTGCGCGGCGTGGAGCCGAGCTCTTCGATGATGGTCACCAGTACGCAGGGTTCACCGCGGTTCTGCAGGTCGGCGAGGGCGCTGATCCAGTAGTTCATGATTACCTCAACATCTCTGTTGTCAGTCCGACCGCTATCGCGGGCAAGCCAGCTCCCACATTTGCTTGGGTTCACACATCAACATGTGGGAGCCGGGCTTGCCCGCGATGGCAGCGCCTGGGTCTAAAGCGAAGCCAGCTCGGTTTGCGTTTCCACAGCTTTTGCAGCAGTCAGTTGGCGCATTTGCTCACACCCCCACAACACGCGCTCCGGCGTCGCCGGCGCATCGATCTGCGGCTGATGGCGATAGTCACCCAGGCTCGCCACGGCGTCCTTGATCGCACACCACGAAGCAATCCCGAGCATGAACGGCGGCTCGCCCACGGCCTTGGAATGGAACACCGTGTCTTCCGGGTTCTTGCGGTTTTCCACCAGCTTCACGCGCAGGTCCAGCGGCATGTCGGCGACGGCCGGGATCTTGTAGCTGGCCGGGCCGTTGGTCATCAGCTTGCCCTTGTTGTTCCACACCAGCTCCTCCATGGTCAGCCAGCCCATGCCCTGGATAAAGCCGCCTTCGACCTGGCCGATGTCGATGGCCGGGTTCAGCGAGGCGCCCACGTCGTGGAGGATGTCGGTGCGCAGCATCTTGTACTCGCCAGTCAGGGTGTCGACGATCACTTCGCAGCACGCCGCGCCGAACGCGAAGTAGTAGAACGGCCGACCGCGCGCCTGGCTGCGGTCGTAGAAGATTTTCGGGGTCTTGTAGAAACCGGTGCTCGACAGCGACACCTGGGCGAAATACGCCTGTTGGATCAGCGCCTCAAAGGTCAGGATCTGGTCACGCACGCGCACATGGCCGTTGTGGAATTCCACGTCCGCTTCGCTCACGTCGTACTTGCGCGCGGCGAATTCCACCAGGCGTTGCTTGATGGTTTCGGCGGCGTTCTGCGCGGCCTTGCCGTTCAGGTCGGCACCGCTGGAGGCGGCGGTCGGCGAGGTGTTGGGCACTTTGTCGGTGTTGGTGGCGGTGATCTGCACACGGTCGATTTCGACCTGGAACACTTCGGCCACCACTTGCGCGACCTTGGTGTTCAAGCCCTGGCCCATTTCGGTGCCGCCGTGGTTGAGGTGGATGCTGCCGTCGGTGTAGATATGGATCAACGCACCGGCCTGGTTGAGGAAGCTTGCGGTAAACGAAATACCGAACTTGACCGGGGTCAGCGCCAGGCCTTTTTTCAGGATCGGGCTGTGGGCGTTGTACAGGCGAATCGCTTCGCGGCGCTCGGCGTATTGGCTGCTGGCCTCAAGCTCGGCGGTCATCTCTTCGAGCATGTTGTGCTCGACGGTCTGGTAGTAATGCGTGACGTTGCGCTCGGTCTTGCCGTAGTAGTTGGCCTTGCGCACGGCCAGCGGGTCCAGCGCCAGGTGACGGGCGATGGCGTCCATCACTTCCTCGATGGCGACCATCCCTTGCGGACCGCCGAAACCGCGATAGGCGGTGTTGGACGCGGTGTTGGTCTTGCAGCGATGGCCGTTGACCGTGGCATCGCCCAGGTAATACGAGTTGTCGGCGTGGAACATCGCGCGGTCGACGATCGAGTTCGACAGGTCCGGCGAGCAACCGCAGTTACCTGCCAGTTCCAGGTTGATCCCGTGCAGGCGTCCGCTGTCGTCGAAGCCCACGTCGTATTCGATATAGAACGGGTGGCGCTTGCCGGTCATCAGCATGTCTTCGACGCGCGGCAGGCGCATCTTGGTCGGCTGGCCGGTGAGGCGCGCGACTACGGCACACAGGCATGCCGGGCTGGCGGCCTGGGTTTCCTTGCCGCCGAAACCGCCACCCATGCGGCGCATGTCGACGACGATTTTGTTCATCGACACGTCGAGCACTTCGGCCACCAGTTTCTGTACTTCGGTGGGGTTCTGCGTGGAGCAGTAGACGATCATGCCGCCGTCTTCGGTGGGCATCACCGAGGAGATCTGGGTTTCCAGGTAGAAGTGTTCCTGGCCGCCGATATGCAGGGTGCCCTGGATGCGGTTTTTGGCGGTCGCCAGGGCGCCCGTCGAATCACCGCGCTGGTGGGTGTGGCTGTCGAGCACGAAATGTTTTTTGCGAAAGGCTTCGACCACGTCCAGCACCGGTTCGAGGTCCTCGTATTCGATCACCGCCGCCATCGCCGCCTGGCGGGCGGTCTCCAGGTCACGCGCGGCCACGGCGAGTACCACCTGGCCGACGAACTGCACGGTGTCGATAGCCAGCAACGGGTCGCCGGGCATCAGCGGGCCGATGTCCTTCAGGCCGGGCACGTCTTCATGGGTGATGACTATGCGCACGCCGTCGAAGGCGTAGCAGGGCGCTGTATCGATGCTGACGATGCGGGCGTGGGCGCGGTCGGACATGCGTGCATACAGGTGCAACTGGTTGGGGAATTCCAGGCGGTCATCGATGTACTGCGCTTCACCGCTGACGTGCTTGGCGGCGCTGTCATGCTTGACGCTGCGGCCGACCCCGGAGGTGAGGTCCTGGGCAAACAGCTCGGCGAGTTCGGCCTGGGTTTTGACCACGACGTGATGGTTAGACATAAGCGGTCACCCGAGTCTCGATATGCGGCGTTTGCAGTTCGATGAAGTATTTGCGCAACAGGTTCTGGGCGCTGAGCAGGCGGTATTCCTTGCTGGCGCGAAAGTCCGACAGCGGGGTGAAATCCTCGGCCAGGGCGGCGCAGGCTTTCTCCACCGTGGCGGCATTCCAGGTCGCGCCGACCAACGCGGCTTCGCAGCTTTTCGCGCGTTTGGGCGTGGCGGCCATGCCCCCGAAGGCGGCACGTGCTTGGCTGATCACGCCGTTGTCGATCTTCAGATTGAAGGCGGCGCAGACGGCGGAAATATCATCGTCCAGGCGCTTGGACACCTTGTACGCGCGAAACAGTGCGTGGCCCTTGGGCACGATGATTTTCTCGATGAACTCACTGTCCTGGCGGGCGGTGACGCGGTAGTCGATGAAATAATCTTCCAGCGCCAGCGTGCGGCGCACATCGCCTTTGCACAACACGATCTGCGCGCCCAGCGCGATCAGCAGCGGCGGCGAATCACCAATCGGCGAGGCGTTGCCGATATTGCCGCCGAGGGTGCCCTGGTTGCGGATCTGCAACGAGGCGAAGCGGTGCAGCAGGTCGCCGAAATCCGGGTATTCGTGGTGCAGCGCGTTGTAGCAGTCGGAGAGGGCGGTGGCGGCGCCGATTTCCAGGCGATCGTCGAAGTCTTCGATGCGCTTCATCTCTTCGATGTTGCCAACGTAGATCATCACCGGCAGCGTGCGGTGGAACTGCGTGACTTCCAGGGCCAGGTCGGTGCCGCCGGCCAGCAGGCGGGCTTGCGGGTAGGCGTCGTAGAGGTCGGCCAGGTCGGCGACGGTCAGGGGCACCAGGCAGCGTTTGTCGCCACTGTTGAGTTCGCCGGTCTGCGTCGGCGCGATGGCTTTGAGGCGGGCGATGGTCTCGGCCTGGCGGCTGTCGAACTGGTCCACCGGCTTGTTGCAGCAGGCCTGTTCGGCGGCGGCCAGAATCGGCCGATAGCCGGTGCAGCGGCACAGATTGCCGGCCAGCGCTTCATGGGCTTTCTGGCTGTCGGGCGCGTCGCTGTTTTTTTGCAGCGCGAACAGCGACATCACAAAGCCCGGGGTGCAAAAGCCGCATTGCGAACCGTGGCACTCCACCATGGCTTTTTGCACGCTGTGCAGTTGGCCTTGATGCTTGAGGTCTTCGACGCTGATCAGTTGTTTGCCGTGCAGGGACGAGACAAAGGTCAGGCACGAGTTGAGGCTGCGATAGCGAATCTGCTCGGCACCCTGGGCATCGCGGTGCAACTCGCCGACCACCACCGTGCACGCACCGCAGTCGCCGCTGGCGCAGCCTTCCTTGGTGCCGGATTTGCCCAGGTGCTCACGCAGGTAGTTGAGCACGGTCAGGTTGGGGTCCAGGGCGTGCTCGCTACGGAGTTCCTGGTTAAGTAAAAACTGGATCACGGAAGGCCTCGCAGACTCATTATTGTTGTTAACCGCTTTGCGCCGAATCTAGTCATGTCTGACTTTTCGGTCAACGATTTTCTGACCATAAGGTCAAGAAATTGCGATCACAACACTTTCAATTATGGTCCAGTCTTCTGAAACCGGCGTTTTATGGGGCTTTTGCCTTTTCAGCGCTGCTTATTTCGTGCCAAATTCGCGCTTGTGGGCCCAGCGCCATCAGCCAGCATTTGCGCTACACTGCCGCGCTTGTACCGATAGAAGATTTTGAAGGGAAAACATGACGTTCAAGGCGCCGGACAGTCTCGCCGAGCAAATCGCTCACCACCTCGCCGAACGTATCATTCGCGGCGATCTCAAGCCTGGGGAACGGATCCAGGAACAGAAAGTCACGCTGGCGCTCAATGTCAGCCGTGGTTCCGTGCGTGAAGCCCTGCTGATCCTCGAGCGTCGCCACCTGATCGCGATCCTGCCGCGCCGGGGCGCCCACGTCACCGAACTCACTGCACACAAGGTCCAGAGCCTGTGCACACTGATGGGCGAGCTGTACATCCTGCTCGGCAATGCAGTGGCCCAGGGCTGGCAGGTGCAGGCCGACATGGCGCCGTTCCTGCAGATCCAGCAACGCCTGATCGCCAGCTTCGAGCGCCAGGACATCCGCGCCTTCGTCGAAGAAAGCTTCAACGTGATGCGCGCCGCGTACCCCTTTGCCAACAACCCGTATCTGCAGGAAACCGTCGAGAACCTGCAGCCGGCGATGAACCGCGCCTATTACCTGGCGCTGGATCAACGCAAGGCCTCCATGAGTGAATACCTCGTGCTGTTCGAGCAATTGCTCGCCGCGGTACTCGCCCGTGACCTGGCGCAGATTCGCCTGGTGCTGTCGGCCTACGGCCAGCGCAGTTGCTCGTTGGTCATCGCTGCGTTGGCGGACGCCTAAGCGTGCGGCTCAAGTGCATCAAACTGGCGGGGTTCAAATCCTTCGTCGACCCGACCACGGTGAACTTCCCCAGTAACATGGCGGCGGTGGTCGGGCCCAATGGCTGCGGCAAGTCGAACATCATCGACGCCGTACGCTGGGTGATGGGCGAGAGCTCGGCCAAGAACCTGCGTGGCGAGTCGATGACCGACGTCATCTTCAACGGCTCCACCAGCCGCAAGCCGGTGAGCCAGGCCAGCATCGAACTGGTGTTCGATAACTCCGATGGCACCCTGATCGGCGAGTACGCGGCCTACGCGGAAATCTCGATCCGCCGCAAAGTGACGCGCGACAGCCAGAACAGCTACTTCCTCAACGGCACCAAGTGCCGTCGCCGCGACATTACCGACATCTTCCTCGGCACCGGCCTGGGCCCGCGCAGCTACTCGATCATCGAGCAGGGCATGATCTCCAAGCTGATCGAAGCCAAGCCCGAAGACCTGCGCAACTTTATCGAAGAGGCGGCCGGCATCTCCAAGTACAAGGAGCGCCGCCGCGAGACCGAAAACCGTATTCGCCGCACCCACGAGAACCTCGCCCGCCTGACCGACCTGCGCGAAGAGCTGGAGCGCCAGTTGGAGCGCCTGCACCGCCAGGCCCAGGCGGCCGAGAAGTATCAGGAATACAAGGGCGAGGAGCGTCAGCTCAAGGCGCAACTCTCGGCCCTGCGCTGGCAGGCGCTGAATGATCAGGTCGGCCAGCGCGAAGCGATCATCGGCACCCAGGAAATCAGCTTCGAAGCGCTGGTGGCCGAGCAGCGCAATGCCGATGCGAGCATCGAGCGCCTGCGTGATGGCCACCATGACCTGTCCGAGCGCTTCAATCTGGTGCAGGGGCGCTTCTACTCGGTGGGGGGCGACATTGCACGCGTCGAGCAGAGCATCCAGCACGGCCAGCAGCGTCTGCGCCAATTGCAGGACGATCTGAAGGAAGCAGAACGCGCGCGCCTGGAGACCGAATCGCACCTGGGTCATGACCGCACGTTGCTGCTGACCCTCGGCGAAGAGCTGGACATGCTCACCCCCGAGCAGGAAATCACCAACGCCGCCGCCGAAGAAGCTGCCGCCGCGCTGGAAGACTCCGAAACCACCATGCACGGCTGGCAGGAGCAGTGGGATACGTTCAACCTGCAATCCGCCGAGCCGCGCCGTCAGGCAGAGGTGCAGCAGTCGCGCATCCAGCAGCTGGAAACCAGCATGGAGCGCCTGGCCGAGCGCCAGCGTCGCCTGCAGGAAGAGCGCGTGCTGCTCGCCGCCGATCCGGAAGACGCGGCGATCATGGAGCTCAGCGAACAACTCGCCGAAAGCGAGATGACCCTCGAAGAGCTGGAAGCCAGCGAAGAGCAACAAGTGGAGCGCCTGGAGCAATTGCGCCAGCAACTGCAGCAGGCGACCCAGGCCCAGCAGCAGGCCCAGGGCGATTTGCAGCGGCTCAACGGCCGGCTCGCCTCGCTCGAAGCCTTGCAGCAGGCCGCGCTGGACCCAGGCACCGGCACCGCCGAGTGGCTGCGCGACCAGCATCTGGCCGAGCGCCCGCGCCTGGCCGAGGGCTTGAAGGTCGAAGCCGGTTGGGAGCTGGCGGTGGAAACCGTGCTCGGTGCCGACCTGCAGGCGGTGCTGGTAGATGATTTTGGCGGTTTCGACCTGGCCGGGTTTGCCCAGGGTGACCTGCGCCTGCTCAGCCCCGCCGCCGATGGCACACGGGTGCCAGGCAGTTTGCTGGATAAGGTCGAGGCCGCGATTGATCTGTCGCCGTGGCTGGGGCAGGTCAAGCCGGTTGAATCCCTTGAGCAGGCCTTGGCGCAGCGCGGTCAACTGGCGGCCGGCGAAAGCCTGATCAGCCGCGACGGCTATTGGGTTGGCCGGCATTTTCTGCGTGTGCGCCGCGCCAGTGAAGCGGAAAGCGGCGTATTGGCCCGTGGCCAGGAAATCGTCAACCTGATCGCCGAGCGGGAAGAGCGCGAGGCCACCCTGGAAAGCCTCGAGACCGAACTGCAAACCCTGCGCGCCACCCAGCGCCAGCAAGAGACCGGCCGCGAACACCTGCGCCGGCTGTTGCAGGACGAAGCGCGCCAGCAGGGCGAATTGAAAGCCCAGCTGTCGGCGAGCAAGGCCAAGGTCGAACAATTGACCCTGCGCCGCACCCGTCTTGACGAAGAAGTCGCCGAGATGGGCGAGCAGCGCGCCCTCGAACACGAACAGATCGGCGAAGCGCGCCTGCAACTGCAGGAAGCCCTCGACAGCATGGCGCTGGACACCGAACAGCGCGAACTGCTGCTGGCCCAGCGCGACAGCCTGCGCGAGCGCCTCGACCGCGTCCGCCAGGAAGCCCGGCAGCACAAAGATCACGCGCATCAATTGGCGGTGCGCCTCGGCTCGCTGCGCGCCCAGCACGCGTCGACGGCCCAGGCCCTTGAGCGCCTGGAGATGCAGTCCGAACGCCTCACCGAAAAGCGCGAGCAACTGAGCCTCAACCTCGAAGAGGGCGAAGCGCCGCTGGAAGAGTTGCGGCTCAAGCTGGAAGAGTTGCTCGACAAGCGCATGACCGTCGACGAAGAGCTCAAGACCGCGCAGATCGCCCTCGAAGACGCCGACCGCGAACTGCGCGACGCCGAAAAGCGCCGGACCCAGGCCGAGCAGCAATCCCAACTGATTCGCGGCCAGCTCGAACAACAGCGCATGGAATGGCAAGCCCTGACCGTGCGCCGCAAGACCCTGCAAGACCAATTGCTCGAGGACGGCTACGACCTGCACGGCGTGCTCAACACCCTGACCGCCCAGGCCAACGAAAAAGAAGCCGAAGAGGAACTTGAACGCATTGCCGCGCGTATCCAGCGACTCGGCGCGATCAACCTCGCGGCCATCGACGAATACCAGCAACAGTCCGAGCGCAAACGTTATCTGGATGCCCAGGATGCCGACCTGGTCGAAGCCCTGGACACTCTGGAAAACGTGATCCGCAAGATCGACAAGGAAACCCGTAATCGCTTCAAAGATACCTTTGATCAGATTAATGGCGGTTTACAGGCGTTATTCCCGAAAGTTTTCGGTGGTGGCAGCGCTTACTTGGAACTGACGGGCGAAGATCTACTCGATACAGGGGTAACGATCATGGCGCGGCCACCGGGCAAGAAGAACAGCACCATCCATTTGTTGTCCGGCGGCGAGAAAGCCCTGACCGCATTGGCCCTGGTATTTGCCATCTTCAAGTTGAATCCGGCGCCGTTCTGCATGCTCGATGAAGTTGACGCCCCGCTGGATGACGCTAACGTTGGACGTTACGCACGACTGGTCAAGGAAATGTCCCAGACGGTGCAGTTCATCTATATCACCCACAACAAGATCGCCATGGAAATGGCCGATCAGTTGATGGGCGTGACGATGCACGAACCCGGTTGTTCGCGATTGGTCGCGGTGGATGTGGAAGAGGCGATGGCGATGGTGGACGCCTAGCGGCGAGTTGCTAGTTGTCAGCGGCTGGCGGCAAGTACTTGAGGCTTGAGGCTTGAGGCTTGAGGCTTATAGCGTGCAGTTTGTAGCTCACAGTTGGCGTCGGGTGTAAGAGGTCGATCAGCGTGTCGAAAGATGGCAAATCGACACATTTCGCGCCAACTGTGTAAAGTTATCTTTGGTCGTGCTAGTTTAATGTCAATTTTTCGTATGCGTGGGCAAAACGTCAGTCAGAACATAGAGTTGGCGCCACGTTTTAAAGCGGTTTGCACGGTGCTAAACCCCTTATTTTTCAGCATTTTTTATTAGAGGCACGGGATTACATGGAAATCGGTCTGCGCGAGTGGCTGATCGTCATCGGCATTATTGTCATTGCCGGTATTCTTTTTGATGGCTGGCGCCGCATGCGCGGTGGCAAGGGCAAGCTCAAATTCCGTCTGGATCGCAACCTGTCCAACTTGCCCGACGACGACGGCGGCGCCGAGCTGCTGGGGCCGCCCCGTGTGCTGGATACCCATAAAGAACCGCAGCTGGACGAGCATGACTTGCCGTCGATGAGCGCGCCGGTGCGTGAAGCCCGCGAGCCGTCCTCCAAGCGTGGCAAGCGCGCCAACCCTGCCGTGGCCGAGCCACATCAGGGCGACCTCAACCTGGATGTGGACGAAGGCCCGAGCTTCAGCAGCCGCGACGACGACTTCCCGGACGAAAACGTGGGCAAGAATGCCCCGCGCCAATCGGTCAACGATCAGCCGGCCGCCGAAGAAGTGCTGGTGATCAGCGTGATCTGCCGCGACGCCGCTGGCTTCAAGGGGCCGGCGCTGCTGCAGAACATCCTCGAAAGCGGCCTGCGTTTCGGCGAGATGGACATCTTCCACCGTCACGAAAGCATGGCCGGCAACGGCGAAGTGCTGTTCTCCATGGCCAATGCGGTCAAGCCGGGCACTTTCGACCTGGATGATATCGACCTGTTCAGCACGCCGGCCGTGAGCTTCTTCCTCGGCCTGCCGGGTCCGCGTCACCCCAAACAGGCGTTCGATGTGATGGTGGCCGCCGCCCGCAAGCTGTCCCAGGAACTCAACGGCGAGCTCAAGGACGACCAGCGCAGCGTCCTGACCGCCCAGACCATCGAACACTACCGTCAGCGCATCGTCGAGTTCGAGCGTCGTGCACTGACACAGAAACGCTGAGGATTGGTCCTCAGCGTTGTCAGTAGAATAAGCGCACTAACATATTGAGCAGCTTCGGCTGCTCTTTTGCTTTCTGAGAGAACACCCATGACCGCCGCCCCTACCCGCATCCTCGAACTGCGCGCTGAACTGGATCAGCACAACTACCGCTACCACGTCCTCGACGAGCCGAGCATTCCGGACGCCGAATACGACCGGCTGTTCCACGAACTCAAGGCCCTGGAGGCCGAGCACCCGGAGCTGGTCACGCGTGATTCACCGACGCAGCGGGTCGGCAGCGCGGCACTCTCGGCCTTTACCCAGGTGCGCCACGAAATTCCGATGCTCAGCCTGGGCAACGCCTTCGATGAAACCACCATGCTCGAATTCGATCGGCGGGTCACCGAAGGGCTCGACCTGCCGGTGGGCGATCTGTTTGGGGGCGGCGCGGCGGTGGAGTACAGCTGCGAGCCGAAGCTGGACGGGCTGGCGGTCGGCCTGCTGTACCAGGATGGCGAGTTGGTGCGCGGCGCCACGCGCGGCGACGGTACGACCGGCGAGGACATCAGCGTCAACGTGCGCACCGTGCGCAATATCCCGCTGAAACTGCACGGCAGCGGCTGGCCGGCGACGCTCGAAGTGCGCGGTGAAGTGTTCATGTCCAAGGCCGGTTTCGAACGGCTCAATGCCTCGCAGCTGGAAGTCGGCGGCAAGACCTTCGCCAACCCGCGCAACGCCGCGGCCGGCAGCCTGCGCCAGCTGGACTCGAAGATCACCGCCAGCCGCCCGCTGGAATTCTGCTGCTATGGCATTGGCCAGGTGACGGCGGATATAAGCGACACCCATATCGGCAACCTCAAGCAGTTGCAGAAATGGGGCATGCCCATCAGCCATGAGTTGAAACTGGCCAAGGGTATCCAGGAATGCCTGGCGTACTACCACGACATTGGTGAGCGGCGTAACAGCCTGGCGTACGAAATCGACGGTGTGGTGTTCAAGGTCAACAGCATTGCTGCCCAGCGTGAACTGGGCTTTCGCGCGCGTGAGCCGCGATGGGCGATCGCGCATAAATTCCCGGCCATGGAAGAGCTGACCGAGTTGCTCGATGTGGAATTCCAGGTCGGCCGCACCGGCGCCGTGACCCCGGTGGCGCGCTTGAAACCGGTCAAGGTTGCGGGCGTCACTGTGTCCAACGCCACTCTGCACAACATGGACGAGGTTGCGCGCCTGGGCCTGATGATCGGTGACACAGTGATCATCCGCCGCGCCGGTGACGTGATTCCGCAGGTGGTCTCGGTGGTACCCGAGCGCCGCCCTGAAAACGCCCGCGCGGTGCAGATCCCCGAGAGTTGCCCGGTGTGTGGCTCGCATGTGGAGCGCACGCAGCTGGTCAAGCGCAGCAAGGGCAAGGAAACCGTCAGCGAAGGCGCGGTGTACCGCTGCGTTGGGCGCCTGGCCTGTGGGGCGCAGCTCAAGCAGGCGATTATCCATTTTGTCTCGCGCCGCGCCATGGACATCGACGGTCTGGGCGACAAGACCATCGAGCAATTGGTGGATGAAAAACTCATCGGTTCGCCGGCCGACCTCTACAAGCTCAAATACGAGCAGATCATCGACCTGGAAGGCTTTGCCGATATCTCCAGCAAGAAGCTGATCACTGCTATCGAAAACAGCAAGTCGCCGACCCTGGCGCGCTTTATCTACGCGCTGGGCATTCCCGACGTGGGCGAGGAGACCGCCAAGGTGCTGGCACGCTCGCTGGCGTCCCTTGAGCGGGTGCAGAAGGCCTTGCCGGAAGTGCTGACGTACTTGCCGGACGTCGGCCTGGAAGTGGCGCACGAGATCCACAGCTTCTTCGAGGACAGCCACAACCAGGACGTGATCGGCGCGCTGCTGTCGCCGGATGAGTGCGGCCTGCAACTGCAGGAT
Source organism: Pseudomonas sp. GW821-FHT05D12 (assembly GCF_059419825.1). Taxonomy (NCBI): domain Bacteria; kingdom Pseudomonadati; phylum Pseudomonadota; class Gammaproteobacteria; order Pseudomonadales; family Pseudomonadaceae; genus Pseudomonas; species Pseudomonas sp. GW821-FHT05D12. The sequence continues at coordinate 268,412 of NZ_JBWKSN010000009.1, read as the reverse complement.
CAAGGCGAGCTGAGCGCCGAGTTCGCCGCCAGCACCACGCTGGGTGGTCTGCTAGACAAGCTGCATGTGCCGAGTGTGGGCCCGGGCGCCGCGCAGAAACTCGCGGACAAGTTCGGCAGCCTCGAAGGCGTGATCAAGGCCGACTGGCTCGACATGCGCCAGGCGCTGCCCGAGAAGCAGGCCAAGGCGGTGCGCGAGTTCTTCGACAACGAAGACAACGCCAGCCGCGCCCTGGCCATCGAGCAGCAGCTCAAGGACTTCGGCATGCACTGGCAGAGCGAGAAAAAGGTGGTCGAAGGCTTGCCCGAAGCGGGGCACACCTGGGTGCTCACCGGCTCCCTGGAGCTGATGAGCCGTGACGTGGCCAAGGACAAGCTCGAAAGCCTGGGCGCCAAGGTCGCCGGGTCCGTGTCGGCGAAAACCCACTGCGTGGTGGCAGGGCCAGGCGCCGGATCGAAACTGGCCAAGGCCAGCGAGCTGGGCCTGAAGGTCCTGGACGAAGAGGCCTTTGTAGCCTTCCTGGCCAAGCACAACATCACTGTCGACTGACACCTCTCCACTGCAGGAGCCCGGCTTGCCGGCGGTAGCGCCTTCACGTGCGCCATCGCCGGCAAGCCGGGCTCCTGCAGGATATGGTTATATTTTCGGAACGTTCTTCGGCGCGAATTGATCTAGTCTTCGTCACCCAGGGAGAGACCGCCATGTTCCGCTACTTCGAGCAACTCAGTTCGCGCATCGCCGCGCCGTTCATGCCGGGCTCATCGCGCGATAGCAAGGTGTGGCAATGCCGTTGCGGGCAATCGCTGTTCTTTCGCAACAGTCAGTGCCTGGCCTGCCAGGCCGTGCTCGGCTACCAGCCGCGGCAAAGCCGCTTGTCCTCCCTGCAACCCGGCCCCGTCGCCGGCACGTGGCTACAGGATGACAACCTTGACGCCGGCGCCTTCCGCCGCTGCGCCAACCTCGACACGCCGGCTGCCTGCAACTGGCTGATCCCTGCCCACAGCACCGCGCCACTGTGCGTGGCCTGCAGCCTCAACCGCACCATCCCCGACCTTTCCATCGCGGAAAATCCCGAGCGCTGGCGCAAGGTCGAGACCGCCAAGCGCCGACTGGTGGCGCAATTGATCAGCCTCGGCCTGCGCGTGGTGCCCAAGAGTGAGGATGAGGACAACGGCCTGGCCTTCGACTTCGTCGGCATCGACCTGGAAGGCAATGCGCCGATGACCGGGCATGCCAACGGCCTGATCACCCTCGACATCAAGGAAGCCGACGACGCCCACCGCGAGAAAATCCGCGTGCAGATGCGTGAGCCGTATCGCACGCTGCTCGGCCATTTTCGCCACGAGGTCGGCCATTATTATTGGGATCGCCTGATTGCCAATAGCCACTGGCTGGAGCCTTTTCGCCACCTGTTCGGCGACGAACGCGCCAGTTACGCGGATGCCCTCGACCAGCACTACCAGAACGGCCCGCGCCCCGACTGGCAGCAAACCTGCGTCAGTGCCTACGCCACCATGCATCCCTGGGAAGACTGGGCCGAAACCTGGGCTCACTACCTGCACATGATGGACGCCGTCGACACCGCCTTGGGCTTCGGCATGAGCGCCCGCGAGATGGACCTGGATTATCAGCCATTCCCGCTCTCCACCCTGTACGACCCCGAGCATCCCGGCGGTGTTGCGTTCCTGTCGTTCGTCAACGCCTGGATCGAACTAGCCGGCATGCTCAACGAACTGTCGCGCAGCATGGGGCAGCCGGATTTCTATCCCTTCGTGTTACCCCCCGCGGTGATCGCCAAGCTGCACTTCATTCACCTGGTCATCCAGGAAGAGGGCGGCCGCGCTGACGACGCGGTGATCCTGTAGGCGCCGGCAAGCCAGCTCCTGCGGGCGGACACAAGTGCTTGAACCATCGAATATTTTTAATCCGGCACCAACGGTTGTAACTTCCGATGAGATCGGTACAATGGCGCGGCTTGCCGAGAGGCGAGCGTCGTTATGGTGACCCCATCGGTCCCCCCGCAACGATTACCCGTGAACCTGGTCAGAGCCGGAAGGCAGCAGCCACAGCGGGAACATTGTGTGCCGGGGTGTGGCTGGTGGGGTTGCCTCCATAACGCTCTTGCGCAACCCCCCTCAAAAATCCTTTCAGTTCCAATCGCCATTGGCGAATCGATGTCTGCTGCGCGCTTTATGGCCGATACAGTGGAAAGGCCTTGAACGTCGGCACCAATTCCGCGCCCATCTTTTGCGTGCTCTCTACCGGGTCATCCGGCGTGGGAATATTCCGGGCGAAGTGAAAGATGATGATCTGGTCGGTGGCGCTGTCCTTGTAGTACTTGAAGAAGCTGATTTCAGAGAACTGCCCATCCTTGCGCAGTGACTTGGGGAAGAACAGCATCAGGTACAAGACCCCGGTCCTGTTGTCCGTCGTCAGGATCGCCGGCATGTTCGGGTTTTCCTGCTGGTGGAGTTGCACGGTGCGTTTGCCCAGGTCGAGCGGCTCGAAGCGGTTCTGATCGCGTGGGACGACGGTGAAGTCGAGCATTTCACTCCAGGCATCGACGCTTTCCTGCGGCGGGAAAAACTCCCACAGCCCCGGTTTGCGGAATTTGAGTACAAACGTCTTGCCGGCGAACTGCACCGACTGCGTGTCGGCGATGGAGGGACGTGACAGGTCGGGGGGCGGCGCGGAAGCGCAGCCGGCCAGCAGGGCTACGAGCGACACGATAAGCAGGGTAGCTTTCATTTCAATCCTTGAATGTTTTCAGGTACGAGCGTCATGCGCCCGTGACAGTAGCCGAATGCGCCGGCAAATACCTCGCTTAATGGTCATTGCACGGTTTAACGGCACCCTGGTGAGGGCTCTTTCACAGGTTTTAATACTCACTCTGGACAACCCAAAACCACCTTGCTAGTTTGCGCCGGCTACTTGTTTCAGATTATGACAAGGGCACGCAATGATATTGAAGTGCTATCACTTCTTTAACTCACAAGGATGTCTGTGATGAAAAGCCTGCAAGGGTTGCCCCGTCTTATCAGTGCTTCGGTAGGTGCTCCCGGTAAAGCCCGTAACTTGCCCGCCGATGTTCAGTGCATCCAGTATCTATTCAACTTGATCATTCCCAAGATGGGCTTTCCACTGGCCGAAAATGGCAAGTGTGACGGCCAGTTGGTGCAGTGCATCAGTCAGTATCAGTTTCGCCACCTTAAATATGCCCACCCCGATGGCGTGATCGACCCCACCGGCCGGACCTTCAACAGTCTGATCGAAGAGGCGGTGAAGGTGCCGGTCAAAGCCTTCCCGACCCTGCGCATCCCCAGCTTCTTGAATGCGTTCGGCAATAACCAGGGCGATGCCGTGCAGGCGACGGTCAATGTGTACCTGGACCGCGTTCGCGCGACGATCGAGGCCGAGCGGCGTAACCGGCAACTGATGATGCAGGCCACGTGCGACGGGGGCATGACGCTCAGCGATACAGACTTCCAGAACGCCGCCACGCAGTTGGGCAACGGTATTTCGGTGAATGTGATCAAGGCTTTCGCGACCATCGAGTCTGGCGGGCGCTTTGGGTTCGGGCCGGCCAAGTTGCCGATCATCGCCTTCGAAGGGCACCACTTTCGCAAGTACACCAATCATATCTACGACCAGGCGCACCCGCTGCTGTCTTACCGCTACAAGAGAAAAGCCGGGCCGCAGTGGCAGGTCAACAACAAGGACCAGGTCAAGGCCTGGGAAACCATGGCGACCGCCTTCGCCCTCGATCAGGAAGCGGCGTTGATGTCGGCGTCCTGGGGGATGTTTCAGGTCATGGGCTTCAACTTCGGATCGTGCGGTTACAAGACCGTGTTTGAATTCGTCGCGGCATTAAAGGTGAATGCCGGTAACCAACTTAAAGCGTACTTGAGTTTTTGCAGCAAGAGCCCGGCGCTGATGAAGGCAATGAAGGCCAAGGATTTTACCGCCATGGCCTACAACTATAACGGCGAGGACTACGGCAACTATGACGTCCTTATGAAAAAAGCCTACGAAGAATTTGAAAGGAAGAAATAAGATGATCCGTTTTCTTGCTGTCGGCGTGTTGTCATTGTGCGCGGTTGCCCCTGCGTTTGCTGGCACCCCTGCGTTGCATTCGGGCAAGTACGAGGGCCTGATGTTGGCAGTGACGCCTGACCATCAAGTCGAAGGTTTCTACGCCGAGGAACTGGGCGAGGGCGTGACCCGCAGTTGCGCGTTTTACCTGCAAGGCCAGCCCGGCGCACTGACCACCTGGCACGACGAAGCCTACCCCGGCAGCGTGGCCCCGTCGTCCGACGGCGTTACCCTGACGGTGGAGCAGGGCCGCCAGCATCCCGGCTGCATGAACGTGCTGATGCCGGAGATTGCCACCGGCCTGGAGCTGACCCGGACCGCCAGCAAAAACTGGATCGGCCTGGTCACGGTGGCCGCCGACAAGGCGTATTTGCAGAAAACCCCTGGCGCCAAGGCCGCCAAGCGCCCGTATATCGTCAAGGGTGATGTGGTGGGCGTGCTGGCCGTCAAGGATGGCTGGGCCCAGGTCGAGTTCATCAATGCCCAGGACCGTTCGTTCAGCGGCTGGATCAGCCAGGGCCAATACAGCCGTCTCGCGCCGCCGCGCTGAGACCTCCCGAACGCCGCTGCGTGCCTGGCACGCAGCGGCGTTTTTGTGTCCGGGTTTCAGGCCTTGTTGCGGTTGAACAACTTGCGCACCCCGGCGAGCAGCGCCACGACGCCGATCACCAGAAACTTCTTCGCCGCCAGCAGGAAGATGCCGATCTTGGCGAACAAGCCGGCCTTGGCGGCAATCCCGCCGGCTACCAATGCCGCGAGGCCGTAAGTGGCCAGCTTGTCGGTTTTCGGGTTGAAGTCGGTGTAGAGGTTGCCGTCGGTGAAGTTGGTGAAGGCCAGGACCTTGGGCATTTCCTGCTTGATCGTGGACAGGTCGGCCATCGCGGCGACGGCGTTGAGTTCCAGCACGCCTTCACGGCCCAGCACACGGATGCTGTAGTTGAGGGTGGTTTGCTCGGCGTCGTCGGCCTTCAGTTCGCGGGCCCAGTACATCTTGTGGGTGGTGTCGTCGTAGCGCGGCGGCTCGGCCCAGCCCAGCAGGTGCAGGCCCGCATAGCCTTGTTTCTGGCGTTCCTGGTTCTCGGCTTCGTCTTCTTCCTGCATTTGCTTGAGCAGGTCGGCGTAGTCGATTTTCGCCGCATCCTCGTCGGAAATGTGCCCGTCGGCCTTGTAGCTGACGATCACGCCCCAGCCGCGCTCCGACAGCGGGCTGACGGCTTTCGGCACGATCATGCCCAGGGTCTTGAAGCCCGGCGGGTTGCCCCAGCCATCGGTCAGCAGACGCTCGGTGTCAGCCGGGTCGAGATAGTAGAACTCGTCGTTGAGCTTGAGCGTGGCGATGCCGCTGGGCAGGCTGATGGTGCCGGTCTTTTGCTTGAGTGATGCAAGAAAGTGCTCAGCCGTTTCCGCGGGGGCGCTGGCTTCTACGGGGGCAGGTGGGGCGGCTGCGAAAGCGGGGGCGACAGGCAGGCTCAGGGCGGCCGCCGCCAGTAACAGGCGGAAGTAATTCATGGTAGTCCCTTACATTTTGAATTAATTTCGCGGGAGGATAATACGAAATAGCTGCTACGGGTTAGCCAAACGTCTCGCGCAGCAGCCCGGCGAAGGCGTCCCGTGCCAGGTGCCGCTGGGTGTCCTTATGCCAGAACAGCAGGTTGTCCACGGCCTGCAGTTCCTCGAATCGGTACGACGCCAACTGGTTGGCCTGCTCATAGCGGGCCAGGATGCCTTCGGGCGCGAGTGCCACGCCAATCCCGGCGCTGACGCAGCCGATGATCGTGCCCCAGCTGGCGTAACTGGCGATGGTCGGCTTGAAGTCATGGGGCTTGACCCAGTTTTCGAGTGCCGCGCGGTAGGGGCAGCCGGGTGGCCAGACCAGCAAGGTGCGCCCGGCCAGGTCCTGGGCGCTCTGGATGGGGGCGCTGGAGGCACTCGCGATCAGCACCAGGCGCTCGCTGTAGACCACGCTGTGTTCCAGCTTCGCGCGTTTATTGCCCGAGGCCACCAGTGCCACGTCCAGGCGGTGGTGCTGCAGGTCATCGAGCAGCTGGCCCCAGGCACCGGTCACCAGTTCCAGGCTGACCTCCGGGTAGCGTCGATGATATTCCGCCAGCAGCGGCGGCAAGCGGCCGCTGGCGCTGGACTCCACCGCCCCGATCCGCAAGGTCCCACGCGGGATGGCATTCGCGTCCACGGCGCGTTTGGACTCATCCACCAGGGCGAGGATGCGCTCGCAGTAATCGAGGAAGATCTCACCGGCCGCGCTGATCGCCAGCCCACGCCCGGCGCGGATGAACAGCGGGGTGCCCAGCTCGCTCTCCAGTTGCTTGATGCGCGTGGTGATATTGGACGGCACGCAGTGCAATTGCAGGGCGGCCTGGGCCACGCTGCCGGTTTGCGCCACGGCTCGCACCATTTTCAGTTGGGCCAGTTCCATCGCTCAGTTCCAGTGATTTCAGAAGTCAGAAACGGTTAATTGTCCTGCGCCTTGGCCGGGCCAAGACTGACGGCATTCCTTCTCAGTTCCGGACGCCGTCGATGAATACCCCATCACCCGTAAAGCTTACGCTAGTCATCGCCAGCGTCATCCTCTGTTGGGCCTATTCGCCGATTGGCGTGCACATGGGGCTGCACAGCTACAGCCCAGGCCAGTTGGCGCTGCTGCGGTTCTTGATTGCCTCGGTGTTCATGGGCGCTGTAGCCCTGGTGCTGGGCATCGGCCGGCCGCGCCTGCGGGATGTGCCGTGGTTGCTGGTGCTGGGGTTCTTCGGGGTGTTCCTGCACCACACCAGCCTCAATTATGGGCAGCAATGGGTGACGGCGGCAGCCTCCAGTGTGCTGGCGCAGTCGGCGCCATTGTTCAGCGTGCTGATCGCGTTTGTCTGTCTCAAGGAGCGGGTCAGCCTGTGGCGTTGGAGCTGCGTCTTGCTGGGATTGCTCGGCGTGCTGGTGGTGATCTGGGGTGATCAGGGCGTGAGCGATATCGACCCGCGAGGCTTGCTGATACTGCTCGCGGCAGTGTCTTGGAGCGTGTATTTCGCCATCCAGAAACACTATGCCCACCGCTACAGCCCGCTGACCATGGCGTGCTACATGGTGTGGGCCGGCACGCTGATGCTCTGCGTGAACCTGCCGGACCTGCCCGCCGCCGTGGCGCAGGCACCGTTGGCGGAAAACCTGGCGGTGCTGGTCCTGGGTATCTTCCCCAGCGCCCTGGCCTACCTGGCCTGGGGCTACGTGTTGAAGCATGTCGAGGTCAGCCGTGCGTCGGTGGCGATGTACCTGATTCCACCGGTCGCCATGGTGATGGCCGCGACGCTGCTGGGCGAGCACATTGCCGTGCAAGTGATGCTCGGCGCGGTGATCGTGCTGGCCAGTGTCGCGGCCATCAGCCTGGAAGGGCGCTGGCGCTCAGTCGTTCAGGCTGAACGCACGCAGGCGGTGGCCGTCGAGGTCCTGGGCGACAAAGGTGTAGCCGAAATCCACGGCGGTCGGTGATTGAATGATCGTCGCGCCACGTTCGACCCACACGTCGTGCAACGCGTCCACGGCGCCGGTGTCGGGCAGCGAGAAGCCCACTTCACCACCGCCGCCGGTCAACTGCGCTGCCGGCGCCACGGTATGACGCGACCACAGCCCGAGTTTCACGCCGTTGCCCAGAATGAACAGGGCAAACGTCGGGTTAAGCTCCACCGGCGGCTGGTCCAGCAGGCGGCTATAGAAGTTGGCGCTGGTGGCCGGGCTGTCAACGTACAGCAGGAAGTAATGAGCGACGGTGTGCATGCTGGCTCCTTGAGGACGGGCGTTTGAGTGGGGCCAGTCTATAAGGCGGTACTGTCAGTTCCTGTCAGGAGTGTGCAGGGGCTGCGCGCCTTCCCCGGTGTACAGCTGGATGATGTCATCGATCTCGCCCGACATCTTCATCCGCAGCAGCGTGCGCAGGATGCGCTGCACCGGCACGTCCGGGTCATTGCGCACGGTGCAGCCGAGGTTCTGCTCATCGATCACCGCGACCTTGTGCAGCTTTTGGCCGATCGGCATGCGCTGGTTGAAACGGTCGAGAATCCATTCGTTGATCACCGCAAACTTGAAGCGCCCGGCCACCAGTTTGTGCAGCACCTGTTCTTCGCTGCGCGCATCGTCGCGGGTGAGTTGGCCGCTGGCAAACAGCGGGTCGAGCGTGGCATAGCGATAGTTGAGCACCGTGCCGATCGATTGCGCCGGCAATTGCTTCACATGGACCGGTTGCGCGGGCACCTGGGTGCTGACCAGCAGGTTGCGCTGTACCATCAGCGGGATGCTCCAGGTGTAATCACCGGACAGGTTGTCGAACCAGGCCTGGGTGACATAACAGCGCACGTCGATCTCGCCGTGTTCCATGGCCGCCGAGATACGCGCCCGTGCCAGCACGTGGAACTGCGCCGGTCGGCCGACCTGGGTGGCCAGGCTCAACATCAAGTCATACAAAATCCCCTGGGTGGGCCGGCCGTCCTCCAGTTGCACCATGGGCATCGCCCAGCTGTCGGAAACCGAGAAGCGCAGCGGTGCGGGCGCCGCCAGGCTGGCCGAGGCAATCATCCATAAAGCGCCCAGGACTACGCGCATAGACTCTCCGGGTTCAGGCCTTTTCGGGGCCAATCAGCAGAGCTTAGTCAGATTAGACGAGCGTGCCGGATGCAATTTCCCCCTTGCTCCGCTAGCATTACCGGCTCCCGCTTCCCAGTTGCGACGGTTTTCGATGAGTTATCAGGTTCTTGCACGTAAATGGCGTCCGCGCTCGTTCCGCGAAATGGTCGGCCAGACCCATGTGCTCAAGGCTCTGATCAATGCCTTGGATAGCCAACGGCTGCACCACGCCTACCTGTTCACCGGTACTCGCGGGGTGGGCAAGACCACCATTGCGCGCATCATCGCCAAATGCCTGAACTGTGAAACCGGTATCACTTCCACGCCCTGTGGCACGTGTTCGGTGTGCCGGGAAATCGACGAAGGGCGTTTTGTCGACCTGATCGAGATCGACGCCGCGAGCCGCACCAAGGTCGAAGACACCCGCGAGCTGCTCGACAACGTGCAGTACGCGCCGAGCCGTGGTCGCTTCAAGGTCTACCTGATCGACGAAGTGCACATGCTTTCCAGCCACTCTTTCAACGCCCTGTTGAAGACGCTGGAAGAGCCGCCGCCCTACGTCAAGTTCATCCTGGCCACCACCGATCCGCAGAAACTCCCTGCAACGATTCTGTCGCGGTGCCTGCAGTTCTCGCTGAAAAACATGACCCCCGAGCGCGTGGTCGAGCATCTGACCCACGTGCTGGGCGTCGAGAACGTGCCGTTCGAAGACGACGCACTTTGGCTGCTCGGCCGTGCGGCGGACGGTTCGATGCGCGACGCCATGAGCCTCACCGACCAGGCCATCGCCTTTGGTGAAGGCAAGGTCATGGCCGCCGATGTGCGCGCCATGCTCGGTACCCTGGACCACGGCCAGGTGTTCGACGTGCTGCACGCGCTGATCGAAGGCGACGCCAAGGCGTTGCTCGAAGCTGTACGCCACTTGTCGGAGCAAGGCCCGGACTGGAACGGCGTGCTCTCGGAAATCCTCAATGTGCTCCACCGCGTCGCCATCGCCCAGGCGTTGCCGGAAGGTGTCGACAACGGCCATGGCGACCGCGACCGCGTGTTGGCCCTCGCCCAGGCGCTGCCGGCCGAAGACGTGCAGTTCTACTACCAGATGGGCCTGATCGGGCGCCGCGACCTGCCGCTGGCGCCGGACCCGCGAGGTGGCTTCGAGATGGTCATGCTGCGAATGCTGGCCTTCCGGCCCGCTGACTCGGCGGACGCACCGAGACAGCCGCTAAAGCCAGTGGGGATCAGCCAGGCCACAGTTGATTCCGCCAAACCAGTGGCTGGCGCGGCGGTGGTTGCGCCAGTGGTTGCTGCACCTGTTGCGCCGGCGCCTGAGCCTGCGCCCGTGGTGGCTGCGCCGGTGGTCATGCCGCCTCCGGTGGTCGAGCCCGAGCCTGCGCCTGTTGTCGACCTGCCCTGGAATGATCCGGTAGAGCCTGAAGTCGAGCCCGAACTGCAGCCTGCGGTGGAGCCCGTGCTGGAAACGGCCGGCGAGCAGCCGGAACTGACGCCGATGCCCACGCCGACCCCTGACAGCGTGGTGCCGGATGCGCCGGAGTGGGTCGCCGCGCCTGTGCCGGAACCGACCGTCGCTCAGGTCGAGGCCGCCGTTCCAGGGATCGACCTGGATGACGAGCCGCCGCTGGACGAAGACTACATCGAGCCGGACATGGATTCGGCCTACAGCTACCTGGACGACCTGGCCAGCGAGCACACTGCCGAGCCGGCCCCGGAGCCCGAGGCCGAGCCTGCTGCAGCGCCGGCCACCGGCCTGGCCCTGCAATGGCTGGAGCTGTTCCCGAAGTTGCCGATCTCCGGCATGACCGGCAGTATTGCCGCCAACTGCACCCTGATTTCCATCGAGGGCGACCACTGGCTGTTGCACCTGGACCCGGCCCACAGCGCCCTGTTCAACGCGACTCAGCAACGTCGCCTCAACGATGCCCTGAACCAGTACCATGAGCGCACGCTGACCGTCGCCATCGAGCTGATCAAGCCTGAGCAGGAAACTCCGGCCCAGGCCGCGACCCGCCGGCGCATCAACCGCCAGCGCGAAGCCGAGGACTCGATCCAGGCTGATCCGCTCATCCAGCAAATGATGCAACAGTTCGGCGCCGTGGTTCGCCACGATACAATTGAACCTGTCGAAGCCCCGGTGCCCCAGGCGTCCTGATACCGGGCTACTAAATTGATCCACGTACTTTGAGGTGATTCCCATGATGAAAGGTGGCATGGCCGGCCTGATGAAGCAGGCGCAGCAGATGCAGGAAAAGATGGCCAAGATGCAGGAAGAACTGGCCAACGCCGAAGTCACCGGTAAAGCCGGTGGCGATATGGTCAGCGTGGTGATGACCGGTCGTCACGACATCAAGCGCGTGAGCATCGACCCAAGCGTGTTGCCAGGCGTGGGTGAAGATGACCTGGAAATGCTCGAGGCGCTGTTCGCCGCGGCCGTCAACGACGCCGTGCGCAAGATCGAAGCCAACAGCCAGGACAAAATGTCCGGCGTGACCGCTGGCATGCAATTGCCACCGGGCATGAAGCTGCCGTTCTGATCGGCGAGCTTTAGCTAGACTCCAGTGCCAGGCCTCGTGCCTGGCATTTTTTTTGGGTGTGACGTCGGGTTGCCACGCTGCTGCGATGCACACGCGACGGGGCGATAGACGAAACATCGAACCGCAAGCGCTCTACCATGGTCTGCACCCTATACCGATGAATTCGATAAAGGAGCCCCCTGATGCCTCAAGAACCGATTCTTAACCAGCGCATCGTCCTGGTCTCACGCCCGCAGGGCGCCCCGACCCCGGAGAATTTCCGCCTGGAACGTGTGAACCTGCCGGAGTTGGCAGACGGCCAGGTTCTCCTGAAAACCCTGTACCTGTCCCTCGACCCCTACATGCGTGGCCGCATGAGCGATGCACCGTCCTACGCCGCGCCGGTGGAAATCGACGAGGTGATGACCGGTGGCGCTGTCAGCCGTGTCGAGCAGTCGCGTAATCCGAAATTTGAAGTGGGCGACCTCGTCGTCGGTTCCACCGGCTGGCAGAGCCACAGCATTTCCGATGGCCGCAACCTGATGCCGGTGCCCAAGGGCCTGGCCAGCCCGTCCATGGCCCTTGGAGTGCTGGGCATGCCGGGCATGACCGCGTACATGGGCCTCACGGACATCGGCCAGCCACAGGCCGGCGAAACTCTGGTGGTGGCGGCAGCGTCCGGCGCCGTGGGCTCGGTGGTGGGGCAGGTGGCCAAGCTCAAGGGCTTGCGTGTGGTAGGTGTGGCGGGAGGCGCGGACAAGTGCCGCTACGTGGTCGAGGAGTTGGGCTTTGACGCCTGCATTGACCACAAGAGCGCGGATTTTGCCAATGAGTTGGCCCTGGCGTGCTTCAAAGGCGTGGACATCTATTTCGAGAACGTCGGCGGCAAGGTGTTTGACGCGGTCGTGCCGCTGCTCAACCCCAAGGCGCGGATTCCGCTGTGTGGGCTGATTGCCGGTTATAACGCGCATGAACTGCCGAGTGGTCCTGACCGTCTGCCGGCGTTGCAGCGGACCTTGCTGACCAAGCGCGTGCGTATCCAGGGCTTTATCGTGTTCGACGACTACGGTGATCGCCATCCGGAGTTCATCAGTGCCATGGCGCCATGGGTGCGCGAGGGCAAAGTGAAATTTCGCGAAGACGTGGTCGATGGCCTGGAGCAGGCGCCCGAAGCGTTTATCGGTTTGCTGGAGGGACGCAACTTCGGCAAGTTGGTGGTACGTGTCGCGCAGGATTGAGGATTTGACGCTCATCCGGGGCGCGGGTATAAACCGCGTCTCGTTGTTTTGTCGGACCATTGCCCCATGAGCTTCAGCCCTCTGATTCGCCAACTGATCGACGCCCTGCGCACATTGCCGGGCGTTGGCCAGAAAACCGCCCAACGCATGGCGCTGCAGCTGCTGGAGCGTGACCGCAGCGGCGGCACCCGGCTGGCCCAGGCCCTGAGCCAGGCCATGACTGGCGTGGGCCATTGCCGCCAGTGCCGCACCCTCACTGAGGAAGAACTTTGCCCGCAATGCGCCGACCCGCGCCGCGACGACACCCTGTTGTGCGTGGTGGAAGGGCCGATGGATGTGTACGCGGTGGAACAGACCGGCTATCGCGGGCGCTACTTTGTGCTCAAGGGCCATCTGTCGCCGCTGGACGGCCTGGGCCCGGAGGCCATCGGCATTCCGCAACTGGTGGCGCGCATTGAAGAGCAGGGCACCTTTACCGAGGTGATCCTGGCCACCAACCCTACGGTGGAAGGTGAAGCGACGGCGCATTACATCGCGCAGCTGTTGACCAACAAAGGCCTGATCACCTCGCGCATCGCCCACGGCGTGCCGCTGGGTGGCGAGCTGGAGCTGGTGGATGGCGGGACGCTGGCTCACTCGTTCGCAGGTCGCAAGCCGATCGCGCTGTAAAAAACACCGCAGCTCAAAATGTGGGAGCGGGCTTGCTCGCGAAAGCGGTCTGTCAGTGCCAAATGCACTGACTGTTCCACTGCTTTCGCGAGCAAGCCCGCTCCCACAGTGGTTTTGTATTGTCAGCAGAATGTGCGCATAACTTGATAACCAAGCAAGCGCTTGGTAAGTTCGCTCCACCTCACCGTGGAGCTTGCCGATGTCTGCCTACCAGGTCTACTTCGACCCCAGCCACCAATTGGTCCGCGACAGCGTGCGCCGTTTTGTCGAGCGCGAAATGCTGCCGGACATCGAGCAATGGGAGGAGGCCCACAGCTTTCCCCGTGAGCTGTACCTCAAGGCCGGTGCGGCGGGAATCCTGGGGATTGGTTATCCCGAGGCCCTCGGCGGTAGCCATGAAGGAGACCTGTTCGCCAAGGTGGCCGCCAGTGAGGAACTGATGCGCTGCGGTTCCGGCGGGGTGGTGGCGGGCTTGGGGTCGTTGGATATCGGCTTGCCGCCGATAGTCAAATGGGCGCTGCCGTCGGTGCGCGACCGGGTGGCGCCGCAGGTGCTGTCGGGCGAGAAGATCATCGCCCTGGCGGTGACCGAGCCGGGCGGCGGCTCCGATGTGGCCAGCCTGCAGACCCGGGCCATTCGGGAGGGCGAGCATTACCGCGTCAGCGGCAGCAAGACCTTTATCACCAGCGGCAGCCGTGCCGACTTCTACACCGTTGCCGTACGCACCGGCGGGCCGGGCTTTGCCGGTATCAGCCTGCTGCTGATCGAGAAAAACACCGCCGGTTTCACCGTTGGCCAGCCCCTGAAGAAAATGGGCTGGTGGGCGTCGGACACCGCTGAATTATTCTTCGACGATTGCCGCGTGCCCGTAGGCAACCTGATTGGCGCCGAGAACATGGGCTTTGCCTGCATCATGGGCAACTTTCAGAGCGAACGCCTGGCGCTGGCATTGATGGCCAACATGACTGCGCAGATGGCGCTGGAGGAAAGCCTCAAGTGGGCTTCCCAGCGCGAAGCATTCGGCAAACCCATCGGCAAGTTCCAGGTGCTCAAGCATCGCCTGGCGGAAATGGCTACCGCTGTGGAGGTGTCCCGCGAGTTCACCTACCGCCAGGCGGCGAAGATGGCGGCCGGCAAAAGTGTGATCAAGGAAATCTCCATGGCCAAGAACCTCGCCACCGACACCGCCGACCGCGTCACCTATGACGCTGTGCAAATCCTCGGCGGCCAGGGCTACATGCGCGGCAACCTGGTGGAGCGGCTGTACCGCGACAACCGCATCCTGTCCATCGGCGGGGACACCCGCGAGGTGATGAATGAGATCATCAGCAAGCAGATGGGGTTGTGATCCTGGGTGCTCTGTCGAGCGCTATCGCTGGCGCCTGCCAAGGTGGGAGCCGGGCTTGCCCGCGATGAGGCCGGTGCAGGCAGCGATTAACGTTCGTCCAACGCGAACCGCGTCAGGCAGAAGGTCGGGATACCCATGTCTTCCAGGCGTTGCGACCCACCCAGCTCCGGCAGGTCGATGATCGCCGCCGCTTCGAAGATCTTCGCCCCCATGCGCCGCACCAGGTTGGCCGCCGCAATCAGGGTGCCACCGGTGGCGATCAGGTCATCGAACATCAGTACCGAGTCGCCCTCGCAGAGGCTGTCGGCGTGGACTTCCAGGAACGCTTCGCCGTATTCCGTCTGGTAACCCTCGGCCAGGACGTCAGCCGGCAGCTTGCCCTGCTTGCGGAACAGGATCAGCGGTTTGTTCAGTTGATAGGCGATGATCGAACCGATCAGGAAGCCCCGCGCATCCATCGCGCCGATATGGCTGAAGTCGGCCTCGACGTAACGGTGAGCAAAGGTGTCGGCCACCAGGCGCAGGGCCTTGGGCGATTGGAACAAGGGCGTGATGTCACGAAAGATCACCCCAGGCTTGGGGAAGTCGATGACGGGACGGATCAGGGATTTGATGTCGAACGAATCGAAGGTCATCGGCGCAGAGTCCTGGGCGTGGAAAACGGACGCCAAGTATACCTGCGGCCTTGCCAATTGGCGCGGCCGCAGGCGTCTGCCTCAGGTCTCCAGGGAGCCACCGGCGAGTGCGCACAGCTGGATCGGATCGAGGATATGCACTTCCTTGCCTTCGGCGGCGATCAGCTCGTTCTGCTGGAAGCGGGTAAACACGCGGGACACGGTTTCCACGGCGAGACCCAGGTAGTTGCCGATTTCATTGCGCGACATGCTCAGGCGGAACTGGTTGGCCGAGAAACCCCTGGCGCGAAAACGTGCCGAGAGGTTGACCAGAAATGTGGCGATCCGCTCGTCGGCGGTTTTCTTCGACAACAGCAGCATCATTTGCTGGTCGTCGCGAATCTCGCGGCTCATCACGCGCATCAACTGGCGGCGCAGTTGCGGTAACTGCAGGGCCAGTTCGTCGAGACGCTCGAAGGGAATTTCGCACACCGACGTCGTCTCCAGCGCCTGGGCCGACACCGGGTGGATCTCGGTGTCCATGCCCGACAAGCCGACCAGTTCGCTGGGCAGGTGGAAACCGGTGATCTGTTCCTCGCCGCCGTCGCTCAGGCTGAACGTCTTCAGGGCGCCCGACCGTACTGCATAGACGGAGTCGAACTTGTCGCCCTGGCGAAACAGAAACTCGCCTTTTTTCAGTGGGCGACCGCGTTTAACGATCTCGTCCAGCGCATCCATGTCTTCCAGATTCAGCGAAAGTGGCAGGCAGAGGGGGGCCAGGCTGCAATCCTTGCAATGAGCCTGGCTGTGAGCGCGCAGTTTAACTGGCTCGGACATTTCTTAAATCCTTGTGGGAAAACACACATAAGACGTAAGGGTAACGCACTGGGGGGCGCCGAGGCCAGCCTGTACAAAAAACCGGCAACGGTATAAAGGTTTTTGTAACAGGGTCGATACAGTGGTGTACCTCCATGAGCCGGAGCTCAGAACATGTCCGTTATCGCTGCCAACAACCCTGCCATCCGCCTGCCGATCGTGCCGGACACGAAACCTGCTGCAGGGGCCGATGAAAAGGCCGAAGCCCCCGCGCCTGCTGCTGAAACCAAGGCGGTCGAGGGTGTGGCGGTGAAGATTTCCAGTGCCGGTTTCCAGGCTGCCAAAGCCGATTCCAACAAGGACATCGACGACAGCAACCTGAAGGACAGCATCAAGCAACTGCTGAAAATGATTCGTGAGCTGAAGAAGCAGATTGCCGACAAGATGGCCGAAATCGCGGCGGCTTCGGCGGATAACTCCTTGACTCCCGAGGCGCGCCAGGCGCGGGTGGGCAACCTGCAGGCCTCGCTGGCGGCCTTGCAAAGCGGCCTGACGATGGCCCAGATGCAACTGGGCAAGGCCTTGAAGGACGAGCCAGCTGACGCGCAGATGCAAGCCATGAGCCTGGCATCGAAGTAGCGCCCGCTCAGATCACCCGCGAGAATCGCTGCCTGTTCTGATGTTCCAGATAGGCATCGAACACCATGCACACTGAGCGTACCAACAGCCTGCCAGCCGGCAGCACACGGATGCCCTGCGCGTCCAGTTCGATCAGGCCGTCCTGCGCCATGGTCTCGAGTTGGGGCCAGATGTCGTCAAAATACCCGCGAAAATCAATGTTGAAAGCCTGCTCGACCCGATCGAAGGCCAGGCTGAAATTGCAGATCAATTGCTGAATCACCTCGCGTCGCAGCCGATCATCGGTGGTGCACAGCAAGCCACGGCTGGTGGCCAGTTGAGCGCCGGCGAGGGTGTTCTGGTAGCCATTGAGGTCGCTGGTGTTCTGGCAGTACAGGTCACCGATCTGGCTGATGGCGGACACGCCGAGCCCGATCAGGTCGCAATGCCCATGGGTGGTGTAGCCCTGGAAGTTGCGCTGCAGGCTGCCTTCTTCCTGGGCGACGGCGAGTTCGTCGTCCGGCAGGGCGAAGTGGTCCATGCCGATGTAGCGATAGCCGGCCTGGGTCAGTTGTTCGATGGTGGTTTGCAGCATCAGCAATTTGGACGCCGGTGATGGCAGTTCGTCGGTGTTGATCCGCCGCTGGGGCATGAAGCGCTCAGGCAGGTGGGCATAGTTGAATACCGACAGGCGGTCCGGTTGCAGCCTGATCACTTCCTCCACGGTGCGCGCGAAATTGATCGGCGTCTGCTTGGGCAGGCCGTAGATCAGGTCGATATTGATTGAGCGAAACTGCAGGGTGCGCGCCGCATCGATCACCGCGCGGGTCTCTTCCAGGCTTTGCAGGCGGTTCACCGCGCGCTGCACGTCCGGGTCGAGGTCCTGCACGCCGATGCTGACGCGGTTGAAGCCCAGTTCGCGCAGCAGGCCCATGGTCGCCCAGTCGGCCTCGCGCGGGTCGATCTCGATGCCGTAGTCGCCGGAGTCATCGTCTAGCAGATTGAAGTGCTGGCGCAGGCTGCCCATGACCTGGCGCAGTTCGTCGTGGCTGAGAAAGGTCGGCGTGCCGCCGCCCAGGTGCAGTTGTTCCACCGGCTGCTTGGGGTCGAGGTGGCAGGCGACCAGTTGGATCTCCTGCTCCAAGCGCTGCAGGTACGCCTGGGCGCGGCCACGGTCCTTGGTGATCACCTTGTTGCAGGCGCAGTAGTAGCAAATGTTCGCGCAGAACGGCACATGCACATACAGCGACAGCGGGCGCACCGCCTTGCGGCTGTCGCGCAGGGCGTGGAGCAGGTCGAAAGTGCCGACCTGGCTGTCGAATTGTACGGCGGTGGGGTAGGACGTGTAGCGCGGTCCCGCCAGGTCGTAGCGGTGAATCAGATCGGTGTCCCAACGAATGGCGTCGAGCATGCGGGCGTTCCCCCGGATAGGCTAGTGGGCCGAGTCTAGGGGCGTGACCTGGAGGGCATGTTGATTTGCATCAACGGGGAGCGGCGCTATGCCACATGGCCTTTTAATGGCCCATTAGCCAGTGCTGATGCGGACCGGGCAATGTCCAGACCCCGAACAGGATCACCAACAAGCCGCCGGCCATGCGCACACTGCGTTTGCGCAATAATGCCGTGACCCGCTCCGCTGCCAGGCCGGTGGCCAGCAGCACTGGCCAGGTGCCCAAGCCGAATGCCAGCATCAGCAACGCGCTGTCCAGCGCATTGCCCTGGCTCGCCGCCCACAGTAGGGTGCTGTAGACCAACCCGCACGGCAACCAGCCCCACAGCGCGCCCAGCAGCAATGCGCGGGGCAGGCTGGACACCGGCAGCAAACGGTTCGCCACCGGCTGTATATAGCGCCACAGGCCGCGTCCGAGGCTTTCGATGCGCGTCAGGCCGCTCCACCAGCCGGCCAGGTACAACCCCATGCTGATCAACAGCAACCCGGCGATTACACGCATGAACATCGCCGCCGGGCTGTTGGCCACGGCCCAGCCGGCCAGGCCGATCAACAATCCCGCCGTGGCATAGCTGAGGATGCGCCCCAGGTTGTACGCCAGCAGCAGGCGAAAGCGGCGGCTGCGTTGCTCCTTGGGAATCGCCAGGGTCAGCGCGCCCATCAACCCGCCGCACATGCCCAGGCAGTGGCCGCCGCCCAGCAGGCCGAGAATCAGCGCGGAGACCAGCAGCGGCGCGAGTTCAAGCATGGGGCGGATCTTTGGGCGCGGGCGGCTGCTCGGGGCCGTTGGCTTCGTCGATGGCGGCCAGGTGGTTGGGGTCCTGATCGTCGAACAGCACGCTGTGGGCCGGGCCGTCGAGGTCATCGTACTGGCCGCTGTCCACCGCCCAGAAGAAGATGTAGATAGCGACACCGACTAACAGCAGCGCCGCCGGGATCATCACGTATAGAGCTGGCATCTGCACTCCATGCCCGCGCGGCTCAAGCCGGCAGCGGGCGGGTTACTGAGGGGGCGCTGTGGGCCGGCGCGCTCGGCAGGCGAGTCAGGCGCAGGGCGTTGAGCACCACGGTCAACGAACTGAGGGACATGCCGATCGCCGCCCAGATCGGGGTGATCCAACCGAGGGCGGCAAACGGCAGCATCAGGCCATTGTACAGCCCGGCCCACAGCAGGTTCTCAATGATTACCCGGCGGGTACGCCGCGCCAGGCTGAAGGCTTGCACCAGCGCGTCGAGGCGGTTGGACAGCAGCACCGCATCGGCGCTGGTCTTGGCCAGATCAGTGGCCGAGCCCATGGCCACGCTGATATCGGCAGCGGCGAGCACCGGCACATCGTTGACGCCATCGCCGAGCATCAACACCGTGCGGCCTTGCTGGTGCAAGCGTTGCAACACCTGCAGTTTGTCGTCGGGACGAAGGCCGCCGTGGGCTTCGTCGATGCCCAGCTCAGCGGCGACACTCGCGACCATCGGCGAGGTGTCCCCCGACAGCAGCAGCGTGCGCCAGCCACGCGCCTTGCACGCGGCCAGCAACGCGGGTGCGTCGCTGCGCAGGCGGTCGTCCAGCACGAACCAGGCGAGGGCGCCGTCACGGTCACCGAGCAGCAGCCATTGGCCGGCTTCGTTCGGCGAGGCCGGCATCGGGCAGCCACTGAGCTCGCAGACAAACCCCGGCTGGCCGATGCGCAGCAGGCGTTCACCGACGCGGCCTTCCAAGCCGAGCCCAGGGAAACTCAGCACTTCATCGGCGGCCATGGGCGCACGGCCAAACGCGCGGGCAATCGGGTGCTCGGAGCGGTTTTCGAGGGCGGCGGCGAGGGCCAGGCACAAGTCGCTGCTGGTGGCGCCCAAGGTGCGGATGGCTTTGAGTGCCAGGCGGCCTTCAGTGAGGGTGCCGGTCTTGTCGAAAATCACCGTGTCGATCTGGTTCAAGCCTTCGAGCACGTGGCCCCGGGTCAGCAGCAGGCCGAGTTTGTGCAGGGTGCCGGTGGCGGCGGTGAGGGCGGTCGGCGTGGCCAGGGACAGCGCGCACGGGCAGGTCGCAACCAGCATCGCCAGCACGATCCAGAACGCCCGCGACGCATCCAGCTCCCACCACACCAGGCCGATCACCGCCGCGGCGATCAGCGAGCACAACAGGAACCACTGCGCGGCGCGGTCGGCGATCTGCGCCAGGCGCGGTTTCTCGGCCTGGGCCCGCTCCAGCAGGCGCACGATGGCGGACAGGCGCGTGTCATGGCCCAAGGCCCGCACCTCGACCTTCAGGGCGCCCTCGACATTCAGGGTGCCGGCAGTCACCGCATCGCCCGCGCGCCGCGGTTGCGGCAGGTATTCGCCGGTGAGCAGCGATTCATCGATGCTCGATTGACCGTCGAGGATCACCCCGTCCGCAGGCAGTACCGCGCCAGGATGCACCAGAACCCGGTCGCCCACCGCCAGTTCGCTCAAGAGGATGCGCTCGCTCTGGCCATCCCCCTTGAGGCGCAGGCACGAGGCCGGCAGCAGGTTGACCAATTGCGCGGTGGCCGCCGCCGTCCGCTCGCGTGCGCGGCGCTCCAGGTAACGCCCGGCGAGCAGGAACAGGGCGAACATGCCGACGGCGTCGAAGTACAACTCGCCGACCCCGGTGATCGCCGTCCAGATACCGGCCAGATAGGCCCCGCCAATCGCCAGGGAGACCGACACATCCATGGTCAGGTGGCGGGTGCGCAGATCGCGCAGGGCGCCTTTGAAAAACGGCGCGCAGCTGTAGAACACGATGGGTGTTGTCAGAAACATCGCCACCCAACGCAGGATCACGTGCAGCTCGGGGCTCAGGTCGATATTGAATTCCGGCCAGGTGGCCATGGTCGCCATCATTGCCTGGAACCACAGCAAGCCGGCCACGCCCAATTGGCGCAGGGCCAGGCGGTTTTCGCCGGCCAATTGCTCGGCGGCACGGTCGGCCTGATACGGGTGCGCGGCGTAGCCGATATGGCGCAGTTCGCTGAGCAGTTGGCTCAACGGCAACTGGCCATCGGCCCAGCGCACCTGCAGGCGATGGTTGGACAGGTTCAGCCGCGCCTCGGCGACGGGGGGCAGGCTGCGCAGGTGTTTTTCGATCAGCCAGCCACAGGCGGCGCAACTGATGCCTTCCATCAGCAGTGTCGCTTCGGCGAGATCGCCGTCGTGGCGCACGAAGGGTTTTTGCACGTCGGCGCGGTCATACAGCGCCAGTTCGTCGACCAGTTGCACGGGCAGCGCCTCGGGGTTGGCCGAGGCTTCGCTGCGGTGCTGGTAATAGCTTTCCAGGCCCCCGGCCACGATGGCTTCGGCCACGGCCTGGCAGCCGGGGCAGCACAGCTCGCGGCGCTCGCCGAGGATCACCGCCGTGAAGCGGCTGCCGGGCGGGACGGGGAGGGCGCAGTGGTAGCAGGGGGTTGGGCTGGTCATGGGTAGGGATTCTAGCCGGCTGGGAGGGCCGCATCGCCGGCAAGCCGGCTCCTGCAGGGTAACGCGTCAGGCCTGCAGGCGCCGGCTTGCCGACGATGCGCGAAGCGCAGGTGGATTATTTTTTCAGGTCTTCGGCACCCTGCAGTGGCTCATCACCCAGCAGCAAGTCCTTGTCGTGGCTGACCTGTTCTTCTTCGAACATGCGCCAGGTGCGGTCGCCTTCCACGCCGAGCAACTCGACGAAACGACGGCCTTCGACTTTGTCGGTGACCTGGCCGATGTAGCGGCCGGCTTCGCTGTCGCTGCGGGCCAGGTTGATCTTGCGATCCTTCTCCGGCTGGGTCGGGGAGATCAGGTTCAGTTCCAGGGTCGCCGGGTTGCTGTTGCCGGTCAGGTGCACGTCGACTTCGCCGGTCAGTTCGTCCAGGTGCACCTTGGCGCGCAGTTGCAGGGTCTGGGCCAGCAGTTCGCGGTCCAGAGAGCGGTTGATGCCTTTGCCGGCCTCGTAGTAGTTGTCGTTGACCAGGTTGTCCGGGTTGTTCACCGCGATGGTCACCATGGACAAGGTCAAGGTCACCGAGCAGGCCAGGATCCCAATGATGATCCAGGGCCAGAGGTGCTTGTACCAGGGGCTTGCGGCAGTAGCTACGGACATTCTCATGCTCTCTGTTTAACGGACTTGTGGGCCGATGAATCGGCTCTTGGCTTCGATCTGGACGCTGGTGTCATCGGCATCGCGCAGGATGAAGGTCACCTCGTTGGTGCTCGACGGCAACTGCTCCGGTGCACTCGACAACTCCACCGGCATGCTGACGATATCGCCGGCGGCCACCTTGATTTCGCGCCGGCCCTGCAGCTTGAGATCCGGCAGGCCGGCGGCGTCGAGCACGTAGGTGTGGTCGCGCTGGTCCTTGTTCATGATCTTCAGGCTGTAGACGTTTTCGATCCGGCCCTCGGCATTTTCGCGGTACAGCACGCGGTCTTTGCTGACGTCGAAACCCACCAGCGAGCGCATGAAAAATGCCCCGACCAGCAGCCCTATCATCGCCAGCAACACCAGCGCGTAACCGATCAGGCGCGGGCGCAATTTGTGGGTCTTCTGCCCGGACAGGTTGTGCTCGGTGGTGTAGCTGATCAGGCCGCGCGGGTACTCCATCTTGTCCATGATGTTGTCGCAGGCATCGATGCAGGCGGCGCAACCGATGCACTCGATTTGCAGGCCGTCGCGGATGTCGATGCCGGTGGGGCAGACCTGCACGCACATCGTGCAGTCGATGCAATCGCCGAGGCCCTGGGCCTTGTAGTCGACACCCTTTTTACGCGGGCCACGCACTTCGCCACGGCGGGGGTCATAGGAGACGATCAGGGTGTCCTTGTCGAACATCACGCTCTGGAAGCGCGCATACGGGCACATGTAGATACACACCTGTTCG
This sequence comes from Pseudomonas sp. GW821-FHT05D12, assembly GCF_059419825.1. Lineage (NCBI taxonomy): Bacteria > Pseudomonadati > Pseudomonadota > Gammaproteobacteria > Pseudomonadales > Pseudomonadaceae > Pseudomonas > Pseudomonas sp. GW821-FHT05D12. The sequence continues at coordinate 245,551 of NZ_JBWKSN010000009.1, read as the reverse complement.
CGCAGCCAGCCGGCATTGCCGTAGGTGGCGAGGGTGAAGAACCCGACCCAGAAATACGACCAGCCATCGGCCTGGCCGGTGAAGAAGTCGAACACCAGTTCGCGGATCGGCGAGAAGTAGCCGACAAAGGTCATGCCCGTGACAAACCCGATCAACAGCCACAGGGTGTGCTTGCTGAATTTGCGCAGGAACTTGTTGATGCCCATGGGCGCTTTATCGAGCTTGATGCGCTGGTTGCGGTCGCCTTCGGTGACTTTTTCGCACCACATGAAGATCCACGTCCACACGCTTTGCGGGCAGGTATACCCACACCACACGCGGCCGGCGTACACCGTGATGAAGAACAGGCCAAACGCCGCCACGATGAGGATGCCCGAGAGCAGGATGAAGTCCTGGGGCCAGAAGGTTGCGCCAAAAATGAAGAACTTGCGCTCCGGCAGGTTCCACCACACTGCCTGGTGTCCGCCCCAGTTCAGCCACACCGTGCCGAAGTAGAGCAGGAACAGGCCGGCGCCACCGAGCATGCGCAAGTTGCGGAACAGGCCGGTGAAGGCGCGGGTGTAGATTTTCTCTCGCGACGCATAAAGGTCGACGGATTGACTGGCGTTTTTGGCAGGCGGGGTAACGTCATGTACCGGTATCTGGTTGCTCATCATTGCATCCCACGGCGGTGGAGATTTGCCTCGGCCAGTACGTGCCAACCGGGGTCAAATTAAGGGTGTTGCAGTGGCCTAATGATACGCCCCCGACAGTACGCAAAGGGTGCGACCTTTGGTCGCGTTGGGGGAAATCAATTGATGGTGTACGTGACCTGGATCAATTGACTTGAGAAGTATGGACGGTTTTTGCCGGTGAGCAGGTCATTCGTCCCACGGATTGATCAGGGCAACACCACTTGACTTGAAGTCGCTGATGTTACGCGTCACCACGGTGAGCCCATGCACCAGCGCAGTTGCAGCAATCAATGCGTCACTTTCGTTAGCTTGGTCCGGCACCTGTAGATGGGCGCAACGCAGCGCAACGGCGGCATCAACAGGCAATATTCTGGCATCGAACGCTGGCATTACATGACGTTTGAGCCACGTACGCAGCACTTTCCCCTGGGCCGGGTCTCGGCGCTCCATCCGCAGTACGCCGGTTTCCAATTCTTTCAGCGTAATTGCTGAGATAAACATGCGTGGGGCGATAACGCTTTTTGCCCAGGCGACCACTCTTGCGTCAGCCTGAGGTTTACGAAGTTCAGAGATTACGTTGGTGTCGAGTAGGTACATTCAAGAGAGGTCCACGGGGCGGTGAGTGACCACGGCACGTTCGGTTTCAAAGTCGATTTCGGCCGCTTCCGGCATCACCAACAGGTCAACGATGTCGACATTCAGACCTGTCAGTTTCTGGTAGTCCTCAATGCTTAGCAGTACATGGGCTGGCTTGCCGCGATCAGTGATAAAAACCGGTCCCTGACGGGCGGCTTTTTTGGCACCGCTTGTGTCTTGGTTGAATTCCCGACTGGAAATGGTGGTGATAGTCATGGGCATCCCCCCTTCGGTAGATTGAATGTAGTTACGTTACTACTTTGTGGCGGCAGGAGACAAGCTCGATGTTACGAGCGGTTGAGCATTCAGCCGTTGAAATGGCAGCAACCAGAAAAAACAAAGCCCCGTGATTCGGGGCTTTGTCATGACTAAGGCTTACTGCTCTTCAGTCTTCTTGTCCCCATGGGACAAGCTGTACACATACGCCGCGAGCAGGTGCACCTTGTCGTTGCCCTGCAGTTGCTCCTGCGCAGGCATCTGGCCCTGGCGGCCCCAGCGGATGGTCTGCTGCAGTTGCGCGAAGCTCGAGCCGTAGATGAACGCGCCCGGGTGAGTCAGGTCGGGTGCGCCCATAGCGGGGGTGCCTTTGCCGGCCGGGCCATGGCAGGCCACGCAGTTGGCGGCGAAGAGTTTTTCGCCGTTGGCCACGTCAGCCTTGGTGCCTTCCGGCAGCTTGCGCCCATCGAGGTTGGTGACGACGAAGGCAGCCACATCGGCCACGCCCTGTTCCTTGAGGATATCCAGCCAGGCCGGCATCACTGCATGGCGGCCCTTCATGATGGTTTCCTTGATGGTGGCCGGCTCGCCACCCCAGCGCCAGTCGGCGTCGGTCAGGTTGGGGAAGCCATAGGCACCCTTGGCGTCGGAGCCGTGGCAGACCGAGCAGTTGGAGGCGAACAGGCGGCCACCCATCTTCAGGGCCTGTGGGTCCTTGGCGACTTCCTCAATTGGCATCGACGCGAATTTGGCGAAGATCGGCCCGAACTTGGCGTCCGACCTGGCCATTTCCTTTTCCCATTCGTGCACGCCGGTCCAGCCGGTCTGGCCGTTGGCGAAGGGGGTTTGCTTGTCGTTGTCGAGGTAGTTGTAGCCCGGCAGCAGTCCTTTCCAGTTGCCCAGGCCGGGGTAGAGCGCCAGGTAACCGAGGGCGAAAATGATGGTGCCGACGAACAGCATGAACCACCACTTGGGCAGCGGGTTGTCGTACTCCTCGATGCCGTCGAACGAGTGGCCGACGGTCTCGTCGGTCTGCTCGGCGCGCTGGCCCTTGCGGGTCGACAGCAGCAGCCAGGTCAGGGCGAAGATGGTACCCAGACTGAGGACTGTGACGTACAGACTCCAGAACGTAGTCATTCTTTGTTACTCCTAGAAGCTTGCTCGACGTGCTTGATGGCTTCGGGATCATCCGCAAAGGGCAGCATGGTCGCGTCGTCAAACTCCGACTTGCGTCGCGGGCTGAACACCCACAGCGCCAGGCCGACAAAGGCCACCATCACTACAACGGTGCCCAGGCCTCGAATCATCCCGATATCCATGTAGGTCACCGTTTGCTTTTGATGATGGTGCCAAGGCCTTGCAGGTAGGCCACCAATGCGTCCATTTCAGTCTTGCCCTTCACGGCTGCAGCGGCACCGGCGATGTCTTCGTCGGTGTAGGGCACGCCCAGGGTGCGCAAGACTTCCATCTTCTTCGCGGTGTCCTTGCCGTCGAGCTTGTTTTCCACGAGGAACGGGTACGCCGGCATTTTCGACTCAGGCACCACGTTGCGCGGGTTGTACAAGTGCGCACGTTGCCAGTCATCGGAGTAACGCCCGCCGACACGGGCCAGGTCCGGGCCGGTGCGCTTGGAACCCCACAGGAACGGGTGGTCCCACACGCTTTCGCCGGCAACCGAGTAGTGGCCGTAGCGTTCGGTCTCGGCGCGGAACGGGCGGATCATCTGCGAGTGGCAGCCGACACAGCCGTTGGCGATGTAGACGTCGCGGCCTTCCAGTTCAAGCGCGGTGCGCGGCTTCATGCCTTCGACCGGCTTGTTGGTCACGTCCTGGAAAAACAGCGGGACGATCTGGGTCAGGCCGCCGATGCTCACGGCGATGACCATGAAGAAGGCCAGCAGGCCGATATTCTTCTCGACTACTTCATGCTTCATCAGTGGGCTCCCACAACGGCGATCTTGGCGGCGGCTTCGGCTTCTGCAGGGTCGGAGGCACGCACGGTGCGCCAGACGTTGTAGGCCATGAACAGCATGCCGGCGGCAAAGAACGTACCGCCCAGGGCGCGGACGATGTAGCCCGGGTGGCTGGCTTGCAGCGCTTCGACGAAGGAGTAGGTGAGGGTGCCGTCATCGTTGATCGCACGCCACATCAGGCCCTGGGTGATGCCGTTGACCCACATCGAGGCGATGTAGAGCACGGTGCCGATGGTGGCCAGCCAGAAGTGCGTGTTGATCAGCCCGACGCTGTGCATCTGCGCACGGCCGAACAGTTTCGGGATCATGTGGTACAGCGCGCCGATGGAGATCATCGCCACCCAGCCGAGGGCGCCGGCATGAACGTGGCCGATGGTCCAGTCGGTGTAGTGGGAGAGCGAGTTGACGGTCTTGATCGCCATCATCGGCCCTTCGAAGGTCGACATGCCGTAGAACGCCAGCGAGACCACGAGAAAACGCAGGATCGGGTCGGTGCGCAACTTATGCCAGGCGCCCGACAGGGTCATCATGCCGTTGATCATGCCGCCCCAGCTCGGGGCCAGGAGGATGATCGACATTGCCATGCCCAGCGACTGGGCCCAGTCCGGCAGCGCGGTGTAGTGCAGGTGGTGCGGGCCGGCCCAGATGTACAGGGTGATCAGTGCCCAGAAGTGCACGATGGACAGGCGGTACGAGTAAATAGGACGTTCGGCCTGTTTCGGCACGAAGTAGTACATCATCCCGAGGAAACCGGTGGTCAGGAAGAAACCCACGGCGTTGTGGCCGTACCACCACTGGATCATCGCATCCGTCGCCCCGGCGTAGGCCGAGTAGGACTTGAACAGGTTCACCGGCAACGAAGCGTGGTTGACGATGTGCAGCATCGCCGTGACCAGGATGAAGGCACCGTAGAACCAGTTACCGACATAGATGTGCTTGGTCTTGCGCTTGACGATGGTGCCGAAGAACACCACCGCATAGGTCACCCAGACGATGGCGAGCAGGATCGCGATCGGCCATTCCAGCTCGGCGTATTCCTTGGTGGTGGTGTAGCCCAGCGGCAGGGTGACGATGGCGCTGACGATGACCGCTTGCCAACCCCAGAAGGTGAAGGCCGCGAGACTGTCGGAGATCAGTCGCGTCTGGCAGGTGCGCTGCACGACATAGTAGGAGGTGGCAAACAATGCACATCCGCCGAAGGCGAAAATCACCAGGTTGGTGTGCAGCGGGCGCAGGCGGCCGAAGGTCGTCCAGGGCAAGCCGAAATTCAATTCCGGCCAGACCAGTTGCGAGGCGATGAACACCCCGAGCCCCATGCCAAGGATCCCCCAGACCACCGTCATGATGGCGAACTGGCGGACTACCTTATAGTTATAAGCAGTCGGACTGATTGCTGTGCTCATTCTAAGGTTCCACGGTTTAGGTTTTTTTATAGGTAAAATCGGCCGCAAGTATGTAGAAAGCGAGGGGCCATTGCAACGCAATGACTGACCTGTATCAATGCGTTCCACGCCAGATTCTGCGCCCTTTCCATGTTTTGCGTAGGGACAAAATCCGAAATCGAAAGCTGATCGAGTGGACAAGAATTTTCACAGGCCGCAGCGGGCAACGCCGTACGCTCTGAACCGGTCCACTGTGCAAGGAAGCGTAGACCCGATTGGCAGGGGGGGAAAGTGGTGCTTTGGAAGGGTGTGACGAACTGACGCAGAGCGGCAGCCATAAGCGGCAAGTTGCATGCCGCAGGAAAAAACGGCTGCAAGATCCAAGTTGGGAACTCTTCTCTTGCAGCCTGACGCTTGAAGCTTGAAGCTTGAAGCTTCCCGCTCACCGCCTGCTATTGATGGGACAGGCTATACACGTATGCCGCCAGCAGGTGCACCTTGTCATTGCCCTGCAGCACTTCCTGTGCCGGCATCTGGCCCTGACGGCCGTGACGGATGGTCTGCTGCAACTGCGCGAGGCTGGTGCCGTAGATATAGCCGGCCGGTTTGGTCAGGTCAGGTGCGCCCATCGCTTCCATGCCGTGGCCTTGCGGTCCGTGGCAGGCGACACAGGTGGTGTTGAACGCGGTTTGGCCTGCGGCGAGGTCGGCGCTGCTGTCGGCCGGCAAGGGCAGCTTGGCCAGGTCGTGACGCACATAGGCGGCGACGTTTTTCACCCCCTCGTCACCCAGCATGTCGCCCCAGGCCGGCATCGCCGCGTGGCGGCCGTTGAGGATGGTGGTCTTGATCGCCTCGGCCGAACCGCCCCAGCGCCAGATGTTGTCGGCCAGGTTCGGGAAGCCGAACGCGCCCTTGGCATCCGAGCCGTGGCACACCGCGCAGTTGGAGGCGAACAGGCGTGCGCCCATCTTCAGCGCCTGCGGGTCCTTGGCGACCTCTTCCAGCGGCATGGCCGAGAATTTGGCGAAGATCGGCCCGAACTTGGCGTCGGCCCTGGCCATTTCCTTGTCCCATTCCTTGGTCTGGGTCCAGCCGTCTTCATAGCCCGGCAGCACACCTTTCCAGTTGCCCAGGCCCGGGTAGAGGATCAAGTAGCCGACGGCAAACACCAGGGTGCCGGCGAACAGCATGAACCACCACTGGGGCAGCGGGTTGTCGTATTCCTCGATGCCATCGAAGGCGTGGCCCATCGTCTGGTCGACGCTGCCCTTGGTCTCGCCCTTGCGGGTGCCGATCAACAGCCAGGTCAGGCCGATCAGGCTGCCGAGGGTCAGTACGCAGATCCATGTACTCCAGAATAGGGTCATGGCCGGTTGCTCCTTGTTGCAGGCTCTTCTTGAGCGTCGGATGGAGTGGGTTCATCGGCGAAGGGCAGCAGGCGCGCCTGCTCGAATTCCGCATTGCGCCGGTTGTTGAACACCCACAGCGACAAGCCGATAAAGGCGATGGCGACCACCAGCGTGCCGAGGCCGCGGATGGTGCCTGCATCGAATTCAAATCCCATGGCTCACCTCTTGCTCTTGATGGCGGTGCCGAGCACTTGCAGGTACGCCACCAGGGCGTCCATCTCGGTCTTGCCCTTGAGGCTGGCGACCGCACCACTGATGTCGTCGTCGGTGTACGGCACGCCGAGGGTGCGCATCACTTTCAACTTGGTCTCGGTGTGGCTGCTGTCGACGGGAGCGGTGACCAGCCACGGATAGGCCGGCATCTTCGACTCGGGCACCACGTTGCGCGGGTTGTACAAGTGCGCGCGGTGCCAGTCGTCCGAGTAGCGTGCGCCGACGCGCGCCAGGTCCGGGCCGGTGCGCTTGGAGCCCCACAGGAACGGGTGGTCCCACACGCTTTCGCCGGCGACCGAGTAGTGGCCGTAGCGTTCGGTCTCGGCGCGGAACGGGCGGATCATCTGCGAGTGGCACTGTACGCAGCCTTCGCGAATGTAGATGTCGCGGCCTTCCAGTTGCAGCGCGGTATAGGGCTTCATGCCCTCGACCGGCTTGTTGGTCACGTCCTGGAAGAACAGCGGGACGATCTGGGTCAGGCCGCCGATGCTCACGGCGAGCACCATGAGCAGCATCAACAGGCCGACGTTCTTTTCAATCGTTTCGTGTTTCATCACAGACTCCTCAGGCCAGCTGCGCAGTGGTGGCGGCTTCGGCGGGTTGCGCCGAGCGCACGGTGCGCCATGTGTTGTAAGCCATCAGGAACATGCCGCTGAGGAACACCGCACCGCCTACCAGCCGCACGATGAAGCCAGGGTGGCTGGCCACCAGGGTTTCGACGAAGGAGTAGGTCAGGGTGCCGTCTTCGTTGACCGCACGCCACATCAGGCCCTGGGCGATGCCGTTGACCCACATCGAGGCGATGTAGAGCACGGTGCCGATGGTGGCCAGCCAGAAGTGCGCGTTGATCAGGCCGAGGCTGTACATCTGCTCGCGACCGAAGATTTTCGGGATCATGTGGTACAGCGCGCCGATGGAGATCATCGCCACCCAGCCGAGGGCGCCGGCGTGTACGTGGCCGATGGTCCAGTCGGTGTAGTGGGAGAGGGCGTTGACGGTCTTGATCGCCATCATCGGGCCTTCGAAGGTCGACATGCCGTAGAACGCCAGGGAGACCACCAGGAAGCGCAGGATCGGGTCGCTGCGCAACTTATGCCAGGCGCCCGACAGGGTCATCATGCCGTTGATCATGCCGCCCCAGCTCGGTGCCAGCAGGACCAGCGACATCACCATGCCCAGCGACTGTGCCCAGTCCGGCAGCGCGGTGTAGTGCAGGTGGTGCGGGCCAGCCCAGATGTACAGGGTGATCAGCGCCCAGAAGTGCACGATGGACAGGCGATAGGAGTACACCGGACGCTCGGCCTGCTTGGGCACGAAGTAGTACATCATCCCCAGGAAGCCCGCAGTGAGGAAAAAGCCTACCGCGTTGTGTCCGTACCACCACTGCACCATGGCATCCGTCGCACCGCCGTACAGCGAGTAGGACTTGGTCAGGCTGACCGGGATTTCCAGGTTGTTGACAATGTGCAGGATGGCCACGGTGATGATGAACGCACCGAAGAACCAGTTGCCGACGTAGATGTGCTTGGTGTTGCGCTTCATCACCGTGCCGAAAAACACGATGGCGTAGGCCACCCAGACGATGGTGATGAGGATGTCGATCGGCCATTCCAGCTCGGCGTATTCCTTGGAACTGGTGTAGCCCAGCGGCAAGGTGATCGCGGCCAGCAGGATCACCAATTGCCAGCCCCAGAAGCAGAACGCGGCGATTTTCGGCGCGAACAGCTGCGTCTGGCAGGTGCGTTGCACCGAGTAGAAGGAGCTGGCGAACAGCGCACAGCCGCCGAAGGCGAAGATCACCGCGTTGGTGTGCAGCGGGCGCAAGCGGCCGAAGCTGGTCCAGGGCAGGTCGAAGTTGAGCGCAGGCCAAACCAATTGGGCAGCGAGAAAAACCCCGAGCCCCATGCCGACGATGCCCCACACCACCGTCATAATGGCGAATTGGCGGACCACCTTGTAGTTATAGGCGGTACTTAAAGTAGTGTTCATGGTTCCCCATCCACGGTTCAACCCAAGCAGATGCGGCACTTGGGCTGGAGTTATAGGCAGACTAAAAAGCGAGGCAAGCATGGGCAAAGAGCACAAGGCCAGTATTGACGGGGATCAATGGGCGCACTGTGTGCGCGAACGCGGCTGGCTGTGGGATGTCGCGGCGGGCGAGGCGTCGGGGGCGTCTGTCACGTTGATCCTGGCCCACGGCGCCGGCGCACCGATGGACTCATCGTTCATGAACGACATGGCTGCACGCCTTGCCGGGCACGGCGTGAACGTGTTGCGCTTCGAATTTGCGTACATGGCCCAGCGCCGGGTGGACGGCGTTAAACGCCCGCCGAACCCGGCGCCGAAACTGCTGGAGGCGTGGCGCGAGGTGCATGCTGAGGTGCGACGTCATGTCGCTGGGAAACTGGCGATTGGCGGCAAATCCATGGGCGGGCGGATGGCCAGTTTAGTCGCGGATGAACTGGGCGCCGATGGGCTGGTGTGCCTGGGCTATCCGTTTTATGCGGTGGGCAAGCCAGAGAAGCCACGGGTCGAGCACTTGGCCGGGCTGAAGACGCCGACCCTGATCGTGCAGGGCGAGCGCGATGCGTTGGGCAATCGGGCGGCGGTGGAGGGGTATGGCTTGTCGCCGAGCATCGAGGTGATGTGGCTGGTGGCGGGGGATCATGATTTGAAGCCGTTGAAGGCATCGGGGTTCAGTCATGAGCAGCATCTGGAGGCAGCGGCGGTGAAGGTCTCAAGCTTTCTTGCTGGCCTTTAGGGCCTCATCGCAGGCAAGCCAGCTCCCACATTTTGATGTGTGAACACCGTCGAATGTGGGAGCTGGCTTGCCTGCGATAGCGATCTATCGGTTAAACCGCTCTACCAGCGAGTACTGGGTATTGGCGGTATGCGTCAGCTCTTCACTCAACTGCGCCGAGTTCAACGCCTGCTCCGAGGTCTGGTCCGCCAGCAGCGCAATGGTGCTGATATTGCGGCTGATCTCTTCGGCCACCGAGCTTTGCTCTTCGGTCGCGGCGGCGATCTGGGTGGTCATGTCGGTGATGTGCGCCACGGCTTCGCTGATGCCGACCAGCGCCTGGTCCGCTTCCATCACCCGTGCCACACCTTCTTCGGCCTGGCGATGCCCGGCGTCCATGGTTTGCACGGCGGCCGCGGCAGTTTGCTGGAGCTTGGCGATCAGGGCATGGATCTGCCCGGTGGACTCGGCGGTGCGTTGCGCCAACTGACGGACTTCATCCGCCACGACCGCAAAACCACGGCCCATCTCACCGGCGCGGGCCGCTTCGATGGCGGCGTTCAGCGCCAGCAGGTTGGTCTGGTCGGCGATGCCTTTGATCACGTCGACCACGCCACCGATTTCATCGCTGTCCTTGGCCAGTTGGGTGACGGTCACGCCGGTCTCGCCCACGGCCACCGACAGGCGCTGTATCGCCTCGCGGGTTTCGCCGGCGATATCGCGGCCGCGGCCGGTCAGGCGATTGGCTTCCTGGGTGGCATCGGCGGTGCGCTGCACGTGGCTGGCGACTTCCTGGGTGGTCGCGGCCATCTGGTTGACTGCCGTTGCCACCTGCTCGGTTTCCACGCGCTGGCGCTCCAGGCCGGAAGAGCTGTTATGCGCCAGGGTATTGGACTGTGCAGCCTGGTCGTTGAGGTGCTCGGCCGTATCCTGCAAGCGCGTGAGGCAGGTCTTCAGACGCGCCTCCTGGCTGAGGATCGACATTTCCAGGCGCGCCTGGGCACCCCGGCTGTCGGTGTACATCTGCGCGATCAGCGGGTCGGACGTGGTCTGCTCGGCCAGGCGCAGCAGGCGCTTGAGGCCGCGTTGTTGCCAGCTCAGGCCCAGCAGGCCCAATGGCACCGACAGCCCGGCCGCCAAGGCGAAGCCCCAGTGGGAGTTGAGCGAGGCGCCGATCATGAAGCTCAACTGGCTCACCAGGATAAACGGCAGCCAGTCCTGCAGCACCGGCAGCCACTTGTCGCGCTGGGGAATGGCCGACTTGCCCTGGTTGATACGTTGATAGAGCGCTTCGGCACGGCGGATCTGCTCGGAGGTGGGCTTGATGCGCACCGATTCGTAGCCGACCACCTGGTTGCCTTCGAAGACCGGCGTCACATAGGCGTTGACCCAGTAGTGATCGCCGCTCTTGCAGCGGTTCTTGACGATGCCCATCCATGGCAAGCCTTGTTTGAGCGTGGACCACATGTGCGCGAACACCGCTGCCGGTACATCCGGGTGACGCACCAGGTTGTGCGGCGCGCGAAGCAGCTCTTCGCGGGTGAACCCACTGATCTCGACAAACGCGTCGTTACAGTAGGTGATCACACCCTTGGCATCCGTGGTGGAGATCAACCGTTGCTGAGCGGGGAAGGTACGTTCGCGCTGGGTAACGGGTTGGTTATTACGCATGATTGTTCAATCCGCAAGGCTTTCAGGGGGTATCGGCCATGGCGGGCATTTATTTAACTTATTTTTGCAACAATCATCCCGCCAGCATCGGGTATGTAAACAACCCGAAGTGAAGCAGGTTCAAGCCAAAGTGCGTGGCAATCGCTGCACCCAGGCCACCGAAGCGATAGGCCAGGCCATATCCGACCCCGGCAATGCTCGCCAGCAACACCCAGTGCCAGCCCGCGCCCAGGTGCACCAGGCCGAACAGCAGTGAAGCCAGCAACAGCGCCAGGTTCTCGCCGTAAGGCAGATGCTGGAAGCGCTGGCGCAGGCCGCCCTGGATGTAGCCACGAAACAGTGCCTCTTCCACCAGGGTCACCAGCAGCAGGTTGTTGAGCACCCACAGCCAGGCCTGTTCCGGCCATTTCGGCGCCCAACTGATCACCCCCAGCAAGGCGGCGCCACCGAGTGCAGCAATGGCCGTGAGGGTCAGGGCCAGGGCCGTGACACACAGCGACAGGCGCAGGCTGCGCCGCGCCACAATCCACGGGCAGGCCAACAGCAGCCAGAAGCCGATCAGCGGTTTGTCCTGGTTCAGGTACATCGAGAAGGGCACGGCGTCGGGGGTGAATTGCTGCGAGCCGATGCCGCGCCCGTTGTAGAACCCCGGCAGCCAGTGCATGGCCAGGCTCACGGCGAGGACGATAAACAAACCATGACCGAGGTAACGGGCCCACGGCGTGCGCTGCTGGCGTACCGCGTACCCGGCGATCAGCAGCAGGGCCACGGACACCAGCGCCAGCGCGCCGAGTTGCCCGTAGGCCAGGGCCATCACATAGCCAATGGAAAGAAGCGCCAGGTACAGCCAGGGCAATGCGAGCATGGGAAATCCTTGGAAAAAAATCGGGCGCATTATAGCGACGCCCCCACGCCATCACTGTGAAAACTGCGCCAGGCAAAAACGCGTTGGCCAAGTCATTGCCATACCTGTCGCCGGCTGGGTATAGTCGGCGCGTCTTTATCCCTTCAAAAAGATCAGCACATGCCAGCTTCCTTGCGCATAGCGGTAGTCGATTCAGCGGTCAACGCTGCGGTCGTGCCGTGCGAGGACAAGCAGCCTGCGCAGATCAGTCACTACCCCCCACCTGTCAGTAGCACGCCGGTATACGCAGTCGTATCACCGCCGGGTGTTGGCATTTCGGGCTGATCAGCGATTCGCTGTGCCCCTCTGCCTGCCTGAAAAAAACCTACTGAGTTTCAGCTTCAGCTGAATTGGCTTTTTTGCCTGATTACAGGTGGTAACCATGTCTGTCATTTCGAAACAATCCGTGGCCGCGGCGGCCTCGACGAGCCTGTTCGTCCTGCTCTGGAGCAGTGGGGCGATCTTCTCCAAGCTGGGCCTGGCCCATGCTTCGCCCTTTGCGTTTTTGCTCATCCGTTTTGCCATCGCCCTGGTGGGCCTGGTGTTCCTGGTGCCGATCCTCAAGTTGCAATTGCCGCGCCCCGGCAAGCCGATGCTGTACGCGGCGGCGACCGGGCTGGTGTTGTTGGGGGCGTACCAGATTTTCTACCTGCTGGCCCTGGACCTCAAAGTCACGCCCGGAATGATGGCCACCATCATGGGCGTGCAGCCGATCCTCACGGTGGTGCTAATGGAGCGCCAGCGTTCCTGGCGGCGGCTGTTCGGCCTCGGGCTGGGCCTGGCGGGGTTGATCATGGTGGTCTACCAGGGCATCGGGCTGGCGGGCATGTCCCTGGCCGGGATGCTGTTCGGGCTGCTGGCCCTGGCGAGCATGACCTTTGGCTCGATCATGCAAAAGCGCATCACCGACAACCCACTGGGCACGCTGCCCGTGCAGTACCTGGCGGGCTTGCTGCTGTGTTCGGTGTTTGTGCCGTTCCAGCCGTTCCATTTTGAACACAGCGCCGGCTTTTACCTGCCGGTACTGTGGATGGGCGTGGTGGTGTCGTTATTGGCGACACTTTTGCTGTACCGCCTGATCGCCCGCGGCAACCTGGTGAATGTCACCAGCCTGTTCTACCTGGTGCCGGCGGTGACGGCGGTGATGGACTACCTGATCTTCGGCAACCGGCTCGCGCTGCTGAGCCTGCTGGGGATGGGATTGATCATCATCGGCCTGGTGTTCGTCTTCCGTAAGGCCTGACACCACCCCCGTCCTGTAGGCGCCCGGCTTGCCGGCGATGAACGCCATCGTCGGCAAGCCGGGTTCCTACAGGATTTTTTTCGGCCGCAAGACCAGCCACAACGCTCCCGCGATCAACACCCCGCCATACACGTGCGCCATCGACAGCGGCTCATCCAGCAGCAACGCGCCCCACAGCACGCCGAATGGCGGAATCATGAAGGTCACGGTCATCGACTTGACCGGCCCGATGGATGACAGCAAGCGGAAATAGAGGATGTAGGCAAGTGCCGTGCACACCAGTCCCAACCCCAGCAGCGACAACCACACCTGCCACCCACCCCAACTGGCGGGCGGCTGGCTGATCGCGCTGTAGGCAAAGAACGGCAACAGGAACAGGGTGGCGCCGAGCATGCTGCCCAGGGCCGACAGGCGACTATCCAGGCCACCGCGCTGATCCAGCCAGCGCCGTGCCAGGAACCCGGCAAACCCATAACAGGTCGTCGCCAGCAGGCAGGCCAGCGCGCCCATCAACAACTCCAGGTCGAACGCCACCGGCCCCGCGCGGGTCAGCACGCCCACGCCCAGCAGGCCCAGGCATACCCCGGCGACTTTCGAAGGCGTGAGGCGCTCGCTGAAGAACAGCCCGCCAATCAGCACGCCCATCAGCGGCGTGGTGGCATTGAAGATCGCCGAGTAACCCGCCGGCAGCACCTGGGCCGCCACCGAGTACATGGTCGCCGGGATCCCGGAGTTGATCACCCCCAGCAGCAGGACCGTCTTGAACTTGCCCTGGAAATCCCAGCTCACCCGCATCAGCGCCAGGATGACCAGCAACCCGGCGGCGGCAATCGACACGCGGAAAAACGCGGTCGGCACGCTGCCGATCTCCGGCGCGATGATGCGCATGAACAGAAAGCTCGCGCCCCAGATGGCGGCGAGCCCGAGCAAATACAGGGTGTCGACAGGTCTCACGGAAAACTCCTACGCGAACAAGGCCGCGAGTGTGCCCAGTGACTTGGCCCTGCACAATCACTGTTTAAAGGATAAACCGCGTCACCATGCCATTGAGGTCCACCGCCAGGCGCGACAGTTCCTGGCTGGCCGCCGAGGTCTGCGTGGCGCCGGCGGCGGTCTGGGTGGACAGGTCGCGAATGTTCACCAGGCTGCGGTCCACATCGCGCGCCACCAGCGCCTGCTGCTCGGCGGCGCTGGCAATGACCAGGTTGCGCTCGCTGATCTGCGAGATCGCCGCGGTGATTTTTTCCAGCGCGCTGCCGGCACTGTTGGCCCGCTGCAGCGTCTGGCCGGCGTGTTCGGCACTGCTGTTGAGTGCGTCGACGGTGTCCTGGGTGCCTTGCTGGATGCCGGTGATCATCTGCTCGATTTCTTCGGTGGAGTCCTGGGTGCGCTGCGCCAGCGAGCGCACTTCATCGGCGACCACCGCAAAACCACGCCCGGCCTCGCCCGCACGGGCGGCTTCGATGGCGGCGTTGAGCGCCAGCAGGTTGGTTTGCCCGGCGATGCCACGAATCACTTCCAGCACTTTGCTGATGTCCTGGGCCTGCACGGCCAGGCCTTCGGCCTTGTTCGACGCGCCGAGCACTTCATCCACCAGGTTCTGGATCGAACTGATGGTTTCGCTGATCTGGTAGTGGCCGTGCTTGCTGTCTTCATCGGAAGCCTTGGAGGCTTCGGCGCTGGACACTGCGTTGCCGGCCACCTCGTCCACTGCCGAACTCATTTCGGTCACGGCCGTCGCAGCCTGTTCGATCTCGTCGTTCTGTGCCTGCAGGCCACGGGTGCTCTGCTCCATCACCGAGCTCATTTCTTCGGCGGCGGAAGCCAGTTGTTGGGCGGATTCGCTGATGCCACGAATGGTGCTTTGCAACTGTTCCTGCATGGTCGCCAGGGCGCCCAACAGTTGCGCCGGCTCGTCATGGCCGTGCACCACGATCGGCTGGCTGAGGTCGCCGCCGGCGATGGTACGCGCCACGATCAACGCCTGTCCGAGCGGCGCGGTGATGCTGCGGGTCAGCAGCCACGCCAGCAGCAAGGTGGCAATCAGCGCGACCACGATGATCAGCCCGACAACCCACTGCGCGCTCGAATAGGTCTCGGCAGCCGCGTCGGCTGCCGCTTCGACACCTTTCTGGTTGAACGCGATCAGGTCTTCCAGGTTCTGGTTGAGGGCCATGCCCTGGGGCGCCAGGCGCACGTTCAGCAGATCGATGGCGTCTTGTTGCTGGTCCTTGTCGACCAGGGCAACCATCTGGCCGACGGTGCCCAGGTAGGTCGCCACATTGCTTTTTGCCTGCTGGAGCATTTCACGCTCTGCATCGTTGTTCAGCAGGCTTTCGTGACGCTCCAGCAGCGCTTGCAATTCACTGGTGTTGCGCGTGATCAAGGCCCGGCTGGTGTCGCGTATCCGCGATTCGTCGGTGGTGACCAGGCGCAGGCCTTCCAGGCGAATGTTGGCGACGTAGGCGGCGATGTCGTGAGCGTTCTCGATGCTCGGCATCCAGGCGTCTTCGATGACCAGCGCGCTCTCGCGCAGCTTGGCCATCTGACCCAGGCCAAACAGGCCGACAATCACCAGCAGACTGGCCAATACCCCAAAGCTCAATCCGGCACGCAGGCCGATTTTCATATTCCTCAATGACATCTCAATGCTCCTTGGGCAATTAAAACCTGATCCCGGATCGGTCTTTGGACCTTGTTAGGGTGGGAAAGGGCGCGCTATATATCAAAGTGCCATCAAGGTGGTAATCAGGGTTTCCCTTAGTTGGATCCAAAGCATTGCTAGGGGGATGTACCCTCGAGGCGCCGCGCGATTTTCCTGGTTCACGCTGGCAGGCCACGTCGATGAAGGCCTGGGGTGAAAACGGCGTGCGACTTTTGGGTGCGTTTATTGACCGTACAGTCGAAATAAATAAATTGAAAATAAATGTACAAAGTGAACGAAGTTGTACAACAGGGCGCTGAAAGTGGCCCTTCTCCTGTCTCCCTACACTGGCTAAGCTCAGGGCTTCCCGATGCCCGTTCGAGGTTTCCCGCATGTCGCTCACCACGCCCGCACTCGCCATTGCCCGCACGATCCTTGAAGGGTTCGACGACTACCGTGAGCACTTTCGCCAGATCACCGACGGTGCCCGCGAGCGTTTCGAAAAGGCCCAGTGGCAATTGGGGCAGGCGGCCTCGGCGGCGCGTATCAACTTGTATGAAGAGAAGGTCGGCGAGGTGACCGCACGCCTGCGGGCGAATTTTGCCGACGCGGCGTTGCTCGATATAGAGGTGTGGCCGTTGGTGAAAAGTGCCTACATCGGCCTGATCGACCTGCGTTTCGACGATGAGCTGTCCGAGACCTGGTACAACTCGATTTTCTGCGGCCTTTTCAGCCATGACCTGATCAGCGATGGCTGCATGTTTATCCACACCACCCGGCCCAGCCTGCGCCGGGCACGGGCGGCGCAGACGCGCACGTATACGCCGGGCGGCCAGATCGCCGAGATGCTGGCGCAGATCTTCGCCGATTACCGTTTCAGCGAACCCTACGCGGACCTCGCCGCCGACCTGCGCCGCCTCGAAGTGCAGCTGCGCGAAAACCTGCCGGACTGGGTATGCAAGGACCCGGACCTCAACGTCGAGCTGTTTTCCTCGGTGCTCTACCGCAACAAGGGCGCCTACCTTGTAGGACGTATCTACACCCGCGACGAACAGTGGCCGTTGGTGATCCCGCTGCTGCACCGTGAAGGGCAGGGCATCCAGATTGATGCACTGATTACCGACGAAGCCGATGTGTCGATCATCTTTTCGTTTACCCGTTCCTACTTCATGGTCGACGTGCCGGTGCCGGCGGAATTCATCGGTTTTCTCAAGCGCATCCTGCCGGGCAAGCACATTGCCGAGCTGTACACCTCCATCGGCTTCTACAAGCACGGCAAATCCGAGTTCTACCGCGCGCTGATCAACCACCTGGCGACCACCGACGACCGCTTTATCATGGCCCCCGGCGTGCGTGGCATGGTCATGAGCGTGTTTACGCTGCCCGGTTTCAACACCGTGTTCAAGATCATCAAGGACCGCTTTTCGCCGTCGAAAAATGTCAACCGCGCCACGGTGATCGAGAAGTACCGCCTGGTCAAAAGCGTCGACCGCGTCGGGCGCATGGCCGACACCCAGGAATTCGCCGACTTCCGCTTCCCCTTGAGCAAATTCGAGCCGGAATGCCTGGCCGAGCTGCTCGAAGTCGCCGCCGGCACCGTCGAAGTCGAAGGCGACACCGTGCTGATTCGCCACTGCTGGACCGAACGGCGCATGACCCCGCTCAATCTTTATCTCGACAACGCCAACGACGCCCAGGTGCGCGAAGCCCTGGAAGACTACGGCCTGGCGATCAAGCAACTGGCGGCGGCGAATATCTTCCCCGGCGATATGCTGCTGAAGAACTTCGGCGTCACCCGCCACGGCCGCGTGGTGTTCTACGACTACGACGAGATCTGCTTTCTCACCGAAGCCAACTTCCGCCATATTCCTGCGCCGCGCACGCCCGAGGACGAAATGGCCTCTGAACCCTGGTACTCCATCGGCCCGCTGGACGTGTTCCCGGAAGAATTTCCGCCGTTCCTGTTCGCCGATGCGGGCCAGCGCAAGTTGTTCAATGAACTGCATGGCGAGTTGTACAACGCCGATTACTGGAAGGGTTTGCAGGACGCGATTCGCGCGGGGAAGGTGATTGATGTGTTTCCGTATCGGCGTAAAGAGAGTCATGACGCACAGGTCATTGTTTGAGTAATCAGCTGTGCGGTCAGATGTTTTATGTGGTGGGGTGGGTTTTGAACAAGGTTTTTAACCGGCGCGGTGTGAATGTTCTGATAAGCGATTTTATCACCGCCGCGTAAAAGGTAGTACGGTCTATTGAGATAAGTCCGATGGCCTCTCATAGGTTTCACAACTAAATTTAGTTGCTGTCAGTCAATTATTAATCTCAGCGGGCGGAGGTGTTTATGCCTATAGATCGTTTTTCACCCCATCGTGTGGCCACTTATGGTGAGCATTCTTTTTCTAATAAAACCCAAAGTATGGCGCCGGTAAAACCGTCGGAGAGTTCCTGGGGGGCACCCAGCGCTTCACCTCGACACCAGGAACGTGAGAAGGCACAGAAAGTGCTTAACACTCTCGATAGCCTTCCCAAGGTTTTTCCACAAACCGCCGTCGACAGGCAATCACTTGATAGGCCTGCGGGCTTGTTGGAGCGAAGAATAGCATTGCTTGACCGCAGCGAAACAACCACTGATCCGACGCAAAAATTTCGGATCAACAACGCGCTCAAGGCAAATCAAGAACACTATAAGGGGTCAATGCAGGATCTGCATAAAGAGTCTGCCCATGGCCAACTTCATAACCCCAGCGAACAAAACAGGAACCGCCTGAGCAACTGGAGCGATATATTGCTTAATACCAATAAAGATATATCCTTTTTGCCAAAGTGAGGCGTTTGCTCTAGCGTAATTGCAAGTGTTGAAGGCCTTGGCTGCTGGTGCTCTAAGAAGGAGTGCCGGTAGTGCAAGGTTGTGTCCGTGTTCCAGTAGATTATGCACTATTGGCACCCAGGCACTGGATGCCAATAGTTCTAGGTAATGTGAAACCAGAAAGTAGCGTAATTTACCAAGTGGGCTTAATCGTGAGCTTTCATTTTAAACGCGAGACAAGAGGCTCATCAGTCCGTTCGTAACGCTGTTTGCGATTCGATTTGCCGTCAGGTTGGTGGCCGGCGCGGATGGATCATGGCTATTACGGGGCGAAGACTGAATGCCTGTTGCTTGCGCATAGCTGGGAAGATGTTCGTAGGGCGGCGGGCTCTCAGGGCTCATTACTACAGCGTAAGAGGGCGGGTTATCTGGGCGCGTAGTGGTCGGCGGGATCAGCATGGAAGCTCCGGTTCATGTTAAAAATGGAAGTTGTTGTCTGGAAGTCTCATTTAACCTTTCCTATGCCCTCCATCCCATCGGACTTCTGCTGTTGAAAACACAGAATGATCCACTCAGTGTTGTAGTAAATGTCGCCGTGGGCGATGACTGAAGCTGGCGCGTGAGTGACGCGTCAGCCTGCCGTCAAGGGAGCAAGAGTCGTGACTTCAAACATCACATGCTGTAATTGGCCCGCCCCCTTGTGTTCGGCGCAACATTCAATCAGGCGACTTCCTGATTTTTGCGCGTCATAGACTGCTCATGAAGTTCATTCCCCGATTGGCCTGGCTTCTAGAGTGGAACTCCGAGATTCGATTCGCCGTCAGGTTTGTTGGGCGCTCCGATGAGGCTTGGCGGCTGGCGGATGTTGATGACGGCTTTTCGGTATAGGCCGGAGGGAATTCATAGCTTGGCGGTGGCTGGGTTTTTGCCGAGCGTGGTTGGGCATCGATAGATTCCTGGTAACTCGGCAGGCGCGGCGTGACAGAATCGATTGGCATATTAAGCTCCGTTTTGAATAGGGAATATTTTGATTTGCTTGAGGTTTCCGGCGATTCATTGAAGCCTGCGTATCTCACCCATCAAATCGGACTTTCTCTTTTTAACAGTGTGAAGGGCGCTCAAAGCCTTGTAGTAAAAGTCGTTACTGGTGGCGGGAAAGGGACCATTGCAAAGTGATGGAGCGTCTCCTGCCGTGGCGAAATCTGCGACAATCCCCTCCATACCATTGATTAATGCTGCGCAGGCCTCACCTGCCTCACCCAAAAGACCCTTGCCGCCCTGATGACTGACCAAGCGCCCGCTATCGACCAACTGCTGAAAAACCTCGATCACGCCATGCTCGCCGACCGCCACCGCTTGCGGCGGCAGTTGCTCGAGCTGCGCAAGAAACCCGACGAGGAGAAGTTGGCGCAGTGGGTGACGCGCATGCAGGCGTCCTGTGCCCAGGTGACGGCGCGGCGCGCCAGCCTGCCGGTGATTCGTTACGACGACAGCCTGCCGATTGCGGCCAAGCGTGACGAGATCAAGGATGCGCTGAACAAGCATCAGGTGCTGATCATTGCCGGTGAAACCGGCTCGGGTAAAACCACCCAGTTGCCGAAGATCTGCCTGGAAATCGGCCGCGGCCAGTACGGCCTGATCGGCCACACCCAGCCGCGCCGGATTGCTGCGCGCAGCGTTGCCAGCCGGGTTGCCGAAGAGTTGGCGACGCCGTTGGGCGCGCTGGTCGGTTATCAGGTGCGCTTTGAAGACCAGAGCGATTCCAACACCCTGATCAAGCTGATGACCGATGGCATCCTGCTCGCCGAAACCCAGAACGACCGGTATCTGGAACGCTACGACACGATCATCGTCGACGAAGCCCACGAACGCAGCCTCAATATCGACTTCCTGCTGGGTTACCTGAAAACCCTGCTGCCGCGTCGCCCCGACCTGAAAGTCATCATCACGTCGGCGACCATCGACCTGGAGCGTTTCTCCAAACATTTCGACGATGCGCCGATTGTCGAAGTGTCGGGCCGCACCTTCCCGGTCGATACCTGGTACCGCCCGCTGACCCTGGAGCAGGACGAGGAGGGCAACCGCGTCGAGGACGACTTGACGGTTGACCAGGCGATCCTCGCCACCCTCGATGAAATTGCCGCCTATGAGCGCAGCGAGCGCCGCGGCCCCGGCGACGTGTTGGTGTTTTTGCCCGGCGAGCGCGAGATCCGTGACGCTGCCGAGATGCTGCGCAAGGCCCAGCTCAAGCACACCGAAATTTTGCCGTTGTACGCGCGGCTGTCGCCGGCCGAACAGCAGCGGATTTTCCAGTCCCACCCTGGGCGGCGCGTGGTACTGGCGACCAACGTCGCCGAAACCTCGCTGACCGTGCCGGGCATCCGCTATGTCATCGACAGCGGCACCGCGCGCATCAGCCGCTACAGCTACCGCGCCAAAGTGCAGCGCCTGCCGATCGAGGCGATTTCCCAGGCCAGTGCCAACCAGCGTAAGGGCCGATGCGGGCGGGTTGAGCCGGGCATCTGCGTGCGCTTGTACAGCGAAGAGGATTTTATCGCCCGTCCGGAATTCACCGACCCGGAGATCCTGCGTACCAACCTCGCCGCTGTGATCCTGCAGATGCTGCACCTGCGCCTGGGCGAAATCACCGATTTCCCGTTTATCGAACCGCCGGATGGCAAGGCCATCAGCGACGGTTTCAATTTGCTGCAAGAACTCTCGGCGGTAGACCGCAACAGCCAGTTGACGCCGCTGGGCCGCCAACTGGCGCGCCTGCCGGTGGACCCGCGCATGGGCCGCATGCTGCTGGAAGCGGCCAAGCTCGGCAGCCTGCAGGAAGTGTTGATTGTCGCCAGCGCCATGTCGATCCAGGACCCGCGCGAGCGTCCGCCGGAACGCCAGCAAGCCGCCGACCAGGCGCACGCCCAGTGGAAAGACGCCGACTCGGACTTCGCTGGGTTGGTCAATCTGTGGCGCGGCTTTGAAGAGCAGCGCCAGGCATTGACCGCCAGCCCGCTGCGCAACTGGTGCCGCAAGAACTTCCTGAATTATCTGCGCCTGCGCGAGTGGCGTGATTCCCACCGCCAGTTGAGCCTGATCTGCCGCGACATGCAGCTGACCGTCAATAAAGAGCCGGCGGACTTCCCGAAACTGCACAAGGCGGTGCTGTCCGGCCTGCTCAGCCAGATCGGCCAGAAGACTGAAGAGGGCGATTACCTTGGTGCACGCCAGCGACGCTTCTGGATTCACCCGTCCTCGGGCATCGGCAAGAAGCGCCCGCAATGGCTGATGACCGCCGAACTGGTGGAAACCACCAAGCTCTACGCGCGCATGGTGGCGAAGATCGATGCCGACTGGATCGAGCCGCTGGCCGGGCACCTGATCAAGAAAAACCACTTCGAACCGCATTGGGAAAAGAAGCGCGGCCAGGTCGTCGCCTTTGAACAGATCACCCTGTTCGGGCTGATCGTGGTCGGGCGTCGTCCGGTGCATTACGGGCCGATTGACCCGGTGGTGTCGCGCGAGCTGTTTATCCGCGAAGGCCTGGTGCGTGGCGAAATTCAGTCGCGGGCCAAGTGCCTCACGGCCAATCAGCAACTGCTTGAACAGCTTGATGAGCTGGAGGCCAAGGCGCGTCGGCGGGACATCCTCGCCGACGAAGAAACCCTGTACGCCTTCTACGATGCGCGCCTGCCGGCGGAGATCCACCAGACCGCCACGTTCGACAGCTGGTACAAGGTCAACAGCCAGAAAGACCCGCAACTGCTGATCATGCGCGAAGAAGACGTGCTGGCCCGCGAGGCCAGCGAGGTCACCGCCGCGCATTATCCGGACACCCTGCACCTGGGCGACCTGGCGCTGGCCTTGAGTTACCACTTCGAGCCCAATCATCCACGCGACGGCGTAACCCTGCGCGTCCCCGCACCGCTGCTGCCGGCGTTGCCGCCGGAGCGCCTGGAATGGCTGGTGCCCGGGGTGATCGAAGCCAAATGTATCGCCCTGGTGCGCAACTTGCCGAAGGCGTTGCGCAAGAACTTCGTACCGGTGCCGGATTTCGTCAAGGCGGCGTTGCAGCGCATTGAATTCGGCCAGGGCTCGCTGCCCCAGGCCCTGGGCCGGGAACTGCTGCGCATGACCGGCGCACGGGTCAGCGATGAAGCCTGGGCCGAGGCCGCGCAGCAGGTGGACAGCCACCTGAAGATGAACCTGGAAGTGGTCGATGGCGAGGGCAAGTTCCTCGGCGAAGGCCGCGACCTGGCGGAGCTGACGGCACGTTTTGCGCAAGCCAGCCAAGCGGCCTTGGCGGTACCGCAGACGGCGAAGAGCCAGCAGCCGGTGGAGGCCAAGGTGTTCGCCGCGGTGGCCGAGAAGACCCAGCAGAACATCGCCGGCCTGTCGATGACCGTCTACCCGGCGCTCGTGGAGGAAAACGGCACGGTCAAGGAAGGGCGTTTCTCCACCGCTGCCGAAGCCGAGTTCCAGCATCGCCGCGCGTTGCAGCGCCTGCTGATGCAGCAACTGGCGGAACCGGCGAAATTCCTGCGCGGCAAATTGCCCGGCCTCACTGAATTGGGCCTGATGTACCGCGAACTGGGGCGCATCGACGCGCTGGTCGAAGACATCCTGCTGGCCAGCCTCGACAGCTGCGTGCTGGAAGGCGAAGCCAGCTTGCCGCGTGACGGCGCCGGCCTCGCCGCGTTGGCCGAACGCAAGCGTGGCACTTGGACCGAACATGCCGAACGCCTGGCACGCTTGACCCTGGAGGTGTTGAAACTCTGGCACGGCCTGCAAAAGCGCTTCAAGGGCAAGATCGACCTGGCCCAGGCGGTGGCCCTCAACGACATCAAGCAACAATTGAGTAACCTGGTGTATCCCGGTTTTGTGCGCGAAACCCCGGCGCAGTGGTTCAAGGAGCTGCCGCGATTCCTCAAGGCCATCGAATTGCGTCTGGAGAAACTGCCGAGCCAGGTGCAAAAGGATCGGGTGTGGAGCACCGAACTGAGCGGCCTGTGGGCGCAATACCAGAACCGCCTGAACAAACACACCCAGGAAGGCAAGCGCGACCCGCAGCTGGAGCTCTATCGCTGGTGGCTGGAGGAGTATCGGGTGTCGTTGTTTGCCCAGCAGCTCGGCACCAAAGTGCCGATTTCCGACAAGCGCCTGAGCAAGCAATGGAGCCTGGTCGAGGCTTGAAATTGTGGTGAGCGGGCTTGCTAAGGCTGGCGGGCTTGTCGTGGCAGATGGGTTTTCTTGGTGGTGAGTGGCCTTTTTGTGGTGAGCAGGCTTGTTGGGGTGAGCAGCCCTGTGTGGTGAGCAGGCCTGTTGTGGCTGGCGGGCTTTTCGTGGTGAGCAGGCTTGTCCTGCGTTGGGCTGCGAAGCAGCCCTAAAACCAGCTCACCGGATCTATCTGGCAGACCGAGGAGGTTGGACTGGGGCTGCTGCGTAGCCCAACGCAGGGCAAGCCTGCTCGCCACAACAAGCCTGCTCACCACAAAAAGTCTGCTTGCCACCACAGGCTCGCCAGCCACAACAAGGCCGCTCACCACAACAAGCCTGCTTGCCACAGGGCCAACACCACTGCACAGCGGGTTTATCGGGCACATGGCGCCAAATCCCAGGGTTTGTGGCAAACTTCGCGGTTATAAATGCCGGGATCGTCGGGATGGGCTGGCGTACAGCCACGGCGCGATGGAATAAAGCGTTGCCAGTTTGATGCCGCTGGACGGAATCGAACGACTTACAGTTTGGTACGACGGTACCAATATCTTCTGCCTGACAGATTTAGAGGAACGACCGTGCATAACGTCGTCATCAGCGGCACTGGCCTGTATACCCCGGCCAACAGCATCTCCAACGAAGAGCTGGTGCAGTCTTTCAATACCTACGTGCAGCAGTTCAACGCCGACAACGCCGCCGCCATCGAGCGTGGTGACGTTCAGCCGCTGACCGAATCCAGCGCCGCCTTTATCGAAAAAGCCTCGGGCATCAAGAGCCGCTTTGTCATGGACAAGGACGGCATTCTCGACCCGCAGCGCATGGCCCCGCGTCTGCCCGAGCGCAGCAATGACGAGTGGTCGGTGCTTTGCCAGATGGCCGTCGGCGCTGCCGAACAGGCCCTGCAGCGCGCCGGCAAGACCGCCGCCGACATCGACGGCGTGATCGTCGCCTGCTCCAACCTGCAGCGCGCCTATCCGGCCATTGCCATCGAAGTCCAGGAAGCCCTGGGCATCGAAGGGTTCGGTTTCGACATGAACGTGGCGTGTTCCTCGGCGACCTTTGGCATCCAGAACGCCGCCAACAGCATTCAGCTGGGCCAGGCGCGGGCGATCCTGATGGTCAACCCGGAGGTCTGCACCGGCCACCTGAACTTCCGTGACCGCGACAGCCACTTCATCTTCGGCGACGCCGCCACCGCGGTGATCCTCGAGCGTGCCGACCTGGCCACCTCCGAGCACCAGTTCGACGTGGTCAGCACCAAGCTGCTGACCAAGTTCTCGAACAACATCCGCAACAACTTCGGCTTCCTCAACCGCGCGGCGGAAGAGGGCATCGGCGCGCCCGACAAGCTGTTCGTGCAGGAAGGCCGCAAAGTGTTCCGCGATGTCTGCCCGATGGTCGCCGAGCTGATCGGTGTGCACCTGGAAGAAAACCAGTTGAACGTGGCAGACGTGAAGCGCTTCTGGCTGCACCAGGCCAACCTGAGCATGAACCACCTGATTGTGAAGAAACTGCTGGGCCGCGAAGCCTCGGTGGAAGAAGCGCCGGTGATCCTCGATACTTACGCCAACACCAGCTCGGCCGGCTCGGTGATTGCGTTCCACACCTACCAGGACGACCTGCCCAAGGGCGCTGTCGCGGTACTCAGTTCGTTTGGCGCAGGCTATTCGATCGGTAGCGTGATCCTGCGCAAGCGCTGATCTACCGGGGTAACGCCGTCCCTGTAGGCGACGGCTTGCCAGCGATCGCATCAGCGCGGTGCGACTGAATCACCCAGGTGCCTGCAACGCTGGCAAGCCAACTCCTACCAGGGCCTGGTTGCTGCATTAGCGGGCTTGCACAGTGGAATCGAGGTAGACATGGCAGCAGCGGACGACGCGCACCTGCTTGAACGTTTGCTCAAGGGTGAGCAGCGGGCCTACAAGGAATTGGTCACCACCTATCAAAGCGCGATGCGCGCGGTGGCCTATGCCATTGTCGGGCAGCGCCATGCCGATGAGGTGGTGCAGGACGCCTGGCTGTCGGTGGTACGCAACCTGGCCCGGTTCGAGGGGCGCTCCAGCCTCAAGACCTGGCTGCTGACCATCACGGCCAACGCCGCCAAGGGTCGCTATAAGCAGAATCGCCGGGAAGTGCTGCTCGACGATCTGCCTTCGCCCCATGGCACCATTGGCGACGATCGTTTTACCCCCGATGATGGCCACTGGGCTGTCGCGCCCTACGCCTGGCACCAGGACACCCCCGAAGCCTTGCTGACCGAGGATGAACTGCGCAAGTGCCTGGAGCATACGTTGCTGAACCTGTCTGATTTGCAAAGCAGCGTGCTGGTATTGCGCGAACGCCAGGGCCTGGAGTTGGAAGAGATCTGTAATCTTCTGACACTCTCGCTCTCCAATGTCCGTGTGCTGTTGCATCGAGCACGGCTTAAAGTCTTCGCCACGGTGGAGCATTTTGAGGAAACGGGCGAATGTTGACCTGTAAAGAGCAAGTGGCGCGGTCCAGTGACTATCTCGATGGGCAATTGACCTTTCGCGAGCGTCTGCTGGTGCGTCATCACTTGATGTTCTGCCCGAACTGCCGACGGTTCATCCGTCAGATGCGCCTGATGCAGGCGACGCTGAAGATCATGCCGCAAGCGCCGGTAAAGGATGTGGATGCCTTGGCGCAGCGCCTGGCTGACGAGCGACTCAAGGATCAGAAAGGCGAGGAATAGGCAGGCTCGCGTGGGTGGGGCGAACGGATGATGGGGATCTCCCCGCCCACGCAAGACTGTTACAACCACCTCGGGCCGTCCTGGCCCAAGGCGTTCAACGCTGGCACTTAGAACTTGGCTTCTGCATCCAGCTGCAGGGTGTTGGCGTTCGCGTCGCGGTAGCCCGGGGCGCTGGCGTAATCGGCCTTGGTCAGGAAGTACGTGGCGCCGATGGCGAAGTTCTTGTCGATGTCGTAGCCGACCTTGAACTTGTGACCGCGCGCACCGGTGAAGCCGCCGGCGAAGTCGGAGTCGGTGAAGGCGCCAACCACTGCGTAGCGCTGTACGTCGCGGTAGTTGTAGTCCAGGTTGAAGCCGAACACCTTGGACTTGGCACCCAGCAACCAGGCAGTGTCCTGATCTTTTTGAGTGGCTTCGTTGTTCTTCACGTATTGACCGTAGAACGACAACGGTACGGCCAGGCCGCCGATATCGACTTGGCTGAAGCCTTCATACAAACGGTATTCGCTGGCATTGCCGGCTGCGGTGTTGGCAATGGTTTCGGCCGGCGTCAGGCATTGAGTCGAGCCAGCGGTGGGGCAGCGGCTGTCCTGGTCGTTCTGAAAGGCGTAGACGCTGCCACCCAGGGTGACTTTCAGGTTGTCGGTGAGGGAGAAACGCGAGCCCAACTGGCCGGCCGTCATGCGCAGGTCATTGCGAAATTGCACGCCTTCGCCGTTGACGTTGTCCTTGAGGGTGTAGTTACCCAGGCTGCCGAACAGCTCGGCGCTGGTGCCCAATGGGTATTTGTAGGTCACCGCCAGGCCTTCCGGGTTGACATCGCTGTCCCAGATCACATCGCCCATGCTGACCCAGGGTTGCAGCATCTTGCCGCCAATCACGTGCAGGTTCTTGATCTGGTCCGGGTGATAGTCGATGTAGCCGAGGTCCAGCCACAGCGACTTCTTGTTGAAGTAGCTGTCCAGGTCCTGGTTGGTGGAGCGCGCGTCTTCGCTGTTGCCGGTGGCGATACGGATACCGGTGTCGACCTGCGAGTTGATTTCGGTATAGGCGCCCAGTCGGGCACGGATGCGCTGGCGATCCTTGTCCTTGCCACCGTTGTTGGGGGTGCCGTCGATCTTGACGGTTTCCTGGCGGAAACGCACATCACCCTTGAGCTGGGTCTTCGCGGCCCAGGCCAACTTCTGGTCGAACACGCTGAGGTCGTTGGTTTTTTTCGCGGTGGCCGCGATCTGTTCGTTGGTCTCTTGTTGAGCTTGCTGTGCGATCTGCTTTTCTTTCTGATCCTTGGCCAGTTCCGCTTGCAGCTCGGTGTACTGCGCCGCAGTGATCTGGCCATTGGCCTTGAGCATGTCGAGCAATTTAGCGTCGACTGCAGCGCTGGCCGGAACGCTCAGGGCCAGTAACAGGCCGCCGCACAGGACCGCCGCAGTTTTAGTGGAAGCAAGACGCATATCAATCTCCGAAAGTGAGGAGGGATGGCAAACCATCCAGGACACAACCGACCGATGACGGACGGAAAAATAACCACCTGTTAGAACCAGGCGCTCTAAAAACAGGCGTCAGTATCACGATCGTTTATGACGCAACAGTGGCGAAGTGATGTCATCTAGATGACAAATTATTTAAGAATGGAACTATCGGTTTAGAGCCTTGTCCGGCGATTTGAGGGTGTGCTGGGCTCGGCGATAAGCGATACTCGCGAGGCTTTCACGCCATGACGTAGTGAGGATGCCGATGCCGTTGCAACGCCTGGACAGCCTGTCCGAAATCGCCCCGCAGGTTTGGGATGCACTGGTGCCGCAGGCCCAACCTTTCGTGCGACACGCCTTCCTCAGCGCGCTGGAAGACAGCGCCAGCCTGGGCCCCCAATCGGGCTGGCAACCGGAGCACTTGTTGCACTGGGAGGGCGATCGGCTGGTGGCGGCCTTGCCCAGTTATCGCAAGTGGCATTCCTATGGCGAGTACGTGTTCGACCACGGCTGGGCGGATGCCTGTGAGCGGGCGGGCATCGACTATTACCCCAAGCTGTTGACGGCCGTGCCGTTCAGTCCGGTCAGCGGGCCGCGCCTGCTGGCGGCCAATGCCGAGGACGGGTTTGAGCTGCTCAACAGCCTCTCGGGCTATCTGGAAATCGAAGGCCTCTCCAGCGCCCATATCAATTTCACCGACGCGTTGGCCGATGATGCGCTGGCCCGGCAACCCGGCTGGTTGCAGCGCCTGGGGTGTCAGTTTCACTGGCAGAACCGTGGCTACCGCGACTTCCAGGATTTCCTCGACGCGCTCAGTTCGCGCAAGCGCAAACAGATGCGCAAAGAACGCGAACAGGTGGCGGGGCAGGGCATCGACTTCGAGTGGCTGCAAGGCCATGAGCTGAGCGAAGCGCAATGGGATTTTGTCTACGCCTGCTACGCCAATACCTACGCGGTACGCCGCCAATCGCCCTACCTGACCCGCGCGTTTTTCAGCCTGCTGGCCGAACGCATGCCCGAGGCGATCCGAGTGGTGCTGGCCAAGCAAGGTAGTCGCCCGGTGGCCATGGCCTTCAGCCTGATCGGTGGCGACAGCTTCTATGGCCGCTACTGGGGCTGCCTGGCCGAGTTTGATCGACTGCATTTCGAAACCTGTTTCTACCAGGGCATGGACTACGCCATCGCCCACGGCCTGCAACGCTTCGACGCCGGCGCCCAGGGCGAGCACAAGCTCATTCGCGGGTTCGAGCCGGTGATTACCCGCTCATGGCACTACTTGCGTCATCCGGGGTTGAAGAATGCGGTGGAGGACTTCCTGGCACGCGAACAGGTGGGAATCCTGGCGTATGCCGAAGAAGCGCGGGCAGCCCTACCGTATCGGCAGGGCTGACCGGTTTGCCTTAAGCCGGCTCCTCCTTGCCCAGCCATCGATAGGCCACGCCGGCTATCGCCGCACCCAGCAATGGCGCGAGCCAGAACATCCACAACTGCTGGATCGCCCACCCGCCCACGATCAGCGCCGGGCCCGTACTGCGGGCCGGGTTGACCGAGGTGTTGGTCACGGGGATGGAGATCAGGTGGATCAAGGTCAAGGCCAGGCCAATGGCGATGGGCGCGAGGCCCTTGGGCGCGCGGTGGTCAGTGGCGCCGAGGATGATCAGCAGGAACATGGCTGTCATCACCAGCTCACAGACAAACCCCGCTGCCATTGAATAGCCGCCCGGCGAATGCTCGCCATAGCCATTGGAGGCCAGGCCCGACGCGAGTTCAAACCCCGGTTTGCCGCTGGCAATGAAATACAGCAAGGCGGCGGCGAGTGTGCCGCCAATGACTTGAGCCACGATGTACGCCGGTAACTCCCTGGCCGGAAATCTTCCGCCCACGACCAGCCCCACCGAGACCGCCGGGTTGAGGTGACAACCACTGATGTGCCCGATGGCGACTGCCATGGTCAGCACCGTGAGCCCGAACGCCAGGGCCACCCCCAACAATCCGATCCCGACTGCAGGAAACGCTGCGGCCAACACCGCACTCCCGCAACCGCCCAACACCAGCCAAAACGTACCTAACCCCTCTGTGACTGAACGCTTGAACAAAGACATGCAACCCGTCCTTGATAGATCGCTCTACCCAATCCGTAAATCAGTGATGCTCCCTGCAGATTTACTTCAGCGCCCGTCTGGGCACTGCTCTGAAGTACAGCACGGATACGGCACAAATCCAGGCGAAAAAAAGCGCCAGCCCTTTGAAACAGAGGGCTGGCGCCGTTTTAACCTGGAGTCGGCTTGCCGGTGATGGCGCCCAAACACCTCGGTGATCTTTTGGGCCTCATCGCCGGCAAGCCGGCTACTACGGGGAGTTAACGGTGTTGTCTCAGTCGATGCCGACAAAACCGCCGGTCTGGTGCTGCCACAACCGCGCATACAAGCCGCCATGGGCCAGCAGTTCGGCATGGCTGCCACTTTCGGCAATCTGGCCTTTCTCCAGCACCACCAGGCGGTCCATGCGCGCGATGGTCGACAACCGGTGCGCAATCGCAATCACCGTCTTGCCCTGCATCAGGGTCTCCAGGCTTTCCTGGATCGCCGCTTCCACTTCCGAGTCGAGCGCTGAGGTGGCTTCGTCCATGATCAGAATCGGCGCATCCTTGAGCAACACGCGCGCAATCGCAATGCGCTGGCGTTGTCCGCCCGAGAGCTTGACCCCGCGCTCACCCACATGTGCATCCAGCCCGGTGCGGCCTTCGGAGTCGGACAGCAGCGGGATGAATTCATCGGCCCGCGCCTTGCGCACGGCGGCCCAGAGTTCTTCATCGGTGGCGTCCGGCTTGCCATACCGCAGGTTGTCGCGGATCGAGCGGTGCAGCAGCGAGGTGTCCTGGGTGATCATGCCGATCTGTTCGCGCAGGGTTTCCTGGGCCACCTCGGCGATGTCCTGGCCATCGATCAGGATGCGCCCGCCTTGCAGGTCGTACAGGCGCAGCAGCAGGTTGACCAGGGTCGATTTGCCCGCGCCGGAAGGGCCGATCAATCCGATTTTCTCCCCGGCCTTGATGGTCAGGTTCAGGCCGCCAATGATCCCGCTCTTCTTGCCGTAGTGGAAATCCACCTGCTCGAAGCGCACTTCGCCGTGCGGCACGCTCAGGCGCGGGGCCTGGTCACGGTCGATTACGGCGAGCGGTTGGGCGATGGTCTTCAGGCCGTCCTGCACCATGCCGATGTTTTCGAAAATACCGTTGACCACCCACATGATCCAACCGGACATGTTGACGATCCGAATCACCAGGCCGGTGGCCAGGGCGATGGCACCCACGGAGATCAGCGACTGGGTCCACAGCCACAGGGCCAGGCCGGTGGTGGTGACGATCAGCAGGCCGTTCATGGTGGTGATCACCACGTCCATGCTGGTGACCACGCGGCTGGCCAGCTGGGTTTTTTCGGTCTGCTCGATGATCGCTTCCTTGGCGTATTCCTGCTCGTATTGAGTGTGCGCGAACAGCTTCAGGGTGGTGATGTTGGTGTAGCCGTCGACGATGCGGCCCATCAGCTTGGATCGCGCTTCGGACGAGATCACCGAGCGTTCCTTCACCCGTGGCACGAAGTAGCGCAGCGCCAGGCTGTAGCCGATGATCCACGTCACCAGCGGGATCATCAGGCGCCAGTCGGCCTCGGCAAACAGCACCAGGGAGCTGATGGCGTAGATCGCCACGTGCCAGATCGCATCGACCGCCGCCACGGCGGAGTCGCGCAGGGAATTGCCGGTCTGCATGATGCGCTGGGCGATGCGCCCGGCGAAGTCGTTCTGGAAGAAATTCAGGCTCTGCTTGAGCACATAGCTATGGTTCTGCCAGCGAATCAGGCTGGTCATGCCCGGGCTGATGGTCTGGTGTACCAGCAGGTCATGCAGGGCGCCGAAGATCGGGCGCAGCAGCAGGGCGACCACGGCCATCCAGATCAGCTCGGAGCTGTGCAGCTGGAAGAAGTTCGCCGGCGGCGTGCCTTGGGCCAGGTCGATGATGCGGCTCAGGTAGCTGAACAGCGCGACTTCGATCAGCGCACCGATCAGGCCCACCACCAGCAATGCGGCAAAACTTGGCCACACCTGGCGCAGGTAGTAGAGATAGAAGGGCAGGACTTTATCGGGAGGGGCGGCGCTGGGCGCGTCGCGGAAAATATCGATCAGCTTTTCAAAACGACGATAGAGCATTAGGTTGACGCCCGCCTGGCGGGCTCTCCTGTTCAAATGCGCGCGCCGCCTCGTGGGCCGCGCGCGCGGAACTACCTGCAGACCTCAGTCGATGCGCTTGGCCGACTTGATCAGGACAGGATCGATTGGCACGTTCTGCATGCCTTGTTTAGTGGTGGTCTGCGAGTTGACGATGATGTCGACTACGTCCATGCCCTTGACCACTTTGGCGAATACGGCGTAACCGGCATCGCGGCCTGGGTCGAGGAAGGCATTGTCGGCCACGTTGATGAAGAACTGGCTGGTAGCCGAGTTCGGGTCATTGGTACGCGCCATGGACAAGGTGCCACGCACGTTATGCAGGCCGTTGCTGGCTTCGTTCTTGATCGGTGCTTCGGTCGGCTTCTGCGACATCGACTGGGTAAAACCGCCACCCTGGACCATGAAGCCCGGGATCACACGGTGGAAAATCGTGTTGGTGTAGAAGCCCTTGTCGACATAGGCCAGGAAGTTCTTGGTACTGATCGGCGCCTTGACCGGGTCCAGTTCGATTTCAATCTCGCCGTTGGTGGTGGTGATCAGCACGTGAGGCGCCTTGGCGGGCTCGGCGGCCATCAGGTTGGCAGCGAACAGAACGGAACCGGCAAAGAAGGCGATTTTTTTCAGCATGGGTCAGTGATCCTGGGTAGTGGTTTCGACTGTCTCTAGAAAATCGAGCAGGGTGGTATTAAAGACTTCGGGTTGATCCAAGGGCGTGGCATGGCGTGAATCTTCGATCACCACCAGCCGCGCATCGGGCAGCAGTTTTACATAGTTTTCTTTGTGCGCCACGGCGGTGTAGTCGTGGTCGGCGCTGATGACCAGGGTTGGACAGGTAATTCTCGAAAGTCGTTCCTGCACGCCCCAGCCCACAATCGCATCGAAGCTGGCGAGATAAGCACGTTTGTCGTTTTTTGCCCAGCGTTCGGCCATCTTGCGCCGCAGGTCGGCCTGTTCCGGCTTGGGGAACAACCGGTCGCCGAGGGCCTTGCCGATGGTCGCGAGGCTGAGCACCCGGGCGAGCGTCCAGCGCTTGGCCCACCACCCGTACTCCTGGAGACTGCGCACCTTGACCTCGGGCGCGCTGTTGACGATGCACAGGCTCTTGACCCGTGCGGGTTCGTCCACCGCAAGTTGAAACGCGATCATGCCACCCATGGACAGCCCCACCACGTGCGCGGCGGGCAGGTCCAGATGCTCGATGAGCGCGAGCAGGTCGTTGGTGAAGCCCTGGATGCTGTAGCGCTCGCGGGGTTTGTCCGAACGGCCGTGGCCACGTACATCCACCACGATCAGCCGATAGTGACGGGCCAGCACCGGGACCTGCAACTCCCAATCCTGGCTGCTGGAGCCCAGGCCGTGGATCAGGATCAGCGGGCTGCCGCGACCGTATTGCGCGTAGTGCAGGTTGCATCCTTCATGTTCGAACCAGGCCATGGGTGAACTCCGTTTCAGGCTTGCTGGGGGGCCGCGAACGGTGCGTCCAGCGGCGCAGTGTCAAAGGTGCGCAGCAGTTCCACGAGGATCTGCGTGGCCGGGCCCAAGGGTTTGTCTTTGTTCGAGTAGAGGTAGAACGTCGGGTTGCGGCTCCCGCCCTTTTCCAGGGGCAGTTGCTTGAGCAGGCCCTCCTTGAGCTCGCGCTCGATCAGGTGGCGGGGCAACCAGGCAAAGCCCAGGCCGCTGCTGACGAACGTGGCGGCGGTGGCCAGGCTGCCGACGGTCCAGCGCTGTTCGGCGCCGAGCCAACCCACATCCCGCGGCTGCTGGCGGCCGGAATCGCGGATCACCACCTGCATCTGGCTTTCGAGGTCCTGGAAGCTCAGTTCGCGGTTGAGCCGATGCAGGGGGTGATCGGGGTGAGCCACGGCGATGAATTCCACGTCGCTCATTTCCGTGCCCAGGTAACCCGGGATGATGAACCCACTGATGGCCAGGTCGGCCATGCCATCGAGCAACAGTTCTTCAACGCCCGACAGTACTTCTTCGCGCAGTCGTACGCGGCAACCACGGCTCTGCGGCATAAAGGCGGTGAGGGCACGCACCAGGCGCGCGTTGGGGTAGGCAGCGTCCACCACCAGGCGGACCTCGGCCTCCCAGCCCTGTTCCATATGATGGGCGAGGTCTTCCAATTGGCTGGCGTTTTTCACCAGTTGCCGGGAGCGGCGCAACAGCACTTCTCCGGCGTCGGTGAGCACCGCCTTGCGCCCATCGATGCGCAGCAAGGGCACGCCGAGCTGGTCTTGCATGCGGGCCACGGTATAGCTCACCGAGGACTGCGAACGGTGCAGCGCTTCAGCCGCCTGGGCGAAGCCGCCGTGGTCGACCACGGCTTGCAACGTGCGCCATTGATCGAGGGTAACGCGGGGCGCTTTCAAGATGGGCTCCTCTTGTCCTAAGCTGACAGTCCTTATTGGAGACTGCCGAATGAGAAAATTCTGTTGCGTGTTGCTGGCACTGCTGCCGATGACCGCGTTTGCCTACCCCATCGACGTGACTAAAAAGATCAGTGGGGTACAAATCGATTACACCGCTTCCGATGTGGACGGCGACATCAGCTCGATCCAGCTCAATAACTACGGCACCCAGGATGCCGTGTGTTCGGTAACCTTCACCAACGGTCCGGAGTCCCCACGTCGCCGTACGGTGACGGTGCCCGCCGGCAAAAGCACCAACACCACGGTCAAGTTCAACCGCGCCATCATCAAGATGCGAATCGCCTTGGACTGTGCGCCGAAATAAAGCAGCAGAGCAGGTCGACAGGAACACTGCACATATAAACAAATTTATAGATGGGTTATAGCAGTTTTTTGCGCTTTTCAATCGAATGAGCCCTGGTTAACCTTTTCTCCATCGCCTTACAGCATTTACAGATGGAGCCTACGAAGCCATGTCCAATGTTCTGATCATCGAAAGCAGCGCTCGCCAGCAGGATTCGATTTCCCGCCAACTGACCCGCCAGTTCATCAGCCAATGGCAGGCCGCCCATCCGGTAGACCAGATCACCGTGCGCGACGTGGCCCTCAACCCGGTTCCGCACCTGGACGCCAACCTGCTCGGCGGCTGGATGAAGCCTGCCGAGCAGCGCAACGACGATGAGCAGATGTCGCTCGACCGCTCCGATGAATTGACCCACGAATTACTCGCCGCCGATGTGCTGGTGATGGCTGCGCCGATGTACAACTTCGCCATCCCAAGCACCCTCAAGGCCTGGCTGGACCACGTGTTGCGCGCCGGTGTGACCTTCAAGTACACCGCTACCGGCCCGCAGGGTTTGCTCACCGGCAAGCGCGCGATAGTGTTGACCGCTCGCGGCGGCATCCACACCGGCGCCAGCTCCGATCACCAGGAACCGTACCTGCGCCAGGTCATGGCGTTTATCGGGATTCACGACGTGACCTTCATCCACGCCGAAGGAGTGAACCTGAGCGGGGACTTCCAGGAAAAGGGCATCAACCACGCCAAGGCCTTGTTGGCACAGGTGGCCTGATCCGTTAATCGCCAGATAATCGCGCGGTGTTTATCTAGTGCCACGCAAACCCTTCAAGTACGCGTAACGAACCTCCCTTTGCACTTTTGCTCCTGAGTGCTCCTGCCCGACTGACGCTTTAGCGAGGTCGGGTTTTTTTTGCCTCGAGTTTCGTCAAGCGCCGAAAACCTTTAATGTCCCGCCCATTCGAAACGAGGCGCGCATGGGCTATCTACTGGTTGTCACCCTGATTCAGGCTTTTTCCTTCAGCTTGATCGGCGAATACCTCGCCGGTCACGTCGACAGCTACTTCGCGGTGCTGGTGCGCGTGGTGCTGGCCGGGCTGGTGTTTATCCCACTGACCCGCTGGCGCTCGGTGGGGCCGGCCTTCATGCGCGGCATGCTGCTGATCGGCGCCTTGCAGTTTGGCGTGACCTACGTGTGCCTGTACCTGAGCTTTCGCGTGCTGACGGTGCCGGAGGTGCTGCTGTTCACCATCCTTACGCCGCTGCATGTGACCCTGATCGAAGACGCCCTCAACCGCCGCTTCAATCCCTGGGCGCTGATCGCCGCGCTGGTCGCGGTAGCGGGCGCGGCGGTGATTCGTTTCGACCAGATCACGCCGCACTTCCTCATGGGTTTTTTGCTGCTGCAATTGGCCAACTTCACCTACGCCGCCGGGCAGGTGATGTACAAGCACCTGGTGGCGCGTTACCCGAGCGATCTGCCGCACTACCGACGTTTCGGTTATTTCTACGTGGGGGCGCTGCTGGTAGTGCTGCCGGCATTCCTGCTGTTCGGCAAAGCCGACTTCCTCCCCGACGCGCCGCTGCAGTGGGGCGTGCTGGTGTTCCTCGGGTTGGTCAGCACTGCGCTGGGCATGTACTGGTGGAACAAGGGCGCCTGCCTGGTGCAGGGCGGCACCCTGGCGGTGATGAACAACCTCCACGTGCCGGTGGGCCTGCTGCTGAATTTGCTGATCTGGAACCAGCATGAGCCGCTGGGACGGCTGGCGTTGGGCGGGCTGGTGATCGTGGGGGCGGTGTGGATCAGTCGGTTGGGCGTAAAACCGCCCAACCGCTCCGTGGTTTAAATCGCGCGACTTTCCGGGGCTGGCAAATGGCTGGCCCCCAGCACCGCCGGCAACATCCCCGCGCGCAAATCACTGCCACTCGGCTGTTGATACAGGCTCAAGCCAAACTCCGGCAGCACGGCCAGCAGGTAATCGAAGATATCCCCCTGGATCCGCTCGTAATCCGCCCACGCGGTGGTGCGGGTAAAGCAGTAGATCTCCAGCGGCACGCCCTGGGCGGTGGTCTGCATCTGGCGGACCATGCAGGTCATGTTCGGCTGGATGTCGGGGTGGCTTTTCAGATAGGCCAGGGCGTAGGCGCGAAAGGTGCCGAGGTTGGTCATGCGGCGGCGGTTGGCCGACAGTTGCGCGCTGTTGCCCTGGGCTTCGTTCCAGGCCTTGAGTTCAGCTTGCTTGCGCCCGATGTAGTCGGTGAGCAGGTGCACCTGGGTCATGCGCAGTTCTTCATCGTCACGCAGGAAGCGCACGCCGCTGGCGTCGATAAATAGGCTGCGCTTGATCCGCCGCCCGCCGGAAGCCTGCATGCCGCGCCAGTTCTTGAACGACTCGGACATCAGGCGCCAGGTGGGAATCGAGACGATGGTCTTGTCGAAGTTCTGCACCTTGACCGTGTGCAGGGTGATGTCCACCACGTCACCGTCGGCGCCGACCTGAGGCATTTCGATCCAGTCGCCGACGCGCAGCATGTCGTTGCTGGTCAGTTGCACGCTGGCGACGAACGACAGCAGCGTGTCCTTGTACACCAACAGGATCACCGCCGACATCGCACCCAGGCCCGACAGCAGCAACAGCGGCGAGCGGTCGATCAGGGTGGCGACGATGATGATTGCGCCGAACACGAACAGCACCATTTTTGCCAGTTGCACGTAGCCCTTGATCGAGCGGGTGCGGGCGTGTTCGGTGCGCGCGTAGATGTCCAGCAGTGCACTGAGCAGCGCGCTGATCGCCAGCACCATGAACAGGATGGTCAGCGCCAGGGCCACGTTGCCGATGAACAGGATGGCGGTCTTGCTCAGGTCCGGCACCAGGTACAGGCCGAACTGGATCACCAGCGACGGCGTCATCTGCGCCAGGCGGTGGAAGACTTTGTTGTGCCGCAGGTCGTTGAGCCAGTGCAGCGCCGGCTGCCGGCCGAGCAATTTGACGGCGTGGAGGATGAGGTAGCGCGCCACCCGTCCGAGCAGCAGCGCCACTACCAGCAACACCAGCAAGCCCAGGCTGGCGTGCAGCAGCGGGTGTTGATCGAGGGCGCCCCAGAGGTCCTGGGCGTTGAGCCAGAGCTGTTTGATATCCATGGGTGAAACCGATTCTTCTGTAAGACAAGACGAGGCGATTAGAGCATTTAAGTGCAACAAAGTTGATGTTCCGGACAAATGCCCTGACAAAAAAGCAGCTGATTAGCACCGTTCGCGTAAAGACACTCGGTTTGGACGCCCGAAACCGGTACCCTATGCAGCTGATTTTTTGTATTTCTTCGAGGTAGCACCCGTGTTTTCCCAATTCGCCCTGCACGAACGCCTGCTCAAAGCCGTGGCCGAGCTTAAATTTGTCGAGCCTACGCCTGTGCAAGCAGCGGCCATCCCGCTCGCGCTCGAAGGGCGTGACCTGCGGGTGACGGCTCAAACCGGGAGTGGCAAGACCGCCGCTTTCGTCCTGCCGATTCTTCACCGTCTGATCGGCCCGGCCAAAGTCCGCGTCAGCATCAAGACCCTGATCCTGCTGCCAACCCGCGAGCTGGCCCAGCAGACCTTGAAGGAAGTGGAACGCTTCTCGCAGTTCACCTTCATCAAGTCCGGCCTGATCACCGGTGGCGAAGACTTCAAGGTCCAGGCCGCCATGCTGCGCAAGGTGCCGGACATCCTGATCGGCACCCCGGGCCGCATGATCGAGCAACTGAATGCCGGCAACCTCGACCTCAAGGAAGTCGAAGTGCTGGTACTCGACGAAGCCGACCGCATGCTCGACATGGGCTTTGCCGACGACGTGCAGCGTCTGGTCGGCGAATGCGTCAACCGCCAGCAGACCATGCTGTTCTCCGCCACCACCGGCGGTTCGACCCTGCGCGACATGGTCGCCAAGGTCCTGAACAATCCTGAGCATCTGCAAGTCAACAACGTCAGCGACCTGAACGCTACCACGCGCCAGCAGATCGTCACCGCCGACCACAATGTGCACAAAGAGCAGATTCTCAACTGGCTGCTGGCCAACGAGACCTACCAGAAAGCCATTGTGTTCACCAACACCCGTGCAGCGGCCGACCGTATCTACGGTCGCCTGGTGGCCCAGGATTACAAAGCGTTCGTGCTGCACGGCGAAAAAGACCAGAAAGACCGCAAGCTGGCCATCGACCGCCTGAAGGCCGGTGGCGTGAAGATCCTGGTGGCCACCGATGTCGCCGCTCGCGGCCTGGACGTGGACGGCCTGGATATGGTCATCAACTTCGACATGCCCCGCAGCGGCGACGAGTACGTGCACCGTATTGGCCGTACCGGGCGTGCCGGCAACGATGGCCTGGCGATCTCGCTGATCTGCCACGGCGACTGGAACCTGATGTCGAGCATCGAGCGCTACCTCAAGCAGTCGTTCGAGCGCCGTACCATCAAGGAAGTCAAAGGCACCTACACCGGGCCGAAGAAGGTCAAGGCGTCGGGCAAGGCCGTGGGCGTGAAGAAGAAAAAGACCGACGCCAAGGGCGACAAGAAAAAGGCCGGTGCCAAGTCGCCGACCAAGCGCAAGATTGCCAACCGCCCGAAGACCGACAACCTGTCGTTGGTCAGCAAGGACGGCATGGCACCCCTCAAGCGCCGCAAGCCAGAAGCACCGGCTGCTGAGTGATTCAGGGCTGATATGAAAAAACCGGACAATGTCCGGTTTTTTTATGCCTTCAGTTTTTCGCCTTGGCGGCGGCTTCTTTCAATTCTTTCAAGCGGGCGTCGATCAGCTGGCACTTGTCGGGGAATTTCGCGCTTTCCGTGTCCAGGTTCATTTTCTGCAATTCATCATTCATTTCCTTGGCCTTGGTCGGGTTCTGCTCGGTGAGCTTGGCCACTT
Source organism: Pseudomonas sp. GW821-FHT05D12 (assembly GCF_059419825.1). Taxonomy (NCBI): domain Bacteria; kingdom Pseudomonadati; phylum Pseudomonadota; class Gammaproteobacteria; order Pseudomonadales; family Pseudomonadaceae; genus Pseudomonas; species Pseudomonas sp. GW821-FHT05D12. The sequence goes on along the minus strand of NZ_JBWKSN010000009.1, from coordinate 205,805 downwards.
CCTGGGCGAGTTGCTCGCGCTTGGCGGTGGCCTCTTCGGGCGTGCAGGCCCAGGCGGGCAGGGCGGTCAGGAGCGTGGCGGCGATGGCCAGGTTCATCAGGGTTTTCATGGGGGACCTCCTTGGCGGTTATGCTCAGTTGAGGGGCGAACGTCTGGAAAGTTCAGAGAAATCACGCCCGTCCGGTCGGCTGAACGGCGAGTGGCGTGGCGTGTCACACCTTTAGACGGGCTACTTTCCTTAGGCCTGCAGGAGGAATCAGGATGACGACTTACAACTGGGATTTGATCGAACGTCTGCTGCATGAAGTGCAGAGCGGCGAAGGCAGCTTTGCCCCTCGCAAATATGCCGAGCAGGAAGCCGCCGAGAAGGCCACGGCGGGCGAATCCACCGGCAATCTGGACGCGCTGAAAAAGACCGCTGCCGATTACGAAGCGCTGCTGTTCAAGCGAGGGTTTATTGAGTCGCGGCCTGAGGAGGAGGGCGGCAATGGTGAGAATTTCATCCTGACCGCGCTCGGCGCGCAACTGCTGGCGCTGATCGACAGCTCGATACCCGGCAATGATCACCCGCGCCAGGTGCTCGATGAGCAAGCGGATGCGCTGGACCCGGCAACGTTTGCCGAGGTGGCGTCGAAGGCCCAGATTGCCTGAGCGGCCAACGTGCGGATTTGTCCTCGAAAGAGGTGTGTCAGTCGATATTTCAGTGACTGACATGCCGCCTTCGCGGGCAAGCCCGCTCCCACATTTTTGATCGCGGTGAAACCTGGGGTTTGGCGGCGTGGCTGGAATAGTCGGACCTTGCACCGCAGGCGTGGATCACGCCTCTCTCCCTGTGGGAGCGGGCTTGCTCGCGAATACGGTGTGTCAGTCAACGAAGATGCTGGCTGATCCACAGCCTTCGCGAGCAAACCCGCGGCCACATTTTAGCTCGCAGCACCCTTCAGGCATTTGAGTGCCTTGAAGTCACTGCGCACACCGTCGATTTTTTGCCTCAGCTTCAGTCGCTGCTGCACGGTGCTCTCAGCCATCAAGTCGACGATCAAACTGCGCGCAGCCGCTTCGGTCTGGGCATAGGCCGTGCGGTATTGCGGGGTCCACAGACTTTCGCGATCTATCAGCAGTTGCTGCATTTTCTGCGGGAAGTCGGGGCTCTGGCGCTGCTGCACCGCTTCGATAAATTGCGCCTGCCAATGCGCGCGGTTGCCGATCCATTCCTGGTTTTGTTCACCCAGGGCGATGGACCAGGCGGTCACGCGATTCTGCTGGCTGGCACTCAGCGGGCCCATCCAGGCGTCCAGGCGTTTGCTCATGCGTTGGGCGCGTTCCTTGATCTGCTGCTCAAGCGGCGGCTTGAGGTACTCGTCCTGACGCTTGCGCAGGTCTTTGGCCAGCGCATCGTTCATGTCCTTGACCTGTTGGTCGTCCAGCCCCTTGAGCAGTTCGATGGCCGAAGGGGTAATCTCGCGGGCGACATCGGCAATGGCCTGTTTGGCTTCGGCGGTACGCGTCTGCAAAGCGGCGTCGGTGACCTGGTTGGTGTCGACCATCTGCTGCAGGCGGTCCAGCCAATCCAGATAACCCGGCAGTTGCGTGGTGCAGTGCCAGGCCAGGTGTTCCTTGAGTTTGTCGTTGAACCAGCTCTTCTGCCCGGCATTCATGTCCAGGTAGTCGTTGAGGGTCCACGGGATGATGACGTCGAGGTTGCGATAGGCCAGGCCCACGCGATTGCAGCCGGCGAGCACCAGGCTCAGGGTCAGCAATATCACCAGTAGTTTGAGCCGACGCAGCATGGGCGGGTCCTTGCGCTGAGGGGGTTAGTGCATGTGAACCCGCGGCAGGCGCGACAGTTCAGCCCGTCAATAAAACGACCGCGCGGCCTTCAAGGTCAACAGGCCGTCGCATTGCGAGTTGTGTCCGGAGTACGCCGAGCAGTCGCCGCCGCTGAGGCTGGAGTCGCTGTAGATCAGGTTCAGGTCCACGCCCATCCACTGGCGGGAGAACTGCACCGACCAGTCGCTGAACGTGCTGATGGAGCCGCCCTCCACCGAGACCGGGGTGCCCAACTGATGGGTGGTGTATTTCATGCTCACACCGATGCCGAACGGCTGCGTGCCGCCGAGGTCGGCGAACAGCGTGCTGTCCTGGCGGTCCGGATCATTGCTGAACGATGCACCGAAGCGGTTGCCCAGCAGGTTCAGGCCACCGTAGAACTCCTGGCTGTCGAGAGGGCTGAGCTTGGGATAGCTGTAATGGATCAGGCCCACTTCATAACCCAGGGTCTGGTCGAAGGGGTGTTTGAAGCCCATGTACGAGTCGACCTCAAGATTGCTGGTCGAGGACAGTCCCATGTTCGGCGAAAACTGGCCGACATACAGGCCGCTGTCGTGGCTCAGGTCCAGCCCGCCGTGGAACGAGTCGCTGCCGGGAGAAGTCGGTTTGACCAGGCCCTGTGCCATGCTGCGGGTAGGTGTGGTGCCCAGTTTGAGGTCGAAGTCGCCCAATTCGCGCTGGAAGATCTGCGCTTCGGCGAGGGGGCTGGCGGCCAGGGCTGCGACCAGGAAAATGCAGGGTTTGAACATGCTTCACTCCGTGAAAAGCGAGGAGCAGTGACGAAGAAAGTCGGGGAGATGCCCGTGCTAGACGTGTGCAAGCATACCGGCGAATGCCAGGAGCTGAGCCCCGTTCGTCGATTGGCGCGAGATTGAGTGTGTTTAAGAGGGAATTTGCGGCTCTAGTCCTAGCGCCTTGATGGCAAGGCGCTTAGGGACCAGGTGTGTTGCGCGGTGTTACTTTTTACCCAGGCTGATCTGCTTGGACGGGCCGAAAGTCTGGCCGCTGACGCCCTTGGCAATTTGCTGGATTTCGCCACCGGACTTGAGGAAAGCAGCAATCTGGCTGTTGATCGATTCGCTGGTTTCAACGGCGGGAGCTGGCTTTGCTTTGCTGTTGGATGCTTTTACGCGCATGGCGGCCACTAACCTGTAGAAAATTAACTTGGCCAGGCATCGTACAGGAAATACTTGACAATTGCTTGGCAAATATCCCCCGGGAATAAGTCGTGAGGCGGGAAATGCGCAAACTTGGTTTCTGAATTAACCCCCTAACTTACTGTTTTAACTGGAAACCAGTGGGCTGTGAGGCGTGACGGGCGCGCCGAAATTCAGCCGAATGATCGGACGAGCGGGGCGGTGCCAGTAGAACGCCACGCACGCCGCGATTTTTCAGGCGCGCGCGCGTGGCGAGCGCAACTCGGGTAGAATGCCGCCCACGCAATGAGGGTATTTGGAAATGGCTTTAGTCGGGCGCTACAACAGCTTGCAAGTGGTTAAACACACGAACTTCGGTTTGTACCTGGACGGTGCGCAAGACGGTGAAATCCTCTTGCCTAATCGGTACATCCCCAAAGATATTCCCAGTGAAGATGAAGACTGGCTTAACGTTTTCATTTATCTGGACAGCGATGACAAACTTATCGCCACGACCGAAAAACCCAAAGTTCAAGTTGGCGAGTTTGCCAGTTTGAAAGTTGTTGAAGTCAACAGTATCGGCGTGTTCCTCGACTGGGGCTTGCCCAAGGATCTGTTGCTGCCGTATTCGGAAGAAAAACGCCAGTTGAGCGCCGGTGAATACTGCGTGGTGCATGTTTATCTCGACAAACACACCAAGCGCATTACCGCCACTGCGCGGCTTGATCGCTACCTCGACAAGACGCCTGCCAACTACCAGGTGGGCCAGGAAGTCGACCTGCTGGTCGCAGAAGCCACCGACATGGGCTTCAAGGCGATCATCAACAACAAGCATTGGGGCTTGATCCACAAGAACGAAGTGTTCAAGTTCCTGCGCCCGGGCAAGGAAGAGAAAGGCTTTATCAAAGAGATCCGCGCCGATGGCAACATCAGCCTGAGCCTGCAGCCGGTCGGCCAGGAAGCGGCGTCCAGCCTCAACTCCAAGATCCTCGCCAAGTTGCGTGAAAACAATGGCACCCTGCCGGTCAGCGACAAGAGCGACCCGGCGGTGATCAGCAACTTGTTCGGCGTGAGCAAGGGCAACTTCAAAAAAGCCATCGGTGCGCTCTACAAGCAGGGCCAGATCGTGATTCATGCGGATCGCATTGAACTAAGCTGAGTGCGATTTGCTCTCCTGTAGGCGCCGGCTTGCCGGCGATGAGGCCAGTGGCCTTTAAGGTGTTTCCTCACACGCCGTCGCTGGCCAGCCAGCGCCTACAGAAGGTCACTGCAATGTCCAAACGATCGCTGTTCGCCTACCTCGGCACGTTGCTCGCGTTTCTCGTCCTTGACGGCCTTTGGCTCGGCGTCCTGATGGGCCCGACCTACAAATCCTTGCTGGGCCCGCTGATGCTTGATCAGCCGCGCCTGTTGCCCGCGGTGCTGTTTTACCTCCTTTATGCCCTCGGTTGTGTCGTCTTCGTGGTCTTGCCCAGCGCCAGCTGGCAACGCGCCGCGCGCCTTGGCGCCTTGCTTGGGCTGGTCGCCTACGGCACCTATGACCTGAGCAATTGGGCCACGCTGCACGGCTGGTCGGCTGCTCTTGCGATCATGGACATGGCGTGGGGCACCTTCCTGACGGCGGCCTGCTGCACGGTGGGATACCTGTGTGCACATCGAGTGCACCAATGATTGTGTACAGGATTTACGTGCACCGTTACTGAGCGAAACCCAGTCGCTAACCGCTGACAAACCCCTTTGGAACGCCGTTACACAGGGATTGTGTGCCATTGGCATGTATTCTGCTGAATACCTCGTATACAAACCATGCCGCCTTCCGTATGCACCCGCTACGGTAGCGCAGGCAGGTATTTCGAGGAGCCCAGCGATGACCGAACACTTGCCCAAAGGCTACAGCCCGCGCCTGTACAACCAGGACCTGGGGCCGCTGCCGCAGAAGTGGACCTGGTACAACATTTTTGCCTTCTGGATGAGTGACGTGCACAGCGTCGGCGGCTACGTGTTCGCCGCCAGCCTGTTCGCGTTGGGGCTGGCCAGTTGGCAGGTCTTGATTGCCTTGCTCGCCGGCATCTGCATCGTGCAATTGATCGCCAACCTGGTGGCCAAGCCGAGCCAGCAAGCGGCAGTGCCTTTTCCGGTGATCTGCCGGCTGGCCTTTGGGGTATTCGGAGCGAATATTCCTGCGGTGATTCGCGGCCTGATCGCCGTGGCCTGGTACGGGATTCAGACGTACCTGGCGTCGAGTGCCTTGATCATCGTGGTGCTGCGCTTTTTCCCACAGATGGCGGTGTATGCAGAGCCGCATTTCGCAGGCTTGTCGTACTTGGGCTGGTTTGGTTTCCTCAGCCTGTGGGTGCTGCAGGCAGCGGTCTTCTGGGCCGGCATGGAGTCGATTCGCCGCTTCATCGACTGGGCCGGTCCGGTGGTCTACGCGGTGATGTTTGCCCTGGCTGGATGGATTGTGTGGAAGGCCGGCTGGGCGAATATCAGCTTCACCCTGGCAGAAAAGTCGCTGTCGGGCTGGCAGGCGTTCGGTCAGGTGATCGTGGCGACGGCGCTGGTGGTGTCGTACTTTTCCGGGCCGACCCTGAATTTTGGCGACTTCAGCCGTTACTGCCGCAGCATGCGCGACGTGCGGCGCGGCAACTTCTGGGGGCTGCCGGTGAATTTCCTGGCGTTTTCCCTGGTCACCGTGGTGATCGTCTCGGGCACTTTGCCGGTGTTTGGTGAAATGCTCCATGACCCGATCGCGACGGTTTCGCGCATCGATAACAGCATGGCGGTGTTGCTGGGCGCCTTTGCCTTTGTCACGGCGACCATCGGCATCAATATCGTCGCCAACTTCGTCTCCCCGGCGTTTGACTTCGCCAACGTCGCACCGAGCAAAATCAGCTGGCGCGCCGGCGGGATGATCGCGGCCGTGGCATCGATCTTCATCACCCCCTGGAACCTGTTCAACAACCCGCTGATGATTCACTACACCCTGGACATCCTCGCCGCCTTCATCGGGCCGTTGTTCGGGATTCTGTTGGTGGATTTCTACCTGATCAAAAAGCAGAAGATCGATGTCGATGCGCTGTTCGATGACAGCCCAGGCGGGCGCTATTACTTCGACGGCGGCGTGAATTGGACGGCGGTCAAGGCGCTGGTGCCGGCGACGCTGGTGGGCGTCGCGATCACCTTCACCCCGGCGTTGCAGGGCATGGCCAATTTTGCCTGGTTTACCGGATGCTTCCTGGGTGGGCTGTTTTTCCTGGTGTTGTCGCGGCGCGAACAGGTGCGAGTGCCTGCACCGATGGTTGCCGGCTGACCAACACCCCGCCCGCTACCAGCAGGCCCGCACCGGCGACTACCAGCGCCGGTTGCAGGCCGCCGCTGAGTTGGCTGCTGACCGACGCCAGCAATGGCCCGCTCAGTTGGCCGATCGCAAAGCTCGCGGTCAACAGCCCGGTGCTGCGCTGGTAGCCGTGGGGGGCGACTTCGCGCAAGCGCGCCATCACCAACTGCATGCACGCCAGGAACGGCCCGCCGCACAGCAGCACGCCCAGCGCCAACCCCCAGCCATTGCCCAGCAGGCAGGCGAACACCCCGGCCGCTTGCAACCACAGGGTCGCCATCAACCAGCGACGGGTGGTGTGCGGGTCCTTGCGGCGCAGGCTCGCGGCGACCACGCCAATCGCCGCGGCCAGGCCAAAGCAGGGCCAGAACAGATCGGCCTGCCAAGCGCCCTTGAATTGCGCGCTGGCCATCTGTGACAGAAACGTCGCCGGAATGATGTAGCCCAGGCCATACAGCACGTAGACCCAGCACAGGTGCGTGATGCTGCCATTACTGGCCACCTCGGTGTGGCTGGAAACGGGCGCGCTGGCGGCCGAAGGCTTGGGCAAGAATGGCAGGATCGCCAGCAGCATCACCAATGCCACCCCGCCATACACCAGCCACAGCGTTGCGGAGTTTTGGCCCAGCAGGTTCGAGCCCAGCGCCAGCAACCCGGTCAGCAGAATCCCCAGCCCCGGCCCGGCAAACACCAGGGCGCCGAGGCGTGGGCGGCCGGCGGCAATCGCCAGCGGCTGGCTCAGGCTGGTGATCATCACCAGCGCCCAGGCGCTTGCCACACCCGTGCCGAAACGCAGCAGTAGGTGCGGCCAGAACCCGTGGGCCCAGTACGACGCCAGCGTCAGCAGCACACACAGCCACAGCCCGCCGTACAAGCGACCGCGTACGTGGTGATGGCTGCGGGCGAAGATCGAATCCACCGCGCCGACAAAGTAGCCCAGGTAATTGGCGGCAGCGATCAGTCCAGCGCCGGTCAAGTCGATCTGCCCCTCGCTGAGCAAATGCGGCATTTGCGGGGTGAGGGCGAAGCGGCCGATGCCCATCGCCATCATCAAGGCGACAAAGCTGGCAAGTAAGCGGATCAAAGGGGACATGGTCAGGTTTCCTGCGGGTCAGCGAATACCCTCAGGCTAAAGCGGATTGACTTTCTGTAAAAATGAATAATAGTGAGTAACTTGTTCTGTTTTGGAGAAAGGTATGGAGTTCAGTCAATTGCGCATTTTCCAGGCCGTGGCGGAAGAGGGCTCCATCACGCGGGCGGCTGACCGGTTGCACCGGGTGCCGTCAAACCTGTCTACGCGCCTCAAGCAAATGGAGGAGCAGCTCGGCGTAGAGCTGTTCGTGCGCGAGCGCCAGCGTTTGCAGCTTTCTCCTGCAGGTAAGGTGTTGTTGGACTACAGCACGCGCCTGCTGGCTCTGCATGATGAAGCCCATGGCGCCGTGCAAGGCGGGCAACCGGCGGGTGATTTTGTACTCGGCAGCATGTACAGCACGGCTGCCGTGCATTTGCCGAAGCTGCTGGCGCGTTATCACAAGGCTTACCCGATGGTGAACCTGCAGGTGCAATCGGCGCCCAGTGGCGAGCTGCTTGAAGGTTTGATTACCGGTCGCCTGGATGCTGCATTTGTGGACGGCCCGATCACGATCGCCACGCTGGACGGCGTGGCCTTGTGTGAAGAGCGCCTGGTGCTGATTTGCGAAGCCGACCATCCACCAGTGCGCGGGCCGCAGGATGTCGCCGGCCGCGCAGTGTTCACCTTCCGACGCAGTTGCGCCTACCGGGCGCGGTTGGAAACCTGGTTTTCCCACGAGCGCGTGGCCATGGGCCGGGCGATTGAGATCGAGTCCTATCAAGGCATGCTCGCCTGCGTGATCGCAGGCTCCGGCGTGGCGCTGATGTCTGAATCCATGCTCGACAGCCTGCCGGGCAAGGACAGCGTGTCCGTTCATCCGCTGACAGGGCCTTTCGCCACTGCTACCACTTGGCTGATGTGGCGAAAGGGTATGCTCGGCGCTAACCTCAATGCGTGGATCGACCTGCAGCAAGAGGGCAAGGCCGAGTTCCTGCCGGACACGCGCGCAATCGCTTGAACGATCTGTCAGGATTTTGATCAATCCAGTAATAGTTCGTTGTGGTTTCGTTCAAGCAATACGTAGGACTTCGGGCTACTATCAGTGTAGGAAAGGGCGACAGAACTTGCGCCTACCAGCATTACCCTCAAAGGGGGCAACCATGAAAGAGAAAATCCAGAACTGGCTCCACGACCTCGGTGTTGCACTGGGCTTGATCGAGCCGCCACTGCAGCCGGTGCCGATCCGCACCGACGATGAGCAGCGTCGTCCACGTCGCAGGTAAGTCTTGAGGCGCTCACGGGATTCAATCGCGCGAGCGCTGACGCCGTCAGTCGTTCTTCAGGGCCTCACCGGTTCCCTGTAATCCGAGTGCACGTTTCGTACTATTCGCACCGCTTGATTGTCTGATGAGGCACGCCTCAATGTCGGACCCTTCTGCTTGTTACGTCATCCCTGCCTTTTCCCCATTCGCTCTCCTATATTTTTGTCTTTACAGGGATGAAAAGGCATTGAAATGTCGAGTGTTGATAGCGAAGGAATGTTGATTTCCGAAAGAGTCGAGCATCGTCGGTTTCAAACGATCGAACACGGCGATTTGCGCAGTGTGCGTGCTTTAGTGGTCCACCAGACCGACGCGCCCACGGCGCAGCACACCTTTAATGGCTACCTTGCCAAAGGCAGCGGTGCGCACTTTCTCATCGAAAAAAATGGCGTTATCTACCAGACGGCCAGCCTGAAAAAATGCTGTTATCACGTTGGGCGCTACCTTCGTTCCAAGTGCCTGGCCGTTGATAAGACGACGTGCGATACCCCTCAGATCCAAACTATCCAGGCACTCACCTGGACGTTGCAGATTCGGGCATTGGACAGATATGAGCGTACCAAGGACTATCCTGAGCGATACCCCATGAATGCTGATTCCCTGGGTATCGAACTGGTTGGCAAACATCTGGATGCTGCACGTTATGAGGAGGTGACCGCTATGCAGAATGAGTCCCTGCAGTGGCTCGTGTCTGAGTTGTATGGGCATTTTCGTCTGACACCGGCTGACGTCTACACACACCCGCAAATCTCATATAAGCATCCAGGTGAAGCCAGCAGTGCGGTATGGCAATGAATTTAAGGTCATTGTCTTTCGGCGTGTGTGTATTACTTGCCGGATGTTCGTCCTCCCATGCGGTTATCGAGGACATTCTCATCTCTGGCTTCCATTCCGACGAGCCTGAACGGTGCCGACCCAGTGACGTTGCACTGGATGAGCGACAGGTGTCGTCCTTTTTTAAACGTGCCGAGCCTATCGACGGCCGCACACTGCATGACCAGTTTGATTGGGCGCCTTGTTACCTTGAAGGCACGCTGAAATATCAGGGAAACGCCTGTATTTGGCGGGTTAGGGCAGGCGCTACGGGTGAGGTCGAATGCTCGGCATCCGCGCAATATTTTGGCTGCAAGGACTGCGATGATTTGTTTAAAGCGCTCAAGCAGTAGCGGGGCGTGGGTCAGGCTTTGGCGTGCAACTGTCGGAATTGGACTACCTGTTCGTCAGAAATAGCTGGCTTATCTAATTCCAAGAATCGGCATAGGTTGAAGCTCAAGCGCCGCTCCGTAGCGCCCAACTTTATTGAGTTCCTCACTTCGAGGTATCAGTAATTCAGAATTGTTGGAGACAAAGCCATGTTGCTCTCTTCAGTTCCGCCCGTCGCCGCGTCGCTCATTGCCACGACCGAAAATATTCTGCATATCGCACCGGCCTCGAAGAGTTGGAAGGCGCAGGCGCCCGGTAACGTAGTGTTTCTTCCCCCGACAATAGCCAAGCAGGCCCTGCTCATACAGATCGGACTCCTGCGTCCCTCGACGATTATTCTCGGGGACCAAGCCGTCGATGCAGATGTCATTGAGCAATGGCGTATCTCTCATCCGTTTGGAGACCTTCATTTAATCCGCAGAGGCACAAGCCTGGATAACGTGCGGCTGGATCTATGCGAGTCCAATGGCATTCGAGTGGCCAACACGCTGGGGGTCGACGCCCCGCATGTCGCGGTCTATATCGCACACTGGTTGAAACGGGCCGATGGCTCACTACCGCCCGATATCTGTGTGTTGGGATACGGCAATGTGGGTAAAGAGCTTGTCAAACTGTTACTTGATCGAGATCCGAATGTGCGGGTCAAAGTGTTGGACAGACACGGCCGAGCACCGGGCAATATCGACAGTCGAGTGTCATTTGTTAAGGATTGGTCCGAGGCGCTAAAGGGAGCCTCTGCTGTCGCCCTGTGCTTATCCCTGAATGATGACTTCGCTCATCGTATCGACGGGAATCTCATCCAGCGTATGCACACACTCGCTCGCCTGGTCTGTATCGCCAACCCGGATGTCTTCAGTGATGACGCTTTGCGGACCCTGGCAACCGCTGAACACACCCAGCTTGTATTGGACTCCGATCCCGGGATATTGCATGCATTTCGGATGCGCACAGAAGCGCTCGGTTGCAGTCTCTCCACCTGGTGCAAACCCGCGACGCTGACGACGCAGGCGGCCAGCACCGACGCCTGCCAATGCGACCTTGACTACGCGGTTTCAGTCCAACTGAGCGTCAAGGCCTTGCACTGCATTGTCAGGCGCAAGCGTGCACAATCATTGGTGATCCCCTCCCTGCACGCCTATGCCGATGCGCCACGCGTCTCGATCATCGGTCGAGGTGTCAACGGCTTGTTGCAAGCCATGATGTTCCGGTTGGTAAATTATCGAGTCACCGTATACGGCGCAAATCAGCCCGGCGAGGGAGCCCTTCGCAGGCCTGTGATGACGACTGTCAAACCGCTGCATAACGATTATCTACTGCTCGCGAATCAGTATTTGAATGACGAGTTAAATCGCGTCGGCATCGAGCTGTTTGAAAAGCTCCTGGCGGACAATCCTTCGATTGACGCATCAATTGAAGGTCTGCAATCCAGCCGTTTTAGGGAAGGGGTTTCGGCGTTGTTGCTGCAGTCTGGGGTTCAGTTCCGTCCCCGGCCTCTAAGCCCGGTGCAAATTGCAGAGTTGAGCAAAGAGCAGTTTGTCGTTACTGCGCTGGGGGAAGGCGAACTGGATGGGCTTTCGATAGTGTATTGCGCTGCATACAACCAGATCGTGTCCGAAGCAACCTATTCCGATTGCACAGCACATGGGTTGATTTGGGCCTGCCTGGTCCAGGAAATCATCCAGGCTAGAGCGCCCTCGGGTTCGGCAATGCACTGATAAAAAAACGGGCGCGACATCCGACGTCGCGCCCGCTGAAGAAACCGCTCTAAATCCCGCTGTATCTCAAACCGCGCTGGCTGTTACACCCGCTGGCCGGCGCGACAACAAACTCACCAGCACAAAACTCACCAGCCCTACTGCCAGGCTGTAGTAGATCGGTGTGTTGGCATCCAAGCCATCCTTGATCATGAACACCAGCGCTGTCACAAAGCCCAGGGTCATGGACGTAATCGCCCCCGAGGTGGTCGCGCGTTTCCAGAAGATCGCCCCGATCAGTGGGATCAGCATGCCGCCCACCAACAGGTTGTAGGCCAGGGTCAGGGCGCTGATCACGTCGCTCACCACCAGCGCGATACCCAGCACGGCAATGCCGGTCAGCATCGTGAAGAGGCGGTTGATGCTCAGGCTCGACTGCTTGCCACCGCGCAGGCGCGGCAGCAGGTCTTCGGTCAGCACGGTAGAGGCGGCCAGCAGGCCGGCGCTGGCGGTGGACATCATCGCAGCCAGTGCAGCGGCGATCACCAGGCCACGAATGCCGTCCGGCAGCGACATTTTGACGATGGCCGCAAAGGCGTTGTTGACGTTGTCCAGGTCCGGAATCAGCACATGGGCGGCCATGCCGATCAGTGCACAGGCCAGGCCGTAGAGGATGCAGTAGAAGCCGGCGAACGTGCCTGCGTACTTGGCGACCTTTTCGTCACGGGCGGTGAATACCCGTTGCCAGATGTCCTGGCCGATCAGGATGCCGAAGAAGTAGATCATGAAGTAGGTAATGATCGTGTCCCAGCCGATCGCGGTGAAGCTGAAGCTGGATGCCGGCAGCTTGGCCACCAGTTCATCCCAGCCGCCCACGCGGTAGAGGCAGATCGGCAGCAGGATAAACATCAGGCCGACGGTCTTGATCACGAATTGCACGATGTCGGTCAGGGTCAGCGACCACATGCCGCCGATGGTCGAGTACACCACCACCACGCCACCACCGAGCAGCACCGAGATCCAGAACGGCAGGCCGAACAGCACCTGCAGCACCGTGCCGATAGCCAGGATCGAGGTCACGCCGATCATCAGCGCGTAGGCCAGCATGATCACCGCACTGGCCTGGCGGGCCATGGGGTTGTAGCGTTTTTCCAGGACCTGGGTCACGGTGAAGATCTTCAGCTTCAGCAGCGGCTTGGCCAGGAACAGGTTCAGCGCAATGATGCCCATGCCCAGCGCGGCACACAGCCAGAAGCCGGAGATGCCGTGCACGTAACCCAGGCGCACGGTGCCGACGGTGGACGCCCCGCCCAACACCGTGGCGGCCATGGTGCCCATGTACAGCGACGGGCCCAGGTTGCGGCCAGCCACCAGGTAGTCTTCGTGGGTCTTGGCGCGGCGCATGCCGTAATAGCCGAGCACGAGCATGCCGGCGGCGTAGATGAGTACGACGAATAAATCCAAAGCCATGACGGCGGTTCTCCGATTATTTTTTTAGGCTATTGAGGCGCTTTTTGTGGCGGGGGAGCTTGCTCCCGTGGGGCTGTGCAGCAGCTCCCTGGGGCCATAAACGGCCGCTGGTTCCGGGAACACACGCAGCAAGGTCAGGTACACCACCGAAGCCAGTCCCAGCGTCACCGGCAGGCTGATATCAATCCCGTCGGCCAGGTTGCCCAGCGGCCCGACAAACTGCCCAGGCAGGTTGACGAAGCACAGGCCGACCAGCGCGCTCGGGATCCAGGCCCCCAGCCCGCGCCAGTTCCAGCCATGGCTGAACCAGTAGCGGCCGCCGGTTTCACCGCGGGTGAAGACCTGCAGGTCATCCGGGCAGTAGAAGCCGCGACGCACGATCAGGCCGATGATCATCATCACCATCCAGGGCGTGGTGCAGGTGATGATCAGCACGGCGAAGGTCGACACGCTCTGCACCAGGTTGGCGGCGAAACGTCCGATAAAGATGAAGGCAATCGACATCACGCCGATCAGCAGCGTGGCCTTGACCCGCGACAGCAGGCGCGGGAATACGCTGGACATGTCCAGTCCCGTGCCATACAGCGAGGTGGTGCCGGTGGACATGCCGCCGATCACCGCGATCAGGCACACCGGCAGGAAGAACCAGCTGGGCGCAACCGCCAGCAGGCCGCCGACGTAGTTGTTGGCCGCTATGTAGTCCGGTGCCTTGACCGCCACGATGGTCGCGGTGGCCAGGCCGAACAGGAACGGGATCAGCGTGGCGATCTGTGCGAGGACCACCGCCAGCATGATGCGCATTTTCGGCGTCTCACGCGGGATGTAGCGCGACCAGTCGCCGAGGAATGCACCGAAGGAAATCGGGTTGCTCATGGCTACCAGCGCGGCGCCGATGAAGGCCGCCCAGAACCCGGCCTGGCCCATGGCGACGGTGCCGGCGAAGTGGCTGTCGAAGGCCGGCGCGAAGGCGAAGATCCCCAGCAGGAACAACAGGCTCGCCGCCCACACCGCGATGCGGTTGACCCACAGCATGAAGCGAAAGCCGTAGATGCAGACGGTGAGGACGAGCAGCGCAAACAGCCCGTAGGCCAGGCCCAGGGTCAGGTCAGTTTCAGGCAAGCCCACCAGGCGTTTCGCACCGCCTACCAGCGCATCGCCTGAACTCCACACCGACAGTGAGAAGAAGGCAATTGCGGTCAGCAGCGACAGGAACGAGCCGACAATCCGCCCGTGCACACCAAAGTGCGCACCGGAAGACACGGCGTTGTTGGTGCCATTGATCGGCCCGAACAGGCCCATCGGCGCCAGGATCAGCGCACCCACCAGCACGCCCAGCACGATCGCCCAGACGCCGGCCTGGAACGACAAGCCGAACAACACCGGAAAGGCACCCAGCACGGCGGTGGCAAAGGTATTGGCACCGCCGAAGATCAGTCGAAACAGATCCTTGGGGCCGGCGGTACGCTCGTGGTCCGGGATCTGTTCGACCCCGTTGGTTTCTATTTTGCGAATACTATTTTCGTTGTTTTTATTATTCATGATCTGCTCCGATCACATTGGCTAATGGGGCGGCAGCCCTTCCGGCATAGCGGACAAATGTTCGTGACAGGCCAGCCACAGGCCTTGTTGTTCTGCGCCAGACCCTTGCCGTTTGAAGACAATGGTCTCGCGTTCCTGGCTATGAAATTGCTCCCCGTTCATGCGCAACTCGGTGGCCACGTCATGAATAAATATCGCCACGTCACCCTGCAGGCTGACGAAGGCATTGCTTGAGGTGCAGGACAGCACCTCGAATCCCTCGTCCCGACGCCAGCTGTCCCACAACGCCTGGTAGGCATCGCGACTGAGCAGCGGCTGGGGGAGGGTGTAGAACACAAAGCTGGCATCGTGGGTGAACGCGCCGAAATAGGCCTCGCGGTCATTGCGCGCGAAGGCCGCCACCAGATCGGCGGCGGCACGCAGCACCTCGGCTTGCGCGCTCATCAGCGGTGCGCCACGCCGGGCAGTACGCAGAGCATCTCGTACAGCAGGTTGGCGCCCAGCAACGAGGTGTTGCCGGTGGTGTCGTAGGGCGGCGAAACTTCTACCAGATCGCAACCAATCAGGTCGAGGCCCTGGCAGCCACGGATGATCTCGATGGCCTGGATGGTGGTCAGCCCGCCGATTTCCGGGGTGCCGGTGCCGGGCGCCCAGGCCGGGTCGATGCCATCGATATCGAAGCTCAGGTACACCGGGCCGCCGCCGACTTTCTCACGCACTTCGGCCATCAATGGCGCGAGAGAGTGGTGCCAGCATTCTTCGGCCTGGACCACACGGAAGCCCTGTTTGCGGCTCCAGTTGAAGTCTTCGGCGGTGTAGCCCTGGGCACGCAGGCCGATCTGCACCACGCGGTCGCAATCGAGCAGGCCTTCTTCCACGGCGCGGCGGAACGTGGTGCCGTGGGCGATTTTCTCGCCGAACATATGGTCGTTGACGTCGGCGTGGGCGTCGATATGCACCAACCCGACCTTGCCGTGTTTCTTGTGGATCGCCCGCAGGATCGGCAGGGTGATGGTGTGGTCGCCGCCCAGCGTCAGCGGGATCACGTCGTGCTCGAGGATCTCATCGTAGGCTTCTTCGATGATGCGCACGGCGTCGAGCAGGTTGAAGGTGTTGATCGCCACATCACCGATATCCGCCACCGACAGCGAGTCGAACGGTGCGGCGCCGGTGGCCATGTTGTACGGGCGGATCATCACGGACTCGGCGCGAATTTCACGCGGCCCGAAGCGGGTGCCGGCGCGCAGCGAGGTGCCGATGTCCAGGGGCACGCCAACGAAGGCGGCATCCAGGCCCTTGGCCGTTTGCAGGTGGGGAAGACGCATCATGGTGGCGATGCCGGCGAAGCGCGGCATTTCGTTGCCGCCCAGTGGTTGGTGGAAAATCTTGTCCACGGGATTGCCTCATCGTTGTTTTGTTTATTAGAGGCCGATTCTGCGAAAAGCCCGGGACGGGAAGAATCGGCAGGGGCAAATACTTAGTTCAGATTTTTCTAAACTAATGCCAGCAGGTAGACTGTGATGAGCAGGTTCTCTGTGATGAGCGGGGGTTCTGTGGAGCAGGCTTTCTGTGGTGATCAGGTTTTCTGTGGTGATCAGGCTTGTTGTGGTGAGCAGGCTTGCCCTGCGTTGGGGTGCGAAGCAGCCCCCAGAACACACTGCGGTTTTCCAGAAGTAATGAGTCGTCAGGTTTCGGGGCCGCTGCGCGGCCCAACGCAGGGCAAGCCTGCTCGCCACAACAAGCCTGTGCAACACAGCAAGCTTCTGTAACCAGCAGGCTTGTGCAACACAGCAAGCCTCTGTAACCAGCAGGCTTGTGCAGCACAACAAGCCTCTGCAACCAGCAGGCTTGTGCAACACAAACAAGCCTGTGCACCAAAACTAGCCCGCTTGCCACGAGACACCTGGAGACCCGATGGCCAACGCCTTGCCCGACCTGAAACTCCTGCGCATCTTTGTCAGCGTCGTGCGCCACCAGGGGTTTGCCAACGCGCAGCACGAACTCAACCTGTCCACCTCGGCCATCTCGACCTATATGAGCCAGTTGGAAAGCGCACTGGGCCTGGTGCTGTGCCATCGCGGCCGGGGCGGGTTCAGCCTGACCAGCAAGGGCGAGTTGTTTCATCAGGAAACCTTGCGTCTATTGGGCGAGCTGGAAGGCTTCGAGCAATACGCCGCCGCGCTCAAGGGCGAGCTGCGCGGTACGCTCAAGCTGGGCGTGCTCGACTCCACCGTCAGCGACAAGGCCTTGCCGTTCGCCGAAGTGATCGGCGCCTACAGCCTCGAGCACCCGGCGGTGCACCTGCACCTGTCGGTGATGAGCCCGTACGAACTGCAACTCGGCGTGCAGGACAACCGCCTGGACCTGGCCATCGGCGCCTTTTCCAACCGCATGAGCGGGCTGATCTACATGCCGCTGTACCGTGAGCAGCACTGGTTGTATTGCAGTACCCGGCATCCGCTGTTCAACGAGCGACGCATCCCCGAACAGGTGATCACCCAGCAACGCATGGTCGGACGCGGCTACTGGAGCCAGGCCGAGCTGGCGCGCCATGGCTTCAAGCACAGCGCGGCGACCGTGGAAAGTATGGAGGCGCAACTGATCCTGGTGCTGTCCGGTGCCTACATCGGCTACCTGCCCGAGCACTACGCCCAGGCCTGGGCCGACAAGGGCGACCTGCGCGTCCTGTTGCCGGCCACCTTCGGCTACCAGGCGCCGTTCTCGATGATCATGCGCCGCGGTCGCAGCCGTGAACCGCTGATCCAGACTTTCCGCGATCTGCTCAAAGCTCAGCTCAACCAGGCCTGATAATCATGTCCAGACCCCAATGCCCCCGCTGCCTGAGGCCCGCCACTCACTGCCTGTGCGCGCTGATCCCGAGCCTCGACAGCCGCACGCGGGTGTTGCTGCTGCAGCATCCGAGTGAGGTCAACCATGCGCTGAACACTGCGCGACTGGCGGCGTTGGGGTTGAACAACGCGCAGTTGGTCGTGGGTGAGGTATTCGACGACCTGTCGACATTATTGAACCCGCCCGGCTATCAGGCGCGGCTGTTGTTTCCGGCTGACGATGCCCAGCCGTTGCACGCCTACGCGTCTGGGGATCAACCGCTGTTGCTGGTAGTTCCCGACGGCACGTGGCGCAAGGCGCGCAAGCTGCTGCACCTCAATCCGTTGCTGGCGGCGTTGCCACGGGTGACGCTGGCCGAAGGCGCGGTTTCCCGCTACCGATTGCGCAAGGCGCCGGGGCCGGGTGCGCTGTCGACGGTCGAGGCGATCGTGCAGGCGTTACAGGTGCTGGAGGCGCCAACTTCCTTCGAACCGTTGCTCAAACCTTTTGAAGCGTTGATCGAGGGGCAGATTGCGGCGATGGGGGAGGAGGTGTTTCGCAAGAATCATGGCGACGGACAGGGCGGGTAGGCTATTGACCGGGGGGGCGGCCATCGCCGGCAAGCCCGCACATTTCCTGTAGGCGCGCGTCCACACAGTGCGTGCTTATTCCTTTACGCCATAAGCACCGCACTTTGCGTGATATGGCCCGCCAGCCTTTCCCGGTATGATGTTCGCCCCCGCAGTCTGGATTGCGAATACGCCATGACCTTGCAGTACCCTACAATCGCCGATTGCGTCGGCAACACGCCCCTGGTCCGCTTGCAACGCATGGCGGGTGAAACCAGCAATACCCTGTTGCTCAAGCTCGAAGGCAACAACCCGGCCGGGTCGGTAAAAGACCGCCCGGCGCTGTCGATGATCACCCGCGCCGAGTTGCGTGGGCAGATCCAGCCCGGCGACACCCTGATCGAAGCCACTTCCGGCAACACCGGGATCGCCTTGGCCATGGCCGCTGCGATCAAGGGCTACAAGATGGTCCTGATCATGCCCGACAACGGCAGCGCGGAGCGCAAGGCAGCGATGACCGCCTATGGCGCCGAGCTGATTCTGGTCACCCAGGAAGAAGGCATGGAAGGCGCGCGTGACCTCGCCGAGCGCATGGCCGCCGAAGGCCGTGGCCTGGTGCTGGACCAGTTTGCCAACGGCGATAACCCCGAGGCGCACTACACCTCCACCGGTCCGGAAATCTGGCGCCAGACCCAGGGCACCATCACCCATTTCGTCAGTTCGATGGGCACCACCGGCACCATCATGGGCAATTCGCGCTACCTCAAGGAGCAGAACCCCGACATCCAGATCATCGGCCTGCAACCGATGGAAGGCTCGGCCATCCCCGGCATCCGCCGCTGGCCCGAAGAGTACCTGCCGAAGATCTACAACTCGACGCGCGTGGATCGCATCATCGACATGGCCCAGCGTGAAGCCGAAGACACCACCCGCCGCCTGGCGCGTGAAGAAGGCATCTTCTGCGGCGTGTCCTCCGGTGGCGCGGTGGCGGGCATGTTGCGCCTGTCCCGGGAAGTGGAAAACGCGGTGATCGTCGCGATCATCTGTGACCGAGGCGACCGCTACCTGTCGACCGGCATCTTCGACGCGCCCAACTGATGGCCAAGCACGAGAGAGGCCTGCGCTTCCAACCGACGGGCGGCAGCCGGGCCCCACAGATTCCCGTGGGCAAGAAACAGCGCCTGACCATCGAGCGCCTGGCCAACGATGGCCGTGGCATCGTGTTCTTTGAAGGTCGCACCTGGTTCGTCAACGGCGCGCTCGCCGGCGAAGAGGTTGAAGCGCGGGTGTTGGGCGCCCATGGCAAAGTGGTCGAGGCGCGCACCGAAAGGGTCTTCAAGGCCAGCGAACTGCGCCGCCCGGCGCCATGCGCGCACTTTGGCCGCTGCGGCGGCTGCAGCGTGCAGCACTTGCCCCATGACGAACAACTTGCCCTGAAACAGCGCATGCTCGCCGAGCAGCTGTCCCGCGTGGCGGCGGTCGAACCGCTGGAGTGGGCAGCCCCGTTGAGCGGGCCGGAATTCGGCTACCGGCGCCGCGCCCGCGTGGCTGTGCGCTGGGATGCCAAGGCGAAAAAACTCGAAGTGGGTTTTCGCGCCGTGGCCAGCCAGGACATCATTGCCATCGATGATTGCCCGGTGCTGGTACAGGCCTTGCAACCGATCATGCAGCGCCTGCCCAACATGCTGCGCCGCCTGAGCAAGCCGCAGGCGCTGGGCCATGTGGAGCTGTTCAGTGGCTCGTCCGTCGCCGTGCTGCTGCGGCATATGGCGCCGTTGTCGGATGCGGATCTGCTGATCCTGAAAGAATTCTGCGCGTTCCATGAAGCCCAATTGTGGCTGCATGGCGAGGGCCAGCCGGAACCCGTCGAGGCTGATCTGCCACTAGGTTTTCGACTCGACGCATGGGACTTGGAGCTGGCGTACCGGCCAGGGGATTTTGTCCAGGTCAACGCCGGCGTCAACGAGGCGATGGTCGCCCAGGCCCTGGAATGGCTGGCGCCACAACCCGACGAGCGGGTGCTGGATCTGTTTTGCGGCCTGGGCAACTTCGCCCTGCCACTGGCGCGCCAGGTGCGTGAAGTGGTGGCGGTGGAAGGCGTGCAGACCATGGTGGACCGCGCGGCACTCAACGCCGTCAGCAACAATTTGCATAATGTGCAGTTTTTTCAGGCCGATTTGTCCCAGCCTTTGACTGACGCGGAATGGGCCAAACAGGGCTTTTCTGCGGTACTCTTGGACCCACCCCGTGACGGTGCCCTGGAGGTTGTGCGCAAGCTCGCCACCCTTGGGGCCAAGCGCCTGGTGTATGTGTCCTGCAACCCGGCCACGCTGGCGCGGGACACGGTTGAGTTGGTCAAGCAAGGCTACCGGCTAAAACGTGCCGGGATCCTCGACATGTTTCCGCAAACAGCGCATGTCGAGGCCATGGCGTTATTTGAAGCGGGCTAGGATGCCCGTTTAATCCGACTGGCCTGCATTCTCCAAGGCCTGTGATCTGCCAGGGAGTCTGCAGTAAAAGGTCGGCGATGATATTGGCGCACCGAAGGTGCGTCGTAGGGAAGGTAAGCAAGATGGTACAGGTGAGAGCACACCAGCCGATCAACACCGACGGCAGTATCAATCTCGAGGCATGGCTGGATCATGCCATCAGTGTCGACCCGGCACTGGACCGTGAAGCCTTGAAAGCAGCCTGCGAGTTCGCTCGTGAGTCTGAACAGCAAGACAATGCGGCCAAGAACCTGTGGGCCGAAGGCACTTCAAGCTTTCGCACCGGGTTGGAAATCGCCGAGATCCTCGCCGATCTCAAGCTGGACCAGGATTCGCTGATCGCCGCCGTGCTCTATCGCGGCGTGCGTGAAGGGCACATTCCGTTGCCGACGGTCAGCCAGCGCTTCGGCGCGGTGGTGGCCAAACTGATCGACGGCGTGCTGCGCATGGCTGCCATCAGTGCCAGCCTGAGCCCGCGCCAGTCGATGGTGCTGGGCACCCAGGGCCAGGTCGAAAACCTGCGCAAGATGCTGGTGGCGATGGTCGACGACGTGCGCGTCGCCCTGATCAAGCTGGCCGAACGCACCTGCGCGATCCGTGCGGTAAAGACCGCTGACGACGAAAAGCGCAACCGCGTGGCCCGCGAGGTGTTCGACATCTACGCGCCACTGGCGCACCGCCTGGGCATCGGCCATATCAAGTGGGAGCTGGAGGACCTGTCCTTCCGCTACCTCGAACCCGATCAATACAAACAGATCGCCACCCTGCTGCACGAGCGGCGCCTCGACCGTGAGCGCTTCATCACCGACGTGATGGGCCAGCTGCGTTCCGAGCTGCAGGCCACCGGTGTGGATGCCGACATCAGCGGCCGCGCCAAACACATCTATTCCATCTGGCGCAAAATGCAGCGCAAGGGCCTGGCCTTCAGCCAGATCTACGACGTGCGTGCGGTGCGCGTGCTGGTGCCGGAAATGCGCGATTGCTACACCGCGCTCGGCATCGTCCACACCCTGTGGCGGCACATTCCCAAGGAATTCGACGACTACATCGCCAACCCCAAGGAAAACGGCTATCGCTCGCTGCACACGGCGGTGATCGGCCCCGAGGGCAAGGTGCTGGAAGTGCAGATCCGCACCCACGCCATGCACGAAGAGGCGGAGCTGGGGGTGTGCGCGCACTGGCGCTACAAGGGCACTGATGTCAAGGCCGGGTCCAACCAGTACGAAGAGAAAATCTCCTGGCTGCGCCAGGTGCTGGAATGGCATGAAGAGCTTGGCGACATCGGTGGCCTGGCGGAACAGCTGCGGGTGGATATCGAGCCGGACCGGGTCTACATCTTTACCCCCGACGGCCACGCCATCGACCTGCCCAAGGGCGCCACGCCGCTGGACTTTGCGTACCGCGTACACACCGAGATCGGCCACAACTGCCGTGGCGCCAAGATCAACGGGCGTATCGTGCCGCTCAACTACAGCCTGCAGACCGGCGAACAGGTCGAGATCATCACCAGCAAGCATGGCACGCCGAGCCGCGACTGGTTGAACCCGAACCTGGGCTACATCACCACGTCGCGGGCGCGGGCGAAGATTGTCCACTGGTTCAAGCTGCAGGCGCGCGACCAGAACGTCGCCGCCGGCAAGACCCTGCTCGAACGCGAACTGGCGCGCCTGGGCCTGCCGCAGGTGGACTTCGACAAGTTGGCCGAAAAAGCCAACATGAAGATCGCCGAAGACATGTTCGCCGCCCTCGGTGCCGGCGACCTGCGCCTGGCGCAGCTGGTCAACCTGGCCCAGCAACTTGTCGAGCCGGAACGCGGCAACGAGCAGTTGGAGCTGATCCCGCGCAAGGCCACGGGCTACAAGCCGGGCAAGCGCGGCGATATCCAGATCCAGGGCGTGGGCAACCTGCTGACCCAGATGGCCGGCTGCTGCCAGCCTCTGCCGGGCGATGCCATTGTCGGCTACATCACCCAGGGCCGTGGCGTGAGCATTCACCGTCAGGACTGCGCCTCGGTGCTGCAGTTGGGCGGGCGCGAGCCGGAGCGGATCATCCAGGTCAGCTGGGGCCCGGTGCCGGTGCTCACCTACCCGGTGGACATCGTCATCCGCGCCTACGATCGGTCCGGCCTGCTGCGTGACGTCTCGCAAGTGCTGCTCAACGAGCGGATCAACGTATTGGCGGTCAACACCCGCTCGAATAAAGAGGACAACACCGCGTTGATGTCCCTGACCATCGAGATCCCGGGACTGGATGCGCTGGGGCGGTTGCTGGGGCGGATTTCCCAGTTGCCGAACATCATTGAAACCCGGCGTAATCGCACCCCGTAATGCGGTCTGAAAATGTGGGAGGGCTGCTTTCTGTGGGAGCCGGGCTTGCCCGCGATGCAGGCGACTCGGTCTGTCTGACAGACCGAGTGGAGGCCATCGCAGGCAAGCCAGCTCCCACAGTAGATTTTCAGCGGTTCCAGACAATGGGCAGAGATTGACTGATGTATTCACTTGAAGACCTGCTGCACCTCATGAAGCGCCTGCGGGACCCGCAATACGGCTGCCCGTGGGACCTCAAGCAAACCTACGCGACCATCGTCCCGCACACCCTGGAAGAAGCCTACGAAGTCGCCGACGCCATCGAGCGCGGGGATTTCGATCACCTGCAGGGCGAGCTGGGCGACCTGTTGTTCCAGGTGGTGTATTACAGCCAGCTGGCGCGCGAAGAAGGGCGCTTCGAATTTGCCGGGGTGATCGACAGCATCACCCGCAAGTTGATCCGTCGCCATCCGCATGTGTTCCCGACCGGTGATTTGTACGCGCCGCTGGATATTCCGCAGTTAAGCGAGGAGCAGGTCAAGGCGCGCTGGGAGCAGATCAAGGCCGAGGAGCGCGCGGAAAAATCCGACGCACCGGAGCAGCTCTCGCTGCTGGACGATGTGCCGACCGCGTTGCCATCGTTGTCGCGTGCCGCCAAATTGCAGAAGCGCGCCAGCCAGGTCGGGTTCGATTGGCCATCGGCCTTGCCGGTGGTCGACAACGTGCGCGAAGAGCTGGATGAAGTGCTCGAAGCCATGGCCGATAACGACCCGGTGGCCATCGCCGACGAGGTCGGTGACCTGCTGTTTGCGGCAGTCAACCTGGCCCGTCATCTCAAGGTCGACCCCGAAACCGCGCTGCGTGGCGCCAACGCCAAGTTCGAACGCCGTTTCCGATTTATCGAACAGGCATTGCGCGACACGCACCAACCCATAGAAGATTGCACCCTCGAAGAGTTGGACGCCCTGTGGGGCGAAGCCAAACGTCAGGAAAAGAATGTGTCCAGCTGCGGTTGAGCAGTTGCCTAAGTGAGTAAGCACCATGAGCCTTTCCCTTCGCGACCAGTTGCTCAAAGCAGGTCTGGTCAACCAAAAGCAGGCCAAGCAGGTCGGCAAAGAGAAACAGAAACAGCAGCGCCTGGTCCACAAGGGCCAGATCGAGGCCGATGATACCCAGGCTCGCCTGGCTGCCGAGGCGCAGGCCGAGAAGGTCAAGCGCGACCAGGAGTTGAATCGCCAGCAGCAGGAAAAAGCCGAGGCCAAGGCCCGCACGGCCCAGGTCAAGCAACTGATCGAGACCTCGCGCCTGCCCAAGCTGACCACCGAGGACTACTACAACTTCGTGGATGACAAGAAGGTCAAGCGCCTGTCGGTCAACACATTGATGCGCAACAAGCTGAGCAACGGCTCCCTGGCCATCGTGCACCACGGCGGTGGCTACGAGGTGATCCCGCGCGAGGCCGCCCTGAAGATCCAGGAACGCGCCCCGGAACGTATCGTGCAGCTCAACATCCTCACCGAAAGCCAGGTGCCGGACGAGGATGATCCGTACGCCGCGTACCAGATCCCTGACGATCTGATGTGGTAAGGCGTCAAAGCATTGCAATGACCCGATTGTGAGGAGCTGCAGCGTCGCCGTGGCACACAGGCTTGTGAGAATGGCAGGTGTGTCGTGGCAAGCAGGCTTGTGTGGATGGCAGGTGTGTCGTGGCAAGCAGACTTGTCAGGGTGACAGGCGTGTCGTGGCAAGCAGGCTTGTGAGGATGGCAGGTGTGTCGTGGCAAGCAGACTTGTCAGGGTGACAGGTGTGTCGTGGCAAGCAGGCTTTTGAGGATGGCTGGCGTGTCGTGGCAAGCAGGCTTGTGAGGATGACAGGTGTGTCGTGGCAAGCAGGCTTGTGAGGATGACAGGAGTGTCGTGGCAAGCAGGCTCGTCAGAGTGACAGGTGTGTTGTGGCGAGCAGGCTTGCCCTGCGTTGGGGTGCGAAGCGCCCCCAAAAAAAACCAAGCCAACAAAACACAAACCCCGCTCAAAAGGCGGGGTTTTTGTTTATCGGCACCCCAGCTGCGTGGGGCTGGGATGCCTACAGGATTTCAGCGTCTCAGGAGCCTTGCGCCTGGTTTCTCATTTCAAGGGCTTCAAGCTCGTTTTTATAATTATGAGCGTCGCTCTCATTGTGAAACATGCCGACCAACATATCTTGTTGGTGTACATCCCAGATGTGAATCCCATGGCCCAGTGCTTCGTGGGACATATGTTCGTCGTCGCGTTCAGTTACTTTTACAGTCATCTGCTTGCTCCAATCTCTGGTGGATCTGCGGCAAGTCGTCGCAGGCCTTTGTTATATGTTTTGTTAGCTTGCTAAGTAAACCGATTTTGCACGCAACAAATCATTGCGCAAAACGCAACAGTGCTGCAGGCCGCGAAAACCGCGACATTGCGCCGCAGGGTGCTGAGTTATATGACAAAAGTTTCATGTTCGAGTAAGTCTTTTTAGCCCTGTATTGGGCCTGTCGGCGATGGCGTTCTACAAGCCGCCACACATCCAAGGCGAAAAAAAGCCCCGCATTCGCGAGGCTCTTTATTCCATCTACCGATCAGCTACCTTTGACAGCCTTGCCGTCCACGGTACCGTCCTGCAGCATGATGTTGTATTCCTTGCCGTCGGTCTCGACCTGGCGCAGGGCAACGAGGATGCCGCCCTGGTCCTTGGCAAACCACATCTGGGTGATGCGCTTGCTCTGAGTCGGGTCACGCACGCGCTCGACCTTGATCGCGTCGATGGAGCCGACCTTGGTCTGGACCTTTTCCGGGCCGATCACGCGGAAGTCGTAGGTGTCGACGTCAGTGCCTTCCACCACGTTGTAGCTCATGCTCTTCTTGCCCGCTGCCACGTCGCGCTGCAGCGCCAACTGGTAGGTGGACTTGTCGAGCATGCCGCTTTGCAAGGGCACATTGACCGGGTCCTTGTTCTCGAAACCGGTGACTTTCTTGGCCGCCTGGTCGAAGTCCAGGTTGATCTTCTTGGCCTTGCCCAGGCCGCCGCGCTCGAAGGTGTAGCTCTTCGGTTGCAGGGCATCCTTGTCAAACTGGATCACGCTGGTTTCGGTCAGGCTGGCGATCATCATGGAAGCCTTGAAATTCAAGGTCCAGGTGCCGTCGCCGTTCTTGGTCAGGCTGCGCTCAGCCGATCCACTCATGGGCAACTGTTTCCAGTCGGCGGTGTAGCTCGCGGAGAAAGGGTGAAGGTCTGCTGCTTGCACGGCAGGCAAGGCGAACAGCGCAAAAGCGAAGAGCAAGGCGCGACGCATAAAATCTCCTAGGTTCGAATCAAGTGGCCGCTGGCCGCAAGTAACTGACCGTCCAATAATGCACCCTGGTCGCCAAGAATCAACCGCCCCTCGGCAAACCAGCGAACCGCCAGCGGATAAATCCTGTGTTCCTGGGTGTGAACCCGTTGCGCAAGCGTCTGCGCCGAGTCGTCAGACTCTACCGGAACCACTGCCTGTACGACCAGAGGCCCGCCATCGAGTTCCTCGGTGACGAAGTGCACACTGCAGCCATGCTCGCTGTCACCGGCGTCGAGTGCGCGCTGGTGCGTGTGCATGCCTTTGTACTTGGGGAGCAGGGAAGGGTGGATATTGAGCAGGCGCCCTTCGTAGTGCCGCACAAAATCCGCGCTGAGGATGCGCATGAAGCCGGCGAGTACCACAAGGTTGGGGTTGAAAGCGTCGATCAGGTCGACCAGGGCACTGTCGAAGGCCTCGCGGCCTTCGAAAGCCTTGTGATCCAGGGAGCGGGTTTCGATGCCCGCGTCCCTGGCGCGTTGCAGGCCGTAGGCGTCGCTGCGGTTGGAGATCACCGCAGCGATGCGCACCGGGCTGTCGCCGGTGCGCGTGCTGTCGATCAGGGCCTGCAAGTTACTGCCGGTGCCGGAAAGCAGCACCACGACATCACAGGTCTGGGACATCAATGCGCCTTGAGGTTCTTCAGTTCAACCTGGGCTGCGCCTTCCGGGGCAGTGGCGATCTGGCCGATGACCCATGGCTGCTCGCCGGCTTCACGCAGTACATTCAGCGCGGTTTCCACGTGCTCTTGTGCCACGCAGATGACCATGCCCACGCCGCAGTTCAGCACGCGGTGCATTTCGGTTTCGTTGACGTTGCCTTTCTCTTGCAGCCAGTCGAACACTGCAGGACGCTGCCAGCTGGCCACGTCGACGATTGCCTGGGCACCTTTTGGCAGCACGCGCGGGATGTTGTCCAGCAGGCCGCCGCCGGTGATGTGGGCCATGGCCTTGACCGCGCCAGTGTCCTTGATCAGCTTGAGCAGTGGCTTGACGTAGATGCGCGTCGGGGCCATCAGCAGGTCGGTCAGTGGCTTGCCGTCGAGCTGGATGTTCTCGATATCGGCGCCGGACACTTCGATGATCTTGCGGATCAGCGAGTAGCCGTTGGAGTGCGGGCCGGAAGAAGGCAGGGCGAGCAGGGCGTCACCCGCGGCGACTTTGGAGCCGTCGATGATCTCGGCTTTTTCCACGACGCCGACGCAGAAGCCGGCCAGGTCGTAGTCTTCGCCTTCGTACATGCCTGGCATTTCAGCGGTTTCGCCGCCGACCAGAGAGCAACCCGACAGTTCGCAGCCGGCGCCGATGCCGGTGACTACCTGGGTGGCGGTCTCGACGTTGAGCTTGCCGGTGGCGTAGTAGTCCAGGAAGAACAACGGCTCGGCGCCGCACACCACCAGGTCGTTGACGCACATGGCCACCAGGTCGATGCCGATGCTGTCGTGCTTGTTCAGGTTCAGCGCCAGGCGCAGCTTGGTGCCCACGCCGTCGGTGCCGGAAACCAGCACAGGCTGCTTGTAGCCGGCCGGGATTTCGCAGAGGGCGCCAAAACCGCCCAGGCCGCCCATGACTTCGGGGCGCGCAGTGCGCTTGGCGACGCTCTTGATGCGTTCGACCAATGCTTCACCGGCGTCGATGTCTACACCGGCGTCCTTGTAGCTCAGGGAGGGTTGCTTGCTCATGATCCAGGCCTTTAGGGGGGATTTCTGGGTAACGACCGAGCGGGCAGGGGCTTTTGAACAGCGGCCCAGCCGTTGACGGTCTGCGAAGGCGCGCGATTTTATCAGGCTTGAGGGGCAGCGGCCATCCTCGGGCCGACGGGCAGGGCTGCATATCTGAAAAAAGCCGGTTAAAAAAATGCTAATCGGGTCTGCCATGCTGCGTATTAAGGTATAGCCTTTAATCCGCTATCGTTATGACAGTACGAAAACTTACCGAGACCCTGTGAATGTTTTACCGGTCGCTGTGGTCACAGCCTTGCCAAGCCGAGTTCACGCGGTCTGTTCCAGCCGCTAAATTTGTCGTTCGGGAATCTTCCATGCGTCTGTGTAAATTCTTTTTTGTGGGCTGCCTGTCTTGGGTCAGCCTGGCGAGTCATGCCGAAACCCTCAATGGTCTTTATCAAGTACTTGAACCGGTCAGCAGTCAGTCCCCGCAGGAGCGCGACCAGGCCACCCAGCGCGCCGTGCAGACGCTGGTGATCCGCCTCACCGGCGATGCCAAGGCCGCCGATGGCCCGGGCCTGGCGGCGGTGCGCAAGGATCCGCAGCAAATCATCAGTCAATACGGCTACGACGCCGGCCCGCCGGAAAGCCTGCAAGTCGATTTCGATCCAGTCAGCACCGATCGCGCCCTGCGTGACGCCGGCTTGTCGATCTGGGGCAGCAACCGGCCGTCGATCCTCGGTTGGTGGCTGAACGACTCCACCGAAGGCAGCAGCCTGGTGGGCGATGGTCAGACCGTCGCCCAGGCGCTGCGCCGTGCGGCACAACACCGTGGCTTGCCGTTGCGCCTGCCGCTGGGCGATCTGGATGAGCAGGTCGTTGCCACCGCGCCGAACCTTGAAAGCGCCGATGCCACGCCATTGCGCGCCGCTTCCGAACGCTACGGCGCCGATGCCTTGCTCGCCGTGCACGCGCGCCAGGAAGGCAACCAATGGCAGGCCAAATGGCGCCTGTGGCTGGGCGACAAGAGCGATCAGGGCACCGCGCAAGGCGCCGACACCGCCGCCGTGGCCGATGCGGTGATGTTGGCCGTCAGCCAGAAGCTGGCGCCGCGTTTTGCGGTCAAGCCCGGTGCGAGCGCCGAACAATTGCTGGAAGTGCAGGGCATGAACCTGGAGCGCTACGCGGCCCTGGGTCATCTGCTCGAGCCGTTTGGTGGCCATCCGCTGCGGGTGGATGGCAATCGCATTGTGTATCGCGTCAACGGCAGCGCCGACCAGTTGCGTACCCAGTTGAGCCTGGCCAAGTTGCAGGAGGTGCCGGCCGGCGAGGCGCCTGTCCAGCCGTCAGTGGGGGATGGCACCCAGCCGGCGCCCGCTCCTGAGCCGCAGGCGCAGCTGCGTTTTCGCTGGTAAACGTTCTTCCTTTATATAGAAGCAAAGACAGATGGAGTGGTTTATGGCGGATACGCGTCGTTGGGTGTGGCTTGGCGGACTTGTCCTGCTGTGCGCTTTTGTATTCTTGCTGCATTCGATCCTGACGCCGTTCCTGGTGGCGTTGTTGCTCGCCTATCTGTTCGATCCCGTGGTGGATCGCCTGGAAAAAGCCGGACTGTCGCGGACCCTGGGCGTGGTGACGGTGTTTGCCCTGTTCACGTTGATCATCACTGCATTGGTGCTGGTGCTGGTGCCGATGCTGGCCAAGCAACTGTTTCGCTTGTACGAGTTGGCGCCGCAAATGCTCGACTGGTTGCAACACACGGCCATGCCGTGGGTGCAGACCAAGCTGGGGTTGGCGGATGGCTTCTGGAAGTTCGACAAGGTCAAGGCTGCGATCAGCGAGCACATGGGCCAGACCACCGACATTGTCGGGGTGGTGCTCAGTCAGGCCACCGCATCCAGCCTGGCGCTGATCGGCTGGCTGACCAACCTGGTGTTGATCCCGGTGGTGGCGTTCTACCTGCTGCGCGACTGGGACATCATGATGGCCAAGATCCGCAGCCTGCTGCCACGCAACCGCGAAGAGCGCATCGTGGCCCTGGCTGGCGAATGCCATGAGGTGCTGGGCGCCTTCGTGCGGGGACAGTTGCTGGTGATGCTGGCCCTGGGGATCATCTACGCGGCAGGCTTGATGGCGATCGGCCTGGAGCTGGGCCTGTTGATCGGCCTGATCGCCGGCCTGGCGGCTATCGTGCCGTACATGGGTTTTGTGATCGGGATCGGCGCGGCGCTGGTTGCCGGGTTGTTCCAGTTTGGCGGCGACCTGTACCCGATGCTGGGCATTGTCGCGGTGTTCATGGTTGGCCAGGCCCTGGAAGGCATGGTGCTCACGCCGTTGCTGGTGGGCGACCGGATCGGCCTGCACCCGGTGGCGGTGATCTTTGCGATCCTGGCGGGCGGTGAGCTGTTCGGTTTTACCGGCATCCTGCTGGCGCTGCCGGTGGCGGCGGTGATCATGGTGCTGGTGCGCCATGTGCACGATCTGTACAAGGATTCGGATGCGTATACCGGGGTCGAAGATCCGGACCTGTAACCGTTTCATCACAAACCCGGCCTGAGCCGGGTTTGTTGTTTCTGGGGGCGGGGCGTCAAACAATCTGCGAAAAACCGCCAAGTTAACGCAAACCTTTGATTTTGCTTGTGGTCTGCTGCATTGTGCGCCCGGCGTCACGGGTATAAACTTTGCAAACTTTACACAGAGGCCACTAACGGTTCGTTTGGAGCCGTTCAGTCAGCATGAAACCGATTCAGCTGCCCTTGGGTGTGCGTCTGCGTGATGACGCCACCTTTATCAACTACTACCCAGGCGCCAATGCCGCTGCACTCGGCTATGTCGAGCGGCTCTGCGAAGCCGACGCCGGGTGGACCGAAAGCCTGATCTATCTGTGGGGCAAGCACGGCGTAGGGCGTACCCACCTGTTGCAGGCCGCGTGCCTGCGTTTCGAGCAGATGGGCGAGCCGGCGGTGTACCTGCCATTGGCGGAGTTGATGGACCGCGGTATCGGCATCTTCGATCACCTCGAGCAATACGAGCTGGTGTGCCTGGACGACTTGCAGGCGATTGCCGGCAAGGCGGAGTGGGAAGAGGCGCTGTTTCATCTGTTCAACCGCCTGCGCGACAGTGGCCGGCGCCTGCTGATCGCCGCCTCCACGTCGCCGCGTGAATTGCCGGTGAAGCTGGCAGACCTCAAATCGCGCCTGACCCTGGCGTTGATCTTCCAGATGCGCCCCCTGTCCGACGAAGACAAATTGCGTGCCCTGCAGTTGCGCGCATCCCGTCGCGGCCTGCACCTGACCGACGAGGTCGGACACTTCATTCTGACTCGCGGTACGCGCAGCATGAGCGCGTTGTTCGATTTGCTCGAACAGCTCGACCAGGCCTCTTTGCAAGCCCAGCGCAAGCTGACCATTCCCTTCCTCAAGGAAACCCTTGGCTGGTAGCCGGCCCTTTGTTTTCAGGACTTTCGGCAATTTCCAGGCGTCAGAAAACCCGCGTTTGGGCCGTTTTGGCCACGCGAAAGGCGGGTAAGGGGTGTTAAGGGCTTAGATGTCATAGTCCAAACAAGAAGTCACATAGATCACGATTGAATTTGCAAATCGATGTGATAGAAGGCATAGTCTCGACTTCCTTACATATCAGCCACGGTCGTGCCCATGCTAAATCGCTTCGCACCCCTCGTGCCTCTCGCACTCGTTACCCTGTTGTTTGGTTGCGCCTCCCACCCTCAACAGGTGGCAGAACAGCAAAAACCACAGGTTCAAAATCAGGCAAAATTCGTTGCTGCACAGTCTTCCACTGTTTATGAGGAAGAAGTGGCAACTGAAAAGGAACTGGCCGACTTCGCCGGCAACAAGCCTTACCAGCTTCCAGTCCTCGCCGACAGTATCCTCGAACGCGGCATGTCCCTGATCGGTACCCGTTACCGTTTCGGCGGTACTTCTGAAGCCGGTTTCGACTGCAGCGGCTTCATCGGTTATCTGTTTCGTGAAGAAGCGGGCATGAACCTGCCACGCTCCACGCGCGAAATGATCAACGTGAATGCACCGTTGGTCGCACGCAACAACCTCAAGCCCGGTGATCTGCTTTTCTTCAGTACAGCGGGTCGTGGTCGCGTCAGCCATGCCGGTATCTACCTGGGCGATAACCAGTTTATCCACTCCAGCAGCCGTCGCAGTGGCGGTGTTCGAGTCGATAATCTGGGTGACAGCTACTGGAGCAAAACCTTCATCGAAGCCAAGCGCGCACTCGCCATGGCCCCGACGACAGTTACCGCTAGCAAGTAAACTTAAAGTGATACTTGAAGTTTGACGTGTAAGCGCTAGAATCCCTGGATATTGTTGAAATCCGTTCGCGCGAGCTTTGCTTGCGCGTTCTGGTTTTCAGCGTTCGGCAGCGAAAGCCGCATCCAGACCAGGATTGTTCTGCACATGTCGACCTCGGCCCGCCTGATTCTCATTGTTTGCGCCGCGCTGCTCAGCGCCTGCGCCAGCCGTCCACCGCCGCCCGCTCCCGTAGCGGTGAAACCCAAGCCGGTGTTCAACTACTCCACACAGAATTTTTCGCCTGCTGCCGAAGATGTGCTCTTCCGTGCCTTGGGCCTGGTTGGCACGCCTTATCGATGGGGCGGCAACACGCCGGACTCAGGGTTTGACTGCAGTGGCTTGATCGGCTTTGTGTTTCGCGATGCGGCCGGTATTTCCTTGCCGCGTACCACCCGTGAGCTGATCGTGATGCGCGCGCAGGACGTCAGCGAGCAGAACCTGCAAACCGGCGACCTGTTGTTCTTCGCCACCGGTGGCGGCTCCCAGGTCAGCCACGCCGGGATCTATGTGGGTGAGGGCCGTTTCGTGCACGCGCCACAGACTGGCGGTACGGTGAAGCTGGATACCTTGTCCAAGGCGTATTGGCAGAATGCCTACCTGAGTGCCAAGCGCGTATTGCCAGGCAATCTGGCGCGTAACCCATGACGGACCGTATCACTGTAGGAGCCGGCAAGCCGGCTCCTACCCATCATTTAGCGGCCGACACCCGCCACACCTTGTTCCCCACATCATCTGCCACCAGCAAATCCCCCTGCTGATCAATCACCACGCCCACCGGCCGGCCCATGGCTTTCTCATCCTTGTCGAGGAAACCGGTCAGCACGTCCACGGGCTGCCCCTTCGGCTGGCCAGCCTCGAACGGGACGAAGATCACCTTGTAGCCACTGTGCGGCTTGCGGTTCCACGACCCATGCTGGCCGATGAATGCGCCGTTGCTGAACTGGGCTGGCAGTTTGCTGCCCTCGGCAAACGTCAATCCCAGGGAGGCGGTGTGCGGGCCCACTGCGTAATCCGGCGCGATCGCCTTGGCGACCAGGTCCAGGTTCTGCGGGCTGACGCGCACGTCCACATGCTGCCCGTAGTAGCTGAAGGGCCAGCCATAGAACGCGCCGTCCTTGACTGAGGTGATGTAGTCCGGCACCAGGTCGCTGCCGATTTCATCGCGTTCGTTCACTGCCGTCCACAGCTTGCCGCTTTGTGGTTCCCAGGCCATGCCGTTGGGGTTGCGCAGGCCGGAGGCGAAGATGCGGTGCTCGCCGCTGGCACGATCGACTTCCCAGATGGCCGCCCGGCCCTGTTCCGCATCCAGGCCGTTTTCACCGACATTGCTGTTGGACC
Organism: Pseudomonas sp. GW821-FHT05D12; assembly: GCF_059419825.1. Classification (NCBI taxonomy): domain Bacteria; kingdom Pseudomonadati; phylum Pseudomonadota; class Gammaproteobacteria; order Pseudomonadales; family Pseudomonadaceae; genus Pseudomonas; species Pseudomonas sp. GW821-FHT05D12. Next base: position 172,340 of record NZ_JBWKSN010000009.1, on the reverse strand, counting down.
CGACGCTCACATACAGTTTGCTGCCGTCCTTGCTTGCCACCACGTTCTTGGTCCAGTGGTGATTGATGCTGCCGCCCGGCAGGTCGACGACTTTGGTGCCGGCCTCCTTGATCGCGGTTTCACCTGGTTGGTAGGGGAAGCGCAACAGCTTGTCCGAGTCGGCCACGTACAGATCGTTACCGACCAGGGTCATGCCGAACGGCGAATTGAGGTTTTCCAGGAACACCGTGCGCGTTTCGGCGACGCCGTCGTGGTCGGCGTCACGCAGCAAGGTGATGCGGTTCGGGCTCGGCACAGCGGCGCCGGCGCGGCCCATGACTTTCTCCATGACCCAGCCACGAATACCCTTGGCGTCATCCGGCTTGGGTGGCGCGTTGGTTTCCGCCACCAGCACGTCGCCATTGGGCAATACATACAGCCAGCGCGGATGGTCCAGGCCTTCGGCGAACGCCGCCACCTGGGTGCCGGCGGCGGCGGTGGGCTTGGCGCCGTCCGGCCAGCCAATCGCCGGGGCGATATTCACGGTCGGGATCAGGGTCTTGTTTGGCTCCGGCAACTTGGGCGACGGCCCGGTGCCATCGGAGACCTGCAAAGTAGAGCTTTCCCCGCAGGCAGCGAGGGTGCCGGCGAGCATGATAAGCAGGGCGAGTCTGGTTTTGTGCATGGTGTTCTCCTTAATACCTGTAAGGGTAGAGGAGGCCGGTCGTAGGATGGTTCAAGTGCAAGGCCAGCTTTAATTGACGCTCCACCCCCAACCCACTAACCTTCGCGGCTTGTTCCAGGTGCTCTGTGACCCATGGGTCGACGGAGTGAAACAGGGAAGCCGGTGAGTGAGCGCACTTGTACACAGTGCTGCCGCGATTCCGGCGCTGCCCCCGCAACGGTAAATGAGTCAAGACGGTGCTTTCTGCCACTGTATCGCGTGCGATATGGGAAGGCGCGCTGTCGGCCTGTCCGAGTGCTCTCTTTATAAAGAGCCAGGGCGCCACTCATGAGTCCGGAGACCGGCCTGGTTCATCCAACAGCATCACGGTGGGCGATGCTTGGCTGTCTGTTTATCCTTTTTCCTGCCCGCCGTTTTTGTCCAGCCCCAACGGAGAGCTGCCATGACCGATTCCCCCGACCGCGACGAACGCCACCTGGCGCGCATGCTGCGCAAAAAAGCCGTGATCGATGAGCGCATCGCCAACTCCCCAAACGAATGCGGCCTGCTGCTGGTGCTCACCGGCAACGGCAAAGGCAAGAGTAGCTCGGCATTCGGCATGCTCGCCCGGGCCATGGGCCACGGCATGCAGTGCGGGGTAGTGCAGTTCATCAAGGGGCGCAACAGCACCGGTGAAGAGTTGTTCTTCCGCCGCTTTCCCGAGCAGGTGCGTTTTCATGTGATGGGCGAAGGCTTTACCTGGGAAACCCAGGACCGCCAGCGCGATATCGCCGCCGCCGAAGCCGCGTGGGCGGTGTCGCGCGAGTTGCTGCAAGACCCGTCCATCGGCCTGGTGGTGCTGGACGAGCTGAACATCGCCCTCAAGCACGGCTATCTCGACCTCGACCAGGTACTCAGCGACCTGCAGGCGCGCCCGCCAATGCAGCACGTGGTGGTCACTGGCCGTGGCGCCAAGCCCGAGTTGATCGAAATGGGCGACACCGTCACCGAGATGGGCATGCTCAAGCACGCGTTCCAGGCCGGTATCAAGGCACAGAAGGGCGTCGAACTTTGAATCAGCCCCGTCATTGCCCGGCTGTCTTGATCGCCGCACCGGCGTCCGGCCAGGGCAAAACCACCGTCACCGCCGCGCTCGCCCGTTTGCACCGCAATCTGGGGCGCAAAGTCCGCGTGTTCAAATGCGGCCCGGACTTTCTTGATCCGATGATCCACGAGCGCGCCAGTGGTGCGCCGGTGTATCAATTGGACATGTGGATGGTGGGCGAGCAGGAAAGTCGCCGCCTTTTGTGGGAAGCCGCCGCTGAGGCCGACCTGATCCTCATCGAAGGGGTGATGGGGCTGTTCGACGGCACGCCGTCCAGCGCCGACCTGGCGCGGCATTTCGGCGTGCCGGTATTGGGCGTGATCGACGGCACTGCGATGGCGCAGACGTTTGGCGCCCTGGCCTTGGGCCTCGCGCGTTATCAGCCGGATTTGCCGTTCGCGGGCGTGCTGGCCAATCGCGTCGGCACCTTGCGCCATGCGCAACTCCTCGAAGGCAGTCTCACCGAAGGCCTGCGCTGGTATGGCGCGCTGTCCCGCGAAACCGGGATCGAACTGCCGAGCCGCCACCTGGGCCTGGTGCAAGCCAGCGAGCTGAATGACCTCGACCTGCGCCTGGATGCTGCTGCGCAGGCACTGGGCAGCAGTTGTGAAGTTGCCTTGCCGCCGCCGGTGACCTTCGCCGCCCCCGAAGTGATCGAGGCCGAGCCGTTGCTGGCCGGCGTGCGCATTGCGGTGGCCCGTGACGAAGCGTTTGCCTTCACCTACGGCGCCAGCCTCGACCTGTTGCGGGCGATGGGCGCAGAGCTGCGCTTTTTCTCGCCGATCCATGACCGCGAATTGCCTGACGCCGACAGTCTGTATCTGCCCGGCGGCTATCCGGAACTGCACCACCAGGCGCTGTCGGAAAATACCTCGATGCTCAATGCCATCCGCGCCCATCACGCGGCCGGCAAACCCTTGCTCGCTGAATGTGGCGGCATGCTCTACCTGCTGGACTCGCTGACCGACGTCGACGGCACCCGCGCCGAACTGGTCGGCCTGCTGCAGGGCGATGCGGTGATGCAAAAGAAACTTGCGGCCCTGGCCCTGCAAAACGTCGAGCTGCCGGAAGGCGTGCTGCGTGGGCACACTTATCACCATTCCCTGACCAGCACCGAGTGGCAGCCGATTGCCCGTGGCGTCAGCCCCAATGGTGGGCGCGGCGCCGAGGCGGTGTTCCGACAAGGGCGTATGACCGCGTCCTACGTGCACTTCTATTTCCCGTCCAACCCGAGGGCGGTGGCGGCCTTGTTTGCGCCCGACCCTGAGGTGGCCAGCGCCGGCAAGCCGGCTCCCACCATTTACCGCGTTGAATCCCCATCCACTGTGGGAGCGGGCTTGCCCCCGATGGGGCCATGACCGACAACGCCTTCCCCCAGGCCGACCGCGACGCCGTCTACCGCGCCATCGCCGAGCGCCGCGACATGCGCCACTTCAGCGGCGGCAGCGTGGCCCCCGAGTTGCTGCACCGCCTGCTCCAGGCTGCACACCAGGCGCCGAGTGTCGGCCTGATGCAGCCGTGGCGCTTTATCCGCATCAGCGACCGCCAACTGCGTGGGCAGATCCAGCAATTGGTGGAAGAAGAACGCTTGCGCACCGCCGAGGCGTTGGGCGAGCGTTCCGATGAGTTCATGAAGCTCAAGGTCGAAGGCATCCATGACTGCGCCGAAGTGCTGGTGGCAGCGCTGATGGATGATCGCGAGCGGCATATCTTCGGCCGGCGCACCTTGCCGGAAATGGACATGGCCTCGCTGTCCTGTGCGATCCAGAACCTGTGGCTGGCGGCTCGCGTCGAAGGGTTGGGCATGGGCTGGGTCTCGCTGTTCGAGCCCCAGGCCCTGGCCGACCTGCTGGGCCTGCCGCCCGGCGCGAAACCCCTGGCGGTGTTGTGCCTGGGGCCGGTGGCCGAGTTCTATCCGGCACCGATGTTGCAGCTCGAAGGCTGGACCGAACCACGGCCGCTGAGTGACATGTTGTATGAGAATGTGTGGGGAGTGAGTCAATGAGTGTGGCCTTGCTGTGTGTCGCTGCAGTGGCGCTGGATGCGCTGCTGGGTGAACCCAGGCGCTGGCATCCGCTGGTGGCGTTCGGCAATTTTGCCGGGCGCATCGAGCAACGTTTCAACAGCGGTGGCCGTGGCTGGCGCAGCCATGGGGTGACCGCGTGGTTTATCGCGGTGGTGCCGCTGACCCTGCTGGCGACCGCCTTGTCGTGGGCGCCGTATATCGGCTGGGTGCTGGAGATCCTCGCGCTGTACTGTGCCCTCGGCATGCGCAGCCTTGGCGAACACGTGATCCCGGTGGCCCAGGCGCTACGCAGCGATGACCTGGAAGAAGCCCGCAAGCGCGTGAGCTACCTGGTCAGCCGCCAGACCAGTAAACTGGATCGCACCGAAGTCGCCCGCGCCGCCACTGAGTCGGTACTCGAAAACGGCAGCGATGCGGTGTTTGCCGCGCTGTTCTGGTTCGTCGTCGCCGGCGTGCCGGGCGTGGTGCTTTACCGCCTGAGCAACACCCTCGACGCGATGTGGGGCTATCGCAACGAACGCTTCGAGCGCTTCGGCTGGGCTGCGGCGAAAATCGACGATCTGCTGAACTACATTCCGGCGCGCCTGGTGGCGTTGACCTACGCAGTGCTGGGCAAAACCCGCCTGGCGCTCAAATGCTGGCGAACCCAGGGCCCGACGTGGGACAGCCCCAACGCTGGCCCGGTGATGGCCGCCGGTGCTGGCGCCTTGGGCGTGGAGCTGGGCGGCGCGGCGATCTACCACGGCGAGGTGCATCAACGGCCGCCACTGGGCGAAGGCCCGGCGGCGGATGCCGATTCCATCGACCGGGGCTGGCAACTGGTGCAGCGCGGCGTATGGTTATGGCTGCTGATCCTATGTGCGGGGGCGCAATTCTATGCTTGAACACGGTGGCCGGCTGCGCAAGGCGGCGATGCAGTACGGGATTGCCGAGGCTGATTGGCTCGACCTCTCCAGCGGCCTGGCGCCGTGGCCCTGGCCGATCCCCGAAATCCCGCTGCGAGCCTGGGCGCGCCTGCCGGAAACCGACGACGGCCTGGAGCAAGCCGCCAGCGAGTATTACGGCGCTGCGCATCTGTTGCCGGTGGCCGGTTCCCAGGCGGCGATCCAGCTGCTGCCGCGCTTGCGCCGTGCGGGCAAGGTCGGCGTGTTGTCGCCGTGCTATGCCGAACACGCCGAAGCCTGGCGCCGCGCCGGTTATGTGGTGCGTGAGGTGCAGGAGCAGGAAGTCGACTTCTTCCTTGATGGCCTCGACGTGCTGGTGGTGGTCAATCCCAACAATCCCACCGGCCTGAGCCTGGCGCCGCAACGCCTGCTCGACTGGCACACCCGGCTGGCCCAGCGCGGCGGTTGGCTGGTGGTGGACGAAGCGTTCATGGATGTCACCCCGCAACTGAGCCTGGCCAGCCAGGCCCATCAGGTCGGTTTGATCGTGCTGCGCTCATTCGGCAAGTTTTTCGGCCTGGCCGGTGTGCGCCTGGGCTTCGTGCTGGCCGAACGCAAACTGCTCAAGCTGCTCGCCGAACAGGTCGGGCCCTGGGCCGTCAGCGGGCCGACACGCGTGCTGGGCCAGGCCTGCCTGCGCGACACCGCCGGGCATGCGCGGCAACGTGCGCGCTGCATCGAGGCCGGCCAGCGCCTCTACGCCTTGCTCAAGCGCCATGGTTTCCAGCCCCAGGGCGGCTGCGCGTTGTTTCAATGGCTGATCACACCGCATGCCGAGCGCATGCACGAATTCATGGCCCAGCGCGGCATTCTGCTGCGCCTGTTTGTCCACGACAGCAGCCTGCGCTTTGGCTTGCCCGACACCGAGGCGGACTGGCTGCGCCTCGACGAGGCCCTGGGCGCCTACAAGGAAGCTGCATGACTACGCTGATGGTGCAAGGCACCACCTCCGACGCCGGTAAAAGTACCCTGGTGACCGCGCTGTGCCGTTGGCTGGTGCGCCAAGGCGTGGCGGTGGCGCCGTTCAAGCCGCAGAACATGGCGCTCAACAGTGCCGTGACCGCCGAGGGTGGCGAAATCGGCCGCGCCCAGGCGGTGCAGGCGCAGGCTGCCAACCTCGCACCCCACACCGACATGAACCCGGTGCTGCTCAAACCCAACAGCGACACCGGCTCCCAGGTGATCATCCACGGCCGCGCCGTGACCAGCATGAACGCCGTGGCCTACCACGACTACAAAGCCATCGCGATGCAAGCGGTGCTGGCCTCCCACGCGCGGTTGAGCGAACGCTTCCCGGTGGTGATGGTCGAGGGCGCAGGCTCCCCGGCGGAAATCAACCTGCGCGCCAATGACATCGCCAACATGGGGTTCGCCGAGGCGGTGGACTGCCCGGTGCTGCTGATCGCCGACATCAATCGCGGCGGCGTGTTCGCCCATCTGGTGGGCACCCTGGAGCTGCTGTCCCCGAGCGAACAGGCGCGGGTCAAGGGTTTCATCATCAACCGTTTTCGCGGCGACATCGCGTTGTTGCAACCGGGCCTGGATTGGCTCGAAGCGCGCACCGGCAAACCGATGGTGGGCGTGTTGCCCTACGTGATGGACCTGCACCTGGAAGCCGAAGACGGCATCGACCAGCGCCAGATCGACAAGGCCGCGCAAGTGCTCAAAGTGGTGGTGCCGGTACTGCCGCGCATCAGCAATCACACGGATTTCGACCCGTTGCGCCTGCACCCCCAGGTGGATTTGCAGTTCATCGGGCCGGGCCAGCCGATCCCGGCCGCCGACCTGATCATCCTCCCAGGCTCGAAAAGCGTGCGCAGTGACCTTGCCTACCTGCGTGCCAATGGTTGGGACAGCGCCGTGGCCCGGCATTTGCGCTACGGCGGCAAAGTGCTGGGGATTTGCGGTGGCCTGCAGATGCTCGGGGAGCAGGTGCATGACCCGCTGGGCCTCGAAGGGCCGGCCGGCTCCAGCCCTGGCCTGGGGCTGCTGGCATTCAGCACGACGTTGGAAGAAGAGAAGCAATTGCGCAATGTGCGCGGGCGTTTGTTGCTGGAGAACGCCGAGGTCAGTGGCTATGAAATTCACGCGGGCGTGACGTCCGGCGACGCGCTGTCGACCGCCGCGGTCCTGCTCGATGACGGCCGCAGTGATGGCGCGCAAAGTGCCGACGGGCAGATTCTTGGCACTTACCTGCATGGCCTGTTCGAGACGCCGGCGGCGTGCAGCGCCTTGCTGCGCTGGGCCGGCTTGCAGGATGTGCAGGAGGTGGATTACCACGCCCTGCGCGAGCGCGATATCGAGCGGTTGGCCGACTTGGTGGAAAACCACCTGGATACCGAACTGCTGCGCACGCTATGTGGGATTTGACGGTGCGCACGCACTCTCCCTGTCGGCGCTGGCTAGGCACCTCGTTGAATCAGCAAACCCCGGTTGACGCCATCGCTGGCAAGCCCGCGCCTACAGTTGAGCGGGTGGTAAATAGAGGGAGTGTCCCATGCACCAACTGATTCTCGGCGGCGCTCGCTCCGGCAAAAGCCGCCTGGCGGAAAAGCTCGCCGCTGACAGCGCGTTGCCCGTCATCTACATCGCCACCAGCCAGCCGTTGGACGGTGAAATGAACGCGCGCGTGGCCCTGCATCGCCAGCGCCGCCCCGACCACTGGGGCTTGATCGAAGAACCCGTAGAACTGGCGCGGGTGCTGCGCGAAAACGCCGCGCCGGATCGTTGCCTGCTGGTGGATTGCCTGACGCTGTGGCTGACCAATCTGCTGATGCTCGAAGACGCCGACCGCCTGGCGTTCGAGCGCGATCAATTGCTGGAAACCCTGGCCGCGCTGCCGGGGCAGATTATTTTTGTCAGCAACGAGACCGGACTGGGTGTCGTGCCGCTGGGCGAATTGACTCGCCGCTATGTGGATGAAGCCGGTTGGCTGCATCAAGCTTTGGCCGAGCGGTGTCAGCGTGTGGTCCTGACGGTTGCCGGCCTGCCCCTGACTTTGAAAGGTACTGCGATATGACTGACACCTGGTGGCTCAACCCCTGTAAGGCGATTGACGCTCAAGCGCGTGAACAAGCCTTGGCACGCCAGCAACAATTGACCAAGCCGGCCGGCTCCCTTGGCCAGCTCGAAGCGCTGGCGGTGCAATTGGCCGGCCTGCAGGGCCAGGTCAAACCCTCGGTCGAGCAGCTATGGATTGCGATTTTTGCCGGTGATCACGGTGTGGTAGCCGAAGGCGTGTCGGCGTTTCCGCAGGAAGTGACCGGGCAGATGCTGCTCAATTTCGTCAGCGGCGGCGCGGCGATCAGCGTGTTGGCGCGGCAGTTGGAGGCGCAACTGGAAGTGGTCGACCTCGGCACTGTCACGCCGTCGCTGGATTTGCCCGGGGTTCGTCACTTGAACCTCGGCGCGGGCACGGCCAACTTCGTCAACGGCCCGGCAATGACCGCAGCCCAGGGGCGCCTGGCCCTGCAGGCCGGGCGTGAGAGTGTGCTGCGCGCGCGCGAAAGCGGCGCACAGCTGTTTATCGGCGGCGAGATGGGCATCGGCAACACCACTGCCGCCAGTGCACTGGCGTGTGCCTTGCTCGATTGCCAGGTCAGTGACCTGACCGGGCCAGGCACCGGGCTGAACGCTCAGGGCGTCAGTCACAAGGTGGCGGTGATCGAGCGCGCGCTGGCCGTGCATGCCGGGCAGCGCGGTGATGCATTGCAAACCCTGTTCAACCTGGGCGGCTTTGAGATCGCGGCGCTGGTGGGCGCCTATCTGGCCTGTGCCCAGGAAGGCATCGTGGTGCTGGTCGACGGGTTTATCTGCAGCGTCGCTGCACTGGTTGCCACGCGGTTGAATCCGGCCTGTCGCGAGTGGTTGCTGTTTGGCCATCGTGGCGCCGAGCCGGGCCATCGTCATGTGCTGCAGAGCCTCGACGCGCAGCCCTTGCTGGAACTCGGCCTGCGCTTGGGCGAGGGAAGTGGGGCGGCGCTGGCGGTGCCGTTGCTGCGCCTGGCGTGTGCGTTGCACGGGCAGATGGCGACCTTCGCCGAAGCGGCCGTGGCAGATCGCCCCGCATGAATCTGCACCTGGACCTGTTGCGTCACGGCGAAACCGAACTGGGCGGCGGCCTGCGCGGCAGCCTGGACGATGCACTGACTGCCCAGGGGTGGGAGCAGATGCGCGCCGCCGTCGAGGCGCGCGGGCCGTGGGACCGCTTGATCAGCTCGCCGCTGCAACGCTGTGCGCGCTTTGCCGATGAGCTGGGCGCGCGCCTCAATGTGCCGGTCAGCCTCGCAAAAGATCTGCAGGAGCTGCATTTCGGTGCCTGGGAAGGCCAGAGCGCGGCGGCATTGATGGAAACCGATGCCGAAGGATTGGGGCTGTTCTGGGCCGATCCCTACAGCTTCACACCGCCGGAGGGGGAGCGTGTCAGCGATTTTTCCGACCGTGTCCTGAGCGCCGTCTCACGCTTGCATCAAGCCTATGCTGGCCAACGTGTGCTGTTGATCAGCCACGGTGGTGTGATGCGCCTGCTGTTGGCCCGGGCGCGGGGATTGCCCCGGGAGCAGTTGCTGAACGTCGAGGTCGGGCACGGTGGATTGTTCAGTCTGCAGGTCGCGGCTGACGGCGTATTGAAGGAAGTGGATTGAGCATGTTGCCCTTCTGGATTGCCCTGCAATTTCTCAGCAGCCTGCCGATTCGCCTGCCGGGAATGCCGCAACCTCAGGAGCTGGGACGCTCGCTGCTGTTTTATCCGCTGGTTGGCCTGTTATTCGGCGTGCTGTTGTGGGCGCTGAATACGGCGCTGATGGGCGCACCGCTGTTGCTGCACGCCGCGTTGCTGCTGACTGCTTGGGTGCTGCTCAGTGGCGGCCTGCACCTGGACGGCCTGGCGGACAGCGCCGACGCCTGGCTGGGTGGCTTCGGCGATCGCGAGCGTACCCTTGCCATCATGAAAGACCCGCGCAGCGGACCGATTGCAGTGGTCACTCTCGGCCTGGTGTTGCTGCTCAAGTTCACTGCGCTGGTGGCCTTGATTGAACAGCACAATGGTGCGGCGCTGATCCTGGCACCCCTGATCGGCCGGGCGTCGATGCTGGCGTTGTTCCTCACTACGCGTTACGTGCGTGCCGGAGGATTGGGCCAGGCGCTGTCGGATCACTTGCCGCGCATCGTCGGCCAGCAGGTGCTGATCCTGAGTGGCTTGGCGTGCCTCCTGATCGGAGGTTTCAGTGGCGGGATCGCGGTGTTGCTGGCGGCCCTGTGCTTTGTCGGCCTGCGCCAGCTGATGATCAACCGCCTGGGTGGCACCACCGGCGACACGGCGGGCGCTTTGCTGGAGCTGCTGGAAGTCGCGGTATTGGTCGGCCTGGCGCTGTAACACTTTCTTGCATTTCCTTAATCGCGGGTATATACACGTTCCATGCTTGCCTCCCAATGTTTATGTACCAACCTGCGACGTGCCGCCCGTGGCGTCAGCAGGCATTACGACGGCGCTCTCGACGGCTTCGGGATCAACGTCGCCCAGTATTCTCTGCTGTGCAACCTGCAGCGCCTTGATCAACCGAGCATTTCCAGCCTGGCGGAAGCCATGGGCCTGGATCGCAGTACGTTGGGACGCAACCTGCGGGTGCTGGAAGGCGAGGGCCTGGTGCAGTTGGTCGAGGGCGATGACCTGCGCAACCGCCTGGTGCTGTTGACCACAGCCGGTGAGGAGCGACTGGCCGCAGCGTTACCCGCCTGGGAAGCGGCGCAACAGAAATTGATCAATCAACTCGGCGCGGAAAAACGCGAAACCTTGTTGGCCTTGCTGGATGAACTCGCCTGACGGCGAGTTTGTTCGACTACAAGCGGGTATATACCCGCGAACGGAGAATAAGAAATGACCTCGATGTGGCGCACCAGTGGCTGGATTCTTGTAGGGAGTGCGCTGATCCTGGCGTTGTCATTGGGTGTGCGGCACGGTTTCGGCCTGTTCCTGGCGCCGATGAGCAGCGAATTTGGCTGGGGCCGTGAGACCTTTGCCTTTGCCATCGCCTTGCAGAACCTGATCTGGGGCCTGGCGCAGCCGTTCACCGGCGCGCTGGCCGACCGCTTCGGCGCGACCAAGGCAGTGTTTGTCGGCGGTGTACTGTACGCCGCGGGCCTGGTGCTGATGGGCATGTCGGATTCGGCGTGGTCGTTGTCGCTGAGTGCTGGCCTGTTGATTGGTATCGGCCTGTCCGGCACCTCGTTCTCGGTGATCCTGGGTGTGGTCGGGCGCGCCGTGGCGCCGGAAAAACGCAGCATGGCCATGGGCATTGCCAGCGCTGCCGGCTCGTTCGGCCAGTTCGCCATGGTGCCAGGCACCTTGGGCCTGATCAGTTGGTTGGGCTGGTCGGCAGCGCTGCTGGCGCTGGGCTTGATGGTGGCGTTGATCCTGCCGTTGGTGGCAATGCTCAAGGACCGCCCGCTGCCGGTAGTGGCCGGCCAGCAAACCTTGCGTGAAGCGCTCAAGGAGGCCTGCTCGCACTCGGGTTTCTGGCTGCTGGCCTTCGGCTTTTTCGTCTGCGGTTTCCAGGTGGTATTTATTGGTGTGCACTTGCCGGCCTATCTGGTCGACCAGCACTTGCCGGCCACGGTTGGCACCACGGTGCTGGCACTGATCGGCCTGTTCAATATCTTCGGCACCTACACCGCCGGCTGGCTGGGCGGGCGCATGTCCAAGCCACGCCTGCTGACGGGCCTGTACTTGCTGCGCGCCGTGGTGATCGTGTGGTTCCTGTGGGCACCGGTCACTGAAGTCACGGCTTACCTGTTCGGCATGGCCATGGGCTTTTTGTGGTTGTCCACGGTGCCACTGACCAACGGCACGGTCGCCACGCTGTTTGGGGTGCGCAACCTCTCGATGCTCGGCGGGATCGTATTCCTGTTCCACCAGCTCGGCTCGTTCCTCGGCGGCTGGCTGGGCGGGGTGGTCTATGATCGAACCGGCAACTACGATGTGATCTGGCAGGTGGCAATTCTCTTGAGCCTGCTCGCCGCAGCCCTCAACTGGCCGGTGCGTGAGCGACCCGTGGCGCGCTTGCAGGCGCAGATGGAGGCGGCATGAGTTTCAACGGGTATTGGCTCGTCGGGGCAGGGACGGTGGCACTGCTGTTGCTGCTGGCGTGGTGGGGCTGGCAACGCGGTGGCCTGGCGTTGATGCAACTGGGTATGTCGATCTGTTAAGTTCGTGGTCTGAACTCTTTAAAGGACTTTTCGACATGCAGATGCGCTGGCTTGCAGTTCCCGTGCTGATGGCTGCTTTTGGCGGTGTGGCGATGGCCGCCGATTGCCCACCGTTGCTCGAAGGCCAATTACCCAAGTTGCGCGCCAAGGAATCCATCGACCTGTGCCAGCGCTTTGCCGGCAAGCCCTTGGTGATCGTCAATACCGCGAGTTTCTGTGGGTTTGCCCCGCAATTCAAAGGCCTTGAGGCCTTGTACCAGCGCTACAAGGGTGAAGGGCTGGAGGTCATTGGCGTACCGTCCGATGACTTCAAGCAGGAGGCCAAGACCGGCGAGGAAACCGCCAAGGTCTGCTATGTGAATTACGGCGTGACCTTCACCATGACCGAGCCACAGAAGGTCAAGGGGCCGGACGCGGTGCACTTGTTCAAGGTGCTGGCACAGCAGACCGACGCGCCGCCGAAGTGGAATTTCTACAAATATGTGGTCGATCGCCAGGGTAAGGTGATTGCCAATTTCTCCAGCCTGACCAAGCCGGACAGTCCGGAGCTGATCAAGGCAGTCGAGCAGGCGATCGCCTCTAAACCTTGACGAAGCCCACTAAAAAGCCCCGCCTCCTTTGCAGGAGAGCGGGGCTTTTTCACACCGGTCTGGATCAGAAGGTGTAGGTCATGCCCAGGCCGAAACCGTTGGCACTGTTTTCATATTTGGCGCGGTAGGAGGCGGTCGACGGCGCGTCGGCCACCTGGTTGACCTTGACGTCTTCTTCCTTCAGGTAGGAGTACGCCAGGTCGATGGTCATGTTATCCAGGACTTTGTAGCCCAGGCCCACACTGAAGATCGTACGGTCGCCAGTCGGGATGCGCGGCGAACGATCGGTGTTGTTGGTAGGCGACTGGTCGAACGTCAGGCCGGTACGCAGTACCACTTGCTTGGTCAGCTGGTACGAGGTACCCACGGCGTAGGCCCAAGTGTCGTGCCAGTTCTGTTCTTCAGTGATGTTGGTGAGCCCGCCGGCCAGCAGGCCGCCGGAAGCCGAGACGCCTTCGTTGTTCACCGTGATTTCTTTCAGGCGGCTCCAGCGCGTCCAGGTGGCACCACCGTAGACTTTCCAGGCATCGCTCAGGTCTTGAGTTACCGACAGATCGTAGGACTCAGGCGTGTCGATTTTCAGCGAGGCGTCGTAGCGGTTATTGGCCAGGAGGAACTGGGTGTTGCTCGGGCCGCTGACGGTGGTGTGGCCATCAAGCTTGTACTTGACCTTCGAGTGGTAGGTCAGGCCTACCCGCGTGGTGTCGGTGGCTTGCACCAATACGCCGACGTTGAAGCCCAGTGCGGTGTCGTCACCCTTGATCTTTACGTTGGTGTCGCCGGCAGTCGGCAGCGTGGTCCGATCCGACTCCAGCACCCCGGAAATCCGGTTGATGGTCGGGCCAAAACCAATCGACACGCGATCATTGAACGCATAGCTGACAGTTGGCTGGAAGGTCATGACCTTCACTTCGCTCTTGCTGCCGAAGCCGCGGCCCTGGAAGCCGTTTTCATAGTCGGTCACCAGGCCGAACGGTGCATAAACACCGAAGCCGATGGCCCACTGATCGTTGAGTTTGTTGGTGTAGAAACCGAATGGCACCGCAGTGAAAGGAACCATGTCACCTTTGTTGGAACCGCGGGAGTTACCACCGGTATCGCTGATATCAGTGGAGGCATCAATCGCCGCAACACCACCGGTGATTTGCTGGCCATTGAGGCGGGACATACCGGCAGGGTTACCGTAGACAGTGCTTGCATCATCGGCAGAAGAGGAGCGACCTGCGAAACCCGTACCCATCCCGCTGACGCTCTGTTCGTTCAGTGCAAAACCGCTTGCGAACAGTTGGGAGGATGCCATGGCAACGGCGAGGCTAAGTGTGGTCTTGAGCATTACTTTTTTCATTATTAGAACTCCGTGGTGATCACCGCTGCGGAAAGTAACAATAATTTTAAGATCGCGCTATAGGCTGAAATGCAGGAGATAGAGCGGTTTTGTAGGACAATCCGACCAAAATTCGCGATTTTTGGCGAATCTTGCAAAATGCCCGGTCAGCAAACCACGTGATTCATGGGTGAAACACAGGTTTGCCAGGCTTGAGTGAAATCACGCAGCCGTCCTTGTGGATGAAAAATTTCTTTCCAGATACGCGCCATGGCCAAGACGTCACCCGGTTCCGGCAGTGCCGGACGGTGCTGTTCCACCAGTAGCCAGGCGATGGCCGTGGCGTAACGCAGGTTGACCGTCAGCTCAAGCTGGGGTGCGCTGAGAAACGCGTGTTGGCTGGCGAGCCCGCGTACCAGGCTGGCGCGTTCCGGGTCCAGCGCCAGGTAGTTGTCCCATAAGGCGCGGTGACGGGGTTCGGTGATGCTGTACAGGCCGTGGCCGCGGCGATCGTGCAAGGCGGAGCCGAGCTCCGATTGACTGGCGGCGATGCCCAGCAGCAGGGACTCAGCCGTTTGATCGTGTCGGCCCAGGTACATCAACGTCGGCCGGATCACATAACGACACAATTCGCTGGCGGCGATACCCATACAAGCCTCAATCCGTGGAAGTGGGCGACGGGCCTGAGAAGGGTGGGGGCTTGGCAGCAGTGGATCGGATCTCAGGCGCGTCGCAAGCGGATCATGCCGCTTGAGTTGAAGTGTAGTGTCATATTTGTGATGTAAAGGACTGTTTTTAAAACATCTTCGCTATGCAGTTATAACGGTTATATCTATTTGAACTTAGTGCAAAAGCTCAATGGCCGAATTCCAGGCAATAAAAAACCCTGTTTTTCAGACAGGGTTTTTGGTGTTTCAGCGACTCGGGTCGATCAGGCAACCAGTGCCTGACGGGTACGCTCGATCACGGCCTGCAGCGGTTCTGCGCTGGAGTATTGATCGGGGTACAGGCGTTCGCTGTGACGAGCGATGCCGTGTTCGTTGACCAGGGTGAAGCTGAAGCAGCCTTTGCGAGCGGCCATGATCAGGCAGTTCATTGGAGCAAAAGCGTTGGTGAGGGTGCGAATGGCATCCTGAGTGTGGATAGTCGACATATTATTGGTGTTCCTACAAATGACACGGTTAAGAACCGTGCAACGTTAAAACGTTCCAGTGACGTTGATCACCATTGATCGAACGAAGAACCCGACTGGAACAAAGCAGCCAGTTTGAAGCGCTGATAAGTTAGGCGCGCTTGGGCTGGCAGGTAGGTACTTAGGAGGGCAGGCAACACAACAGGGGCAAAGGTTCTGGGCCCGGGGTGAAGATCCTGATCAATTTGCAGGTTGGTTCGGTCAGAGTATTGAGACTTCGCGGCACCCTTTGCTTGTTCAAAGGCAGTGTCGTCGCAAGTGATACCTGGAAACCATCGAGGTGGTCGATCCCGTGTTGTTCAGGGGAGTTGTTCGACCAGAATTGACTTTCAGCTTGGTACTAACGCCGCGGATAGTAACGGATTGAAACAGGGAAGGGAAGTGTGCTAGCCAAAAAACTTCAATCAGGCGCTCAGCAGGCCACGGTAGACCAGCACCGTGATCGCCGCCGCCAGCGAGCAACCCAGGGCATAGGCCGCCAATGTCAGCCGCACGCACCGACCGGTCTCGATCACGTTGATCACATCGCCCATGTCATCGATGCGACCTTCACCCAGTTCGATGCACAGGCACACCGCCGTGAAGGCTGCCGACAGCAGAATGGCAATGGCAAACAAGGCGCCGTCCGGCGACGGCAGGGCCGCGTTGATTCCCAGGGAAAGGGCGCAGATCGCCAGTAACAGCAGCGCGAACAGCAGAATGCCTTTCATCGACCCACCCACTGTTGTGCTGTAGGTCGGGCAGTGTGGCGAGCGCACAAAGTTTTGAAAAGTCCCGACCTGGCCTGTCGGTAACATTTTTGGCGGCGGTCGCTTCAAAAAACGCCGGCGATATAACCAATGGGTGGGTACTTGTGCACATTAGTTGCCGCATGTGTAACCGCGCTGTCAACTGCTTCGCTCAGCCGCCATTTGCCTGCAATGGAAATTTAAGTCAATGAAAAATCTGGCTTTTTTTTATTGGTGAAAAAATCGTCAGTTTGACTGCGGCCCCCATTCCATGGGGCTTTGCGCGAGTTAAAGGGGGGTTGTCCACTGAGTTATCCACAGCTTCTGTGGATTGTCCCGAGCGCTTGCTCTAGAACGGGCGTGCAGGGTTTTTTCAGCTTTACCTGTGCGAAAAAAAGAGTAGAGTGGCGCGCCTTCCGTTCTGTCCCACAGTGCTTTATGAAGTTTCGCTCAGTATCACCTTCTGTTACCGATACCCCTCAGACTGTTACCGCACCCAAGCGTTTCTCTATGAAAGTTGCCTTGTGGTTGCTCGACAGTCCACGCCTGGGTCACAACACCAACGTCAAACACTTTGCCGGACGTTTGCTCAAGCAGCCTGCCCGTGAAGGTGTGGTCGCGGCACAGAGCCGCCTGGGCCAATTGATGTGCCGTGAGTGCGGCAACGCCCGCGACCGTCGCATCGGCCACGACCTGTTGCGCCTGGCCGCCCGCGCTGGCGACCGCCGCGCCCAACGCGAACTCGGCCAGGTCGAAGACTGAGCTGTCCTCCAGCCCTGTGCTTGGTTAACCTTGCTCTTTTTCGGTAATGGCAGAAATGGCTATGGTTTTTGACTGGACCAGTATCGCCCTGGGCCTGGCGGGTGCCGCAGTGCCTTTATTGGCGGTGTGCTGGCAGATTCAGCGACGACTGACTGCGCGCATGGCCGGTTGGGAGCTGCTCGAAGAGCGCCTGGCCACTGCGCAACTGGCCCAGGAAGGCCTCGCCGCCCAGCTGGATGCCAGTCGCGACGAGATCAGCGACTTGAGCCAGGCCAACGCCGCCAAGCAGGCCGACCTGGCCGCCGTCCGCCGCGAAGTCGAGCTGCTGCAGATCGACCGCGACAACGCCCGTGACGCGGCCCACGCCTGGAACCTCGACCGCAGCGCCAAGGAAACCGAATTGCGTCGCCTCGATGCGCTGGCGGCGGCCTTGCGCGCCGAACTGCGCGAGCAACAGGACAGCCATCAGCAGCGCCTCGCCGACCTTCAGGGCTCGCGCGACGAGCTGCGTGCGCAGTTCGCCGAGCTGGCGGGCAAGATCTTCGATGAGCGTGAGCAGCGCTTTGCCGAAACCAGCCAGGAGCGCCTGGGCCAGTTGCTCGACCCGCTCAAGGAGCGCATCCAGTCGTTCGAAAAACGCGTGGAAGAAAGCTATCAGAACGAGGCGCGCGAGCGCTTTTCCCTGGCCAAGGAGCTTGAGCGCCTGCAGCAATTGAACCTGCGTCTGTCAGACGAAGCCACCAACCTGACCCGCGCACTCAAGGGCCAGAAAACCCAGGGCAACTGGGGCGAACTGATCCTTGAGCGGGTGCTGGAGCACGCCGGCCTGGAGAAGGGCCGCGAGTACCAGACCCAGGTCAGCCTCAAGGGCCCGGATGGCGAGCGCTTCCAGCCTGACGTACTGATCATGTTGCCCGGTGACAAGCAGGTGGTGGTCGATTCCAAGGTCAGCCTGACCGCGTATCAGCAATTCGTCGCCGCCGATGATGAAGTGATCGGCCAGGCAGCGCTGAAGCAGCACGTGCTGTCGCTGCGCAATCATGTCAAAGGCTTGGCCGGCAAGGATTACAAACGCCTGGAGGGCCTGCACAGCCTGGACTTTGTCCTGCTGTTCGTGCCCATCGAAGCGGCATTTTCGGCGGCGCTGCAGGCCGAACCCAACCTGTTCCAGGAAGCTTTCGACCGGCATATCGTCATCGTCAGCCCGACTACCTTGCTCGCCACCCTGCGGGTGATCGACAGCCTGTGGAAGCAGGAACGCCAAAGCCAGAATGCCCGGGAGATCGCCGAGCGTGCGGGGTGGCTGTACGACAAGTTTGTACTGTTTATCCAGGATCTGGATGAAGTGGGCAACCGTCTGCAGCAGTTGGACAAGGCTTACAGTGCTGCGCGAAACAAGCTGACAGATGGACGCGGAAACCTGGTCAGCCGCACCGAGCAATTAAGACTGCTCGGCGCGCGAGCCAGCAAAAGCCTGCCGGCCGATCTGCTGGAGCGGGCGATGACCGACTCCGACGGTGTGGCGCACCTGCCCGAATGATCGCTGGCGATGGCGTCGGTAAAATCGGCGCCACGCTCGAGGCCCGCTTCGCCGGCAAGCCGGCTCCTAGAGGGGGCCGAGTCGGGCCGGTCTACAGCGGGAGATGCCGGCTCAGCAGCGCCCGCAACGCCGCGGGCTTGACCGGTTTGGCCAGGTAGTCCAACCCTGCCGCGTGCACCTGGGCGACCATCTCCGGGCGGCCATCGGCGCTGATCACCACGCCGGGAATCGGCTCCGCCAGTTGTGCTCGCAGCCATCCCATCAGTTCGGTGCCGGTTTCGCCGTGGTCGAGGTGATAGTCCACCAAGGCCAGTTGCGGGCGCACGCCCTCGGCGAGCAGCGCTGCGCATTGTGCCTGGTCGGTGGCGGTCCACACCTCGCAGCCCCAGCGCGTCAGCAGGCTGCGCATGCCGATCAGGATGCTTTCTTCATTATCCACGCACAGTACCTGCGCGCCGCTCAGCGGCAGGCCGTTTTCCGGCGCAGCCTTGATCTGCGGGCTGGCCTGGTTGCGCGCCAGCGGCACGCGCACACTGAACACGCTGCCCTTGCCTGGCCAGGAGCGCACGCTCAATCGGTGATCGAGCACCCGGCACAGGCCGTCGGCGATCGCCAGGCCCAGGCCCAGGCCTTTTTCTGCACGGGTCTGGTGGCTGTCCAGGCGTTTGAATTCTTCGAAGATCACTTTCTGTTTGTCCAGCGGGATGCCGGGCCCTCGGTCCCACACCTCCAGGCACAGTTCGCCCTTGCGACGGCGTACGCCAAGCAGCACCGGGCCGTCGGCATAGCGGAAAGCGTTGGTCAGGAAATTCTGCAAAATTCGCCGCAGCAACTTGATATCACTGTCCACCCGCAATCGGCTACCACGCAGTCGGAAGCGCAAGCCCTGCTCGTGGGCCAGCGCCTTGAATTCGGCGCCGAGGGTATCGAACAGCTCGTTGAGCACGAACGGCTGGCGTTGTGGATTGATCTTGCCGTTTTCCAGGCGCGAAATATCCAGCAAGTCGCTGATCAAGTCTTCCGCGGAGCGCAGCGAACTGTCCAGGTGTTGCACCAGTTGCCGCGCTTCACTCGACAGGCCGTCGTGCTGGTGGGAGAGGGCGGCGGAGAACAGGCGCGCGGCGTTCAACGGCTGCATCAAGTCATGACTGACGGCGGCAAGAAAGCGTGTCTTCGACTGGCTGGCAGACTCGGCCACACCCTTGGCGTCGGTGAGCGCCACATTCAGTTGCGACAGCTCATGGGTACGCTCGGTGACCCGTTGCTCCAGGCCCTCGTTGGCTTCAGTGAGGGCCTGTTCGGCTTCGCGGAACGCAGTAATGTCGGTAAAACTCATGACGAAACCGCCACCGGGCATCGGGTTGCCAATCAGCTCGATCACCCGCCCGTTCGGGAACAAGCGTTCGGACGTGTGCGCGCGGCCCTGGCGCATCCAGTGCAGACGGCGCGCCACATGCACCTCGGCCTCGCCTGGGCCACACAAGCCGCGCTCGGCGTTGTAGCGGATGATGTCGGCAATCGGCCGCCCCACGCTGATCAGCCCGTCCGGGTAGTTGAACAGCTCCAGGTAGCGGCGGTTCCAGGCCACCAGCTTGAGGGACTGGTCCACCACGCTGATGCCCTGGGTAATGTTCTCGATGGCGCCCTGCAGCAGGGCCCGGTTGAATTGCAGCACTTCGGAGGCTTCGTCGGCGATCCGTACCACGTCCTCCAGTTGCATTTCGCGCCCTTCGATGGCGGCTTTCACCACCGCCCGCGTCGACGATGCACCGAGTACACCGGCCAGCAATCGCTCGGTGTGAGCGATCCAGTCGTTGTCGGCATTCTGGTTGGGGTTGAAGCCTTTGCCCTGCCGATAGGCAAAGCGGATAAAGCTCTGCTGGGCCCGCTCATCCCCGACGAAGCGCGCGGCCAAACTGAGCAGGTCGCTGATTTGTACCGAGAGCATCGAACGGGCGCTGGCACGTTGGCTGATTTCCTGGCCAATGAAGCGCCCGGCCTGCCAGTGTTCCGACACGCGCGTGCGCGACAGCATCGACACCCACACAAACAGCGTGAAGTTACCCGCCAGCGAGAACACGGTGCCCAAGGTCAATGACGTCACGGACAAACCCAGCGGGTGCGAGTGCATCCACGTCAGCCCAGGGAAAAGGCTGAGGGACCAGCCCAGGCTTTTCGCCGTCACCGGTAGGACCAGGGTGTAGAACCACAGGAAGGTGCCCGCCGCCAATCCGGCAAATACGCCGCGCCGGTTCGCCTGTTTCCAATACAGCGCACCGAGCATCGCCGGCGCCAATTGGGTCACGGCGGCAAAGGCGATCTGGCCGATGGTCGCCAGGCTGGCACTCGAGCCGAGCAAGCGGTAGCTGACATACGCCAGCAGCAGGATGATCACGATGCTGACCCGGCGCACCGACAGCATCCAGTGGCGGAACACTTCGAACGGCCGCTCGGCACTGGAGCGACGCAGCAACCACGGCAGCAGCATGTCGTTGGAGACCATGGTCGACAGCGCGATGCTCGCCACGATCACCATGCCGGTGGCCGCCGACGCACCGCCGATAAACGCCAGTACGGCGAGGGCCGGATGGGCTTCGGCGAGTGGCAGGCTGATGACATAGGAGTCCGGCATCACCGAGCCGGGCAGCATCATTTTGCCGCCGAGGGCGATAGGGATCACAAACAGGGCGGCGAGAATCAGGTAGGCCGGGAACACCCATTTGGCCAGGCGCAGGTCCTGCGGGTCGATATTCTCGACCACGGTGACGTGGAATTGTCGCGGCAAGCAGATGATCGCCATCATCGCCACGCCGGTCTGTACCACCATCGATGGCCAGTTGACGGTTTCTTTCCAGTATTCCTCCAGCCTCGGCGCGAGCATGGCCTGGCTGAACAAGTCGCCGAAACCGTCGTACAGGCCGTAGGTCACGAACGCGCCGACGGCGAGAAACGCGAACAGCTTGACCAGCGATTCAAAGGCAATCGCCAGCACCATGCCACGGTGGTGCTCCGTGGCGTCGAGGTTGCGCGTACCGAAGACGATGGTGAACAGCGCGAGCACCAGCGACACGATCAGTGCCGTGTCCTGGGCGCGGGTGCCCGTGGTGTCGGCACCCGCACCGATCAGCAGGTTGACACCCAGCACGATGCCTTTGAGTTGCAGGGCGATATAGGGCAGCACGCCAACCAGGCAGATCAGTGCCACGACCACGGCCAACGATTGGGATTTCCCGTAGCGTGCGGCGATAAAGTCGGCGATCGAGGTAATGTTTTCCTGCTTGCTGATCAGAATCATCTTCTGCAGCACCCAGGGTGCCAACACCAGCAGCAGCACGGGTCCCAGGTAGATCGGTAAAAACGCCCACAACTGTTCGGCGGCCTGGCCTACGGCGCCGAAGAACGTCCAGCTGGTGCAGTAGACCGCCAGCGACAGGCTATACACCCACGCGCGCATGCGCGGTGGCAGCGGCGCACGGCGGCGGTCACCGTAGAAGGCGATGGCAAACATAATGGCCATATAGGCCAGGGCAACGGCGGCGATCAGCCCGCTGGACAGCGTCATGGTAACTCCGAGCATAAGAACACCCAGGCATTCCAGGCCCGGTTGGACAGTCTCGCATGATGCCTGGGGTTAGTCAGTGTCGACCAAGGTCGTGTGGGCGTTAATGTCGCAGGCAGTGATCAACGTGGCGGCAGGGTTTTCTGGCGCAGGATGTAGATCGTCACCAGCACGGCGCTGGTCAGCATGAAACCACGGGCCCACGGCAGCGGTACCAGGTAGCAGGAGACACCGATGCTCAGCCACATCAAGCCAATGGCGTAGACCTTGCCTTTGAGCGGGATGCCATTGCCGTCCAGGTAGTCCTTGATCCACGGACCCAGGCGCGGGTGTTCCACCAGCCAGTGGTAGAAACGCGGGGAGCTTCGGGCGAAGCAGGCGGCGGCGAGCAGCAGGAAGGGCGTAGTCGGCAGCACCGGCAGGAAGATGCCGATGACGCCCAACGCTACGCTGAGCCAGCCGATGGCCAGCAGCAGGTAGCGCAGGAGCAGCGAGCGATTGCCCATGGGTGTCACGGGCAACTGACTCAGTGGTGACGTGGCTTGAGGATCGCCGGTTTTTCGTCAGGGGCGTTGCACAGCAGGTACAGCGCGGTCAGTGCTTCGGGGATCTGTACGATCATGTCGTCCATCAGGTTGGCGTCGGCGGCGATGTCGGAGAATTCCGGCTGATCGTCGAACAGGCCCGAACCGACCATGATCGGCAGCAGCATTTCGCTGACTTCTTCCTCGGCGGTTTCGAACCAGGCGGCTTCGCGCAGGAACACACCTTCCATGAAACCGATGCACCAGCCGCGCAGGTCGGAGTCATCCGGCTCTTCGCCCAGGTCCAGGTCGCACGGCAACTCGAATTCCTCGTCGGAGGCCAGCTGGCGACCGATATGGGCCTTGAGGGCGAGCAGGGTCGATTCGATTTCTTCGCGCTGGGCCGCGTCGGTGTAGTGCGGCTCTTCGGCGAACAAGGCGTCGATCCACTCACGGTCCGGCACGGCTTCGGAGCAGATGGACAGGGCGGTCAGGTAGCCGTGGGCGGCCACGTAGTCCAGCGCCTCGTCATGCAGCTCATCGGCGTCGAGGAAGGCTTGCAGGCGGGTTAGTTGCTCAGCGAAGGACATTGAAGGGCTACCTTGGGAATAAACGATGCTGAATTCTAGGCTTTCTTGAGCGCCCAGGCCAGCTGCAAGGCATATTTGCCGGGTTTTAGAGACGGGCGTCTATTCGTCAGTCGCGCCCTTTGCCGAGTGTCGCTCGGGTATACTGCCGCGTTTTGTGATGCCCCTGCAGGTTAGGCGCCCGTCCGCGAAAGCTTCGCTTACGGATTATTCTTCGTGAAAACGTATTTTTTCGGCCAGCCTGTACAGAGGGATTTCGGCACTATTTGGAGTTTTACATGCTCGAGCAGGCTCAACGCGTCCTCAAGGACATCTTCGGCTACGACAGTTTTCGTGGCCGCCAGGGTGCGATCATTGAGCGCGTGGCCAGTGGCGGTGACGCGCTGGTCCTGATGCCTACCGGCGGCGGCAAATCGTTGTGCTTCCAGGTACCGGCGCTGTTGCGCAACGGCCTGGCCGTGGTGGTGTCGCCGCTGATCGCGTTGATGGACGACCAGGTGGCGACCCTCGAAGAACTTGGCGTCGCCGCCGCCTCCCTGAACTCCACCCTCAGCGCCGAGCAGCAGCGCGACCTGGCCGCCCGCATCAAGCGCGGTGAAGTCAAGATGCTCTACCTGGCCCCCGAGCGCCTGGTGCAGCCGCGCATGCTGGCGTTTTTGCAGAGCCTGGAAATCGCGCTGTTTGCCATCGATGAAGCCCACTGCGTGTCGCAATGGGGGCATGATTTCCGTCGCGAGTATCTGCAGCTGGGCCAATTGGCGGAGCTGTTTCCTGACGTGCCGCGCATCGCGCTGACCGCCACCGCCGACAAGCGCACCCGCGAAGAGATCGTCGAGCGCCTGCATTTGCAGAATGCCGAGCGCTTCCTGTCGAGCTTCGACCGCCCGAACATCTTCTACCGCATCGTACCCAAGGAGCAGCCGCGCAAGCAGTTGCTGGCGTTCCTCTCCGAGCGGCGCAGCGATGCGGGCATCGTGTACTGCCTGTCGCGCAAGAAGGTCGATGAGGTCGCCGCGTTCCTCTGCGAACAAGGCTACCCGGCGCTGCCCTATCACGCCGGCCTGCCGAATGATTTGCGTGCCTATCACCAGAAGCGCTTCCTCAACGAGGAGGGCCTGATCATGGTGGCGACCATCGCGTTCGGCATGGGCATCGATAAATCCAACGTGCGCTTCGTGGCACACATGGATCTGCCCAAGTCCCTCGAGGCGTATTACCAGGAAACCGGACGTGCCGGCCGTGATGGCCTGCCGGCCGATGCCTGGATGGTCTATGGCCTGCAAGATGTGGTGATGCTCAAGCAGATGCTGCAGAACTCCGAAGGCGATGAGCGCCACAAGCGCCTGGAGCAGCACAAGCTCGACGCCATGCTCTCGCTGTGTGAAGAAACCCGCTGCCGTCGCCAGACGCTGCTGGCGTACTTCGACGAGGATATGCCCGAGCCTTGCGGTCACTGCGACAACTGCGTCGACGGTGTGCAGACCTGGGACGCCACCGAGCCTGCGCGCCAGGCGTTGTCGGCGATCTACCGCACCGGCCAGCGCTACGGCGTCGGTCACCTGGTGGATGTGCTGCTGGGCAAGGACAACGAAAAGGTGCGCAGCTTCGGCCACGAGAAACTGTCGGTCTACGGCGTCGGCAAGGCCCGCGCCGAGGGCGAGTGGCGCTCGCTGTTCCGGCAGATGGTCGCGCGCGGCCTGGTGGATATCGACCTGGAAGGCTATGGCGGGCTGCGCCTCAACGACAGTTGCCGGCCATTGCTCAAGGGCGAAGTGAGCCTGGAGCTGCGACGCGACCTCAAGCCGCAGACCACCGCCAAGAGCAGCACCAGCCAGGCCAGCCAACTGGTGCGCGGCGAAGAGCGCGAGCAGTGGGAAGCCTTGCGCACCCTGCGGCGCAAACTGGCACAGGAACACAGTGTGCCGCCGTACGTTATTTTCCCCGACTCGACCCTGCTGGAAATGCTGCGCGAGCAGCCGACCACGATGGCCGAAATGGCGCGGGTCAGCGGTGTCGGCGCGCGCAAGCTGGAGCGTTACGGCCAGGCCTTCCTCGAAGTGCTCGGCGGCCAGGCCGAAGCCCCCAAGGAAGTTGCCGATATTCGCCACGAACTGATCAGCCTGGCGCGCGCCGGGATGACTCCGATCCAGATCGCCGGCCAGCTGCAGTGCTCGGAAAAAAATGTGTACACCTTGCTGGCCGAGTCCATCGGCAAGCAACAGTTGTCGCTGGAGCAGGCGCTGGATTTGCCGGAGGATCTGCTCGGTGAAATCCAGGATGCCTTCCTCGACGGAGAAGGCGAATTGCCACCGGTTGCCGAGATCGCGCCGCTGTTTACCGGGCGTGTTCCGGAGGGCGTTTTGTACTGCGTACGCGCTGCTTTGCAGTCTGAATTCGAAATTTAGTGCGTTGATTATGACAATGTAACGAATCAGTACATAGCAACTCTTGCCTACTGGCATGGCTCATGCTTAGCTGACTAATAATTAGCCACACTTTATTTTCAGTCTAAACCATGAGTTTTTTATGCCGTTAACCGATCAACACCGTTTTGGCATGCAACTGGCGCAAATGTCCCGAGGTTGGCGCGCCGAGTTGGACCGCCGTCTGGCGGGGCTGGGCCTGTCCCAGGCGCGCTGGCTGGTGCTGCTGCACCTGGCCCGTTTCCAGGACGCGCCGACGCAACGCGAGCTGGCGCAAAGCGTCGGCGTCGAAGGGCCGACACTCGCACGCTTGCTCGACAGCCTGGAAGGCCAGGGTTTGGTGCAACGCCAAGCCGTCGTGGAAGATCGTCGTGCCAAACGCATTCTGCTGTGTGACACCGCCCGCCCCCTGATCGAACAGATCGAAACCATCGCCACCGCCCTGCGCCATGAGTTGTTTGTGGGTGTGGACGAAGCTGACTTGAGCGTGTGCATGCGCGTGCATGGGCACATCCTGGCAAACCTGGAAAAGTCCTGACCTCCAGAAACGACAGCCCCCCGTAGGAGTCGGCTTGCCGGCGATGAGGCCCTGGAGCCATGCGGCGAATACCGCTGCCATCGCCGGCAAGCCGGGCGCCTGTGAAGCGCGTGTCAGAACGTCTGCCCCAGGTTCAGGTACACCGCTTTCTGATTGTCATCGTTGAACCCGTAGCTGAAATTCAGCGGCCCCAACGGTGTGTCAAAGCCGAGGAAAATACTCGCTGCGTTGATATAGCCACTGTCGAACTCATTGTCGTTGTTCCACGCCCGGCCGCGTTCCAGCGACGCGCCCAGGTACAGCGGGAAATCCAGCGGCAGGTACGAGCGTGGCGTCAGCCTGCGGTAGTACACGGCACGCATCAGGCTGATGTTCTGCCCCGAGATCGCATCCTGGCGAAAGCCCGATAGCTGCCGTGCACCGCCGAGCAGGAAGCTGGAAATCACCACGTCCGAATCATCCAGGGTGCGCCCGTAGCGACCGCCCAGCACCAGCGTGTCCGGGCCGTGGCTCATGGCCTTGTCCAGCTTGAATTCCCATTGGCGATAACGCTGGTCCGAGCCCAGCCCCGGTTCGAATTCGCGGTAGGCCAGGCCGATGTCTTCGCCGGTATGCGGGAAGTACACGTTGTCCAGGGAGTCGAAGGAGTACTTCAGTTCATAGAAGCCTTCGCTGAAGCTCACGCTGGGCAAGCTGCGATCGCCGATGCGCACATCGGCCTTGCCCCAGGCTTCGCCGACGCCGAAGCGGATCTCGCCGCTGTTGCCGATCTGGCGCCCCACGTTCAGGCCGAAGCCGTAGCGTTCCAGGCGGTATTCGGAGATCGGGTCGTTGTCCAGGATCAGTTCGACGTTCTGTGCCTGGGCACTCAGGTAGGGGGCGACGAAGTAGCGCGAACCGGTGTCCATCGGCTGGTAGAACTCGCTGTACAGCTCCTGGCGATCACCGATCTGCACGCGCGTTAGCCATTCGGCGCCGAGGCGGTTGATGCCATTCATGCGGTAGCTGGCGCCGAGGTTGAAGGCGCTGTCGCCGCGCATGTCGTCCGACAGGCTCAGGCCCAGGCGCAGGTAGTCGGTGCCGCTGCGCTTGCCGCGTGCGCTGATCACCAGGGTGTTGTCCTGGCCTTTCTTGACCACGCGGTACTGCACCTGCTCGAAGTAATCCAGGCCGTACAGGGTGCCCATGTCCGTTTGCAGGCGACCCAGGTTGAGCGGCTCGCCCAGCGATTGGCGGATGTAGTAGCGGATCACGTCGTCGCTGACTTTCGAGTCGTTCTCCACGTTGATCGCGGTGATGACCGGGGTGCGCTCGCCCGGCGTGCGCGCGGCCACCAGTTGCGGGTCGATCGGCTCGGCCGGGCGCAGGTGCGCCAGGCGCACATCGAGGGCACGGGTGGCGCGGTAGCCGGCGTCGATCATGTCCTTGGCCCGGCCAAAGTCGGTCACGCCATAGGCGGCCAGCGGCGGCTGGATCAGCACATCCTTGGGGTGCAGGGCCTTGAGTTGTGCTTCGGAGTTGCGTCGGGTCATCAGGGTGATGGACTGGTTGAGCACGTCCACCACCGTGGCCAGTTGCTTGCGCGAGCGCAGCGGGGTGCCGATGTCCACGACGATGGCGATGTCGACGCCCATCTCCCGCGCCACGTCCAGCGGGATGTTGTCAGTCATGCCGCCGTCCACCAGCAGCCGGCCGTCCAGTTCCACCGGGGCGAACACCGCCGGGATCGACATGCTGGCGCGGATCACCTGGGGCAGATGGCCTTTGCTGAATACCACCTTTTCACCGGTGGTGATGTCGGTGGCCACGGCGCGAAAGGGGATCGGCAGCTTGTCGAAATTCCGCGTATTGCTGCTGTGGGCGAACATGCTTTCCAGCAGCAGCGCCAGGTTCTGGCCCTGGATCACCCCGAGGGGCAGGCCGAGGCTACCGTCATCGCGAAAGCTCAGTTTCTGCTTGACCAGGAAATCGCGGTCATCCTGCTTGCGCCGGAACGGCACGTCTTCACGCGGTGGCGCGTCGGACAGGGCCTGCTGCCAGTCGATGCCGAGCGCGAGTTTTTCCAGCTCGTCGATCTTGTAGCCCGATGCATACAGGCCGCCGATGACGGCACCCATGCTGGTGCCGGCAATCGCATCGATATGGATGCCCTGTTCTTCCAGTGCCTTGAGCACGCCGATGTGGGCGAGGCCACGGGCGGCGCCGCCGGACAGCACCAGGCCGATTTTCGGGCGTGGTGTTTCGAGGGCGTCGGCGAGAAGAGGGAGCAGGCACAGGAACAGGCAGGACAACAGGCGGCGCATCATGAATCTCGAGGCTGGGCGATAAAGGCCGGTATTATAGCCACCCGATCCGCCGAGCCCGTTACGTCAGGAGCCTCTCAAATTATGTCCGCTGATAAACCCGAGATCGTCATCACCTATTGCACCCAGTGCCAGTGGCTGCTGCGCGCCGCATGGCTGGCGCAGGAACTGTTGAGTACGTTTGCCGATGACTTGGGCAAAGTGTCGCTGGAACCGGCCACGGGCGGGGCGTTTCGCATCACCTGCGAGGGCGTGCAGATCTGGGAGCGCAAGGCCGATGGGGGCTTCCCCGAGGCCAAGGTGCTCAAGCAGCGCGTGCGCGACCAGATCGACCCACAGCGCGACCTGGGGCACAACGAGCGCAAGCCCTGACAGTCACCGCCACGGCAGGGCGGTGACTGGTGCCGGCAGCTATTTGGCGGCCATTTTGCTTTTGATGAAGCCTACGACCCAGGTCAGCACCAGGCCGCCGATACCGCCACCGAGGATATTGCCGCCGACTGCCGCGACATCCAGCGCTTCGCCACTGCTGGTGCCGGTCAGTGCCGCGACAATCTGGCCCAGTACCAGTCCGCCCACGCCGCCGATCAGTGTATTGAGCCCGGTGCCCAGGCTCTCTTTGGTCATGCCGGCGATGTTGCCGCCGATGGCGCCGCTGATGATCTGCACCAGCAAGCTGATGAACATTTCCATGATGAAACCCCTGCATAGCGTTAATCGAGTGACCTCTCGCTTGCAGCAACTTCAAGCATCAGGGCTGTCGTCGAGGAGTCTTTATCCGTTGAACGACGACAAACTGTTGCGGATGACCAGAGTATAGATCAGGCACTCGCTGCGGGCTGTTTGGCCTGGCTGGCGCTGCCCATCAACCCGGACAGCACGATGGCGACGATGATCAGCGCGCCGCCCATCAGCATGCGCAGTGTCGGGGTTTCGGCGAACAGCAGCCAGGCCACGGTGATGCCGTACACCGGTTCCATGGCAAATACCACGGAGGCGGTGCGCGCCTTGATCACCGCGAGGCTGGCGACGAACAGGCTATGGGCCAGGCCGGTGCAGAACACGCCGAGCAGGCCGATCCACAGCCAGTCCAGCGCGCGAACCTCGGCCAGCCCCGGCGCCGCCACGGGCAGCAGGCAGGCCGCGACTACCAGGTTCTGGCACAGCGCCGCCTGCACCGCCGGAATCCGCCCGGAGCTGGCGCGGTTGTTCAGCGACAGCAACGAGAACAGCAACCCCGAGACGATCCCCCATAGCAGGCCGCTGGTGGCTTCACTGGCGAGATTGAAATCCGGTGTCACCAGCACCAGGCCGACGGTGACCAGCGCCACCAGCAGCACTTCATTGGCGCGAATGCGCTCGCGGAAGATCAGCCCCTCGAGGATCACGGTAAACGCCGGGAACGCGGTGAACCCCAGGGTTGCCACGGCCACGCCAGCCACCTTCACCGCGATGAAAAATGTCACCCAATGCGCGGCGAGCAGCACGCCGCTGATCACCAGCCGGCGCCAGTCGCGCAACGCCAGGCGCTTCCAGGTGGTGTTGCTGGCAAAGCGCGCAAACACTGCCAACGCCAGCACCGCAAACGCGGCACGGCCGAACACGATGATGGCGGGTGAAGCGGCCGCCAGTTTGCCGAATACGCCGGTGAGGCCAAACATCAGTGCGCCGATATGCAGGGCGCCGAGGGCTGAGCGGGGAGTCATTGCGATCCTTGAAACCAACGGGAGTGACAGGTTCGCAGTCTAGAGGGTTGCGGGCGAGGGTGTCTGTCGTGGGGCTCGCGATTTATAGCGCAGGACTCTCGCCCACGCGCAAGGCGGTGGGGGAAGCGCCAAATTCACGCAGCATCGCCGCCGCGAATGCACTTTGCGACGCATAGCCGACGCGCGCGGCAATCTCGCCGATCGCCAGTGGCGTCTCGCGCAGCAGGCCCAGGGCCTTGTGCAGGCGGCGGCTGCGGATGTAGTCCATCGGTGTCTGCCCACACTCGGCGACGAATCGCGCATGCAGGCGCGCCACCGACAGCTCCGCGATACGGGCCAGATCGGCGACTTGCAGCGGGTGCGCCACGTGTCGCTCGATATGCGCATTGAACGCCGCATACGGCAGGCGTCGGCCCGGCAACGGTGGCGCGAGGGAATGATTGAGGCTGGCCAGCAGCAACACCGCGCCTTGCTGGACGATCAGCGGATCGTCCACCGGGCTGTGCGCCAGCCATTGCACCAGTTGATGTTGCCGCGAGTCGAGGGCCAGGCGCGCGGGCTGGTCGAGCAGGCGGCGGCTGGCGTCCGCATGCTCGCCCAGGGATTGCAGCAGCCAATGTTCGGTGGGCACATCCAGCACCAGGCACCGGCTGCCATCACGACTGCCGCACGCGTGGTGAGCGGAGAAGGGCAGCACCATCACGCTGCTTTCGCGCACCTGGCTGCCACGGCCATCCACTTCCAGGTCCAGGTGCCCGGACAGGCCGAACACCAACTGCGCGTGGTCATGGCTGTGGGCGAGCGGTGCTTCGAGGTAGTGGCGCAGCGTGAGGGCGGCTCTCATCGCGGTCTCCAGGGTTGCAGCGTGCCAGTCTACAACGCTTTGCGGCGCGCCGGCGCTGTCATCAGAGTGACGTACGACTGTCATGGGCTATTAATCGCCAGGGCGCAAGCTCGCGAAAACACCGTCGAGGGATGCCCATGACCAGTGCCGAGTTCGCCAAGCCCAGCCGCAAGCAACGGGTTCGTACCCTGTGGATTTCTGATGTGCACCTGGGCACCCGGGATTGCCAGGCCGAACATTTGTCGCAGTTCCTCAAGGGGTATCACGCCGACAAGGTGTACCTGGTCGGCGATATCATCGATGGTTGGAAAATGCGCGGTGGCATGTATTGGCCGCAGGCTCATACCAACGTGATCCGCCGCCTGTTGACCATGGCCAAGCGCGGTACCGAAGTGATCTACGTCACCGGCAACCATGACGAATTCCTGCGCCGCTATTCCAAGCTGATCCTGGGCAACATCCAACTGGTGGACGAGGCCGTGCATGTCACCGCCGATGGTCGTCATTTGCTGGTGATCCACGGCGACCAGTTTGATGTGATCACCCGGTATCACCGCTGGCTGGCGTTCCTCGGCGACTCGGCCTACGAGTTCACCCTCACCCTGAACCGCTGGCTCAATCACTGGCGTGCGCGTTATGGCTATGGCTACTGGTCGTTGTCGGCGTACCTCAAGCACAAGGTCAAGACCGCGGTGAGTTTCATCAGCGATTTCGAAGAAGCCATCGCCCATGAGGTGACCAAGCGCGAGCTGCACGGCGTGGTGTGTGGGCATATCCACCATGCTGAGATTCGCAAGGTGGGCGAGGTGGACTACCTCAATTGCGGGGATTGGGTGGAGTCGTGCACGGCGTTGATCGAGCACTGGGATGGGAGTATCGAGTTGTATCGGTTGGCGGATGCGCAGGCGAAAGAGGCACAGCTCAAGGCTGAAATGGTGGCGGGCTAAGGGCCCGACACCTTCCACCTGTGGGCGCTGGCGTGCCGGCGATAGCGGTGTTCAGTCAGCTTGTTCAGTGACTGATACACCGCCATCGCAGGCACGCCAGCTCCTACAGCTTGAGTCGGTTTCGTCAGTTGGAGACGTCGGCGATGGCTTCGGCCAGCAGCGTCAGGCGCGTGGCATCGATGCCCGCGACGTTAGCCCGGCCCGAACTCACCATGTACACGCTGTGTTTCTCCCGCAGCTGTTTCACCTGCTCGGCACTCAGGCCGGTATAGGAAAACATCCCGCGCTGTGTGCCGATGTGCGCAAACCGCGCCGACAGGCCATGGGGCGCCAATGCTTCCACCAGCCCGGAACGCAGGTGTGCAATGCGTGAACGCATGGCTTCGACCTCGTCGCTCCAGCGTTTTTTCAGCTCGGCATCCCCCAGGATCGTCGCGACCACCGCCGCGCCATGATCCGGCGGCGTCGACCAGAGGTTGCGTGCGATATTCGCCAGTTGGCTGCGCACATCCGTCAGCTTCTCGGCATCCGCCGCGCACACGATCAACGCGCCGACGCGGTCGCTGTACAGGCCGAAGTTCTTCGAGCAGGAGCTGGTGACCAGGACTTCCGGCAACTCGGCCGCAAACAGGCGCACCGCCCAGGCATCCTGCTCCAGGCCGTCGCCGAAGCCCTGGTAGGCGAAGTCGATCAGCGGCAGCAGCTGGCGCTCGCGCACGATCTGCAAGACCTGGCGCCAGTCATCCTGGGACAGGTCGAACCCCGTCGGGTTGTGGCAGCAGGCGTGCAGCAGCACCACGTCGCCCTTGGGAATGGTGGCGAGAGTCGCCAGCATCGCCGCCACATCCAGGCGGTTGTCGGTGCCCACGTAAGGGTAATGACTGACCTTGAGGCCGGCCTTGGCGAAGATGGTTTCGTGGATCGGCCAGGTCGGGTTGCTCAACCACACGCCACGGCCGGGCAGGCTGTGGGCGATGAAGTCGGCACTCAGGCGCAAGGCACCGGTGCCGCCCGGCGTCTGGGTCGCACCGGCGCGGCGGGCGTGGATCAGGGCCGAATCGGCGCCGAGCACCAAGGCGCTGATCAGCGTGCCGAAGGCCGCGTTGCCATGGCCGCCGATGTAGGTCTTGGTGGTCTGGGTGTCGACCAGGCGCTGCTCGGCGAGCTTCACCGAGTGCGGAATCGGCGTCAGGCCCTGGTCGTCCTTGTACACGCCCACGCCGAGGTCGAATTTGTTCGGGTTGGGGTCCTGGGCGTACAGGTCCATCAGCCCGAGGATCGGGTCGCCGGGCACACGGCCAATGGCATCGAAATGCATTACTTGCGGCCCTCGGCGTCCTTGGCCACTTCGTCGGTGCGCGCGGCCATGATGAAGTCGTTGCGGTGCAGGCCCTTGATGGAGTGGCTCCACCAGGTCACGGTGACCTTGCCCCATTCGGTCAGCAGGCCTGGGTGATGGCCTTCGGCTTCGGAGATTTCACCCATGGCGTTGGTGAAGGCCAGGGCAAACTTGAAGTTCTTGAACAGGAAGACCTTCTCCAGTTGCATCACGCCGTCGCGCACTTCGATGTTCCAGTCGGGAATCTGCTTGAGCAGCACCGGCAGTTCTTCATCGCTGACTTGTGGAGCGTCGGCGCGGCAGGCTTCGCAATGGGCTTGGTTCAAGGTGGTCATGGGGGTGTCCTGAATTCGAATGTATGAAGGTCAGTAGCGTTACCCTAAAGCAACGCGCGGCCAGGGAACAGACTCACCTGGCCTCAAGATGTAAGGTTCAAGCAGCCTTGGGCTTTGGCGGGAATTTCGGTGCATGCAGACCCAGCTGCATCCCGCGTTCAACCATGCCCATGATGTCTTCCTGCGCCACGTCGAACAGGCGCTTCAGGTCCGGCAGCACGAAGTACAACGGCTGCAGGATGTCGATGCGGTACGGCGTGCGCATTGCTTCCAGCGGGTCGAAGGCTTGGTGCTCGGGCTCGGACGACAGGCTGTACACCGTCTCCTTGGGCGACGACAAAATGCCGCCACCGTAGATGCGCAGGCCAGCGGGCGTATCCACCAGGCCGAACTCGATGGTCATCCAGTACAGGCGCGCCAGGTACACGCGCTGCTCTTTGGTGGCCGCCAGGCCGAGCTTGCCGTAGGTGTGGGTGAATTCGGCGAACCAGGGGTTGGTCAGCAACGGGCAGTGACCAAAGATTTCGTGGAAAATATCCGGCTCTTGCAGGTAGTCCAGCTCTTCACGGGTACGAATAAAGGTCGCCACCGGGAACTGCTTGTTGGCGAGCAATTCGAAAAAGGTCTGGAAGGGGATCAATGCGGGGACCCGGGCGACTTGCCAGCCTGTGGTCTCGGCCAGCACTTTATTGATCTCGCCCAATTGCGGAATGCGGTCCAGTGGCAGGCCGAGCTTGTCGATGCCGTCCAGGTATTCCTGGCAGGCGCGGCCTTCGATCACTTTCAACTGGCGCGTGATCAGGGTGTTCCACACCGCGTGTTCTTCCGGCGGGTAGTGGATAAAACCTTGCGCATCGGGCTCGCGGGCCACGTATTGCGTCTGCTTCATACGGCTCTCCTGCTAGGCATTCGTTCTTGTTATGTCCTGCGATGCCTCTATTGATACCGAGGGGCAGCGCCGATGCCATCCACCTGCGGCAGCGGTCTGTAGGAAAATTTACCGAATTATGTAAAGTATTCGTTACGCTTGTGGGCCGGTGGCGTCTGCGGGCTGTAAAAATGGCGGTGACTGTCACATAATCTTGACGACTATCTGCGCCCAGCGGCAAAAAGACGCGGCGCCTCCCCACTCTTCGGGCCTTTTCATGCGTATCAAAGTGCACTGCCAGAACCGCATCGGCATCCTGCGGGACATCCTCAACCTGCTGGTGGAATACGGCGTCAACGTCGCCAAGGGCGAGGTCGGCGGCGAGCATGGCAATGCCATCTACCTGTATTGCCCGAACCTGGTGAACATGCAGTTCCAGGCGTTGCGCCCGCAGTTCGAGGCGATTGCCGGGGTGTTTGGCGTCAAGCGGGTCGGGCTGATGCCCAGCGAGCGGCGGCATATGGAGCTCAATGCCTTGCTCGGCGCCCTGGAGTTTCCGGTGTTGTCGATCGACATGGGCGGTTCGATTGTCGCCGCCAACCGTGCGGCGGCGCAGTTGCTCGGGGTGCGGGTGGATGAGGTGCCGGGGATTCCACTGTCGCGCTACGCCGAAGACTTCGACTTGCCCGAGTTGGTGCGCGCGAGCAAATCGCGGATCAATGGCCTGCGGGTCAAGGTCAAGGGTGACGTGTTCCTGGCGGATATCGCGCCGCTGCAATCTTCCGAGCACGATGACAGCGAGGCCATGGCCGGTGCCGTGCTGACCCTGCACCGCGCCGACCGCGTGGGCGAGCGCATCTACAATGTGCGCAAGCAAGAGCTGCGTGGCTTCGACAGTATTTTCCAAAGCTCCAAGGTCATGGCCGCGGTGGTGCGTGAAGCCCGGCGTATGGCGCCGCTGGATGCGCCTCTATTAATAGAAGGGGAAACCGGCACCGGCAAAGAACTGTTGGCGCGTGCCTGTCACCTGGCCAGTCCGCGCGGGCAGTCGCCGCTGATGGCGCTCAATTGCGCCGGTCTGCCGGAGTCCATGGCCGAGACCGAACTGTTCGGCTACGGTCCCGGTGCGTTTGAAGGTGCGCGGGCCGAGGGCAAGCTGGGGCTGCTGGAGTTGACGGCGGGCGGTACGTTGTTTCTCGATGGTGTCGGTGAAATGAGCGCGCGGTTGCAGGTGAAATTGCTGCGCTTTCTGCAGGACGGTTGCTTTCGCCGGGTCGGCAGTGATGAAGAGGTGTACCTGGATGTGCGCGTGATCTGCGCCACCCAGGTGGATTTGTCCGAACTGTGTGCCCGGGGCGAATTCCGCCAGGACCTGTATCACCGCCTCAATGTGCTGTCCCTGCATATCCCGCCGCTGCGCGAATGCCTGGATGGCCTGGCGCCGCTGGTCGAGCACTTTCTTGATCAGGCCAGCCGCCAGATTGGCTGCCCGCTGCCCAAGCTGGCACCTGCCGCGATGGATCGCCTGAGCCACTACCACTGGCCGGGCAACGTGCGGCAGCTGGAAAACGTGCTGTTCCAGGCGGTGTCGTTGTGCGAGGGCGGTACGGTCAAGGCTGAGCATATTCGCCTGCCGGATTACGGCGTGCGTCAGCCGCTTGGCGATTTCTCCCTGGAGGGCGGCTTGGAAGAGATCGTTGGACGCTTTGAGAAGGCAGTACTGGAAAGCCTGTATGCCGAGCATTCCAGCAGCCGGCAACTGGGCAAGCGCCTGGGGGTGTCCCACACCACCATCGCCAATAAGTTACGCGATTACGAAATTCTCAAGACCGACAAGTAACTACCTGACACAACTGGGTCAAAATGTGGGAGCGGGCTTGCTCGCGAATGCGGTGGATCAGTCACCTTATGTGCTGGCTGACACCGCGCCTTCGCGAGCAAGCCCCGCACATTTGATTGTGTCGTTGCCGTAAGCGGCATAAGTCCGCCGTTTTTTCGACTCTTACTCAACGCCCATTTCCCGTCACCCAGCCGCAAACCCTTGCCCCGCCTGGTCTTTCCCTCATTTTAAAAAGTTGGTTCGCAAATTGCTTAAGCCTCATCAGTACAGCGGTGGGCGGCAAGCGTCCGTCAGAAAGAGGAAAGAGCGTGGACAAGTACCTTTATGTGGCAATGACCGGCGCCAGCCAGAATGCTCTGGCGCAGAAGGCCCATGCCAACAACCTGGCGAACATTTCCACCAATGGTTTCCAACGCGACCTGGAACAGGCGCGTTCGATGCCGGTGTTCGGC
This sequence comes from Pseudomonas sp. GW821-FHT05D12, assembly GCF_059419825.1. Classification (NCBI taxonomy): domain Bacteria; kingdom Pseudomonadati; phylum Pseudomonadota; class Gammaproteobacteria; order Pseudomonadales; family Pseudomonadaceae; genus Pseudomonas; species Pseudomonas sp. GW821-FHT05D12. The sequence continues at coordinate 136,018 of NZ_JBWKSN010000009.1, read as the reverse complement.
GACAGCTTTCCGGCGCGCGCCTTTGCCATGACCGAGCGCCCAGCCACTGACTTCAGCCCCGGCGCGATGATCGAAACCGGTCGCGACCTTGATGTGGCCGTCAACGGCAACGGCTGGTTGGCCGTGCAGACCCCGGACGGCAGCGAAGCCTACGTGCGCAGCGCCAGCATGAACGTCGATGCATTGGGCGTGCTGCGGGCCGGCAACGGTATGCCGGTGATGGGCAATGGTGGTCCGATCGCCGTGCCGCCGCAGCAAAAAATCGAAGTGGGTTCCGACGGCACCATCAGCATCCGCGCCATGGGCGAGGGCCCGCGTGTGATGGCCGAAGTGGACCGCATCAAGCTGGTCCAGCCGGACCTCAAGAATATGAATAAAGGCCTGGACGGCACCATCCATACCAAGGATGGCCAGCCGGCCCAGGCCGACGCGAACGTGACCCTGACCTCGGGTTTCCTGCAGGCGAGCAACGTGAATGCGGTGGAAGAAATGACCGCAGTGCTGGCGCTTTCCAAGCAGTTCGAGCTGCACATCAAGATGATGAACAGCGCTAAAGAAGACGATCAGGCCATGACTCGCGTCATGCAGATGAGCTGATAACAGCCCTAACTAATTTGTGATGCGGCGCCAACAAACAGGCGCACGAAGGAGAACAGCATGCTTCCGGCTCTATGGGTTGCCAAAACAGGTCTGTCCGCCCAGGACACCAACCTGACCACCATTTCCAACAACTTGGCCAACGTGTCGACCACGGGTTTCAAACGTGACCGTGCCGAGTTCCAGGACTTGCTCTATCAGATCAAGAAACAGCCGGGCGCCCAGTCGACCCAGGACAGCGAACTGCCGTCGGGCCTGCAACTGGGTACCGGTGTGCAGATCGTCGGCACCCAGAAGAACTTCAGCGCCGGTAACCTGCAGCAGACCGGCCAACCGCTGGACATGGCCATCAACGGCCGTGGCTTCTTCCAGATCCTGCAGCCGGATGGCACTACTTCCTACACCCGTGACGGTACTTTCCACCTGGACTCCAACGGCCAGATCGTGACGGCCAACGGTTTTGCCCTGGAGCCGGCTGTGGTCGTCCCAGCGGATGCCAAGACCTTCACCGTCGGCAACGACGGCACCGTGTCGATCACCGTCGCCGGCAACCCGGCGTCGCAAGTGATCGGCAACCTGCAGACCGCCGACTTCATCAACCCGGCCGGCCTGCAGGCCATGGGGAACAACCTGTTCCTGGAAACCGCCTCCAGCGGCGCGCCGCAAATCGGCACCCCTGGCCTCAACGGTTTCGGCACCACGCTGCAAAGCACCCTGGAAACTTCCAACGTGAGCACGGTTGAGGAGATGGTCAACATGATCACCACCCAGCGCGCCTACGAGATGAACTCCAAGGTGATTTCCACCGCCGACCAGATGCTTTCGTTCGTAACGCAGAATCTGTAATCAAGTCTATGGGGCGCTCTTGAGGGCGCCTGCAACACCGTGAGGTAAGGGTCATGAATCGCTATGTTTCCGTTCTGGCATTGAGTGGGATTGCCGTGCTCGCGGGCTGTGTCGCCCCGACGCCAAAACCCAATGACCCGTACTACGCGCCGGTGTTGCCACGCACGCCGCTGCCGGCGGCGGCCAACAATGGCTCGATCTACCAGGCCGGTTTCGAACAGAACCTGTACAGCGACCGCAAGGCGTTCCGCGTGGGTGACATCATCACCATCACCCTGAACGAGAAGACCCAGGCCAGCAAGAATGCCAACTCGCAGATCGGCAAGACCAGCAAAACCAGCATCGGCCTGACTTCGCTGTTCGGCGGCGTGCCCAACACCAACAACCCGTTGGGCAGCGGTGACCTGAGCCTTGACGCCGGCTACAGCGGCGACCGTGCCACCAACGGCAAGAGTGCGGCAGGGCAGGGCAACAGCCTGACCGGCTCGATCACCGTGACCGTGGCTGACGTGTTGCCCAACGGCATCATCGCCGTACGGGGTGAAAAGTGGATGACCCTCAACACCGGCGATGAGCTGGTGCGCATCGCCGGCATGGTCCGCGCCGATGATATTTCCACCGACAACACCGTGCCGTCGACGCGGATTGCCGATGCGCGCATTACCTACTCGGGTACGGGTTCGTTTGCTGATGCGAGTCAGCCGGGCTGGTTCGACCGTTTCTTCCTTAGCCCGCTGTTCCCTTTCTAGGTGGCCACTTTGAAACTCAAACAGCTGATGGCGGCGGCACTCCTGCTGTCCCTGAGCGCCGTCGCCCAGGCCGAACGCCTGAAGGACATCGCCAGTATTTCCGGCGTGCGTTCCAACCAGTTGATCGGCTACGGCCTGGTGGTGGGGCTCAATGGCACGGGTGACCAGACCACCCAGACCCCGTTCACCTTGCAGACCTTCAACAACATGCTCTCGCAGTTCGGCATCAAGGTGCCGGCGGGCTCGGGCAATGTGCAGCTCAAGAACGTCGCCGCCGTATCGATCAGTGCCGACTTGCCGGCGTTTTCCAAGCCGGGACAGGTGGTAGACATCACCGTGTCGTCCATCGGTAACTCGAAAAGCCTGCGTGGCGGCACCCTGTTGATGACGCCCCTGAAGGGTATCGACGGCAACGTCTACGCCATCGCCCAGGGCAACCTGGTGGTCGGCGGTTTTGATGCCGAAGGTCGCGACGGTTCGAAGATCACCGTCAACGTGCCGTCGGCCGGGCGTATTCCCGGGGGTGCCACGGTCGAGCGGACCGTGCCGAGTGGTTTCAACCAGGGCAACAGCCTGACCCTGAACCTCAATCGCTCCGACTTCACCACCGCCAAGCGCGTGGTCGACAAGATCAACGACATGCTCGGCCCTGGCGTGGCCCAGGCCATCGACGGCGGCTCGATCCGCGTCACCGCGCCGCTCGACCCAAGCCAGCGCGTCGACTACCTGTCGATCCTGGAAAACCTGGAAGTCGATCCGGGCCAGGCCGTGGCCAAGGTCATCATCAACTCGCGGACCGGCACCATTGTGATCGGCCAGAACGTCAAGGTCTCGCCAGCGGCAGTGACCCACGGCAGCCTGACCGTGACCATCACCGAAGACCCGATCGTCAGCCAGCCTGGCCCGTTGTCCAACGGCCAGACCGCAGTGGTACCGCGTTCGCGCGTCAATGCCCAGCAAGAAGCCAAGCCGATGTTCAAGTTCGGCCCTGGCACCACCCTGGATGAGATTGTCCGCGCGGTGAACCAGGTGGGCGCAGCCCCCGGCGACTTGATGGCGATCCTCGAAGCACTGAAACAGGCCGGCGCCTTGCAAGCCGACCTGATCGTGATCTGAGGCCATGGCCATGGATATGCGCAAGAGCGGGATCAGCAGCACGGCGGACTCGGGGTCCTACTCCGACCTGAACCGGCTTAACCAGCTCAAGGTCGGTGACGACAAGAACAGCGAAGGCAACATGCGCAAAGTGGCGCAGGAGTTCGAGTCGCTGTTCTTGAGCGAGATGCTCAAGTCGATGCGCTCGGCCACTGAAGCGCTGGGCAAGGACAACCCGCTGAACTCCCCGGCGGCCAAGCAGTATCAGGAAATGTACGACCAGCAACTGGCGGTCTCGATGTCCCGCGAGGGCGGTGGTATCGGCCTGGCCGACGTGCTGATGCGCCAGATGCAGAAGAACAAGCCGGTGGACGCCCAGGCGGCCACCTTGCAGGGCCCGGCGGCAGCCGAGCCGGTGAAGAAAGCCGCAGTGCCGACCGAGATTGCCGCCGGCACCCAGGCCGAAGGTCCGCTAGGCCGTTCCAATGGCCAGCGCCCACTCTGGGCTTACCGCGTGGCGGTCCCCGAGGGCGCCAGCGCGCATGCCAACGATATGGAGCTGATGAACCAGCGCCGTATCGCGTTGCCGAGCAAACTGACCGATCGCCTGCTGGCCGGCATCGTGCCGAGCACCGACGCAACCACCGTGGCCCAGGCCGCGCCGCTGCGTAACAGCGCAGCTGCCGACAACGTGATCAACAGCAGCGCACGCACCTTTGCCGTGCCCAGCGGGCGCATGCAGGTGTACGGCCGCGCCGTCGCCCAGCCACCGTTGGCGCCGGCGAAGAAGGCCTTCAGCTCGCAGGATGAATTTGTCGCGACCATGTTGCCGATGGCCAAGGCGGCCGCCGCGCGTATTGGCGTCGACCCCAAATACCTGGTGGCCCAGGCCGCCCTGGAAACCGGCTGGGGCAAGTCGGTGATGCGCGCCGAAGATGGCAGCAGCAGCCACAACCTGTTCGGCATCAAGGCCGGCCAGAGTTGGCAGGGCGGCCAGGCGCGCGCAATCACCAGCGAGTTTCGGGATGGGGCGATGGTCAAGGAGACGGCACAGTTCCGTTCCTACAATTCCTACCAGGACAGCTTCCATGACCTCGTGACATTGCTGCAAAGCAATGATCGCTATAAAGAAGTTGTGAAGTCGGCCGACAACCCGGAACAGTTTGTACGCGAGTTGCAAAAAGCCGGATACGCAACCGATCCGGACTACGCCAGCAAGATTTCGCAGATCGCCAAAACGATGAATAGCTACCAGAACTACGCTGCCGCTGGCGCAACCACACATTTATAAGGTCTGAACCATGAGTTTGCTCAGTATCGGGATGTCAGGGCTTAACGCCGCTCAAGGATCGTTGTCGGTCTTGAGTAATAACATTGCCAACGCCAATACCGCGGGCTATTCGCGTCAGCAGACCACCCAGAGCGCCAATGCGTCGAACCCGTACGGCGGCGTGTTCATCGGCAGCGGCACGACCCTGGCTGACGTGCGTCGGGTGTACAACGAGTACCTGGACACCGCCTACCAGAACAGCACCGCGCTCAATAGCGATGCCGCGGCGTACCTGGACCAGGTCAGTGCCGTCGACAAGACGCTGTCGGACAAGACCACCGGCATGTCGGCCGTGCTCAGTTCGTTCTTCGCTGCCGTGCAGACGGCGTCGGCCAACCCCAACGATACGTCGGCCCGCCAGATTCTGCTCACCAACGCCCAGACCTTGAGCAACCGGTTCAACTCGATCTCCAACCAGTTGGGCCAGCAGAAAGAAACCATCAACAGCCAGCTGACCTCGATGGCCGACCAGGTCAATCAGCTGACGTCGTCGATTGCTTCCCTGAACAAGCAGATCAACCAGGTCCAGGGCTCGTCGAACACCACGCCGGCCAACCTGCTGGATGCGCGTGCCGAGGCCGTGCGCTCGCTGAACGAGTTGATTGGCGTGACCGCCAGCGAGAAAAACGGCGTGTTCAGTGTCAGCACCGGCAGCGGTCAATCGCTGGTGCTGGGTGACCAGTCCAACACGATTTCTGCAGTACCGAGCAAAGGCGACACCAGCCAATACACGATCCAGCTCAACATGGCCGGGAACACCGCCGTCGACCTGGGCAACGTGATCAGCGGCGGCAGCATCGGCGGCCTGTTGCGCTATCGCAGCGACGTGCTGATGCCGGCGATCAACGACCTGGGTCGGATTGCCATCGTCACCGCCGACGCGATCAACAGCCAGTTGGGCCAGGGCGTGGACCTCAACGGTGAATTCGGCGCCTCGATGTTCAAGGACATCAACAACGCGGCGTCCGTCGCCCTGCGCAGCCAGGCGGCACAAGGCAACACGGGTGACGCAAGCCTGGGCGTGACGATTGCGGACAGCAGCAAGCTGACCAATTTCGACTACAAGGTCTCGTTCAACGATGGCACCAACCTCAACAAGGTCACCGTGCTGCGTTCCGACGGCAAGGCCATGGGTACCTACGATCTGAGCGCCACGCCGCCACCGGTAATCGACGGGGTCACCCTGACGATCAAGAACGGCGCGGCCGGGGTAAAAGAGGGTGACAGCTTCAAGGTCAGCCCGACCGCCAACGGCGCCAAGGAAATCGGCACCGTGCTGACCGACCCGAGCAAGATCGCGTTTGCCGCACCGTTGCAGGGCGAGGCCGGCAAGAGCAACCAGGGCACCGGCACGTTCACGCCACCGACCCTGACGGTGCCCATCGACATCGAGGGCGGGGCTGACGCCGCGCAGCTGCGCGTCGGCATCGCCAACTCGATGCCGGTGAAAATGGTATTCGGCGACAAAGCCGCCGATGGCACCCAGAGCTACACCCTGAGTAACGCCAAGGGTGAGCCTATCGGCACGGGCACTATCGTTCCGGGCCAAGCCAACAAGATCACTATCAACGTGCCGATGCGCGATGCCAGCGGTACTTTGCTCGATCCGGCCAAGAGCTTCAGCTTCGACACCACCGTGGCCGGTTCGCCGACCAGCGGTGACAGCACCTCGTTCTCGTTCAATGCCACCGGCAAGTCCGACAACCGCAACGCCCAGGCGCTGATCGGTCTGCAGACCAAGGCGACCGTCGGTGTTGGAGCGGATGGCAGTGGCGGGCTCAGCCTGGTGGGGGCCAACAGCAAGTTGGTGTCGACCGTCGGCGCCAAGGCCGCTGCAGCCACCACCGACACCACGGCTACCACCGCGCTGTTGACGGCCAACAAGAACGCGCGCAACTCGGTGTCCCAGGTCAACCTGGACGAAGAGGCGGGCGACATGATCAAGTTCCAGCAGTACTACACCGCGTCGTCGCAGATCATCAAGGCTGCGCAAGAAACCTTCAGTACGCTGATCAATAGTCTTTAAGGGAGCCTGGGACGATGCGCATTTCTACACAGCAGTACTTCGACACCAGTGCCACGCGCTATACGGATAACTACTCCAGCGTGGTCAAGGCGCAGCAGCAGGCGAGCTCCGGCGTGCGTGTGCAAACCGCCGCGGATGATCCCGTTGCCGCCCAGCGCCTGCTGATGCTGCAACAGCAGAAAGACATGCTGGCCCAGTTCAGCGGCAATATCACCAGCATTCAAAATACGCTGACCAACGAAGAAAGCGTCCTGACTGCGATCAGTAACACGATCCAGGCCGGTAGCCAGCTGGCACTGCGCGCCGGCGGCGTGACCAGTGATGCCGACCGCAAGTCGATTGCGGTCGAGGTGGGCGCGCTTGAAGATCAACTGCTGGGCTTGCTCAACAGCAAGGATTCGGCGGGCAACTACCTGTTCTCCGGCTCCAAGACCGATACACCGCCGTACTCGCGCAACAACGATGGCACTTATAGCTATCAGGGCGACGAAAACGAGCTGAGCCTGCAAGTCTCCGAGACGCTCAATGTGCGCACCGGCGACACCGGCAAGACCATCCTCGAAGGGGCGGTCAACACCAGTCGTACCCAGTCCAATTACCTCGCACCTGCGACTGCGCCTGTGCCGCCGGCGATTTCGCCGCCGCTGGTGGATGATCACAAGGTCGCGATTTCGGCGGGCCTGGTGGGTTCGGGCATCGACTACACCAAGCAGTTCGCCGACGGCCAGCCGTACAAGGTGACCTTTACCAGCAGCACCCAGTACGTGGTGACGGACAAGGACAACAACAACATTACCTCGCAGCTGCCAGGTAATGGCACGTTCGATTCCACCAAGGAAGGCAGTGCCAGCATCAACATCCGCGGGGTGAAGTTCGATATCACCGTCGACCTCACCGATACCGCCACCGGGCCTGACGCCGATGCGCTGGTCGCCGGGCGCGAATTCAGCCTGAGCGCCAAGCCGGACGCCTTCAACACCTCGCGCACCGCGAGCAACACCTCGTCGGCGCAATTGACCAATGGCCAGGTCAGCAGCGCGGCCGGCTACGCCAGCACCTTTCCGAACAGCGGCGTGTTGATCAAGTTCGATGACACCGACGCGACGGCTTATAAAGTCTATGCCCAGCCGTACACCGCCAACAGCAAGTCGATTGGCGAGGGCGTGATCAACGCCGGCACTCCGCCGGCTCCGAACACGATCACCGCGGCGGGGGTCACCTTCGAGGTGAGCGGCACGCCGAATGTGGGCGATCAGTTCTCGATCGGCAACAGCACCCAGAAAACCCAGAACGCCCTCGACACCCTGGGCCAACTGCGCCAGGCCCTGCAACAGCCGGCAGACGGTATCCCGGGCGCGCGGGTCAAGCTCCAGGACGCCTTGAACGCGGCGGTCGCCAACCTCACCAGTTCGTCCGACCAGGTCGACAACGTGCGCGGTTCCATCGGCGCGCGGCAGAACGCGCTGACGGTGCAGGCCAGCGAAAACACCAGCGTCGGCCTGGCCAATACCAGCACCATGAGTGCGCTGGCCAACGTCGACATGGGCGAGGCGGCGATCAACCTGACCTTGCAGCAAACCATGCTGGAAGCCTCGCAACTGGCGTTTGTGAAAGTCTCGCAGTTGAGCCTGTTCAACAAGATGTAAGCGCTGGCATGTCAAGCGGCCCAGCCTGGAAACAGGCTGGGCCGTTGTCGTTTCTGGGATTTAATTGTTTGAAGGTTTTGCATAAAGCACACAAAATTGAGTGACCTGTGAGTCATAAAGCGCATCTTCACTGTATCGTGTGAAAAGGATAAGTCGTCACAGGGTCCGTGCGGGGCGGCTTTCAGCGAGATTTTTATGGGGTTATCCCCTTTATTGTCAGCACCCCAGGCGTGGTCCGGGGGTGTTCTCCAGCTATTTAGTATTGGGAAGCCACAATGATTGGCATAAAAAGCATCGCCAGTTACGTGCCGGCAGACGGGATCGATAACTACGCCCAGGGTGCCAAATTCGCCAAGGATGAAGAGTTCATCATTGGCAAGATCGGCTCGGCCTTCCTGCCACGCAAGGAAGCGGCGCAGGAAACCTCTGACCTGTGTGTCGAGGCGGTCAACGCTTTGTTTGCCAACAACCCGGATTTGAAGCGCGAGTCCATCGACGCGCTGATCGTCGTCACCCAGAACGGCGACGAAGAGGGCCTGCCCCACACTGCCGCCATCGTCCAGGACAAACTGGGCCTGCCGACTCACGTCGCCGCCTTTGATATCTCCCTGGGCTGCTCTGGCTATGTCTACGGCATCTACGCGATGAAGGGCTTCATGGAAGCCGCCGGCCTGAAAAACGGCCTGCTGATCACCGCCGACCCGTATTCGAAGATCGTCGACCCGGAAGACCGCAACACCACCATGCTGTTCGGTGATGCCGCCACCGCTACCTGGATGGGCGAAGACGCACCGTGGTTGCTCGGCAAGTCCAAGTTTGGCACCGACGGTTCCGGCGCGCCGCACCTGAAGGTCAGCGATGGCGTGTTCTTCATGAATGGTCGCCAGGTGTTCAACTTCGCCTTGCTCAAGGTGCCGGCGCATTTGCACGAGCTGCTCGATGAGTCGCAGCTCAAGGCCGATGACATCGATGCATTCTGTATTCACCAGGGCAGTGCGGCGATTGTCGACGCCGTGGCGCGTCGCTTCGAAGATGCGCCGGTGGACAAGTTCATCAAGGACATGGTCGAGACCGGCAACACCGTGTCGTCAAGCATTCCGCTGCTGTTGGAAAAGCACGTGATGGACGCTACCTGGAAACGCGTGGCCATCAGCGGTTTCGGGGTTGGCCTGTCGTGGGGTTCGGCGATTCTCTATCGCCCGTGACGCTTTAATAGCGACAAACAAAAACGCCGATGATCGAAAGATCATCGGCGTTTTTTATTTGGCGCCAGAAAAGCCAATGTTTGTTGGGTTTTGCGCAAGCGTAAACCCTTGAATTGCAAGGGGTGGCACGGCGCCAGTAAAAAAAATCAAAAAAATCCTCAAGCAACCGGCTACCACGACGATAACTATTACGTAGGTTCTCAGGCCACACCCGGCGGTTGCCAGGGCCGGAAGCCGCAGTATCCATCCAACGAGGATTTCGTCATGGCTTTAACAGTAAACACCAACATTGCTTCGATCACTACTCAGGGCAACCTGAACAAAGCTGGCGGCGCCCTGGCCACTTCCATGCAGCGCCTGTCTTCCGGCCTGCGTATCAACAGCGCTAAAGACGACGCTGCCGGCCTGCAGATCGCTAACCGCCTGACCAGCCAAATCAACGGCCTGGGCCAAGCAGTAAAAAACGTGAACGACGGTATCTCCATCGCTCAGACCGCTGAAGGCGCGATGCAGGCTTCGACCGACATCCTGCAGAAAATGCGTACCCTGGCTCTGTCCTCCGCTACTGGCTCCCTCAGCGCTGACGACCGTAAGTCGAACAACGACGAATACCAGGCTCTGACTTCGGAACTGACCCGTATCTCCACCACCACCACTTTCGGTGGCCAGAAGCTGCTGGACGGTTCGTACGGTACCAAAGCTATCCAGGTTGGCGCCAACGCTAACGAAACCATCAACCTGAGCCTGGAAAACGTTTCGGCCAACAACATCGGCTCCCAGCAGCTGAAAAGCGTTGCCATCGCTCCAGGTACCGGCACCGTTGCAGGCGACATCGTTGTAACTGGTAACGGTCAGACTGGCACTTACACTGCTGTCGCCGGCGACTCGGCTAAAACCATCGCCAGCAACCTGAACGGCATCATCGGTGGTCTGACTGCCACTGCCAGCACCGAAGCCAAGTTCACCGTAGACGAAGCTGCAGCGACTACTGCTCCTGCTTCGTTCACCCTGACTGTAGGCGGCGCGTCCGTTGACTTCAAAGGCGTGACCAGCCAAGCCGGCCTGGCCGACCAACTGAAATCCAACGCCGCTAAACTGGGTATCAGCGTCAGCTACGACGAAAGCAAGAAAACCCTGGAAGTGAAATCCGACACCGGTGAAAACATCGTGGTCAGCGGTTCCACTGCTCCTGGTTCGGTAAGCGTTGCTGCTAAAGACGGTGCTGGCGCCTACGGTACTGCAGTTCCTTTGGCTAACGCCCTGATCGTTACTGGTCAGGTGTCGCTGGATTCCGCCAAGGGCTACTCCCTGGCTGGCGCTGGTGTTGCCGGTCTGTTCAGCGCTACTACTGAAGCCGCTTCGACCAAAACCACCGTTGCTCAAACCGACGTGACCGACGCCACCAAGGCCCAAAACGCCCTGGCTGTAATCGACAAGGCAATCGGCACCATCGACGGCGTTCGTTCGGGCCTGGGTGCTACCCAGAACCGTCTGACTACCACTGCAGACAACCTGCAGAACATTCAGAAGAACTCCACCGCTGCACGTTCCACCGTTCAGGACGTCGACTTCGCTTCCGAAACCGCCGAACTGACCAAGCAACAAACCCTGCAGTCGGCTTCCACCGCGATCCTGTCGCAGGCTAACCAGCTGCCATCCGCTGTACTGAAGCTGCTTCAGTAATCCCAGCGCTTGGTAACTAACGGAAGGGCGCGTCTACGTGCCCTTCCGTTTTTTCGGTTTAGAGGAGATTGGACATGGACATGAGTGTAAAGCTGAACCAGTCTTATCCGCCGGTTGCACCTCAGAGCGCGCCTGTTCAGGTGGCAGCCGACAAAAGCACCACCCAAGTCCAGGAAGCCCCCGCCATCGGCAAACAGCCTGAGCGCGCGGACCTGGAAAAAGCGGTAACCGACATTCGCGAATTCGTACAAGCTGCCCAGCGCAGCCTGGATTTTTCCATTGATGACACGACTCACCGTGTGGTGGTCAAGGTCATCAATACCGACAATGGTGAAGTGATTCGCCAGATTCCGTCGGAAACGGCATTGAAACTGGCACAGAGCCTCTCCAGCGCAAGCCACGTGTTGTTTGACGACAAGGCTTGAGCTGGCATGAAACTTGTTGCTGAGTTGTCTTGAGGCGTAATAAGTCAAGATAACGGCAGCCACCGAACAGGAGATAGATGATGGCGGGTTCAACGGTAAGTGGTATCGGCTCGAATATCGATACGCAAGCGATCGTGACATCCTTGGTCAACGCCGAAAAGGTGCCCAAGCAGACGCAGATCAACACCGCTTCCGCGAAAGCGACCACCACGCTGTCTTCGATCGGCAAGATTCAGGCGGCGCTGGATGCGTTCCGTGGTGCGTTGGACACCATGTCCACGGGCAACAGCTTCACGGGCTTGACCGGCTCATCCTCGGACGAAAAGGTCGCCACTATGACGGCCAGCAACACCGCGTCCAACGGCAGTTTCCGTTTGATCGTGAGCCAACTGGCGCAGGCGTCCAAGCTGTCAAGCGCGAACTACGCGAGTGGTGCCACCACTGTCGTGAACGCGACCGACAAGCCGACAACCTTGACCATTTCCCAGTCGGGCAAGGCTTTCGACCTGAGCGTGCCGGCCGGCGCGACCCTGCAACAGGTGCGTGACTCGATCAACACCCAGTTCGGCACGTCGGGGTTAAGTGCCAACATCCAAACCGACTCCAATGGCTCACGGCTGATTCTGACCTCGACCAACATGGGTACGGGCTCGGATCTGACCCTCTCGGGTAATTCCGGGTTGGATGTCGGCGCTACGGTTGTTGATAAACCGTTGGATGCGCTGTACAGCATTGACGGTGTCAAATCCGTTTCCAAGACCAACAGCATCGAAGGCGCCCTCAGTGGGGTGAACATCAAGCTGGTGTCGCTTTCTGCACCGACGACGACTGGCGATAGCGGCGTCGACGCCGTGAGAAACGCCACGCTCATTACGGTCAGTACTAACAATGCGGCCCTCAAGTCCGGGGTCAAAGGCTTTGTCGATACCTACAACGCCCTGATCACTGCGATGAACGCCGAAACCAAGGTCACCACCAACCTTGACGGCAGCACCACGGCGGCAGCACTGACCGGCGACTCGACCATGCGCTCGCTGCAGAATGCGATCCGCAACGAGTTCAACACGTTGTCGGGTACCGGTACGTTCAAGTCCTTGGCTCAGTTTGGTGTGACTACCAGTTCATCTACTGGCTTGCTGACGCTGGATGACAAAAAGTGGGACAAGGCTGTTGCGACTAACGCTGCCGATATCAGCAGTATGTTTTCCGGCACGAATGGCATGTTGGCGCGCATGAAAAGCGCTACGGATGATTTCGCCAAGTCCACCACTGGCATCCTCGCGACGCGCTCCACGTCGCTGTCCGACACTCTCAAGGACCTGACCAAGCAGCAGTCCTCGCTCGACGAGCGCATGACCCTGCTCACCAGCAGCTTGTCGGCCAAATACAACGCCATGGACACCCTGGTTGCCCAGTTGCGCCAGCAAAGCACCAGTGTGATGACCACGCTCAATGCGCTGAACAACCCAAAGACCAATAGTTGATCCCTGCGAATAAAAAAAGGCCAGGCAACCTGCCTGGCCTTTTTTTATCGAGAGACGACTGGCGCTAAAGCTTTTTGCGAACCCGTCGACATATTGGTTACTGAAACCCTTTTCGCTGTCGCCTGTCACGAGGTAGAAACATGAATCCCATGAGAGCCCTTCGCCAATACCAGAAGGTCAATTCCCATGCTCAGATCTCCGAAGCCAGCCCTCATCGCCTGGTGCAGATGTTGATGGAAGGCGGGCTGGACCGCATGGCCCAGGCCAAAGGTGCGCTGGCGCGTGGTGACATCGCACAGAAGGGCCTGATGCTCGGCAAGGCTATCGATATCGTGATCGGGCTGCGTGACGGCCTGGATGCAGAAAAAAGTGATAACCCGGCTTACGTCCAGCAGTTGGAAAGTCTGTACGCGTACATGACCAACCGCCTGATGGAGGCGAACCTGCATAACGACGCCGACATGATCGACGAAGTGGCGCGTTTGTTGATTACCGTGAAAGAAGGCTGGGATGCCATCGCCGCGCCACAGGCTGTAACCGAGTAAGGCGCAGCAGAGAAGGGCCTGAGGGCCTTGAGGACTATGTGATGAGCCAAGCACTGCAACGCATTGATGAAACCCGTGAGGCGCTGATGGGCGCGCTGGCGGACCGTAACTGGGACGCGATTGGCGAGCTCGACATGGGGTGTCGCGACGTGATCGAGCAGGTGCTCAGCGAGGCGCCGGTCGACGAGGATGCGTTGCGTGAGAAGCTTGAGAGCCTGCTCGCGGTTTACCAGCAATTGCTTGAGGTGACGACGGGCGAGCGGCAGGCGATTTTCGAAGAGATGTCGCAGATCAACCAAGCGAAAAATGCGTCAAAGGTTTACCATCTGTTCGGCTGAATGAGCTCAGTTAATCCGAACGGCGCGTCATATATTTGACTGTGCCAGCATTTTTGACTTAACTAGTGCTGTTTTCAGATTTCAGACGTCTAGTAAGGCATGAAGTCTTACAGGCGTCTCGATTGCCCTCACTCTTGGGGCAGAGCGTTTTACTAGGGAAGTTGCTATTGCATGTGGCGTGAAACCAAAATTCTGCTGATTGATGACGATAGCGTCCGCCGCCGCGATTTAGCGGTGATTTTGAATTTTCTTGGCGAAGAAAATTTGCCCTGCGGCAGCCATGATTGGCAGCAGGCGGTCAGCTCATTGTCATCGAGCCGTGAAGTCATTTGTGTGCTGATCGGGACGGTGAACGCTCCTGGCGCTGTTTTGGGCTTGTTAAAGACACTGTCAACCTGGGATGAGTTCCTTCCGGTGTTGCTGATGGGCGATATTTCTTCTATCGACCTGCCTGAAGACCAGCGCCGCCGCGTGCTGTCCACCCTGGAAATGCCGCCCAGCTACAGCAAATTGCTCGACTCCCTGCACCGTGCCCAGGTCTATCGCGAGATGTATGACCAGGCGCGCGAGCGCGGTCGCCACCGCGAACCCAACCTGTTCCGCAGCCTCGTCGGCACCAGCCGTGCGATCCAGCACGTGCGCCAGATGATGCAGCAAGTGGCCGATACCGACGCCAGCGTGCTGATCCTCGGCGAGTCGGGCACCGGCAAGGAAGTGGTCGCGCGCAACCTGCACTATCACTCCAAGCGCCGCGACGGGCCTTTTGTGCCGGTCAACTGCGGGGCGATTCCGGCCGAGCTGCTGGAGAGCGAATTGTTCGGCCATGAGAAGGGCGCCTTTACCGGGGCGATCACCAGCCGTGCCGGGCGTTTCGAACTGGCCAACGGCGGCACGCTGTTCCTCGACGAAATCGGCGACATGCCGCTGCCGATGCAGGTCAAGCTGCTGCGCGTGCTGCAGGAACGTACCTTCGAACGTGTGGGCAGCAACAAGACCCAAAGCGTCGACGTGCGCATCATCGCGGCCACCCACAAGAACCTCGAAAGCATGATCGAGGTGGGCAGCTTCCGCGAAGACTTGTACTACCGCCTCAACGTATTCCCGATCGAGATGGCCCCGCTGCGCGAGCGCGTGGAAGACATCCCGCTGCTGATGAACGAACTGATCTCGCGCATGGAACACGAAAAGCGCGGCTCGATCCGTTTCAACTCGGCGGCGATCATGTCCCTGTGCCGCCACGGCTGGCCGGGCAACGTCCGCGAGCTGGCCAACCTGGTGGAGCGCATGGCGATCATGCACCCCTACGGCGTGATCGGCGTGGTCGAGTTGCCGAAGAAATTCCGCTACGTCGACGATGAAGACGAGCAACTGGTCGACAGCCTGCGCAGTGACATGGAAGAGCGGGTCGCCATCAACGGCCACACCCCGGACTTCGGCTCCACCGCCATGCTGCCGCCCGAAGGCCTGGACCTCAAGGACTACCTCGGCAACCTCGAGCAGGGGTTGATCCAGCAGGCGTTGGATGACGCCAATGGCATCGTCGCGCGGGCTGCCGAGCGCCTGCGCATCCGCCGAACCACCCTGGTTGAGAAGATGCGCAAGTACGGTATGAGCCGCAAAGAAGGTGATGAACAGGCGGATGATTGACGCCTGTTTTCCAAACCGCTGAAATTTCAGCGGTTTTTTTTCGGCACAACTATTGCTACAGCCCTCGCAACGTTCCGTTTAACTGACGGTCAGCCAAGCGAGAGAGCATGATGCCCCACGCCGCCCAACTATCTTCGGTCCCTGTCCTGCAGGGGCCTGCCCCGTCTGTAGAAGAACTCAGCCGTAATGGCCTGGAGCAGGCTTTTTCGCTGTTCAACCAGATGTCGAGCCAATTGACTGACTCCTACAGCCTGCTGGAAGCCCGGGTCTCCGAGCTTAAAGGCGAGCTGGCGGTGGTCAGTGCCCAGCGCATGGAAGAGCTGGCCGAGAAAGAGCGCCTGGCCAACCGTCTGCAAAACCTGCTGTCACTGTTGCCGGGCGGCGTGATCGTGATTGACGATCAGGGCCGAGTGCGCGAAGCCAACCCGGCCGCCTGCGACATGCTCGGCCTGCCGCTGGAAGGTGAGTTGTGGCGCCATGTCATCACGCGCTGCTTTGCGCCGCGCGAAGACGACGGCCACGAAATCTCCCTGAAGGACGGGCGCCGCTTGTCCATCGCCACCCGTTCCCTGGATGCGGAGCCGGGCCAGCTGGTGCTGCTCAACGACCTGACTGAAACCCGTCACCTGCAAGACCAGCTGGCGCGCCACGAGCGTTTGTCGTCGCTGGGGCGGATGGTCGCTTCTTTGGCGCATCAGATCCGCACGCCCCTGTCGGCGGCGTTGATCTACGCCAGTCATTTGACTGATGAGCAATTGCCCGCTGCCACCCACCAGCGATTTGCCGGGCGCCTCAAGGAGCGCTTGCACGAGTTGGAGCACCAGGTGCGCGACATGCTGGTGTTTGCCCGTGGCGAATTGCCGCTGACTGACCGCATCACTCCGGCCGCGCTGATGCAGGCCCTGCAGGCTGCAGCCGCCACGCATATTCAAGACGTCCAGGTGCGCTGGCAGTGCGACAGCCATCTCGGTGAGCTGCTGTGCAACCGCGACACCCTGGTCGGCTCGCTGCTCAACCTGATCGAAAATGCCACCCAGGCCAGTGGCCCCGGCGCGCGCCTCAAGGTGCACCTGTACAGCCGCGAGCAAACCCTGCGCCTGTGCATCAGCGACAGCGGCAGCGGTATCGACCCGGTCGTATTGCAGCGCCTGGGCGAGCCGTTTTTTACCACCAAGACCAACGGTACCGGCCTCGGCCTGACCGTGGTCAAGGCGGTGGCACGTGCCCATCAGGGAGAATTGCAACTGCACTCCCGAGTCGGGCGTGGCACCTGTGCATTGATGACCTTGCCGCTGTTTTCATGCGCGGCAGGCGCGGAGTAAAAAGTAATGGCTATCAAGGTTCTGTTGGTGGAAGACGATCGCGCCCTGCGTGAAGCATTGGCTGACACGCTGTTGCTGGCGGGCCATGACTACCGGGCGGTCGGTTCTGCCGAGGACGCCTTGGAGGCGGTCGAGCAGGAAACCTTCAGCCTGGTGGTCAGCGACGTGAACATGCCCGGCATGGACGGCCACCAGTTGCTCGGCCTGCTGCGTGCGCGCCAGCCGCAACTGCCGGTGTTGCTGATGACCGCCCATGGCGCCGTTGAGCGCGCGGTGGATGCAATGCGCCAGGGCGCGGCGGATTACCTGGTCAAGCCTTTCGAGCCCAAGGCCCTGATCGAACTGGTGGCGCGGCATGCCCTGGGCGTGATCACGGCCAGTGACAGCGAGGGCCCGATTGCCTTCGAACCGGCCAGCGCGCAGTTGCTGGAACTGGCGGCCCGCGTGGCGCGCAGTGATTCGACCGTGTTGATTTCCGGCGAGTCCGGTACCGGTAAAGAGGTGCTGGCGCGCTATATCCACCAGCAATCGACTCGCGCCAAACAACCGTTCATCGCCATCAACTGTGCAGCGATCCCCGACAACATGCTCGAAGCCACGCTGTTCGGCCACGAAAAGGGCTCCTTTACCGGCGCCATCGCGGCCCAGGCGGGCAAGTTCGAACAGGCGGACGGCGGCACCATCTTGCTCGATGAGATTTCGGAGATGCCCCTGGGCCTGCAGGCCAAGCTGCTGCGGGTGCTGCAGGAGCGTGAAGTGGAACGTGTGGGGGCGCGCAAGCCGATCCAGCTGGATATTCGCGTGGTAGCCACCACCAACCGAGACCTTGCCGGTGAAGTGGCAGCGGGGCGCTTTCGTGAGGATCTGTTCTACCGCCTCTCGGTGTTTCCGCTGGCCTGGCGCCCGTTGCGCGAACGCCCGGCGGATATCATTCCACTGGCCGAGCGCCTGCTGAACAACCACGTCAAAAAAATGAAGCATGCCCAGGCGCGGCTCTCGGCCGAGGCCCAGGCGTGCCTGATCGGCTATCCATGGCCGGGCAACGTGCGCGAATTGGACAACGCTATCCAGCGCGCGCTGATTTTGCAGCAGGGCGGCTTGATCCAACCCCAGGATTTCTGCCTGGCCATGGGCGGTGGCGCGGCGCCGCTCCCGACCCTGGCGCCGGTGCCGGTGGTCGCCGAAACCGAGACCGCCGGGGCCCTGGGCGACGACCTGCGTCGCCGCGAATTCCAGATGATCATCGACACCCTGCGCGCCGAGCGCGGCCGCCGCAAGGAAGCCGCCGAACGCCTGGGGATCAGCCCACGCACGCTGCGCTACAAGCTGGCACAGATGCGCGATGCCGGGATGGATGTCGAGGCTTATCTTTTCGCCACCTGATCGGTAACAAGGCGGACAAGCTTTGTCGCCTTTTCTTACGAGTTGCTACAGAGCTGGCACCCTTGTTGCTACCTCCCCTAGTAATTGCTGCGTAGTGTCAAAAATTTGCGGGTTGTCGGGAGAGAGAAGGTCATGAGCCAGGGTATTGAGTTCAATCGGTTGATGTTGGATATGCGCTCCATGCAAATGGATGCCATGGCTCAACCGAAATCCGTCGCGCCAGCGCCGGAATTGGGCCAAAGCAGCTTCGCCGACATGCTCGGCAAAGCCATCAACAAAGTCAGTGATACCCAGCAAGCCTCCAACCAGTTGGCCAATGCGTTCGAGATCGGCAAAAGCGGCGTGGACCTCACCGATGTGATGGTCGCCTCGCAAAAGGCCAGCGTCTCGTTCCAGGCCCTGACCCAAGTGCGTAACAAGCTGGTTCAAGCCTACCAAGACATCATGCAGATGCCGGTTTAAGGACGAGATTTAAGTCATGGCAGAAGCAGTCGTGGACAACGTACCCGCCAAGGCAGACGGCAAGCCGCCGCTGTTTGGCCTGTCGTTCCTGGAAAACCTCTCGGAAATGACCATGTTGCGTCAGGTGGGCCTGATGGTCGGCCTGGCTGCCAGCGTGGCGATTGGTTTTGCCGTGGTCTTGTGGTCGCAGCAACCCGATTACCGGCCGCTGTACGGCAGCCTGGCGGGCATGGATTCCAAGCAGATCATGGAAACCCTATCGGCTGCCGACATTTCCTACACTGTGGAGCCCAACTCCGGCGCCCTGTTGGTCAAGGCCGACGACGTGGCCCGGGCGCGGATGAAACTCGCGGCGGCTGGCGTGACCCCGTCCGACAGCAACATCGGTTTTGAAATCCTCGACAAGGACCAGGGCCTGGGGACCAGCCAGTTCATGGAAGCCACTCGCTATCGTCGTGGCCTCGAAGGCGAACTCGCCCGCACCATCTCCAGCCTCAACAACGTCAAGGGCGCCCGCGTGCACTTGGCTATTCCGAAAAGCTCGGTGTTTGTGCGCGATGAGCGCAAGCCAAGCGCCTCGGTACTGGTCGAACTGTTTTCCGGCCGCTCCCTGGAGCCTGGCCAGGTCCTGGCAATCATCAACCTGGTGGCCACCAGCGTTCCCGAATTGAGCAAGTCGCAAATCACCGTGGTCGACCAGAAGGGCAACCTGCTGTCCGACCAGGCTGAAAACTCCGCGCTGACCCAGGCCGGCAAGCAGTTCGACTACAGCCGCCGCATGGAAAGCATGCTCACCCAGCGTGTGCATAACATCCTGCAACCGGTGCTGGGCAACGACCGCTACAAGGCTGAAGTATCTGCCGATGTGGACTTCAGCGCCGTCGAGTCGACCTCCGAGCAGTTCAATCCCGACCAGCCGGCCTTGCGCAGCGAGCAGTCGACCAGCGAACAACGCACCGCGAGCAATGGCCCGCAAGGTGTGCCGGGTGCCCTGAGCAACCAGCCACCGGCACCGGCCACCGCGCCGCAAACTACCGGTGGCGCGGCCGCGACTGCCGGCGCAGTGCAGCCTGGGCAGCCGCTGCTGGACGCCAACGGCCAGCAGATCATGGACCCGGCCACCGGCCAGCCGATGCTCGCCCCGTACCCGGCGGACAAGCGTAACCAGTCCACCAAGAACTTCGAACTCGACCGCTCCATCAGCCACACCAAGCAGCAGCAGGGCCGTGTCAATCGCCTGTCGGTGTCGGTGGTGGTCGATGACCAGGTCAAGGTCAACCCGGCTGACGGCGCGGTCACCCGTGCGCCCTGGAGCGCCGACGAATTGGCGCGCTTCACTCGCCTGGTGCAGGACGCCGTCGGTTTTGACGCCAGCCGTGGCGACAGCGTCAGCGTGATCAACATGCCGTTCTCCGCCGAGCGTGGCGAAGTGATCGCCGACCCGGCGTTCTACACGCAGCCGTGGTTCTGGGACATCGTCAAGCAAGTGCTGGGTGTGTTGTTCATCCTGGTGCTGGTGTTCGGCGTGCTGCGCCCGGTGCTCAACAACATCACCGGCAACGGCAAGAAACAACTCGCGGCCTTCGGTGGCAGCGACGTCGAGTTGGGTGGCATGGGCGGCCTGGATGGCGAACTGGCCAACGACCGCGTCAGCCTCGGCGGCCCGCAAAGCATCCTGTTGCCAAGCCCGAGCGAAGGCTATGACGCTCAGCTGAATGCAATCAAGAGTCTGGTGGCAGAAGACCCGGGCCGTGTGGCCCAGGTCGTGAAAGAGTGGATCAACGCAGATGAGTGATAATCGAGCCGCTGTTGCCAAGCTCACCAAAGTCGACAAAGCCGCTGTATTGCTGCTGTCGCTGGGTGAAACCGACGCCGCCCAAGTGCTGCGCCACATGGGCCCTAAAGAAGTCCAGCGGGTTGGCGTGGCCATGGCGCAGATGCGCAATGTGCACCGTGAGCAGGTCGAGCAGGTGATGAGTGAGTTCGTCGAGATCGTCGGCGACCAGACCAGCCTGGGCGTCGGCTCCGACAGCTACATCCGCAAGATGCTCACCTCGGCCCTGGGCGAAGACAAGGCCAACGGCCTGATCGACCGCATCCTGCTGGGTGGCAACACCAGCGGCCTCGACAGCCTCAAATGGATGGAGCCGCGCGCCGTCGCCGACGTGATCCGCTATGAGCACCCGCAGATCCAGGCGATCGTCGTGGCGTACCTCGACCCGGACCAGGCCGGTGAAGTGCTTGGCCACTTCGACCATAAGGTGCGCCTGGACATCATCCTGCGCGTGTCGTCGCTGAACACCGTGCAGCCGGCGGCCCTGAAAGAACTCAACACGATTCTCGAGAAGCAGTTCTCGGGCAACTCGAATGCCTCGCGGACCACCCTGGGCGGTATCAAGCGCGCGGCCGACATCATGAACTTCCTCGACAGCTCGGTCGAAGGCCAGTTGATGGACTCGATCCGCGAGATCGACGACACCCTGTCCGGCCAGATCGAAGACCTCATGTTCGTGTTCAACAACCTCTCCGATGTCGACGACCGTGGCATCCAGGCGCTGCTGCGCGAGGTGTCCTCCGACGTGCTGGTGCTGGCGCTCAAGGGCTCCGACGAGAACGTCAAGGAGAAGATCTTCAAGAACATGTCCAAGCGTGCTTCCGAGCTGCTGCGCGACGACCTCGAGGCCAAGGGCCCGGTGCGCGTCAGCGACGTGGAAACTGCGCAGAAAGAGATCCTCACCATTGCCCGCCGTATGGCCGAAGCCGGAGAAATCGTTCTCGGCGGGAAGGGCGGCGAAGAAATGATTTAAGGCGCCACTCATGTCGAACAAAGATGGGGCTCCCAGCGATCTGATTCGCGCGCGGGATGTCGGCGGGTTCGACATCTGGTCGTTGCCCAGCTTCGATCCGCATGTGCCGGAGCCCGAGCCGGAACCGGTGGAAGAGCCGCCTGCGGAAATGGAAGAAGTGCCGCTGGAAGAAGTCCAGCCACTGACCCTGGAAGAGTTGGAGAGCATCCGCCAGGAGGCCTACAACGAAGGGTTTTCCGCCGGTGAAAAAGACGGTTTTCGCAGCACCACCCTCAAGGTGCGTCAGGAGGCCGAGGCGGCGCTCGCCGTCAAGCTGGCCAGCCTGGAGCGCTTGATGGGCGGCTTGTTCGACCCCATCGCCGAGCAGGATTCGCAGATCGAGAAAGCCATGGTCGGCCTGGTGGAGCATATCGCCCGCCAGGTGATCCAGCGTGAGCTGGTGCTCGATTCCAGCCACATCGAAAGCGTGATGCGCGAAGCGCTCAAGTTGCTGCCGCTGGGCGTCGGCAATGTGCGGCTGTACATCAACCCGCAGGATTTCGAACAGGTCAAGGCCCTGCGCGAGCGCCATGAAGAAACCTGGCGCATCGTCGAGGACGCCTCCCTGCAGCCAGGGGGTTGCCGCGTCGAGACCGAGCACAGCCGCATCGATGCGACGGTGGAAACCCGTATCAGCCAGATCATGGCCAAGCTGTTCGACCAACTCCACGAACAAGCCCTGCACCCGGCCGAGCCTGACCTGAGTGTGGACCTGGACGCCCCTGATGCGCCTTGATCGCACCAGCTTCGCCAAACGCCTGGGTGGCTATGCCGAAGCCACCGAATTGGCTGGCCAACCCATCCTCGAAGGGCGCCTGTTGCGCATGGTCGGCCTGACCCTGGAGGCCGAGGGCCTGCGCGCGGCCATGGGCAGCCGCTGCCTGGTGATCAACGACGACAGCTACCACCCGGTGCAGGTCGAAGCCGAAGTGATGGGCTTTTCCGGCAGCAAGATTTTCCTGATGCCCGTCGGCAGCCTGGCCGGCATCGCCCCCGGTGCCCGTGTGGTGCCGTTGGCTGATACCGGTCGCCTGCCCATGGGCATGAGCATGCTCGGCCGCGTGCTCGACGGCGCCGGTCGCGCGCTGGACGGCAAGGGCGGGATGAAGGCCGAAGACTGGGTGCCGATGGACGGCCCGACCATCAACCCGCTGAACCGCAACCCGATCAGCGTGCCGCTGGACGTGGGCATTCGCAGCATCAACGGATTATTGACGGTCGGTCGCGGCCAGCGTCTGGGCCTGTTCGCCGGTACCGGCGTGGGTAAGTCGGTGCTGCTCGGCATGATGACCCGCTTTACCGAGGCCGACATCATTGTGGTGGGGCTGATCGGCGAGCGGGGTCGTGAGGTCAAGGAGTTCATCGAGCACAGCCTCGGTGAAGAAGGCCTCAAGCGTTCGGTAGTGGTCGCGTCCCCAGCCGACGATGCACCGCTGATGCGTTTGCGCGCCGCCATGTATTGCACGCGCATCGCCGAATATTTTCGCGACAAGGGCAAGAACGTCCTGTTGCTGATGGACTCGCTCACGCGTTTTGCCCAGGCCCAGCGGGAAATCGCCCTGGCCATCGGCGAGCCGCCGGCCACCAAGGGCTATCCGCCGTCGGTGTTTGCCAAGCTGCCCAAGTTGGTGGAGCGCGCCGGTAATGCCGAAGCCGGTGGGGGTTCGATCACCGCGTTCTACACCGTGTTGTCCGAAGGTGATGACCAGCAGGACCCGATTGCCGACTCGGCGCGGGGTGTACTCGACGGCCACATCGTACTGTCGCGGCGCCTGGCGGAAGAGGGGCACTATCCGGCCATCGACATCGAGGCGTCGATCAGCCGGGTGATGCCTGCCGTGGTCACTCCGGAGCACATGGCGCGCGCGCAGCATTTCAAACAGTTGTGGTCGCGCTACCAGCAGAGCCGCGACCTGATCAGTGTCGGCGCCTATGTGGCCGGTGGTGATCGCGAGACCGACCTGGCGATCGCCCTGCAACCGCAGTTGGTGACCTACCTGCGCCAGGGCCTCAACGACAAGATCAGCATGGGTGAAAGCGAAGCGCACCTGGGCTCGATCTTCGCCCCGGCGCCAGGCGGCTAAGCCATGGCCAGCACGCGTTCCTCACGTCTGGCCCCGGTGGTGGACATGGCCGAAAAGGCCGAGAAAACCGCCGTGCAGCGCCTGGGGTATTTCCAAGGCCAGGTGCGCCTGGCGGAAAGCAAGCTGGGCGACCTCGAGCGCTTTCGCAGCGAGTACCAGCAGCAATGGATCGAACGCGGCAGCAAGGGCGTTTCCGGCCAGTGGCTGATGGGCTACCAGGGCTTTCTCAACCAGTTGGAAACCGCCGTCGGCCAACAGCGCCAGAGCCTGGCCTGGCACCAGAACAATCTCGATAAAGCCCGCGAGAGCTGGCAAGCGGCGTTTGCGCGGGTCGAAGGCCTGCGCAAACTGGTGCAGCGCTACATCGACGAGGCGCGGGCCATCGAAGACAAACGTGAGCAGAAGCTGCTCGACGAACTGTCCCAGCGTCTGCCGCGTCAATCCCAATTCTAAAAATGTGACAGCGGGCTTGCTCGCGAAGGCGGTATGTCAGTTTGCATCTGTGGTGCTGGCAGGCTGCTTTCGCGAGCAAATCCGCTCGCGCATTTGATTCGCTGTGTTGCTCAGATCCGCTTCGCCTGCTAAACCTTGTTGCACATTGCCAATGACAAGGAAGCAGTCGTATGTCAGTCGAGTCAGAAGTATCCCTGGATGGGACGAAATTGACGATTACCATCAAGGGGCGGTTCGATTTCGGTAGCCACCAAGCCTTTCGTGATGCCTACGAGCGGTTTTACAAAGTGCCCGAGATCTATGTGGTGGACTTGAAACACACCACTTATATGGACAGCTCGGCCCTGGGCATGCTCCTGCTGCTGCGTGACCATGCCGGTGGCGATAACGCCGAGGTCCAGGTGATCAACAGTAATTCTGACGTGCGCAAGATCCTCGCCATTTCCAACTTCGACAAATTGTTCGACCTCACTTGAGCGTCCTGGCCCCGGTTCCTGAAGCGCTGAGCATATTGATCGCCGAAGACAGCGCCGCCGACCTGTTGTTGCTGTCGACGATCATCCGGCGTCAGGGCCATCAGGTGCTGACCGCCACCAACGGCGCGCAAGCGGTTGAGGTGTTCGCCCGCGAGCGTCCGCAGTTGGTGCTGATGGACGCGCTGATGCCGGTGATGGACGGCTTTGAGGCGGCCCGCCGCATCAAGCAACTGGCCGGCGAGGCGCTGGTGCCGATTATCTTCCTCACCTCCCTGCGCGAAAGCGAAGCGCTGGCCCAATGCCTGGATGCCGGCGGTGACGACTTCCTGCCCAAGCCCTACAACCAACTGATCCTGGCCGCGAAGATCAACGCCATGGACCGCCTGCGCCGGTTGCAGGCCACCGTGTTGCAGCAGCGCGACCTGATCGCCAGGCACCACGACTATCTATTGCATGAGCAGCGGGTCGCCAAGGCCGTGTTCGACAAGGTCGCCCATTCCGGCTGCATCAATGCCGCGCCGAACATTCGCTACCTGCAATCGCCCTATGCGTTGTTCAACGGTGACCTGCTGCTGGCGGCCTACACGCCGTCCGGCGACATGCACGTGCTGCTCGGCGATTTCACCGGCCACGGCCTGCCGGCAGCGGTGGGCGCGATGCCGCTGGCGGAAGTGTTCTACGGCATGACCGCCAAGGGCTACGGCCTGGCGCAGACCCTGCGCGAGATGAACGCCAAGCTCAAGCGCATCCTGCCGGTGGACATGTTCTGCTGTGCCACCCTGTTGTGCCTGAGCACGCAGCGCCGCGTGGTGGAGGTATGGAACGGCGGCATGCCCGATGGCTATGTGCATGAAGTCGCCAGTGGCCAGCGCACGCCGCTGCAGTCGCGGCATTTGCCGTTGGGCGTGCTTTCGGCCGACGCTTTTGATGATCGCACCGAAGTCTGGCCCATGGCCTTGGGCGACCGCGTGTTCCTGCTGTCCGATGGCGTGCTGGACACCGCTGACGCGAATGATCAATTGTTTGGCGCCGAGCGTTTGCAGCAGGTGTTCGCCGCCAATCGCGAGCCGGATCGGCTGTTCGAAGACATTGAACAGGCGCTGGCGGCCTTTCGCGGCGAGGCGCGGGATGACGTGAGCATGGTGGAAATCACCCTGCAGCCCGGCCAGTCGTTGCGCGCGACCGGGCCGTTGTATGCCGACAGCGGCCAGTCGTGCCCGCTGGATTGGTCGGTGAGTTTCGAGTTTCGCGCCGAAACCCTCAAGCGCTACAACCCGTTGCCCTACCTGCTGCAGCTGTTGCTGGAGATCCACGGCCTGCGTGAGCAGAGCGGGGCGCTCTACAGCGTGATGGCCGAGCTGTATTCCAATGCGCTGGAGCACGGCGTGCTGGGCCTGGACTCGCGGCTCAAGCGCGATGCCCAGGGGTTTACCGAGTATTACCGCCAGCGCAACGATCGCCTGGCGCAGCTGAACAGCGGTTATGTACGCGTGCACGTGCAGGTGGTGCCCACCGAAGCGGGCGGCAAGATGACCTTGCGCCTGGAAGACAGCGGGCCGGGGTTCGACGTCGAACAGGTGCTGGCCCGGCCGTTGGATATCGACCGTCTGTCCGGCCGCGGGCTGAGCCTGGTGCGCCAGTTGAGCAGCGATGTACGCTGGTCCGATGGCGGGCGCAGTGTCTGCGTGGAGTTTTGCTGGGGGGCTCTGGCATAATCCGCCGATTCTTGATCAAGGAGCGAGCAAGTGGTTGATATTCATCTGGACCCAGACGTGTTGTCGGGTTTGCAGGAAGTCATGGAAGGCGAGTACCCCAAGCTGCTCGATACCTTTCTCGATGATTCCCAAAAGCGCGTCGAAGCCCTGCGCAAGGCCCGCGACGACGCCAAGGCGCTGGGGCGCATCGCTCATAGCTTCAAGGGCAGCAGCGGCAACCTCGGCGCGGTGCGCCTGGCGCAGTTGTGCCAGCGGCTGGAGGTCGAGTCGGTTGAGTCCTCGGCGGACCTGGGGGCGCTGGTGGATCAGATTGATCATGAGTTTGCGTTGGTGAAGCCGTTGTATGAGTCCGAGCGGCAGCGGTTTGGCGTGTAGTTGGGGGGTGTACGTATCCATATCAGCCGTTACCTGAATAACGGATAGGTACGCAACAAAACCAAGCCCAAGTAAAACCTGGCCCGACTCTTGCTCTATCTCCCGATACTGCATCCCCGATCCCCATGCAGTGGAGACCTTTACCTATGCCAGTCGCCCCGAATTCGCTCCTTCAGGCTGCCCCCGCGGCCAAGCCTCAAGCGTCCGCCGCCCCGCAGCCGGTTGTGGATGCGGACCCACGGGACAAGGGCCCTGGCTTCGCACAGGTGTTCGCCAACCAAGGCGCCAAGCCCGCGATCAAGGCCGACGACAACTCGGCCAAGCCCACACGGGACAAGCCTTCCGACAACTCTGCCAAGCCTGTCGCCAGCAGCGACAAGCCTGCCGCCAGCACGCCAGCGGTTGCCGATAGCGGCAATACCTTGCCTGCCACGCCGCCGGCCAAGTCCGATGACAGTGCCAGCACCGATGACGACGCGCCGGTCGATCCGACCCTGGTGCAGCAGCCCCCGACCGACCCGGTGGTCGATCCGGCGTTGATTGCCACGGTCACGCCGGTGGTTGTGCCGGTACCGGTGCAAACCCCGGCACCGGCGGCTGCCGCCCAGGACGACAGTGCCCAGCCGGTGGTTGCGGCGCCGATCGCGGCCACCGAGGAAGCCAAGCCGGCGTTTGACCCCGAGGCCGATCCACTGGATGCGATGCCGGCCGTGCGCCTGGCGATGGAGCAGGGCGGGCATGTGTCGGCCAGCAGCCAGGCACCGGCAAAAACCGCCCCGGCGCCGACCCAGGACCAGCCGACGGCCGCGCAGAACTTTGCCGCCGGCCTGGCCAATATGGTCGACCAGCAAGCCACCAAGGACAGCACTGACTCCGGCGGCGAGAAGGCCTTCAGCGGTTTGATCGAAGGCGGCCTCAAGGACCTCAAGGAAGCCAGCAGCGACACGCGCGTCGATGACTTCGCCAATCGCCTTGCCGCGCTGACCCAGGCCGCCACGCCGAAAACCGCCAATGCGCTGCCGCCCACGACCAATGCGCCGCTGGCCATGCACCAGAGCGGCTGGACCGACGAAATCGTCAACCGCGTGATGTACCTCTCCAGCGCCAACCTCAAGTCGGCAGAGATCCAGTTGCAGCCGGCCGAACTCGGCCGCCTGGACATCAAGGTCAACATGACGGCCGACCAGCAGGCCCAGGTCAACTTCATGAGCGCCCACCCGGTGGTGCGTGAAGCGCTGGAAAGCCAGTCCGGCCGCCTGCGGGAGATGTTCGCCCAGCAAGGCATGGGCCAGGTCGACGTCAACGTGTCCGACCAGTCCCGTGGCCAGGAGCAGCAGCAACAGCAGGCCCAGACCCGTGGCGTGAGTGGCACGGGTGGGCGCGGCGGCGACAACGGCGACAATGCCAGTCACGGCGATGTGGCTGAGGCCGTCGCGCCGGTGACGTCTACCGTGATCGGCTCCAGCGCCGTCGACTACTACGCCTGATCCTGAGCCTGGCACAGGCCAAAATGTGGGAGCGGGCTTGCTCGCGAAGGCGGTGTGTCAGTTTGCATGTGTGCTGACTGACACACTGCTTTCGCGAGCAAGCCCGCTCCCACATTTGATTTGCAGTGTTCTCTCTTCCTGAATTACCAGACAACTCTGGCATAACACTTGCTCTTGCCTTTCCGTAGATCTATGAATCCCCGAATAGTGACGGATTATTGGCATGGCGAAGAGCGACGACGCAGCAAAAGCACCCGCAGGCAAAGGAAAGCTCAAGCTTATCCTGTTGATAGTCCTGGGCCTGCTCCTGGCCATCGGCGCCTCGGTGGGTGGCACCTGGTACATCATGCACAGCAGTGCAAGCAAACCGGCACCCGCCGCCGAAACCGCCAGTAACGTCAAGCAACCGGCAATCTTCGAGCCGATGCTCCCGGCCTTTGTCGCCAACTTCAACCAGAACGGGCGTCAACGCTACCTGCAGGTGAGCATCACCTTGCTGGCGCGTAACCAGGCGGACCTGGATGCCCTCAAGGTGCATATGCCGGTGATCCGCAACAACCTGGTGATGCTGTTCTCCGGACAGAGCTTCGACACCCTGGCCACCCCGGTGGGCCAGGAAATGCTGCGCCAGAAGGTCACTGCCAGCGTGCAGGAAGTGGCCCAGAAAGAGCTCGGCAAAGTGGTGGTCGAACAGGCGCTCTTCACTAACTTCGTATTGCAGTAGGATCACGACATGGCCGTGCAAGACCTGCTGTCCCAGGATGAAATCGACGCGCTGCTGCATGGCGTGGACGATGGTCTGGTACAGACCGAAATGGCTGCCGAACCCGGCAGCGTCAAAAGTTATGACCTCACAAGCCAGGATCGCATCGTCCGTGGACGCATGCCGACCCTGGAAATGATCAACGAGCGTTTTGCCCGCTACACCCGTATCAGCATGTTCAACATGCTGCGCCGCTCGGCGGACGTGGCGGTGGGCGGCGTGCAGGTGATGAAGTTCGGTGAATACGTGCACTCGCTGTACGTGCCCACCAGCCTCAACCTGGTCAAGATCAAGCCGCTGCGCGGCACCGCGCTGTTCATCCTCGACGCCAAGCTGGTGTTCAAGCTGGTGGACAACTTCTTCGGCGGCGACGGCCGTCACGCCAAGATCGAAGGCCGTGAATTCACCCCGACCGAACTGCGGGTGGTGCGCATGGTGCTGGAGCAAGCCTTCATCGACTTGAAGGAAGCCTGGCAGGCGATCATGGAAGTCAATTTCGAGTACATCAACTCGGAAGTGAACCCGGCCATGGCCAACATCGTCGGCCCCAGTGAGGCCATCGTGGTGTCGACCTTCCACATCGAACTCGATGGCGGTGGCGGCGACCTGCACGTGACCATGCCGTACTCGATGATCGAGCCGGTGCGCGAGATGCTCGATGCGGGCTTCCAGTCCGACCTCGACGACCAGGACGAACGCTGGGTCAAGGCCCTGCGCGAAGACCTGCTCGACGTCGACGTGCCCCTGAGCGCCACCGTGGCCCGTCGCCAGTTGCGTCTGCGAGATATTTTGCACATGCAGCCGGGGGACGTGATCCCGGTCGAATTGCCGGAAGAAATGATCATGCGCGCCAATGGCGTGCCGTCGTTCAAGGTCAAGCTGGGGTCCCACAAGGGCAACCTGGCTTTGCAAGTGGTTGAGCCGATCAACCGTCGCTGATCCCTAATTTATGAATGTTTGCTCCGCCGAGGACATGTAATGGCTACCGAACACGAAAACACTTCCGCCGAAGACCAGGCCCTGGCTGACGAATGGGCAGCTGCCCTGGAAGAAACCGGCGATGTTGGCCAGGACGATATCGACGCACTGCTGGCGGCCGACGCGGCCACCGCACCGGTCGGCAATCGCCTGCCGATGGAAGAATTCGGCAGCGTGCCGAAGAACAACGACCCGGTGACCCTCGATGGCCCGAACCTGGATGTGATCCTCGACATCCCGGTCTCGATCTCGATGGAAGTCGGCAGCACCGAAATCAACATCCGCAACCTGCTGCAGCTCAACCAGGGCTCGGTAATCGAGCTCGACCGCCTGGCCGGTGAGCCCCTGGACGTGCTGGTCAACGGCACGCTGATCGCCCACGGCGAAGTGGTGGTGGTCAACGAGAAGTTCGGCATCCGCCTGACCGACGTGATCAGCCCGAGCGAACGCATCAAGAAGTTGCGCTGAGATGAAGTATTCGATGGCGGGACTGTTGTCGGCGCTGCCATTGAGCGCCCTGGCGGCTGAGCCGGTCGCGCAAGCGGCGGCTGCGGCGCCAGTGGTGAGCAGCGGCATCGGCGGCCAGTTGACCCAGTTGGTATTGGGGTTGTTGCTGGTGGTCGGGCTGATCTTCGTGCTGGCCTGGCTGATGCGCCGCGTGCAGAACGTCGGGCCGGGCAACGCCCAGGTGATCGAAATGATCGGCTCGCGCGCCCTCGGCCCGCGTGATCGGCTGGTGCTGGTGCAGGTCGGTGGGGAACAGATCCTGCTGGGCCTCACCCCCGGCCGCATCACCCCGTTGCATGTGCTCAAGACGCCGGTGGACGTGGCCCAGACCCAGGCCACCACACCGGAATTCGCCCAGCGCCTGATGGAGTTGCTGGGCAAGGATCAGAAGGATAAGAAGTAATGCGCGTTTTGTTGACGCTCATGCTGTTGCTGGCCGCGCCACTGGCGTTCGGCGCCGACCCGTTGTCGATCCCGGCGATTACGCTGGGCACCAACGCGGCGGGGGCCCAGGAGTATTCGGTCAGTCTGCAGATCCTGCTGATCATGACCGCGCTGAGCTTTATCCCGGCGTTCGTGATGCTGATGACCAGCTTCACGCGGATCATCATTGTGTTCTCGATCCTGCGCCAGGCCCTGGGACTGCAGCAGACGCCGTCGAACCAGATCCTCACCGGCATGGCCTTGTTTCTGACGCTGTTCATCATGGCGCCGGTGTTCGACAAGGTGAACCAGCAAGCCCTGCAGCCTTACCTGGCGGAAAAAATGACCGCCCAGGACGCGATCGACAAGGCCCAGGGTCCGATCAAGGACTTCATGCTGTCGCAGACCCGCTCCAGCGACCTCGAGCTGTTCATGCGCCTGTCCAAGCGCACTGACATCGCCACCCCGGACCAGGCGCCGCTGACCATTCTGGTCCCGGCGTTTGTCACGTCGGAGTTGAAGACCGCGTTCCAGATCGGCTTCATGATCTTTATCCCGTTCCTGATCATCGACCTGGTGGTGGCGAGCGTGCTGATGGCCATGGGGATGATGATGCTGTCGCCGCTGATCATCTCGTTGCCGTTCAAGATCATGCTGTTTGTGCTGGTGGACGGCTGGGCGCTGATTATCGGCACCCTGGCCGGCAGTTTCGGCGGAGTGTAGGGCCATGACCCCAGAAGTTGCCGTCGACCTGTTCCGTGAAGCGCTGTGGCTGACCACCATGATGGTCGCCGTGCTGGTGGTGCCGAGCCTGTTGGTCGGCCTGCTGGTGGCGATGTTCCAGGCCGCGACCCAGATCAACGAACAGACCTTGAGCTTCCTCCCGCGCTTGCTGGTGATGCTGATCACCCTGATCGTTGCCGGCCCCTGGCTGGTGCAGACCTTCATGGAATACATCCTGCAGTTGTACGGCAGTATTCCGCAGTTGATCGGCTGACCCGATGCAGTCTTTGCTGGCATTGACCGACACCCAGATCAGCACCTGGGTGGCCTCCTTCATCCTGCCGCTGTTTCGCGTGACGGCGGTGCTGATGAGCATGCCGGTGTTCGGCACCACCCTGGTCCCGCGCCGCGTGCGCCTGTACTTTGCGGTGGCGATTACCGTGGTGATCACGCCGGGCTTGCCGGCCATGCCGCCGGTCAATGCGCTGGACCTCAGCGCGCTGATGCTGATCGCCGAGCAGATCCTGATCGGCGCGTTGCTGGGCTTCTCCCTGCAGCTGTTCTTCCAGGCATTCGTGATTGCCGGGCAAATCATCTCGATCCAGATGGGCATGGGCTTCGCGTCCATGGTCGACCCCACCAACGGCGTGTCGGCGGCGGTGATCGGGCAGTTCCTGACCATGCTGGTGACGTTGCTGTTCCTGGCCATGAACGGCCACCTGGTGGTGTTCGAGGTGCTGACCGAAAGCTTCACCACCTTGCCGGTGGGTTCGGGCCTGGTGGTCAATCATTTCTGGGAAGTGGTCGGGCGCCTCGGTTGGGTGCTGGGCGCCTCGCTGTTGCTGGTGCTGCCGGCAATCACCGCGTTGCTGGTGGTCAACATCGCGTTCGGCGTGATGACCCGCGCGGCGCCGCAACTGAACATCTTCTCGATCGGCTTCCCGTTGACCCTGGTGTTGGGCATGGGGATTTTCTGGGTCGGCCTGGCTGACATTCTCAATCAGTATCAACCGCTGGCGACCGACGCCCTGCAGTTCTTACGTGATCTGGCACGGGCGCGCTGAGCCATGGCCGAGAGCGAGAGTGGTCAGGACAAAACAGAAGACCCCACGGAGAAACGCAAAAAGGACTCCAGGGAAAAGGGCGAGATTGCGCGCTCCAAAGAGCTGAATACCGTTGCGACCATGATGGCCGGCGCGGGCGGCCTGCTGATTTACGGCGGCGGGCTGGCGTTGGACTTGCTGGAGTTGATGAAGCACAACTTCACCTTGCCGCGCGAGGTGCTGCTCAATCCCGATTCGATGGGTCAATACCTGCTGCACTCGGGCAAAATCGCGATCCTGGCGGTGCAGCCGATTCTGATCACTTTGCTACTGGCCGCCTTGATCGGCCCGGTCGCCCTCGGCGGCTGGTTGTTCGCCGCCGGCAGCATGGCGCCCAAGTTCAGCCGGATGAACCCGGCGGCCGGGCTCAAGCGCATGTTTTCCGCCAAGGCGCTGGTGGAGCTGCTCAAGGCGTTGGCCAAGTTCATCCTGATTCTGTTCGTGGCCTTGACGGTGTTGTCGTCGGATATCGACGATTTGCTGCGCATCGCCCACGAACCGCTGGAGTCGGCGATCATCCACAGTGTGCAGGTGGTCGGCTGGAGTGCGCTGTGGATGGCGGCCGGGTTGATCATCATCGCGGCGGTGGATGCGCCGATCCAGCTGTGGGAAAGCCACAAGAAACTGCTGATGACCAAGCAGGAAGTGCGCGACGAACACAAGGACCAAGAGGGTCGCCCCGAGGTCAAGCAGCGCATTCGCCAGCTGCAGCGGGAAATGTCGCAGCGCAAGATGATGGCCTCGGTGCCCGACGCCGATGTGGTCATCACCAACCCGACGCACTACGCCGTGGCCCTCAAGTACGACCCGGAGAAGGGCGGCGCGCCGATGCTGCTGGCCAAGGGCAGCGACTTCACCGCGCTTAAAATCCGCGAAATCGCCGTGGCCAACGACATCCTGCTGCTGGAGTCGCCGGAGCTGGCGCGATCGATCTTCTACTCCACCGACCTCGACCAGGAAATCCCCGCCGGGCTGTACCTGGCCGTGGCCCAGGTGTTGGCGTATGTCTATCAGATTCGCCAGTACCGCGCGGGCAAGGGCAAGCGGCCCGATCCGCTCAAGGACCTGCCCATTCCGCCGGAGCTGCGCCGCGATTCCTGACTGCTCGGCTGATGCGCGCTTTGTGGGGCGCGGGCTTGTTGTGGGTAGCGGGCTTTTTGTGGTGATAAGGCTTGTTGTGGGTAGCGGGCTTTTTGTGGTGATAAGGCTTGTTGTGGGTCGCGGGCTTCTTGTGGCGAGCGGGCTTGCCCCGCGTTGGAGTGCGAAGCGCTCCCAATCCAGCCACCTCGGTCCAACAGT
Organism: Pseudomonas sp. GW821-FHT05D12; assembly: GCF_059419825.1. Classification (NCBI taxonomy): domain Bacteria; kingdom Pseudomonadati; phylum Pseudomonadota; class Gammaproteobacteria; order Pseudomonadales; family Pseudomonadaceae; genus Pseudomonas; species Pseudomonas sp. GW821-FHT05D12. Next base: position 102,003 of record NZ_JBWKSN010000009.1, on the reverse strand, counting down.
CAGACCGAGTCGCCAGGTTTCAGGACTGCTTCGCAGCCCAACGCGGGGCAAGCCCGCTCACCACAGTGAATGCGTTCGCTACAACAAGCCTGCCCGCTTCGACCGCTACCACTCGTCGGCAACCCTCGTCTACCTGTCAACTTTGACAGTAGCCAGCGCCGTCCTCTCGCGCTTCCATGGCTCCCTACTGTGCACAGGTCATCCAGCGATGCAGAGGGCGTAGTGATGGAAGCGGTGATGGGAACGATCAAATCCTACAGCCGAAAAACCGGAAAAGGCCTGATTGCGCTGGATGGCGATGACGAGCCGGTGCATGTGGATCGCACCGGCTCAGCCGGCATCTGGCTCAAGAAAGGCTTGCGCGTGCAGTTCGTGAGGATCCATTGCCCTCAAGGGGTGTATGCGTTCCATATCAAACTTATCTAGCGGCATGCATGCCTGGCTGTTGGCGGTGTGTCCATCGACCAATAATGTGGGAGCTGACTTGCCTGCGATGACTGAGTTCAGCCTGGCGCTTCAGGTGACCGACACACCGCCACCGCAGGCAAGCTCCTGCATTTGAAACGCGTTCCCCTCGACGATCGTCGCCCTGAAACCAAAGTTGGAAGGCTTCTTGCAATACCGCCTCCAGGACGCCTCCCGGCGTCAAAAGTTTGCTTCAAGGAAACGAGGAATACCGGTGGTGGATCGCTCTCAAATGCTCGGCACGGCCCGTACGACCCTGACTGACCTCTCGCGGGGCAATCTGGGTGTGCCGTTGTTGTTGCTGGTGATGCTGGCAATGATGATGTTGCCGATGCCGCCGTTCCTGCTGGATGTGTTCTTCACCTTCAACATTGCCCTGTCCGTGGTGGTGCTGCTGGTCTGCGTATACGCCCTGCGACCGCTGGATTTTGCGGTATTCCCGACCATCCTGCTGGTGGCGACCCTGTTGCGCCTGGCGCTCAACGTGGCGTCGACGCGCGTGGTGATGCTCCACGGCCAGGACGGCCACGCCGCCGCCGGTAAGGTGATCCAGGCCTTCGGTGAGGTGGTGATCGGCGGCAACTACGTGGTGGGTATCGTGGTCTTCGCGATCCTGATGATCATCAACTTCGTGGTGGTGACCAAGGGCGCCGGGCGGATTTCCGAGGTGAGCGCGCGCTTTACCCTCGACGCCATGCCCGGCAAACAGATGGCTATCGACGCCGACCTCAACGCCGGCCTCATTGACCAGAACCAGGCCAAGTCGCGCCGTCTGGAAGTGGCCCAGGAAGCCGAGTTCTACGGTTCCATGGACGGTGCCAGCAAATTCGTGCGCGGTGACGCCATCGCCGGCCTGCTGATTCTGTTCATCAACCTGATCGGCGGCATGGCGGTCGGGATTTTCCAGCACGGCATGACTTTCGGCGATGCCGGCAAGGTGTACGCCTTGCTGACCATTGGTGACGGTTTAGTGGCGCAATTGCCATCACTGTTGTTATCCACAGCTGCCGCGATCATGGTCACCCGTGCTTCGGGCTCCGAAGACATGGGCAAGCAGATCAGTCGCCAGATGTTCGCCTCGCCCAAGGCCCTGGCCGTGGCGGCGGGCATCATGGCGATCATGGGCATCGTGCCGGGCATGCCCCACGTGTCGTTCCTGAGCATGGCGGCCATGGCGGCCGGCGGTGCCTACCTGTTCTGGAAGAAGCAGAATGCGGTCAAGGTCCAGGCCCAGCAGGAAATCGCGCGCCAGCAGGAACTGCTGCCGTCGCCGGCCCGGGCCCAGGAAACCAAGGAGTTGGGCTGGGACGACGTGACCCCGATCGACATGATCGGCCTGGAAGTCGGCTACCGCCTGATCCCGCTGGTCGACCGCAACCAGGGTGGCCAATTGCTCGCGCGGATCAAGGGGGTGCGCAAGAAGCTCTCGCAGGACCTGGGCTTCCTGATGCCCACCGTGCATATCCGCGACAACCTCGACCTGGCCCCCAGCGCCTACCGCCTGACCCTGATGGGGGTGATCCTGGCCGAAGCCGAGATCTACCCGGATCGCGAACTGGCGATCAACCCGGGGCAGGTATTCGGCAGTCTCAACGGCATTACCGCCAAAGATCCGGCTTTTGGCCTGGACGCGGTGTGGATCGAAATCAGCCAGCGCAGCCAGGCGCAGTCCCTGGGCTACACCGTGGTGGACGCCAGTACCGTGGTCGCCACCCACCTCAACCAGATTCTGTACAAGCACTCCCATGAGCTGATCGGCCACGAAGAAGTCCAGCAATTGATGGGTTTGCTCGGCAAAGCCTCGCCAAAACTCGCCGAGGAACTGGTGCCGGGCGTGCTGTCGCTGTCGCAACTGCTCAAGGTCCTGCAGGCGCTGCTGGCCGAGCAGGTGCCGGTACGCGATATCCGCAGCATTGCCGAGGCTATCGCCAACAATGCCGCCAAGAGTCAAGATACTGCCGCCCTGGTGGCTGCAGTGCGCGTCGGATTGTCGCGCGCAATCGTCCAAAGCATTGTAGGGCTTGACTCTGAGCTGCCTGTGATCACCTTGGAACCAAGGTTGGAACAAATATTGCTCAATAGTATTCAGAAGGCAGGACAAGGCCAGGAAGAGGGCGTTCTGCTGGAGCCAAGCATGGCTGAGAAGCTGCAGCGTTCGTTGATCGACGCCGCGCAGCGTCAGGAAATGCAGGGCCAACCGGTGATCCTGCTGGTGGCCGGCCCCGTCCGGGCGATGTTGTCGCGGTTTGGGCGCCTGGCAGTACCGAATTTGCACGTTTTGGCTTATCAGGAAATTCCTGACAACAAGCAAGTGACTATCGTCGCGACAGTAGGGCCCAACGGCTGAGGGTAGTGGGTTATGCAAGTTAAGCGTTTTTTCGCCGCCGATATGCGTCAGGCCATGAAACTGGTTCGTGATGAGCTGGGCGCCGACGCCGCGATTATCGGTAACCGTCGTATTGCCGGCGGTGTCGAGCTGACGGCTGCCCTGGATTACACTCCCCAGGCCCTGGCCCCGCGCGTCCCGAACATGGAACTCGAAGACGAGCTGCGCAAGACGGCCTCGCGCATTGTCTCGGCCCAGGCCGAACTGAGCATGCGTGGCGACAGCGACGCCACCACCAACCGCCAGTTGTTCGCCGGCCTGCCGCTGACCGCTGCCGAGCCGCTGGTCGAGCCGACCTTCGTTGAACCCCCGCGTCCTGCAGCGCCGGCCCCGGCCGCCGCAGTCGACCAGCGCGTGTTCGACTCGATGCGCTTTGAACTCAATGGCCTGCGCGAGCTGCTGGAAGTGCAGCTTGGCTCCCTCGCCTGGAACCAGCTGCAAGGCAGCAAGCCGCAACAGGCCAACCTGTGGCGTCGCCTGCAACGCATCGGCCTGTCCGGCCCGTTGTCGCGCGACCTGCTGGCCCTGACCACTGAAATCGAAGAGCCTCGCCAGGCCTGGCGCATGTTGCTGGCCCACTTGGCGCGGATGATCGTCACGCCGGAAATCGAGCCGCTGGAAGAGGGCGGTGTGATCGCCATGGTCGGCCCTGCCGGCATGGGCAAGACCACCACCCTGGCCAAGCTGGCCGCCCGTTACGTGCTCAAGTACGGCGCGCAGAATATCGCGCTGGTGAGCATGGACAGCTACCGTATCGGTGCCCAGGAGCAGCTCAAGACCTTGGGTCGGATCCTCAATGTGTCGGTGACCCATGTCGACCCGGGCCAATCCCTGGCCAACGCCCTCGACCCGCTGCTGCGCAAGCGCGTGGTGTTGATCGATACCGCCGGCCTGCAAGCCAGCGACCCGGCGTTGCGCATGCAGCTGGAAAGCCTGGCCGGGCGCGGCATCAAGTCGAAAAATTACCTGGTGCTTGCAACCACCAGCCAGAAACAGGTTCTTACCGCTGCGTACCATAGCTACAAACGCTGCGGCCTGGCCGGCTGCATCCTCACCAAGCTCGACGAAACCGCGAGCCTGGGCGAGGTGTTGAGCCTGGCCATCAGTCATGAGTTGCCGGTCGCCTACCTGACCGACGGCCCGCGGATTCCGGATGATCTGCATCTGCCGCGCCGTCATCAGTTGGTCAGCCGTGCAGTCAGCGTGCAAATGCAAGAAGAGCCTAGCGAGGAAGCGATGGCCGATATGTTCGCCGACCTCTATCACAGCCCGGCAAAGCGGGTGGGTTGAGGGCAGGATGAACACCGTGAAATGTACCTACATCGATGGTCTGCAAGCGATTCACGCGGCCAAGCCATGTAGCCTGCGTCTAAGCAAGACAAGGTAAAGAAATAAAATGGGCAGCATGCATCCCGTACAGGTGATCGCGGTGACCGGCGGCAAAGGTGGCGTCGGGAAAACTAACGTGTCAGTGAATTTGTCCCTGGCCCTGGCAGAGCTTGGCCGTCGCGTCATGCTGCTGGATGCTGACCTGGGGCTGGCGAACGTCGACGTTCTGCTGGGGCTGACGCCCAAACACACGCTTGCCGATGTGATCGAAGGGCGCTGCGAGCTGCGCGACGTGCTGCTGCAGGGCCCTGGCGGTATCCGCATCGTGCCGGCCGCCTCCGGCACCCAGAGCATGGTGCACCTGAGCCCGGCGCAGCATGCCGGCCTGATCCAGGCGTTCAGCGATATCGGCGACAACCTCGACGTGCTGGTGATCGACACCGCCGCCGGGATCGGCGAGTCCGTGGTCAGCTTCGTGCGCGCTGCGCAGGAAGTCCTGTTGGTGGTCTGCGATGAACCCACCTCGATCACCGACGCCTATGCCCTGATCAAACTGCTTAACCGTGACTACGGCATGAACCGCTTCCGCGTGCTGGCCAACATGGCCCAGAGTCCACAGGAAGGGCGCAATCTGTTCGCCAAGTTGACCAAGGTCACGGATCGCTTCCTCGATGTCGCCTTACAATACGTCGGCGCAGTTCCCTACGACGAGTGTGTACGCAAGGCTGTGCAAAAGCAGCGTGCAGTCTACGAAGCGTTCCCTCGTTCCAAATGCGCCTTGGCGTTCAAGGCTATTGCCCAGAAGGTCGATACCTGGCCGTTGCCTGCCAACCCTCGGGGGCATCTGGAGTTTTTCGTCGAGCGATTGGTGCATCAGACGAGCGCAGGACCGGTGCTATGACATCCAGCGGCTACAACCTTTACAAGAAATCGGCACGTGACAGCCAGGGTGAATTGATCGAGCGCTATGCGCCGCTGGTCAAGCGCATCGCTTATCACTTGCTGGCACGCCTGCCCGCCAGCGTCCAGGTCGAAGACCTGATCCAGGCGGGCATGATCGGCCTGCTCGAAGTGTCGACCAAATACGACGCGAGCAAGGGCGCGAGTTTCGAGACCTATGCGGGTATCCGCATCCGTGGCGCGATGCTCGATGAAGTGCGTAAAGGTGACTGGGCGCCGCGTTCGGTGCATCGCAATACGCGCATGGTCAGTGACGCAATTCGCGCAATTGAAGCAAAAACCGGTCGCGACGCTAAAGATCACGAAGTTGCGGCCGAACTCCAATTGAGTCTCGACGATTACTACGGGATTTTGAACGATACCTTGGGCAGCCGCCTGTTCAGTTTCGACGACCTGTTGCAGGACGGCGAACACGAAGGGCTGCACGAGGACGGCGCGAGTGCTCATCTGGAGCCGTCGCGCGACCTGGAGGATGAACGCTTCCAGGGTGCGCTGGCGGACGCGATTGCCAATTTGCCGGAGCGTGAGCGACTGGTGTTGGCGCTGTACTACGACGAAGAGCTGAACCTCAAGGAAATCGGTGAGGTCCTGGGAGTCAGCGAATCGCGGGTCAGCCAGTTGCACAGCCAGTGCGCAGCCCGCTTGCGGGGGCGTTTGGGAGAGTGGCGAGCGCGCTGACAGGCAGTGTTGGGGAGCACTGCAAACCACACCGCGAGGGTGATTGACCCTCGCGGGATCGGCCCGTGGTGCCCCCGGCAGTCCTTTTTGTGTAATGCCTGTTGATTGAAATGGCGCGTCCAGGTGCTGGGCGCGTTTAAGACTGCTTGGAGGTCGAATTGGACAAGAACATGAAAATCCTCATCGTTGATGACTTCTCAACGATGCGGCGGATCATAAAAAACCTGTTGCGTGACCTTGGGTTCACTAACACGGTCGAGGCGGATGACGGCATTACGGCGATTCCGATCCTCAACAGCGGGAGCATCGACTTTCTGGTAACGGACTGGAACATGCCGGGCATGACCGGTATCGACTTGCTGCGCCATGTGCGCGCCGACGAAAAACTGCGCAGCCTTCCCGTGCTGATGGTGACCGCCGAAGCCAAGCGTGAGCAGATCATCGAAGCCGCCCAAGCCGGGGTCAACGGTTACGTGGTCAAACCATTCACTGCATTGGCCTTGAAAGAGAAGATCGAAAAAATCTTCGAACGCATCCACGGCTAATGCCATCGCGGGGGAGCTATGGAGCATAAAGAAACGTCACAGGGAGACTTTGAGTCGACCCTGAAAAAGCATGCTCATCAGTTGGTCGACAGCCTTGAAAAAGGCCAGTTCGGCGACGCGGTGCAGTTAATCCATGAGCTCAACCAGACCCGTGACCGCGGCCTGTATCAGGAAGTGGGCAAGCTCACACGCGAGCTGCACAGTGCGATTGTCAATTTCCAGATTGACCCGCACATGCCCCAGGCCGAAGAAATTTCGCAAATCACCGACGCGACCGAACGCCTGTCCTATGTGGTCAGGCTGACTGAAGCGGCGGCCAACCGCACCATGGACCTGGTGGAAAACGCCACGCCCCTGGTCAATGGCATGGCCACCGAAGCCCAGGCCCTGAGCCACGATTGGGGCCGCTTCATGCGCCGCGAGGTGGGGGCTGAGGAGTTTCGTGAACTGGCGCGTCGGGTCGACGGATTCTTGTCACGCAGCGAGCAGGAAAACCGCACGGTTTCCAGCAACCTCAATGACATTCTGCTGGCCCAGGATTACCAGGACCTCACCGGCCAGGTGATCAAGCGTGTGACCCAGTTGGTCACCGAAGTGGAAAGCAACCTGCTCAAACTGGTGCTCATGGCCGGCCAGGTAGACCGTTTTGCCGGCATCGAACATGACCGTGAAGCGATCCTCTCGGAAAAAGATCCACAAAAACATCTCGCCAAGGGTGAAGGTCCGCAGATTCATGCCGATAAACGTGAAGACGTTGTGTCAGGTCAGGATGACGTAGATGACCTGTTATCCAGTTTAGGCTTCTAAGGAGCACCCACATGAGCTTCGGCGCCGATGAAGAAATCCTTCAGGATTTCCTTGTAGAGGCCGGCGAAATTTTAGAGCAACTGTCCGAACAACTGGTCGAGCTGGAAAGCCGTCCGGATGATGCGAACCTGCTCAATGCAATTTTTCGCGGTTTTCACACTGTAAAAGGGGGCGCCGGCTTCCTCCAGCTCCATGAGCTGGTGGAGTGCTGCCACATCGCCGAGAACGTGTTCGACATCCTGCGCAAGGGTGAGCGTCACGTTGACTCGGAATTGATGGACGTGATTCTCGAAGCACTGGATGCGGTCAACGGCATGTTCAGCGAAGTCCGCGAACGTGCCCCGATCACTGCGGCCACCCCGGAACTGCTCGCCGCCCTGGCGCGCCTGGCAGAGCCGGCCGACACCTCGGCAGCGCCCGTGGCGCAAGCTGAGCCTGCGCCTGTGGCAGAGCCTGAAGCGGATGTGACGGACAGCGAGTTCGAGCAGTTGCTCAACTCCCTCAATGCGGTGAAAGCCGAGGCTGAAGCGCCTGCAGCCGCCGCGCCACAAGCGCCGACCAGCGAAGACATTACCGACGCAGAATTTGAATCCCTGCTCGACCAGTTGCACGGCAAAGGCCAGTTCGCGGCCGACGCCGTGGCCCCTGCCGCCGCTGTGGATGCGCCTGCCGCGTCGACCAGCACCGACATCACCGATGACGAATTCGAAGCACTGCTCGACCAACTGCATGGCAAAGGCACCTTCGCGGCCGACGCCTTGCCGGAAGTCGCCGCGACTGCCACTGCGCCGGCCGCTGCGGCAGAACCTGCGGGCGACGGTCTGATCAGCGACCACGAGTTCGAATCCCTGCTCGACGAATTGCACGGCAAGGGCAAGTTCAGCGAAGTGGCTCCGGCTGCTGCCGCGACCGCCACCCCGGTGGCGGCCAAACCGGCCCCGGCCAAGGCCGCTGCACCTGCTGCTGCCAAACCGGCCCCGGCCCCGGCCCCTGCCGCCGCCCCGGCTGCTGCTCGCGCGCCGGCCGCTGCCGTGGCCGAAAAGCCAGCCAGTGAAGCCGAAACCACCGTGCGGGTCGATACCGCGCGCCTGGACGACATCATGAACATGGTCGGCGAACTGGTGCTGGTGCGTAACCGCCTGGTGCGCCTGGGCCTGAGCAGTGGCGATGAAGCCATGCAAAAGGCCGTGTCGAACCTCGACGTGGTCACCGCCGATCTGCAGACCGCCGTGATGAAGACGCGGATGCAGCCGATCAAGAAAGTCTTCGGGCGCTTCCCGCGCCTGGTTCGCGACCTGGCACGCCAGCTCAAGAAAGAGATCAACCTGGAGTTGGTGGGCGAAGAGACCGACCTCGACAAGAACCTGGTCGAGGCCCTGGCCGATCCGCTGGTCCACTTGGTGCGCAACGCCGTCGACCACGGCGTCGAAACCCCGGAAGAGCGCGAAGCTTCGGGCAAGTCGCGCAACGGCAAAGTGATCCTGGCGGCCGAGCAGGAGGGTGACCACATCCTGCTGTCGATCACCGATGACGGCAAGGGCATGGACCCGACCATCCTGCGCAATATCGCGGTCAAGCGCGGCGTGATGGACAAGGACGCCGCCGACCGCCTGACCGACACCGAGTGCTACAACCTGATCTTCGCCCCGGGCTTCTCGACCAAGACCGAGATTTCCGACGTGTCCGGCCGTGGCGTCGGCATGGACGTGGTGAAGACCAAGATCAGCCAGCTCAACGGCTCGATCAACATCTACTCGACCAAGGGCCAGGGCTCGAAGATCGTCATCAAGGTGCCGTTGACCCTGGCGATCATGCCGACCCTGATGGTGATGCTGGGCAACCAGGCCTTCGCCTTCCCGCTGGTCAACGTCAACGAAATTTTCCACCTCGACCTGTCGCGCACCAACGTGGTGGACGGCCAGGAAGTGGTGATCGTGCGCGACAAGGCGTTGCCACTGTTCTACCTCAAGCGCTGGCTGGTGGCATCGGCCAAGCATGAAGAGCAGCGCGAAGGCCATGTGGTGATTCTCTCCGTGGGCACCCAGCGTATCGGCTTCGTGGTCGATCAACTGGTGGGCCAGGAAGAAGTGGTCATCAAGCCTTTGGGCAAAATGCTGCAGGGAACCCCGGGTATGTCGGGTGCGACCATCACCGGTGACGGTCGGATCGCGCTGATTCTGGATGTTCCGAGCATGCTCAAGCGTTACGCCGCTCGGCGTATTTGATTCTGGTGGGGCAGGGCGGTTTGCCCGCCCCGTCTAACGGAGTGTTTATGGTAGTCAAGGTCCTGGTGGTGGACGATTCGGGTTTCTTCCGCCGCCGCGTCTCGGAAATTCTTTCCGCCGATCCAACGATTCAAGTGATCGGCACGGCCACCAACGGCAAAGAGGCGATCGATCAGGCTATCGCGTTGAAGCCCGACGTGATCACCATGGACTACGAGATGCCGATGATGGATGGCATCACGGCTGTCCGTCACATCATGCAGCGCTGCCCGACCCCGGTGTTGATGTTCTCCTCGCTCACCCACGAAGGCGCCCGGGTCACCCTGGATGCGCTGGATGCCGGCGCGGTGGACTTCCTGCCGAAGAATTTCGAAGACATCTCGCGCAACCCCGAGAAGGTCAAGCAACTGCTGTGCGAGAAAGTCCACAGCATTTCCCGCAGTAACCGTCGCAGCCTGTTCAGCACGCCTGCACCTGCACCTGCACCGGTTGCGGCGCCGGCCCCGGCCCCTGCGTTTGGTCGACCTGCGCCTGCGCCCGCCCCGGTGGCTCGGCCTGCCGTGGCCCCGGTCCGCGCTCCGGCGCCCAGCGCCCATTCGCCCGCGCCCAAGCGCAAGGCCTACAAGCTGGTCGCCATCGGTACCTCCACCGGCGGCCCGGTGGCCTTGCAGCGCGTGTTGACGCAATTGCCGGCCAACTTCCCGGCGCCGATCGTGTTGATCCAGCACATGCCGGCGGCCTTCACCAAGGCCTTTGCCGAACGCCTGGACAAGCTCTGCCGCATCAGCGTCAAGGAAGCCGAGGATGGCGACATCCTGCGTCCAGGCCTGGCGCTGCTGGCGCCGGGTGGCAAGCAAATGATGGTCGACGGGCGTGGTGCGATCAAAATCCTGCCGGGCGACGAGCGCCTCAACTACAAGCCGTGCGTGGACATCACCTTCGGTTCGGCGGCCAAGTCCTACGGCGACAAAGTTCTGGCGGTGGTGCTCACCGGCATGGGCGCCGACGGCCGTGAAGGCGCACGCCTGCTCAAGCAGGGCGGCAGCGCGATCTGGGCCCAGGACGAAGCCAGCTGCGTGATCTATGGCATGCCCATGGCGATCGTCAAGGCTGACCTGGCCGACGCCGTCTACAGCCTGGACGAGATCGGCAAGCATCTGGTGGAGGCCTGCCTCTGATGGATGTATTGAGCCTGATCGGCATCATCATGGCGTTTGTCGCGATCATCGGCGGCAACTACCTCGAAGGCGGCCACCTCGGCGCCCTGGCCAACGGCCCGGCGGCCTTGATCGTGATCGGCGGCACGGTCGGCGCGGCCCTGTTGCAGTCGCCCTTGAGTTCGTTCAAGCGCGCCATGCAGATCCTGGTGTGGATTATTTTCCCGCCACGCGTGGACCTGCCCGGCGGCATCGACCGCGTGGTCAACTGGAGCCTCACCGCCCGCAAGGAAGGCCTGCTAGGCCTGGAAGGCGTGGCCGATGCCGAGCCCGACAGCTACGCGCGCAAAGGCCTGCAACTGCTGGTGGACGGCGCCGAGCCGGAAGCGATCCGCAGCATCCTGGAAGTGGATTTCTACACCCAGGAAAGCCGCGACATCAACGCTGCCAAAGTCTTTGAAAGCATGGGCGGCTACGCGCCGACCATCGGCATCATCGGTGCGGTGATGGGCCTGATCCACGTGATGGGCAACCTGGCCGACCCGTCGCAATTGGGCAGCGGCATTGCCGTGGCGTTCGTGGCCACCATCTACGGTGTCGCGAGTGCCAACCTGGTGCTGCTGCCGGTGGCCAGCAAGCTCAAGTCCATCGCCATGCGCCAGTCGCGTTACCGCGAGATGTTGCTCGAAGGCATCCTGTCGATTGCCGAGGGTGAGAACCCGCGGTCGATCGAATTGAAGCTCCAGGGCTTCATGGATTGATGAACATGGCTATCGACTTGTGGCGAGCGGCCACATGATTTACGTACAGAGAGGTGTCAGCCTGTGAGCCGTCGCCGTCGCGAGCCTGAAGAACACGTCAACCACGAACGCTGGCTGGTGTCCTACGCGGACTTCATCACCTTGCTGTTCGCGTTTTTCGTGGTGATGTACTCCATCTCGTCGATCAACGAAGGCAAGTACAAAGTCATTTCCCAGGCGCTGATCGGGGTGTTCAACGACGCCGACCGCGCCCTCAAGCCAATCCCCATTGGCGAGGAACGGCCCAAGACCGTGACCCCGGCCAAGCCGCTGGTCAATGACAGCGATGAAACCGCCGCCGGCGTGGGCGGCACCAGCGACCCGCTGAAAAGCATCGCCGACGACATCAGCGCCGCGTTCGGCGACCTGATCAGTTCCAACCAGATGACCGTGCGCGGCAATGAGTTGTGGGTGGAGATCGAACTCAACTCCAGCCTGTTGTTCGCCAGCGCCGATGCAATGCCCAGCGACCAGGCGTTCACCATCATCGACAAGGTGGCGGCGATCCTCAGGCCGTTCGAAAACCCGATCCACGTGGAAGGCTTTACCGACAATTTCCCGATCAGCACCGCGCAGTACCCGACCAACTGGGAGCTGTCGTCGGCGCGGGCCGCGAGCATCGTGCGCATGCTCGCGATGCAGGGCGTGAACCCCGGGCGCCTGGCCTCGGTGGGTTATGGCGAGTTCCAGCCGGTGGCCAACAACGCCACGGTGGAAGGCCGCGCGCGCAACCGCCGGGTGGTACTGGTGGTCTCGCGCAACCTGGATGTGCGCCGTAGCCTGACCGGTACCGGCACCGCCAATGCAACACCGGACGCGGCCTTGAAGCGGGCTGGCACACAAACTGCACCGGTCCCTGCAAAGCCGCCGGTGCGTCAGGGTGCCGTCAATTCTCCGTCGCCGGCTCAATAACCTTATGCAATGTCTCGGTCGCGCCTGTGCCTGCCGGGAGGAACCATCCGAATGAGAGTCTGGGCAGTTGCCAATCAAAAAGGTGGAGTCGGCAAGACCACCACCTCCATCGCCTTAGCCGGTTTGCTGGCCGAGGCGGGCAAGCGTGTGGTCGTCGTGGACCTGGACCCGCATGGCTCCATGACCAGCTATTTCGGCTACGACCCGGATGCGCTGGAGCACAGCTGCTACGACCTGTTCCTGCACAAGGGCAGCGTGCCGGCCGACCTGCCCGGGCAACTGCTGTTGCCCACCAGCAACGAGAGTATTTCCCTGTTGCCGTCGAGTACCGCGCTGGCCACCCTCGAGCGCCAGTCCCCGGGGCAGAGCGGCCTGGGCCTGGTGATCGCCAAGACCCTGGCGCAACTGTGGCAGGACTTCGACTACGCGATCATCGACAGCCCGCCGTTGCTCGGCGTGCTGATGGTCAACGCCTTGGCTGCCAGCCAGCAACTGGTGATCCCGGTGCAGACCGAGCACCTCGCGGTCAAAGGCCTGGAGCGCATGGTCAGTACCCTGGCGATGATCAACCGCTCGCGCAAGCAGGCGCTGCCGTTCAGCATCGTGCCGACCCTGTTCGACCGTCGCACCCAGGCGTCGCTGGGCACCTTGCGCGTGCTGCGCGATGCCTACCCGGACACCATCTGGAATGGCTACATCCCGGTGGACACGCGCCTGCGTGACGCCAGCCGCGCCGGCCTGACCCCGTCGCAGTTCGACGGTAAAAGCCGTGGCGTGCTGGCTTACCGCGCGTTGCTCAAGCACCTGCTGTCCCAGCAGCTTGTCGCGCAGGTGGCGTGATGAACCGTCCCATCGAACTCAAGACCCGGCCGCAACTGGCACTGGAATCCTACCTGGATGCCCTGCTGCAGGATGCGACCGAGGAAGAGCAGCCGATACTGGTATTGGAACCGGCCCTGGCGCCGGAAAGCACCCTGGATGAATTCCAGTTGGCGGTGCTGGAAGAGCAGGCCCGCGATGCGCAGGTCGTGACCGCGCCGGTGGTGGTGCCGATCGCCCCGGCAGTTGTCGTGCCCGTGGTGGTCGAGCCGGTGGTCGTTGCTCAGGTCGTGGTCGAGCCGGTGGTGGAAGTGCACCTGCCGCCCAGCATCACGCCGCCGCCAGTGGCCGGCGATGATCGCCCGGCCTGGGCCGCCGAGCCGTTCGAATGCCTGTTGTTCGACGTCGCCGGGTTGACCCTGGCGGTGCCGCTGGTGTGCCTCGGCTCGATCTATTCCCTGGAAGGCCAGGAACTGACGCCGCTGTTCGGGCAACCGGAATGGTTCCTCGGCATCCTGCCCAGCCAGGCCGGCAACCTCAAGGTGCTGGACACCGCGCGTTGGGTGATGCCCGACCGCTACCGCGATGATTTTCGCCAGGGCCTGCAATACGTGATCTCGGTGCAGGGCTACGAGTGGGGGCTGGCGGTGCATCAGGTCAGCCGCTCGTTGCGCCTGGACCCGAATGAAATCAAATGGCGCAGCCACCGAGGCCAACGGCCTTGGCTGGCGGGCACCGTGATCGAACACATGTGCGCGTTGCTCGACGTCGCCGAGCTGGCCGAGTTGATCGCCAGCGGCGCGGTCAAGACGCTGCCGGTGAATAAACGCAGTTGATTGAACAATAAGGGCCGCGCGGTTGCGCGGTCAGCGAAGCACACACGCCGTGTGAAGCGGCATTTGAAGGGGTCAGGGGTATGAATAAGTCAGCGTCCGCACAAGGTTTGGATGATCCGATCCTGCAATGGGTTACCTTCAAACTGGACAACGAGTCCTATGGCATTAACGTGATGCGCGTGCAGGAAGTGCTGCGCTACACCGAGATCGCGCCGGTCCCGGGTGCGCCAAGCTACGTGCTGGGTATCATCAACCTGCGCGGCAACGTGGTGACGGTGATCGACACCCGCCAGCGTTTCGGCCTGGTACCGACCGAAGTCAACGACAACACCCGTATCGTCATCATCGAAGCCGACAAGCAAGTGGTCGGGATCATGGTCGACAGCGTCGCCGAAGTGGTTTATCTGCGCCAATCGGAAGTGGAAACCGCACCGAACGTGGGTAATGAAGAATCCGCCAAGTTCATCCAGGGCGTGTGCAACAAGAACGGCGAGCTGCTGATTCTGGTTGAGCTGGACAAGATGATGAGCGAAGAAGAATGGTCGGAACTGGAGAGCATCTGATTGTTCCTTGAGGCCGCAGTGATCATCCTGGCCCTGTTGTGGGCCGGGACCTTGGCATTCCTGCTGCGCTATGTGCGCCAGCAGCGTGAGTCGGTGGTGCAGCAGGCCGAGCGGGATGCCGTGCGTGACCGGCGCATCCTGGAGCTGGTCAAGCGTGTCGACCATTTCCAGCAGAGTGCAGTGAAAGTGGGGGACGAGGTGCATGAACTGCGCGCGATCCTCGGGCCGTTGCCGGACAAGCTTGCGCAGCTGGAGCAGCGTGATCCTTCGAGCCTGTCGTTTGCCCAGGCTGCCAAGCTGGTGGGGATGGGGGCTACGGTGGATGAGTTGACGCAGTCGTGTGGGTTGACCCAGGCTGAGGCGCAGTTGATGAGTAAGTTGCACAAGGGCTGACCTCTTGGGGGGTATCCGGATTTGGGGTCGTGGCTGGAATGGGTTCCGCCCTTACGGCGGGTCACTTTTGGAAAAGAGCCCCAAAAGTAACCAAAAGGGCTCTTGCCCCAACACTCGGCACCTCGCCTAGGCTCGGTGTGCCCTCACTCCGGCTTGAATCCGTGGGCCGCCGCAATGGGCCATCCCTGGCCCAGTGCGGCTAACCCGGCGTCCTGCCGGGTTACCCACGGATTCAAACCTGCGTTCGGCCAGCGTGTTTAATGGGGCGCCTAAGATCAAGATCAAAAGCGGCTCGCTTCGCATCGTAGGTACGCTTTTTGATCTCCGTAGGAGCCGGCTTGTCGGCGAAAAACGCGTGTGCGCCGCGTACATTCTGATGTTTCCGCGTCATCGTTAACGACCATCGCAGGCAAGCCAGCTCCCACAGGTTGACCGAGCTCGAGATAAGAATCCGGTCGGCTGTCAGGCCGCCGTGCTTTTGCTTTTGATCTTGATCTTGATCTAGGCGCCCCATCAAACACGCTGGCCGGAATTCGATATTGATTTGGGGGGTAAACCGGCAGGGATGCCGGTTTAGCCGCCCCGCGCCATGGATGGCGCGTGGCGGCGGCCCCCCAAATCAATGTCGGATTACGGGCACACCGAGCCTAGGCGAGGTGCCGAGTGTTGGGGCAAGAGCCCTTTTGGTTACTTTTGGGGCTTTTCCAAAAGTGACCCGCTGTAAGAGCGGAACCATAAGCCGCCATTACCACAAAAACGGATATGCCCCCCACCCCCCCCCCAGCCCCCCAATCCCCCCAAATTATTTCCACCCCCCACTGACTTTTTCCTCCCCACCAAAGGTCAACATCCTTCAAGCACCTCAGAACCCAGGAGACCCCCCCATGACCACCCACAAGGCACTGTTGATCCTCCACGGCAAGCAAGCCCTCAACGAGGACGTGCGCGCGGCCGTGCAGGCCCGGCGCGACCTGGGCTGGGAACTGGCGGTGCGGGTCACATGGGAAGGCGGCGACGCCCAGCGCCTGGTCAATGAAGCGCTGGACGGCGGCTACCCGCACATCATCGCCGGCGGTGGCGACGGCACCTTGCGCGATGTCGCCGAAGCCATGGCCCAGGCCAACACCGATGCCAGCCTGGTGCTGATGCCCCTGGGCACCGCCAACGACTTCGCCCGCGCCGCCGGGGTGCCGCTGGAACCTGCCCAGGCCCTGGCATTGCTGGACGTGCCGCCCAAGGCAATCGACCTCGGCCGGGTCGGCGGGCAAATCTTCCTCAATATGGCCACCGGCGGCTTCGGCAGCCAGGTCACCGCCAACACCTCCGAGGACCTGAAGAAGGTGCTCGGCGGTGCGGCGTACCTGTTCACCGGCTTGACCCGTTTCAGCGAGTTGAAGGCCGCCTATGGCGAGCTGGAAGGCCCGGATTTTCACTGGAAAGGCGAACTGCTCGCGCTCGGGATCGGCAACGGGCGCCAGGCCGGGGGAGGGCATGTGCTATGCCCGGGGGCATTGGCCGATGATGGCTTGCTGGACGTCAGCATCCTGCCGGCGCCCCAGGAGGTGGTCGGCACCCTGCGCGAGCTGATGACCAACGGCTGGGGCCTGGACACCATGTTCGTCCGCGCGCGCCTGCCGTGGGTCAATATCAAGGTTGCACAGGGCCTGTACATCAACCTCGACGGCGAGCCGCTGGAAGGCGACGACTTGCACTTCGAGGTCGTGCCCAAGGCCTTGCGCGTGCACCTGCCGGTGAATTCGCCGTTAGTCGTCCAGGCTGATGATCTGCTCGCGCACCGCGAATAACACCAGGCCCGCCACGTCGAAAATCTGCAGGCGTTTCATGATTTGCGAACGGTGCGCTTCCACGGTCTTGATGCTCAGGCCCAGGCCGTGGGCGATTTCGCGGGTGGACTTGCCACGCACGATCAAGCGCAGGATCTCCAACTGCCGGGCGGTGAGGTTATGGCTGTGGCCGGCGGGCGTGGTGGCGCCCTGGCCGCGCACCAGCGCCTGGTTGATCACGGTGTGGGCGATCGCCGGGCTCAGGTAGCGCTCGTTGTTGCGCAAGGCCAGCAGCGCGTGTTCCAGCTCGTTGGCAGTGGTGTCCTTGAGCAGGTAGCCATGGGCGCCGGACTCCAGCGCGCACATGATCAGTTCCGGGTCGGTGTGCATCGACAGGATCAGCACTTTGCTCTTGGGGTAGCCGCGCTTGAGTTGCTGCAAGGCATCCAGGCCGCCGGTGTGCTTCATCGACAGGTCCAGCAGCACGATATCCGGCAACAGCGCGCTGAACTGCTCCAGCAGTTGTGCGCCATCGCTGGCTTCGCCGATCACCGTATAGCCGGGTATGTCCTGGACCAGCGCGCGTACGCCGGCCCGGATCAGTGCATGGTCATCCACCAGGAGTAATTTGCAGGTCACTCGAGAACCTTAGGGGAACTGGCCCGTTCGAGGGCGCGTGGCGCCCAGGGGAAGAGCGCGTCGATCCGTGTCCCTTTGCCTGGCTGGCTGCTGACGGACAAGGTGCCCCCCAGCTGATCAATCCGCTCCGACATGCCGGCCATGCCCCGTTGACCTTCCAGGCCGGGGTTGATGGCAGGCGAAAAGCCCAGGCCGTCATCGCTGATAAACAGCGACAGGCCTTCGGGCAGGCGTTGCAGGCGTACCAGCAAATTGCGCGCCTGGGCGTGGCGTAGCATGTTGGTCACCGCTTCCTGGGTAATGCGAAAGGCCGCCACGGCCATTTCTTCCGGGATGCCGGTCAGCCGTTGCTGGCATTCCAGGCTCCAGTGAATCGGGGTGTTTTCCAGGGTCTTGAGCAGGTGCGCGCGCAGGCTCGCTTCCAGGCCCAGGCTGGCCAGCTGGCGCGGGTTGAGGATGGCGGAGACGTCACGCACCTTGGCCAGGGTTTCATTGAGGGTGTTGCACAGCACCGTGCATTGGCTCTGCAGGTCTTCCGGCAGGCGGCGTTTGAGCCACTCGCTTTGCAGCTTGGCGGCGGTCAATAGCTGGCCGATATCGTCATGCAGTTCGCGGCTGAGGCGGTGGCGCTCGTTTTCCTGCACCTGCAGCAGGCGGTCGGCAAGTTCCTGGGGCTGGAACTTGATGGACTTGCGTGAGCGCCACTGCTGCAGGCCAACCACCACCACGATCGCCAGGTTCAACAGCACCACCACCAGCGGCATCGGCTCGGCGCGGGCGTAGGTCCACAGGCTGAGCAGCAGCGAGACAAGGCACAAGGCAAGGACCAGGCGTCGAGCATGGCTGCGGGACACGGACCTGGCGAGGAGTGACTTGAAGTTGGCGTACATAGCGGATGGAGCCAATGAGGGTTCGCTGCGGGAAGACCGGTCACGGCGGCTGACAGGGCTTTGTGTGGAATGCGTGGCGGAATCGTTTTTATACATGATGAAGTTGAGTTACTTCGAGCGGGGCATAGTATCACCCCTGTAACCGTTGGTCGCCTGGCACTTTGCTTTTGCCGTGCCTATATCCGGGCAAATACCCGGGCGGTAACCACAGAGTTTGGAACAGTGGGAAGTTGTATTATCGAAGTTGGTTTGTATCGATATGTCCGTTAGTGGCTATTTGATATTTATTCCGGTCGTTTTTAGATAACTCAGGGTGCGAATACGACCTGTCATTGGTTCAGGACGTGTGATGCATTCGTTGTTGCGGTTTGCTGCTGAAGTCTTTTTGTGGGATCTGCAGGATGACCGTGGCAATCAAGGTCGTTTGCTCGGTTTCGTCCAGGGTCAGTTGGCCGGTCTTGGCGTCGATGAGTTCCAGCTGCCAGGCTAGTAACGTCAGGCAATCATGCAGCGCATCCAGGGCCTGGTCATGCAGGTGCAGAGGGTTTTCGGCATTCGCGATCAGGTACTGGATGTGCCGCGAGAACTCGCTGATGGCCTGCAGCGCCAGGGCGTCGGCCTTTTCAGCCAGCTTGATCAGGCTGATCTTCATGCAGTCGATCGCGTCGCTGTCATTGCGGATCATATGCAGATGACTGAGGCACTCTTCGGACTTGGCCAGTAGCTTCTCGGCTTCATGCAGAAACTCGGGAAGTGCAAGTTGCCACTCGTTACCGTCGTTCATCATGCAAGTCTCCACAACTTAAGGTCGGGTGATGAGATGTCGCACCGGGTGAATGGCTTAAAACTAGCGCTGAAATATGACTGAAATCTGTAGGTCGCTTCTGAGATTTCAGTAGGACGCTTATTTGAATGATGGCGACGGCGGTGCGTGGCCCTCATGAGCGGGGTCCGTTGCACACCTTCAGTTACCCTCGCGTGGAGGTCTGGAAGGCCCGTGGGCCGAGGGCTTGGGATGGCAAACAAAAGCCTGACTCCATTCATGCATTGAGAATGGCGTCACATTAATGGCTATTAGATATTGCGAATATCAGGTTGGGCCCGATTGTGTCTAAGGGAATCCCTTAGATAGCGGAACCTTGCGTCGATTTGAATGTCGCGCAACGTCGCTGCACCGCCTCTGGAGCGGCGTTCGCAGTAAACCATGATGTCAGTGTGACATCAATGAATTTACATGGCATTTTACCAGGGTCAAGGTCTGGCGCTCGCCGCCGATAACCTCTCCATGCAATGCACTCACCCTCGCGCCACACTTTCAGCGCACACCAGGAGCTTTTAATGGCCGGCATTCTCGACACGGTAGACCAACGCACGCAACTGGTGGGTGAGAATCGCCTGGAAATCCTCATGTTTCGCCTGGCCGGGCGCCAGCTGTTCGCGATCAACGTGTTCAAGGTCCAGGAAGTCCTGCAACTGCCCAAGTTGACCTTGATGCCCCAGCGTCATCCGTTCGTGTGCGGCGTGGTCAACCTGCGTGGCCAGACGCTGCCGGTGATCGACCTGTCCCAGGCGATTGGCATGCGCCCCTTGGTGCCTGGGCCGAACAGCACGATTATCGTCACCGAGTACAACCGCTCGGTGCAGGCGTTCCTGGTGGGCGGCGTGGACCGCATCGTCAACATGAACTGGGAGGCTATCCTGCCGCCGCCGACCAGCGCCGGGCGCCAGCACTACCTCACCGCCATCAGCAAGGTCGATGACCAGTTGGTGGAGATCATCGACGTGGAAAAAGTCCTCGCCGAAATCGTGCCATACAACGCCAAGGTCTCCCGCGAAAAACTCGACGATCCGGTGCTCGAACGTGCGCGTGGCCGCGAAGTGCTGCTGGTCGACGACTCCAATGTGGCCTTGTCGCAACTGCGCGACACCCTCGGCCAGTTGGGTGTGAAGATGCACATCGCCAGCGACGGCCTCAAGGCGCTGAACATGCTCAAGGCCTGGGCCGACAGCGGCCAGGTGATGACCGACAAACTGCTGATGATCTTCACCGACGCCGAAATGCCCGAGATGGACGGTTACCGCCTCACTACCGAGATCCGCAACGACCCGCGCCTGCGTGGGCTGTATGTGGTGTTGCACACGTCGCTGTCGGGCAGCTTCAACGATTCGATGGTGAAGAAGGTCGGTTGCGACAACTTCCTGTCCAAATTCCAGCCCGACAAACTCGTCGATGTGGTGCGTCAGCGTCTGATGCTGGACGAAGTGCCGGCTTGACCTTAGGGTGACGGCTTTGCCCCTCAGGAATGCAGGCCCATGCTTCGTCTCAGCGCGTTGTACCGTTACCCCTTGAAGTCCGGCAAGGCCGAGAGCCTGCAACACATCGGCCTGGATAAGCTGGGGCTGGACGGGGATCGACGCTGGATGCTGGTGGACGAGGCCAGCGGGCGTTTCCTCACGCAGCGGGCCGTGGCGAAGATGAGCCAGTTGTCGGCGCTGTGGAGCAGCAGCGGTGGCCTGAGCTTGAGTTCGCCCGGGTATGCGCCGCTGGACGTGGCGTTGCCGGCCGGCGACGCCGCGTTGCGCGGTGTGACCATCTGGCGCGACACCCTGCGCGTGCCGGACGCAGGCGACGAAGCGGCGGCGTGGGTCAGTGACTTTATCGGCAAGCCGACCCGGCTGGTGCACATCCCCCTTGAACGCGCGCGTACCACCGAAGCGGGCTACGGGCGCGATGACGACCAGGTTGCGTTCGCCGATGGTTACCCGTTGCTGCTGATCGGCCAGGCCTCCCTGGACGACCTCTCGCAACGCATCGGCCGGCCCATGGAGATGCTGCGCTTTCGCCCCAACCTTGTGATCGAAGGCAGCGCCGCCTTTGCCGAAGACGGCTGGAAGCGCCTGCGCATTGGCGACGTCGAATTCCGCGCGGTCAAGCCGTGCTCACGGTGCATCCTCACTACCATCGACCCGCACACCGGCGAACGCAGTGCCGACCGCGAGCCTTTCGCGACCCTCGAGGCATATCGCAAGACCGAAAACGGCGCGATTTTTGGCCAGAACCTGGTCAATGACGGCGTGGGCCGGCTTGAAGTCGGCATGCCGGTGACGCTGCTTGAATAGGGTGCCGCGCGCATAAAAAATGCCCGTCTCGCAGGAGACGGGCATTTTTTTGACCGGTCGACGGCTTAGCCGCGGTATTCGCACAGGTAAGCGGTGTCCACGGCGACCTTCAGCTGGAACTTGCTGTTGGCCGGTACGTTGAACTGGCTGCCGGCGGCGAAGGTTTCCCAGTCGCTGGCGTCGGGCAGCTTGACGGTCAGGGCGCCGGACACCACGTGCATGATTTCACGCTGGGCGGTGCCGAATTCGTATTCACCCGGGGCCATGACGCCGATGGTCGCCGGCCCTTCAGCGGTGCCGAAAGCGATCGACTTGACGGTGCCGTCGAAGTACTCGTTGACTTTAAACATGGGCGATTCCTCGGAAAGTGGGTTAAGGCTTCCTGCTTCCTGCAGGCGCCCGATGCAAGGCTTGAGGGCCTCATCGGCCTCAAGCCGGCGCCTGCAGGAAGAGCAGATTACGCAAAAAGGCTGGCCAGTATGCCCAAGCCTTCGGGAGCTGCCTAGACCGGCAAAATCAGCGGCAGCAGCCGGGCGGTGTTGCGCGCGTCTTCCAGGGCCCGATGTTGCTGCCCATGGAACTGCATCCCCGCCAATTGCAGGGCGGCGTTGAGCCCCAGCGGCTTCTCCAGGCGCCGGGCCTTGGCGAAGCGCTGCTTGAGGTTTACATGGGGCGTGTGGGCGAGTGCACTGGCCAGTTCATGGCGCTGCCATTCCAGTTCCAGTTGCACACGGTCGTAGTCACCCCAGCTGGCCCAGCCTTCCAGGCGTGCCTGATGCTGGCCCAGCCAGCGCTCGAACAGCGACCACACCTCGATCATCGGCAACGCGCTGTCGATATTCGCCTGGGTGATGTGGGTCAGCTTGCGACAAAAGGGCGTCAACAAGGGCCGACGCAGTGGCCGTACGAAGCGCTGGAAGTGGTCCAGCTCGCGGCCCTGGCGGTTCACCAGGCTCGCGCCGATCTCGATGACTTCCATCTCCGTCACGGGCCAGCCGCCGTCATCCGTCGTGGCTTCAAGGTCAATAATCAGCCAATGAGGCATTGTGCAGCTTCCCGTACTCATCCCTTACTGATGGGGATAGAGCGTAGCCCGGCCCTGTAGTTCCCGCCCAGCGCTTATTCGATCTCGAGCAAAACCTGGCGATTGCGCACCTGATCGCCGGCAGTCACCTGCACGCCCTTGACCACGCCGTCCCGGTCGGCCTTCAGCGGGTGCTCCATTTTCATCGCCTCCAGCACCAGCAACAGCTGGCCTTTGCTCACGGTGTCGCCGGCGCTGACCCGCACATCGACGATGGCACCATCCATCGGCGCCTTGACCCGGCCGCTGCCGGCGTCCGCCTGGCGCTCGACGACCTGCTGGGTGCGGTTGGTCACGGTGATGCCGGGCAGCCACAGTTGGTCGCCATCAAGGTGATAGGCGATACGCCGGCGGATGCCATTGATGATCAGGCTGGCCCAGCGCCCGTCGGTGGCAAGGGGGTGGATGTCGAGGCCGTTGGCGTGCAGGCGCTCGTTCTCCAGCACGCTGACCGCGACTTCGCGGACCTCGTCGTGGACGGCCAGGCGGTAGGTCCACGCCAGCGTGGCGTTGTTGCGCCAGCCCGCCAACCCCTGGCGATGCTGGCCGGCGCTGTGCTGATAAAACAGCGCGGCGGCCACGGCGAGTTGTTCCTCGATCGCCGCCAGGGCTGGCACCTCGCTGAAGTGTTCGGCAATAAACCCGGTACTGAAGTCAGCGCTGACAAACCCCGGGTGCTTGAGCAGGTCGGCCAGCAGGTGCTGATTGCTCGCCACCCCCAGCAGCACCGTGTCTTCCACTGCGCGCAGCAGCTTGCGCCGGGCCTCTTCGCGGGTGGCGCCGTGGGCGATGATTTTGCCCAGCATCGGGTCGTAGAACGGGCTGATGCGCTGGCCCTGCAGCACGCCATGGTCAACCCGCACGCCCGCCGCCGGTTGCCAATGCAGGACCTTGCCGGTTTGCGGCAGAAAGCCCTGGGCCGGGTCTTCGGCGTACAGGCGTACTTCCATGGCGTGGCCGCTGAGGGTCACGCCTGCCTGGTCCAGTGGCAGGGGGTGGCCGGCGGCGATCTGCAGTTGCCAGTCCACCAGGTCGAGGCCGGTGATCAATTCGGTGACCGGATGCTCCACCTGCAGGCGGGTGTTCATTTCTAGAAAGTAGAACTGGCCGTTGCGATCAAGCAGGAACTCGACGGTGCCGGCGCCGACATAATTCACCGCGCGTCCCGCCCTGAGTGCGGCTTCGCCCATGGCCTGGCGCAGCGCGGGCGTCATCACCGGGCAGGGTGCTTCTTCGATGATTTTCTGATGGCGCCGCTGGATCGAGCAGTCACGCTCACCCAGGTAGATAAGGTGGCCGTGGCTGTCGCCAAACACCTGGATTTCGACGTGGCGCGGCTCGATCAACGCCTGTTCGAGGATCAGTTCGTCACTGCCGAAGGCGTTTTTCGCCTCCGAGCGGGCGGTGTGCAGGTTGTCCAACAGCGCCTCGGGTTGATGCACCAGGCGCATGCCTCGGCCGCCGCCACCGGCGCTGGCCTTGATCATCAAGGGATAGCCGATGCGCTCGGCTTCTCGCTGCAGTGTGCTGTCGTCCTGGGCCGCGCCCTGGTAGCCAGCGATACACGGCACCCCGGCCTCGAGCATGGCGAGTTTGGACAGGCGCTTGCTGCCCATCAGCTCGATGGCCTCGGCGCTGGGGCCGATGAACGTCAGGCCGGCGTGTTGGCAGGCGCGGGCGAACGCGGGGTTTTCCGACAGAAAGCCGTAGCCGGGATGCACCGCATCGGCGCCGGTGAGCCTGGCCGCTTGGATGATCGCCGGGATATTCAGGTAGGACTGCTGCACCGGCGCGGGCCCGATATTCACCGCCTCGTCGGCCATTTGCACATGCAGCGCCTGCGCGTCGGCGTCGCTGTAGACCGCAACCGTGCGGTAGCCCAGGGCCTGGGCGGTGCGCTGGATGCGGCAGGCGATTTCGCCGCGGTTGGCGATCAGGATCTTGGTGAAGTCGGGCATGGGCTTATCCCTTGACTGATGGGGTGATGGTTCGGGCCTCATTGCGGGCCGCTCTCACCGTTGGAATGCATTTCCCTGTGGGAGCTGGCTTGCCTGCGAAGACGTCATTTGCACCAGCGCGGTTTGCGTTTCTGCACAAACGCCTGCGTCCCCTCAATCCCTTCTTCACTTCTCACCGCCTCGGCAAACCACTGCGCGCCGCGATCCAGCACCGCTTCAAGCGGCTCATCCACACTCGCCAGCAACAGGGATTTGGTCCGTCCATTCGCTTCCGGCGCGCAGCGCAGTACCTGCCCCAGCACCTCGTCCAGGCGCTCCGCCAATGCCTGCGGGTCGCGCTCGGTGAAGTGCACGACGCCCAGCCGCTCGGCTTCAAGGCCGTCAAAGCGCGCCGCCGTCAGTGCCAGTCGGCGGGCCTGGGTCAGGCCGATACGCTTGACCACGAACGGCGCAATCTGCGCCGGCAGCAAGCCCAGGCTGGTCTCCGGCAAACCGAACTGCGCCTGGTGATCGGCAATCGCGATATCACTCACGCACGCCAGGCCAAAGCCGCCGCCCAGCACTGCGCCTTGCAGTACAACGATCACGACTTGGGGAACCGCCTCGACTTCTTGCAACAGGGTGCCAAACGCCCGGTTCAGCGCCTGGAGTTGATTGCCCGCCGTGACCAGGTCCTTCACATCGGCCCCGGCGCAGAAATGCCCGCCGGCGCCGCTGATCACCAAGGCGCGTACCTGGCCGTCGAGTTGCGCCAGCACCGCGCGCAGTTCATTGACCATTTCCAGGCTCATCGCATTGCGCTTTTCAGGGCGATTGAGGGTGATGTGCAGCACGCCGTTATGCGGCTCCAGCAAGAGCGTGTTCATGCTTTTTTCCCCGGCAAGGTGCCCATCAGTTTGCAGATGATGCCCAGCATGATTTCGTCGGCGCCGCCGCCAATCGAGACCAGGCGCACATCGCGATAAGCCCGCGCCACCGGGTTGTCCCACATGAAGCCCATGCCGCCCCAGTATTGCAGGCAACTGTCGCTGACTTCACGGCCCAGGCGTCCGGCCTTGAGCTTGGCCATGGAAGCCAGGCGCGTCACGTCCTGGCCTTTGATGTATTGCTCGGTGGCCTGGTAGACCAGCGCGCGCAGGCATTCGATTTCGGTGGCCAGTTCGGCCAGGCGAAAGTGGATGACCTGGTTGTCGATCAGCGCCTTGCCGAAGGTCTGGCGCTCCTGGCAATAGGCGATGGTGCTGTCGATGCAGTACTCCAGGCCCTTGATCATATTGGCCGCGCCAAACAGCCGTTCTTCCTGGAACTGCAGCATCTGCATCATGAAGCCTGCACCTTCATGGCCGATGCGGTTGCGCTGTGGCACGCGCACGTCATCGAAAAACACCTGGGCCGTTTCCGAACTGTGCATGCCGAGCTTTTCCAGGGGCGGGCTGACGCTGATCCCCGGGGTGTTCATCGGCACCATGATCAGCGACTTGTTGATGTGCGGCTTGTCATCGGAAGTGTTGGCCAGCAGGCAGATAAAATCGGCGCTGGGCGAGTTGGTGATCCACATTTTGCTGCCGTTGATCACGTAGTCGTCGCCGTCCTTGCGCGCGTGGGTTTTCAGCCCGGCCACGTCGGAACCGGCGCCGGTTTCCGACACGCCGATACAGCCCACCTGTTCGCCGCTGATGGCCGGGCGCAGGAATTCATCGCGCAGTTCATCGGAACCGAAGCGGGCGAGGGCGGGGGTGCACATGTCGGTCTGCACGCCGATGGACATGGGGATGCCACCGCAGCGGATGGTGCCGAACTCTTCGGCGGCGACGATCGAATAGCTGTAGTCCAGGCCCATGCCGCCGAACTGTTCCGGCTTGGAGATGCCCAGCAGGCCGAGGTCGCCGGCCTTGCGAAAAATCTCGTGGATGGGGAAGCGCCCGGCTTTTTCCCATTCATCCACATGGGGGTTGATCTCGCGGTCGACGAAGGCGCGGACGGTGCGGCGCAGTGCCTGGTGTTCCTGGGTGAAGATCATTGTTGTTGTTCTCCTGAGCGTTAGAAACGCGCCACGCCAAAGCTGTTGGGCTGCAACTGCCGCACATCAGCCTCATGACAAATATCCAGCAGCAACCCCAGCAGCGTGCGGGTATCGCGGGGATCAATCAGCCCGTCATCCCACAGATTCGCACTGCCATACAGCGCAGTGGATTGGCTGTCGAGCTTCTGCGCCGTGACCTGCTCCAGCATGTCCAGCACCTTGGGATCCGGCACCAGGCCGTCCTTCAACTGTTTGGCCTCGGTGACAATCCGCAGCACCTTGCCCGCCTGCGCACCGCCCATGACCGCCGTGCGGCTGTTGGGCCAGGCGAAGATAAACCGCGGGTCCAGGCCACGCCCGCACATCGCATAGTTGCCGGCGCCGTACGAACCGCCGACCACCACCGTGAGTTTAGGCACCCGCGCGTTGGCCACCGCCTGGATCATCTTCGCACCGTGCTTGATCACCCCTTGTTGCTCCGACTCGGTGCCCACCATGAACCCGGTGGTGTTGTGCAGGAACAGCAGCGGCGTGCGGCTCTGGTCGCACAGTTGGATGAACTGGGCGGCCTTGCTCGCGCCTTTGGGCGTGATCGGGCCGTTGTTGCCGATCACGCCGACGGCGCGCCCCTGGATCTGCAGGTGGCCGCAGACCGTGTGGGCATCGAACTCGCTCTTGAACTCGAGGAACTGCGAGCCGTCCGCCAGCCGCGCGAGGATCTCGCGCACGTCATAGGGTTTCTTCGGGTCATCGGGGATCAACCCCAACAGCTCGTCGATGGGATACAGCGGCTCGGCATACGCCCGTCTCGACGCCGGCGGCAGGTGCTCATCCCACGGCAACAGGCTGACAATCTCGCGCACGATGCGCACGCCGTCGGCATCGTTTTCCGCCAGGTATTCGGCGGTGCCGGCAGTTTGCGCATGCATCTCGGCGCCGCCCAGTTCTTCATCCGTGGCGACTTCACCGGTGGCGGCCTTGAGCAGCGGCGGCCCGGCGAGGAACAGCTTAGCCTTGCCGCGCACCACCACCACGTAGTCCGACAGCCCCGGCTGATACGCCCCACCTGCAGTGGCCGAGCCGTGCACCACGGTGATCTGCGGCAAGCCCTTGGCCGACATGCGCGCCTGGTTGGCGAAGCTGCGCGCGCCTTCGACGAAAATCTCGGCGGCATAGTTGAGGTTGGCCCCGCCGCTTTCGGCCAGGGTCACCACCGGCAGTTTGTTCTCCATGGCAATCTGTTGCAGGCGCAGGGATTTCTTCAGGCCCGTGGGGGAAATGGTGCCGCCCTTGATTGCGCTGTTATTGGCCACCACCAGCATGCGCACGCCGCTGACGTAGCCGATGCCGGCGATCAAGCCGCCCCCGGCGGCGTTGCCGTCCTTGTCATCATGCAGTTTGTAGCCGGCCAGGCTCGCCAGTTCGAGGAACGGTGCGCCGGGGTCCAGCAGCAAATTGAGGCGTTCGCGTGGCAGCAGTTGGCCGCGCTGGTCGAACTTCGGTTTGGCCGCCTGCGCCTTGGCGAGCAGCGCGTGTTCCAGCTGGCGCAGGTGTTGGATGCCTTCCAGCATGGCTTCGCGGTTCTGCGCAAACTGCGGGCTGTGGGCGTCGATCAGGCTTTCAATCACCGGCATGGTTCAGCGCTCCGCCTTGAGGACATCGGGCAGGTACGCGCGGTGAAAACCGTTGAACGGTTCACTTGGCGACGCGGCCTTGTGCAACGGCCAGGCGCGGCTGCCCAGGCTGGCGGCGCCGTCGATGCGCAGGGTGCTGCCGCTGACAAAGGCCGCGGCGGGGCTGAGCAGAAACACGATGGCCGCGCTGACTTCCGACTCGGTGCCGATCCGCTTGAGCGGCACGTGTTCACGCAGGGTCGGGATCACCGCCTTGAACGCGCCCTCGTAAGTGTCCATGCCACTGGAGGCGATCCAGCCCGGCGCCACGGCATTGACCCGCACCCCGGCATACCCCCATTCGAAGGCGGCGGTCTTGGTGAAGTTGTCCATGCCCGAGCGTGCCGCGCCGGAGTGGCCCATGCCGGGCATGCCGCCCCACATGTCGGCAAGCATGTTGACGATGGCACCGCCATGCTTGCTCATCGACTGGTTGAACACTTCCCGCGCCATCAGGAAACCGCCCACCAGGTTGGTGCGCAGCACCGTTTCGAAGCCTTTCTGGTTGATCGACGCGAGTGGCGACGGGTACTGGCCACCGGCGTTATTCACCAGGCCATGCACTGGGCCATGTGCTTGAATGATCTGCGTGACCAGCGCTTTCACCGCCTCTTCATCACGAATATCGCAGGCCTGCCAATGGGCAGTGCCGCCATCTTCGGCAATTTCCGCCGCGACCTTCTGCAGCTTTTCCGGCTTGCGTCCGACCAGGATCACGCGGGCGCCAAGGGCCGCCAGCTCGTGGGCGGTGCAGCGGCCAATCCCGCTGCCACCGCCGGTGACGATCACGGTATGTTCCTGGAACAGGTCGGCTTTGAAGATCGAATCGAAGGCCACGGCAACGCTCCTTTAAGTGAGTTGATCAGCGATGTGTTGCGGCACGGCGATGGGGATTTCCAGCAGTTGCTGGGCGAAGGCCTTGCCTTGCGGGTCGATGCGCAGGCTGGCGATGCCGCCACCGCCCAGGGCGTTTTCCAGCAGGAAGTTGAGGCTGTGGCTGCCGGGCAGGTACCAGCGCTCGACGCGGCCGTGCACGGGGTCGAGCACGTGGCCCATCCAGTCGACGATGACTTCC
Organism: Pseudomonas sp. GW821-FHT05D12; assembly: GCF_059419825.1. Classification (NCBI taxonomy): domain Bacteria; kingdom Pseudomonadati; phylum Pseudomonadota; class Gammaproteobacteria; order Pseudomonadales; family Pseudomonadaceae; genus Pseudomonas; species Pseudomonas sp. GW821-FHT05D12. The sequence goes on along the minus strand of NZ_JBWKSN010000009.1, from coordinate 72,882 downwards.
GGGGTCAGCGCCTCGGCGATCCACGGCAGGTACTCCGGCGCGCGCGCGATCACGCCGATATTGCTGTGGTTGCCCTTGTCGCCGGAGCGCGCCACGGCCAGCTTCACCAACGGCACACTGGCGTCGGCGCGGCCTTGGGGTTTGGGCGGATCCACGGCAGCGGCCGGCAGGAGAGGGGCGTCGGCGGTCGGCAGCGTGCAGGCGTGTTTATCGCCCTGGAAGTCGATCACCACCTCACAAGCGGACTTGTCGATCAGGAATGAAAACAGGCGAATCAGCGGGTACACGGTCGGGCGTCCCCCGACAATGCCGGTCAGCCCCGGCGCCATGCCCGTAGCCGCCTGGGCGATCTCGCGGGCGAACAGCACCAAGGCCTGTTTGCTCGGGTGCCGCACCGCCATCTTCACCACCACCTCGCGGCAATCCTGGCGCTGGGCGTGGGCGCCGTAGGTGGCTTCGCTGCCGAGCAACTCGATATTCACGTCGGTGTAGGGCGCCCAGCCGCGCTGGCTGAAGAGTTCGGCGGTCTTGTTGATGATCGCCTGGCTGACGCGCTCGGCCTTGGCCACCGCGTCGATGCCGGCAATCAGGCAACTGGCGGTGCAGCGAAAGCCGTCCGGGTAAGTTGCACTGACCTTGTACTGGTCGGTCGGCGGCAAGCCCCTGGCACCGTGCAGGCGCACGCTGTGTTTGCCTTGCTGGTGCAATTTGACCTGGCTGAAATCGCAGATCACATCGGGCAAGAAGTAGGCGCGTGGGTCGCCGATCTCATACAGCAGTTGCTCGGCCACGCTGAGTTCGCTGATCAGGCCGCCCGTGCCATCGACCTTGTTCACGGTGAACTGGCCGTCGGCACTCACTTCGACGATGGGAAAGCCGATGTGCTCGTAGTCCGGTACGTCGCGCCAATCGGTAAAGTTGCCGCCGGTGCATTGCGCGCCGCACTCGATGATGTGCCCGGCCAGTGCCGCCTGGGCCAGGCGGTCATAGTCCTGCCAGGACCAGTCGAAGGCATGCACCAGCGCTGCGCTGACCACCGCGCTGTCGACCACGCGACCGGTGATCACGATATCCGCACCCAACTGCAGTGCCTGGACAATCCCGGGTGCGCCGAGGTAGGCATTGGCCGACACGCACAGTGGCGGCAGCGGCGCACCGTTGAACATATCGGTGATGCCCTGCAGGTGCTTGAGTTGAGGGTGCAGGTCGTCGCCCAGCAACACGGCGATTTTCAGCGGGACCTGGGCCTTGTCGCAGGCCGCTTGCAGGGCGGCGGCGCAGGCCTGTGGGTGGATACCGCCGGCGTTGCTGATCACGCGGATGCCCTGGCGCTGGATCTCGCCGAGCAGCGGCGTCAATACTTCGACAAAATCCGTGGCGTAGCCGGCCTGGGGATCTTTGATCCGCGCACCGGCGAGGATCGACAGGGTGACTTCTGCCAGGTAGTCGAACACCAGGTAATCCAGTGCGCCGCCGTGCACCAATTGGGCGGCGGCCGTGCACGTGTCGCCCCAGAAGGCGCTGGCGCAGCCGATACGAACCGTCTTGCTCATGAGAAATCCTTCCTCGAATGGCTGGCAACGAGACTACCAAGCAAGCGCTTGGTTTGTAAACTCCAGACACAAGTTTTGCCCAAGCGCTTGCTTGGGTGGCGGCCACGGCCTAAATTGCCGGCCAAGACGTCCGTAGAAGTAGAGGAGAGCAGCATGGATGAGCAAAAAGCCCTGCGGGTGATGCGCACCATGGTCGACGGTGGCCAATTGACTGACCCCGACAGTGCCCGGGGCAAGTTGCTGCAGACCGCGGCTCACCTGTTTCGCAACAAGGGATTTGAACGCACCACGGTGCGCGACCTGGCCGGCGCCGTGGGCATCCAGTCCGGCAGCATCTTTCATCATTTCAAGAGCAAGGACGAGATCCTGCGGGCGGTGATGGAGGAAACCATTCATTACAACACGGCGATGATGCGCGCCTCGCTCGAAGAAGCGACCACCGTGCGCGAACGCGTGCTGGCGCTGATCCGTTGCGAGTTGCAGTCGATCATGGGCGGCAGTGGCGAAGCCATGGCGGTGTTGGTCTATGAATGGCGTTCGCTGTCGGCCGAGGGCCAGGCCCAGGTACTGGCCCTGCGCGATGTATATGAACAGATCTGGCTGCAGGTGCTGGGTGAGGCCAAGGCGGCGGGCTACATCAAGGGCGATGTGTTTATCACCCGGCGTTTCCTCACCGGTGCGCTGTCCTGGACCACCACCTGGTTTCGCGCCGAGGGCAGCCTGACGCTGGAAGAGTTGGCTGAAGAAGCCCTGCTGATGGTGTTGAAGCCCGACTGAGGCGCAAGCTATTCATTTGACGGTGAAAAAGTTGTCTCGCCAGACAAAAACGCCTAGCTTATCGCCATTAACGTAGTGAACGGTGTGTGCCTTGATGTTTTCGCCATGGCGGCTGGCTGCAGGACTTACTTTTTGGGCACTGGGCACCGCGTGGTGGATGCCGGCTTCGGCTGCGCAATTGGTACGGATCGGCGCCGCGCACTTTCCACCCTACACCGTGCGCCCCGAGCAGGGCGCCGATACCGGGCTGCTGCCGCAGTTGGTCGAAGCGCTCAATGCTTCACAGGCCGACTACCAGTTCGTACTGGTGCCCACCTCCATCCCGCGACGTTTTCGTGATTTCGAGCAGGGCCGTATCGACATGGCCATTTTCGAAAACCCCGACTGGGGCTGGCAGAAAATTCCTCACACCAGCGTGGACATGGGCCTGGAAGACGCGGAAATCTTCGTCGCCCAGCGGCAGCTCGATCGCGGCCAGGACTATTTCACCGACCTCACCGGCAAACGCCTGGCGGTGTTCAGCGGCTATCACTACGCCTTCGCGCATTTCAACCCCGACCCCAAATACCTGGCCGAGCAGTTCAACGCCACGTTGACGTATTCCCATGACAGCAACCTGCTGATGGTGGTGCGCGGGCGTGCGGATATTGCGCTGGTCACGCGTTCCTACCTGAGTGATTTCCTGGTGCGCAATGCGGACATGGCCGGGCAGTTCCTGGTTTCGGAGCGCATCGACCAGGTCTACCACCACTACGCCTTGCTGCGCCCCAAGGCGCCGATCACCGGCGCAGCCTTTTCCGCCTTGCTCAAGCGCCTGCGTGACAGCGGCGAGCTGCTGAAGATTTTCGAACCCTATCGCATTGACGTCATGCCGACGCCCTGACGGTTAAATTTCCTAGCGCTGCTCACGTCATCTCAACCAACGGTTGACGATGTTTGCGAGTGCCCTTCATGTCACATCCCACTGATCTTTGCGACCTTTCCCACGGTGAAGTCCTGCGGCGTTTCGATGCGCGGTTGGCGGCGATGGTGCATTACTTCTACCTGGATGCGCAGTGTGCAGAAGGGGCGGCAGGCTCCGCGCAGAATCGTTGCCCCCATTGCCAGCGAGAATTCGACTTTGCCCATAAACGCGCGGCGCTGCTGATTCTTGGCGCGCAACGGTCCGGCCCTTCCCGCATCAACGTTTAGACCCGGCGTGCAAACGTATCGCTGTGGTTGCCCGAGACCTTGCGGCAATGCACCAGCGCGTCGCGGATCATGAAGTTCACCAGGGTCGGCGAGACGCCGAGTTCCTTGGCGATGTCCTTTTGCGGCACGCCGTGCAGGCGGTACATCTCGAACGCGTAGCGGGTGCGCTGCGGCAGCTCCGTCAGGGCGTCGGCGATGTTTTCCAGGGTATTGAAGTTGATGTGCGAGGTTTCCGGTGAAGCGCCGTGAATAACCACATTCAAGCCTTCCTCTTCCGTCCCGGAGTATTTGAGCTCCAGGGCCTGCTTGCGGTAGTGATCGATTGCCAGGTTGCGCACGATCTGGAACAGATAGCTCAACTGGGCCTTGAACGACGAGGTGATCGTCGGCGCGGATTGCAGCCGGAAGTAGGCGTCCTGCACTACGTCTTCGGCCCGCGAGCGGCAGCCGGTAATGCGTGCCGCGATCTTCACCAATATCAGTCGATTGTCGACGAAAGCCTGGAGAAGTGGTGAGTCGCACCTGCCTGTGGTTACTGGTTCCGTCATGGAAATCACCTTGTCGCAAAAGAGGTTAGGGGAGGGCGTCCTTGCTGAGGCCTCCTACACATCGGGCAACAAATTATGCTTAATGATAATGATTGTCAAATGAGAAGACGAACTAATCTTATGCTTTCTTGTTAGATGTGAACCACGTCGCGCTCGCCCCCGGCGACTAATTATTTGCCGGTGCCGTCCGTTCTTCTGGGTGACAGGTCCGTTAGTAAAACGGCCAAGGATCAGCCCCCGCAGGAGGACGAAATGGGTTTCTATCGTGCATACAGCGTGTTTCAGTTTGGAGTCGTTGGCCGATGACTGCGCCGACGCGACTGCGCCTGTTTTGCCTGCCCTATTCGGGTGCCAGCGCCATGGTCTACGCGCGTTGGCGCCGAGCCCTGCCGGAATGGCTGCACGTGTGCCCGCTGGAATTGCCCGGGCGTGGCATGCGCATGGACGAGCCCCTGCAGCGCGATATCAAGGCCCTGGCGGCGCAGCTCGCGGAAGAAATCAGCCGCGACTTGAGCGGCCCCTACGCCTTGTTCGGCCACAGCCTCGGCGGCCTGCTGGCGTTCGAACTGGCGCATGCCTTGAAGGCCCGCGGTGTGCCCGCGCCGCTTGCGTTGTTTGCCTCCGGCACCGCCGGGCCGGCGCGCCGGGATGTCAGCGAATACGCCATCGAGAAAACCGATGAGCAGTTGATTGCCCGCCTGCGCGAGCTGCAAGGCACCGCCGAAGAAGCCCTGGCCAACCCCGAGTTGATGCAGTTGATGCTGCCGATCCTGCGCGCCGATTTCCTGCTGTGCGGCAGCTTCATCTATGGCCAGCGCACGCCGCTGGATATGCCGATCCATGTGTTCGGCGGCAAGCAGGACAGCGTGCGCGCCGACCAGTTGCTCGACTGGCAACTCGATGCCGCCAGCGGCTTTTCCCTCGACATGTTCGACGGTCACCACTTCTTCCTTGTGCAGCACGAAAGCGCCGTATTGCGCTGCGTGCGCCGTTACGCCGATGAACACCTGGCCCGCTGGCGCAATGGCGCGGCGCGGCAACTGGCCGCCGGCTGACAGCTCCCCACTTCCCGAATTTCCCGTAAGCCGATTTCAGGCAGGAACCCCATGATGGACGCCTTCGAACTTCCCCGTAACCTGGTCGAGTCCCTTCAACGTCGTGCTGCGCAGACCCCGGACCAGGTGGCCCTGCGCTTCCTCGCCGAGTCGGCCGAGCACAGCGTGGTGCTCAGTTACCGTGACCTGGACCAGCGCGCTCGGACCATCGCCGCCGCCTTGCAGGCCAAGGCGACGCTGGGCGATCGCGCAGTGTTGCTGTTCCCCAGCGGCCCGGACTACGTCGCAGCGTTCTTTGGGTGTCTGTACGCCGGGGTGATCGCGGTGCCGGCCTATCCGCCGGAGTCCACGCGCCGTCACCATCAGGAGCGCCTGCTGTCGATTATCGCCGATGCCGAACCGCGCCTGCTGCTGACCATCGCCAGCCTCGGCGATGGCCTGGCCCAGATCGACAACGCGCCGCCGGTGCTGAGTGTCGACACCCTCGATGCCGGCGTCGCCGAGCGTTGGCTGGCGCCTGAGCTGCAGTCCGACGACATTGCCTTCCTGCAATACACTTCCGGTTCCACGGCGCTGCCCAAGGGCGTGCAAGTCAGCCACGGCAACCTGGTGGCCAATGAAGTGCTGATCCGCCGTGGCTTCGGTATCGACCTGAACCCCGACGACGTGATCGTCAGCTGGCTGCCGCTGTACCACGACATGGGCCTGATCGGCGGCCTGCTGCAACCGATCTTCAGTGGCGTGCCGTGCGTGTTGATGGCGCCGGCGTATTTCCTCGGCCGGCCGTTGCGCTGGCTGGAAGCGATCAGCGAATACGGCGGCACCATCAGCGGCGGACCGGATTTCGCCTACCGCCTGTGCAGCGAGCGGGTCAGTGAATCCGCGCTGGAACGCCTGGACTTGAGCCGCTGGCGCGTGGCCTATTCCGGCTCCGAGCCGATTCGCCTCGACACCCTGGAACGCTTCGCCGAGAAGTTCGCGAGCTGCGGTTTCACCCCGAACAATTTCTTTGCCTCCTACGGGCTGGCCGAGGCCACCCTGTTTGTCGCCGGTGGCCGCCGTGGCCAGGGCATCCCGGTGCTGCGTGTCGACGAGCAGGCCCTGGCTGCCAATCGCGCTGAGCCTGGGCAGGGCAGTGCAATCATGAGTTGCGGCACCAGCCAGCCGGACCACGCGGTGCTGATCGCCGACCCACAGACCTTGAGTGAACTGGCCGACAACTGCGTCGGCGAACTCTGGGCCACCGGGCCGAGCATCGCCCATGGCTACTGGCGCAACCCCGAGGCCACCGCGAGGACTTTCGTCCAGCACGCGGGCCGTACGTGGCTGCGCACCGGTGACCTGGGCTTTATCCGAGACGGCGAGGTGTACATCACCGGGCGCCTCAAAGACCTGCTGATCGTGCGTGGCCAGAACCTGTATCCCCAGGATATCGAGCAGACCATCGAGCGCGAAGTCGAGGTGGTGCGCAAGGGCCGCGTTGCGGCGTTCGCGGTGAATGACCAGGGCCTGGAAGGGATCGGCATCGCCGCGGAAATCAGCCGCAGCGTGCAGAAAATCCTGCCGCCCGACGCGCTGATCAAGGCGATCCGCCAAGCGGTGGCGGAGGCCTGTCAGCAAGCGCCGAGCGTGGTGGTGTTGCTCAACCCCGGCGCCTTGCCCAAGACCTCCAGCGGCAAAGTGCAGCGTGCCGCGTGTGCGTTGCGTCACGCCGATGGCAGCCTCGACAGCTATGCGCAGTTCCCCGACCTGCACGTGCAGGCAAGCGATGCGGCGTTGGAATCCGAGCTGCAAAGCCGGATCGCAGCGATCTGGTGCGAGCAATTGCAGGTGCCGAGCGTGGCCGCCGATGACCATTTCTTCCTGCTCGGCGGCAACTCCATCACCGCCACCCAGGTGGTCGCGCGGCTGCGCGAAACCCTTGGCCTGGAACTGAACCTGCGCCTGCTGTTCGAGACGCCGACGCTGTCGGCGTTCGCCGCGAGCGTGGCGCAACTGCAACAGGACGGTGGCCTGGCCCAAGGCGCGATTGCTGCCTTGTCGCGCCAGGACGAACTGCCGCAATCGCTGGCACAGAACCGCCTGTGGATCACCTGGCAACTGGACCCGCAGAGCAGCGCCTACACCATCCCCGGTGGCTTGCGCCTGCGGGGCGAGTTGGACGCAGACGCGGTGCGCGTGAGCTTCCAGCAACTGATCCAGCGCCATGAGGCCTTGCGCACGCGTTTCTACGAACGCGATGGCCAGGCTTTCCAGCGCGTGGCTGCTCACGCCGATTTCGAGCTGCAAGTCATCGACCTCAGTGACCTGCCTGCCGCCGAGCGTGAGGCTCGCGCGCAACAGATCCGCGAGGACGAAGCCCGCACCCAGTTCGACCTGGAAAAAGGCCCGTTGCTGTGGGTAACCCTGGTGCGCCTGGACGATGAAGATCACCAATTGCTGGTCACCCTTCACCACATCATCGCCGACGGTTGGTCGCTGAATATTCTGCTCGACGAGTTCTCGCGCCTGTACGCCGCCGCCAGCCAGGGCCAGGCCCTGACATTGCCGCCACTGACCCTGCAGTACGCCGACTACGGCAGCTGGCAGCGCCAATGGCTGGCCCAGGGCGAAGGCCAGCGGCAACTGGCGTACTGGAAAGCGCAGCTGGGCGAGGAGCATCCGCCCCTGAGCCTGGCCACCGATCGCCCACGTTCGGCGCAGCAACGCTACAGCGCTTCGCGCCACAGTGTGCGTTTGAGCGCCGGCCTCAGCGCAGCGATTCGCCAGACCGCCCAGGCCAATCAATCCACGCCGTTCATGGTGTTGCTCGCGGCGTTCCAGAGCCTGCTCTACCGCTACAGCGGCCAGCGCGATATCCGCATTGGCGTGCCGAATGCCAACCGTCCGCGCCAGGAAACCCAAGGCCTGATCGGCTTCTTCATCAACACCCTGGTGCTGCGCGCCGAGTTGGACGGGCGCCTGCCCTTCAGCCAACTGCTGGCCTCGACCCGCGAGACGGTATTAGGCGCGCAAGCGCATCAGGACTTGCCATTCGAACAACTGCTGGAAGCCTTTCCGCAGGCGCGCGAACAAGGTCTGTTCCAGGTCATGTTCAACCACCAGCAACGCGACTTGAGCGCCTTGCGCCGCCTGCCCGGCATGCTCGCCGAGGAGCTGCCGTGGCACAGCCGCGAAGCCAAGTTCGACCTGCAACTGCACAGTGAAGAAGACCGTAACGGGCGCTTGAGCCTGTCCTTCGATTACGCCGATGAACTGTTCGAACACGCGACCCTCCAGCGCCTGGCCGAGCACTTTATCCAGCTGCTGCAAGCGGTCTGCGAGCAGCCGCAGCAAACCCTCGGCGACCTGCCGTTGAGGCTGCAGGACGAACAGCCCGCGTGGAGCACGGCACCGTGTGCGCCGGCCCGGCAGTGGCTGCCCGAGTTGCTCAACCAGCAGACCTCGGACCGCACCGCGCTGGTCTGGCAGGACGCTAGCCTGACCTTCGCCCAGCTGCACACCCAGGCGAACCGCCTGGCCCACTACCTGCGCGACAAAGGTGTCGGCCCCGATGTGTGCGTGGCCATCGCCGCCGAGCGTTCGCCGCAGCTGTTGATCGGCCTGCTGGCGATCATCAAGGCTGGCGGTGCCTACGTGCCGCTGGACCCTGACTACCCCGCCGACCGCCTGGCCTACATGCTCAAGGACAGCGGCGTACACCTGCTGCTGACCCAGACCGCATTGCTGGACCGCGTGCCGGCTGCGCCCGGCGTGTGCGTGATTGCCATGGACAGCCTGCACCTGGACAGCTGGCCGACCCAGCCACCGGGCCTGCACCTGGAGGGCGATAACCTCGCCTACGTGATCTACACCTCCGGCTCCACCGGCCAGCCCAAGGGCGTGGGCAATACCCATGCGGCCCTGGCCGAGCGCTTGCAGTGGATGCAGGCGACTTACCAACTCAATGACACCGATGTGCTGATGCAGAAGGCGCCGATCAGTTTCGACGTGTCGGTGTGGGAGTGCTTTTGGCCGCTGATCACCGGGTGCCGCCTGGTACTGGCCGGCCCCGGTGAGCATCGCGACCCGCATCGCATTGCGCAATTGGTGCAGGAGTACGGGGTAACCACGTTGCACTTTGTGCCGCCGCTGTTGCAGCTGTTTATCGATGAGCCGCTGGCGGTCGAATGCACCAGCCTGCGTCGCCTGTTTTCCGGCGGCGAAGCCTTGCCCGCCGAGTTGCGCAACCGTGTGTTGGCACAGTTGCCGGCAGTGCAGTTGCACAACCGCTATGGCCCGACCGAGACCGCGATCAACGTCACCCACTGGCAGTGCACGGCCGCAGACGGCGAGCGCTCGCCGATTGGCCGGCCGCTGGGCAATGTGATCTGCCGCGTGCTGGACGAGCAGCTCAATCCGTTGCCGGCCGGTGTGCCGGGTGAGCTGTGCATCGGCGGCATCGGCCTGGCACGCGGGTATCTCGGACGCGCCGGGTTGACCGCTGAACGGTTTGTCGCCGATCCGCTGGGCGAGGGCGGCGCACGCTTGTATCGCACCGGTGACCGCGCGCGCTGGAGCGCCGACGGCGTGCTCGAATACCTGGGCCGCCTTGATCAGCAGGTCAAGCTGCGCGGCTTCCGTGTGGAGCCCGAAGAGATCGAAGCGCGCCTGCTGGCCCTGGACGGTATCGCCCAGGCCGTGGTGCTGGTGCGCGACGCGCAGTTGATCGGTTACTACACCGCCAGCACCGCGCTGGATGAACAGGACGTCAAGGCCGCGCTGGCCGCCGAACTGCCGGAGTACATGGTGCCCGCGCTGTTGATGCGCCTGGACGCCATGCCCCTGAGCCCCAGTGGCAAGCTCGACCGCCGTGCCTTGCCGGCACCGGTGTGGCAAACCCGCGAACATATCGAGCCCGAAACCGCGTTGCAGCAACAGATCGCGGCGATCTGGCGCGAAGTGCTCGGCGTGCCGCGCCTGGGTCTGCGCGATGACTTTTTCGCCCTCGGCGGCCATTCGTTGCTGGCCACGCAAATCATCTCCCGCACCCGCCAGGCCTGCGACGTCGAGTTGCCGTTGCGCACGTTGTTCGAAGCCAGCGAGTTGGGCGCTTTTGCCGAGCAAGTGGCGCTGATCCAGGCCTCCGGCCAGCGCAACCAGCAGACCGCAATTGCCCAGGTCGACCGCAGCCAGAAGGTGCCGCTGTCCTATTCCCAGCAGCGCATGTGGTTCCTGTGGCAGATGGAACCGGACAGCCCGGCCTATAACGTCGGCGGCATGGCGCGCCTGCGTGGCGTGCTGGATGTGGGGCGATTCGAGGCGGCGTTGCAGGCCTTGGTCATGCGCCACGAAACCCTGCGCACGACCTTCCCGAGTGTCGATGGCGTGGCCTATCAGAAAGTCTCGGCGCAGACCGGCCTGGGTATGGACTGGCAGGATCTCTCGGCGCTGGACGCAACCGAGCGCCAGCAGCGCCTGCAGCAACGTGCCGATCAGGAGGCCCATACGCCGTTCAACCTGGAGACCGGGCCGTTGCTGCGCGCGTGCCTGGTCAAGGCGGGCGATCAGGAGCACTACCTGGTGCTGACCCTGCACCACATCGTCACCGAAGGCTGGGCCATGGACATCTTTGCCCGTGAACTCAGCGCCCTGTACGAAGCGTTTATCGATGAACGCCTGTCGCCGCTGCCGCCGTTGCCGGTGCAGTACCTGGACTACAGCGTGTGGCAACGCCAGTGGCTGGAAAGCGGCGAACGCCAGCGCCAACTGGACTACTGGACGGCGCAGTTGGGCAGCGAACACCCGCTGCTGGAACTGCCCGGTGATCGTCCGCGGCCACCGGTGCAAAGTCATCAGGGCGAGCTCTACCGCTTCGACCTGAGTGATGACTTGGCTGCCCGCGTGCGCGCGTTCAACGCCGAACGCGGCCTGACGCTGTTCATGACCATGACCGCGACCCTGGCCGTGTTGCTCTACCGCTACAGCGGCCAGACCGACCTGCGCATCGGCGCCCCGGTGGCCAACCGGATTCGCCCGGAAAGCGAAGGCCTGATCGGTGCGTTCCTCAACACCCAGGTGCTGCGCTGCCAGCTCAATGGGCAGATGAATGTCGCTGAGCTGTTCGAGCAGGTGCGCCACACCGTGATCGAAGGGCAGTCCCACCAGGACCTGCCGTTCGATCATCTGGTCGAAGCCCTGCAACCGCCCCGCAGCGCAGCCTACAACCCGCTGTTCCAGGTGATGTGCAACGTGCAGCGCTGGGAGTTCCAGCAGAGCCGCCAACTCGCCGGCATGACTGTCGAGTACCTGGCCAACGATGCCCGCGCGACCAAGTTCGACCTCAACCTGGAAGTCACCGACCTCGACCATCGCCTGGGTTGCTGCCTGACCTACAGCACCGACCTGTTCGATGAACCGCGCATTGCGCGCATGGCCGAACATTGGCGCAACCTGCTTGAAGCCCTGATCGCAAATCCCGCGCAGCGCCTCAGCGAGCTGCCGTTGCTGACCTCGGTTGAGCAACGAGCCTTGCAGGACAGCCTGGGCGTCGAGGTCGGTGAACATCGCCTCGACCAGTGCATTCATCAACTGTTCAGCCTACAGGCGGCCAAGCGTGCGGATGCCCCGGCGCTGACCTTTGCCGGCGTGACCCTCACCTATGCCGAACTCGACGCCCGCGCCAATCGCCTGGCCTGGATGCTGCGCGAGCGCGGCGTCGGCCCGCAGGTGCGGGTCGGCCTGGCGTTGCCGCGTTCGCTGGAAATGGTCATCGGCCTGCTGGCAATCCTCAAGGCGGGCGGCGCCTATGTGCCGCTCGACCCGGAATACCCGCTCGACCGCCTGCACTACATGATCGAAGACAGTGGCATCGGCCTGCTGCTCAGCGATGCGGCGATGTTCGCAGCCCTCGGCGAATTGCCGGCCACCGTGGCCTGCTGGTGCCTGGAAGATGACTTGCCGGTGCTGGCGAATTACCCGGCCGTCGAGCTGCCGTTCATTAGTCTGGCGCAGCACCAGGCGTACCTGATCTACACCTCCGGCTCCACCGGCAAGCCGAAAGGCGTGGTGGTCGCCCACGGTGAAATCGCCATGCACTGCCAGGCGGTGATCGAGCGCTTCGGCATGCGCCCGGATGACTGCGAGCTGCACTTCTATTCGATCAACTTCGACGCCGCCACCGAGCGCCTGCTGGTGCCGCTGCTCAGCGGCGCGCAGGTGGTGTTGCGTGCCCAGGGCCAGTGGGATGCGGAGGAAATCTGCGCGCTGATCCGCACCCATCGCATCAACATCCTCGGTTTCACCCCGAGTTATGGCAGCCAGTTGGCGCAATGGCTGGCGACCCAACACCAGACGCTGCCGGTGCGCATGTGCATCACCGGTGGCGAGGCCCTTACTGGCGAGCACCTGCAGCGCATCCGCGCAGCGTTCCAGCCCGACGTGTTTTTCAACGCCTATGGCCCGACCGAAACCGTGGTGATGCCGCTCGCCAGCCTGGCGCCGCAGCACGTGGAGGAGGGCGCGGCCAGCGTGCCGATCGGCAGCATTATCGGTGACCGCGTGGCCTACATTCTCGACGCCGACCTGGCGTTGGTGCCACAGGGTGCGACCGGCGAGTTGTACGTCGGCGGTGCCGGCCTCGCCCAGGGGTATCACGAGCGTCCAGGCATGACCGCCGAGCGGTTTGTCGCGGATCCATTCGCGGCCAACGGTGGGCGTCTGTATCGCACCGGCGACCTGGTTCGGCAACGCGCCGATGGCCTGGTGGAGTACCTCGGGCGCATCGACCATCAAGTGAAGATTCGTGGTTTCCGCATCGAGCTGGGCGAGATCGAAACCCGCCTGCTGGAACACGAAGCCGTGCGCGAAGCGGTGGTGCTGGCGCTGGATTCGCCGAGCGGCAAGCAACTGGTGGCGTACCTGGTCAGCGACGCCGACCAGGGCACCTTGCGTGACGCGCTGAAGGCGCACCTCAAGGCGCAGTTGCCGGACTACATGGTGCCCGCGCACCTGATCGTGCTGGACAGCATGCCGCTGACCGCCAATGGCAAACTCGACCGCCGCGCCTTGCCGCAACCCGACCCCGAGGCCAACCGCCAACAGTACGTGGCGCCGCGCAACGAGCTGGAACAGACCCTGGCCGCCATCTGGTGCGCGGTGTTGAACGTGCAACAGGTGGGCCTGGACGATAACTTCTTTGAACTGGGCGGCGATTCGATCCTGTCGATCCAGGTGGTCAGCCGCGCGCGGCAGGCCGGGATTCACTTCAGCCCGCGTGACCTGTTCCAGCACCAGACCGTGCAAACCCTGGCCGCCGTCGCCACGCGCTCCGAGCAGGTCATCGCCGAGCAGGGCGTGCTCACGGGGCCCTCGGGCCTGACACCGATCCAGCACTGGTTCTTCGATACGGACATTCCCAACCGGCAACACTGGAACCAGGCCTTGCTGCTCAAACCGTTGCAACTGCTGGAACCTCATCGCCTCGAGCAGGCGCTGCTGGCAGTGCTCGAACACCACGACGCCCTGCGCCTGAGTTTCACCCCGCGCGATGCGCAGTGGCACGCCCAACACCTGGCCGTGCCCGAGGGCGGCGTGCTGATGCAAGCGAAAGTGCGTGATATGGCGCAGTGCACCGCGCTGTTCACCGACACCCAACGCAGCCTCGACCTCGAACACGGGCCGCTGCTGCGGGCCTTGTTGGTGGATGGTCCGCAAGGCCAGCAACGTCTTTTGCTCGCGATCCATCACTTGGTGGTGGACGGCGTGTCGTGGCGCGTGTTGCTGGAAGACTTGCAGACCGTTTACCGGCAACTGAGCGACGGCCAATCCGTCAACCTGCCGGCCAAGACCAGTGCCTTGCGTGACTGGGCCGCGCGCCTGCAGGCGTATGCCGGCAGCGAGTCGCTGCGCGAAGAGTTGAGCGTGTGGCAGGACCAGTTGGCGGGCCCAGCGGTGGCGTTGCCGGTCGCTCGCCCGCAAGGGTCGCTGCGCCACCGCGATGCCGACACCGTCAGCGTGCGCCTGGATGCCGAACGCACCCGCCAACTGCTGCAACAAGCGCCGAGCGCGTACCGCACCCAGGTCAACGACCTGCTGCTGACGGCCCTGGCCCGCGTGGTGTGCCGCTGGAGTGGCCACGCTTCGGCACTGATCCAACTCGAAGGGCATGGTCGCGAAGCGCTGTTCGACGACATCGACCTGACCCGCAGCGTCGGCTGGTTCACCAGTGCCTATCCATTGCGCCTGACCCCACAAGCCGGGCAGGGCGACTCGATCAAGGCGATCAAGGAGCAACTGCGCGGCGTGCCGCACAAGGGCCTCGGCTATGGCGTGCTGCGCTACCTGGCGGATGATCTGTGCAAGCGCAGCATGGCCGCGTTGCCGAGTGCCGCGATCACCTTCAACTACCTCGGCCAGTTCGACCAGAGCTTCGGCGCCGATGCGCTGTTCCATCCGCTGGACGAGTCCGCCGGCGTGGCCCATGACCCGGACGCGCCGCTGCCCAATGAGCTGAGCGTGGACAGCCAGGTCTACGGCGGTGAACTGGTGCTGCGCTGGACCTTCAGCCGTGAACGCCACGACCCGCAGACCCTCCAGGCGCTGGCCGATGCCTACCTGGCCGAACTGCAAAGCCTGGTTGCGCATTGCCTTGAGGACAGCGTGGGCGGGCCGACCCCGTCCGATTTCCCGCTGGCCCACCTGACCCAGGCGCAACTGGACGCGTTGCCCGTGCCGGCCACTGCCATCGAAGACGTCTACCCGCTGACCCCGATGCAGGAGGGCCTGCTGCTGCACACGCTGCTGGAACCCGGCACCGGCCTCTACTACATGCAGGACCGCTACCGCATCAACAGCGCGCTGGACCCCGAGCGTTTCGCCCAGGCCTGGCAGGCGGTGATTGCCCGTCACGAAGCGTTGCGCGCGTCGTTCTGCTGGAATGTCGGCGAAGACATGCTGCAAGTGATCCACAAACCCGGCAGCACGCCAATCGAGTATCTGGACTGGAGCGCCGACCCGGAGAGCGAGCAGGAGCCGCGTCTGCAGGCGTTGCTCAAGCAGGAGCGC
Organism: Pseudomonas sp. GW821-FHT05D12; assembly: GCF_059419825.1. Lineage (NCBI taxonomy): Bacteria > Pseudomonadati > Pseudomonadota > Gammaproteobacteria > Pseudomonadales > Pseudomonadaceae > Pseudomonas > Pseudomonas sp. GW821-FHT05D12. Next base: position 57,714 of record NZ_JBWKSN010000009.1, on the reverse strand, counting down.
GAAGCCGGTTTCGATCTGCTCAACCAGGCGCCGTTCCACCTGCGCCTGATCCGTGTCGGCGAAGCGCGCTACTGGTTCATGATGAGCAACCACCACATCCTCATCGATGCCTGGTGCCGTTCGCTGCTGATGAATGACTTCTTTGAGCTCTACACGGCCCTCGGCGAAGGCCGCGAGGCGCAACTGGCCACGCCGCCGCGTTATCGCGACTACATCGCCTGGCTGCAACGCCAGAACCTGAACGCAGCGCGCCAGTGGTGGCAGCAGAACCTGCAGGGGTTCGAGCGCACCACGCCGATCCCGAGCGACCGGCCGTTCCTGCGTGAACATGCCGGTCACAGTGGCGGCATGGTGGTGGGCGACTGCTACACCCGCCTCGATGCCCGCGACGGCGCGCAGTTGCGCGAATTGGCCCAGGCCCATCAGCTCACCGTCAACACCTTCGCCCAGGCAGCCTGGGCGTTGGTGCTGCGGCGCCTGAGCGGCGACCGCGACGTGCTGTTCGGCGTCACCGTGGCCGGGCGCCCGGTGGAAATGCCCGAGATGCAACGCACCGTGGGCCTGTTTATCAACAGCATCGCGCTGCGTGTGAAGCTGCCCGAGGACCACCAGCGTTGCAGCGTGCGCGAGTGGTTGAGCGGCCTGCTCGACAGCAATATGCAGCTGCGCGAGTACGAATACCTGCCGCTGGTGACTATTCAGGAACACAGTGAGCTGCCCAAGGGCCAACCGCTGTTCGACAGCCTGTTCGTGTTCGAAAACGCTCCGGTGGAAGTCTCGGTGCTGGACCGTGCGCAAAGCTTGAATGCCACCTCGGACTCCGGCCGCACCCACACCAACTTCCCGCTGACGGCGGTGTGTTATCCGGGGGATGACCTCGGTTTGCACCTGTCCTACGACCAGCGTTATTTCGACGAAACCACCGTGCAAGGCATGCTCGGCGAATTCAAGCGCCTGCTGCTGGCGCTGGTGCAGGGCTTCCATGGCGACATGGCCGACCTGCCGCTGATCGGCGAGCAGGAGCGCGAGTTCCTGGTAGACGGCTGCAACCAGAGCGAACACGCCTATCCACTGGAGAGCAGCTACATCGAGTTGTTCGAGGCGCAGGTGGCCGCGCATCCGCAGCGGATTGCCGCCAGCTGCCTCGACCAGCAGTGGACCTATGACGAGTTGAACCGGCGCAGTAACGGCCTCGGCCACGCGTTGATCGCGGCGGGTGTGGGCCTGGATCAACCGGTGGCGTTGCTGGCTGAGCGCAACCTGGACCTGCTGGGCATGATCATCGGCAGCTTCAAGGCCGGCGCCGGTTACCTGCCGCTGGACCCGGGGCTGCCCAGCCAGCGCCTGAGCCGCATCATCGACCTGAGCCGCACGCCGTTGCTGGTGTGCACCGAGGCGTGCCGCGAGCAGGCCATCGAACTGCTGCAGGGTTTTGATTGCCAACTGCTGGTGTGGGAAGAAGTGCCTGGCCGTGGTGCCAATCCCGGCATCTACAGCGCAGCGGACAACCTCGCCTATGTGATCTACACCTCGGGCTCCACCGGCCTGCCCAAAGGGGTGATGGTCGAGCAGCGCGGCATGCTCAACAACCAGTTGAGCAAGGTGCCGTACCTGGACCTCGGGCCGGCGGATGTGATCGCCCAGACCGCCTCGCAAAGCTTCGATATTTCCGTGTGGCAGTTCCTTGCCGCGCCGCTGTTCGGCGCGCGGGTGGACATCGTGCCGAACACCATTGCCCACGATCCGCAAGGCTTGCTGGCGCATGTACACGCCCAGGGCATTACCGTGCTGGAAAGCGTGCCGTCGCTGATCCAGGGCATGCTGGCCCAGGAGCGCATGAGCCTGGACGGCCTGCGCTGGATGCTGCCGACCGGCGAAGCGATGCCGCCGGAACTCGCGCACCAGTGGCTGCAGCGATACCCGCAGATTGGCCTGGTAAACGCCTACGGGCCGGCGGAGTGCTCGGACGATGTGGCGTTCTTCCGCGTCGATGTGGCGTCGACCCGTGGCACTTACCTGCCGATCGGTACACCGACCGACAACAACCGCCTGTACCTGCTCGATGGCGCGCTGGAGTTGGTGCCGCGAGGTGCAGTCGGCGAGCTGTGCGTGGCCGGTACCGGTGTGGGCCGCGGATATGTCAGCGATCCGCTGCGCACCGCCCAGGTGTTTGTGCCGAACCCGTTCGGCGCGCCGGGCGAGCGCCTGTACCGCACCGGCGACCTCGCGCGTCGGCGCAGTGATGGCGTGCTGGAATACGTCGGGCGTATCGACCATCAGGTGAAGATTCGCGGTTACCGCATCGAACTGGGTGAAATCGAAGCGCGCCTGCACGAGCAGCCGTACGTGCGTGATGCCGCCGTGGGCGTGCAGGAAGGCGTCAACGGCAAGCATCTGGTCGGCTACCTGGTGGCGGCCGATGAAGCGCTGAGTTCAAGCGAACGCCTGGACCGCATCAAGCAACGCCTGCGCGCCGAACTGCCGGAATACATGGTGCCGTTGCACTGGTTATGGCTCGAGCGCCTGCCGCTCAACGCCAACGGCAAGCTCGACCGCAAGGCCCTGCCGGCACTCGAAATCGGCCAGTTGCACAGCCAGGACTACCTGGCGCCACGCAACGCACTGGAGACCACCCTGGCCGCCATCTGGGCCGAGGTACTGAAAGTCGAGCGGGTGGGCGTGCAGGACAACTTCTTCGAGCTGGGCGGCCACTCGTTGCTGGCCACGCAGATTGCCTCGCGCGTGCAGAAGTCTCTGCAACGCGATGTACCACTGCGAGCCATGTTCGAGTGCAGCACGGTGGCGGAGTTGGCCGAGTACATTGATGGGCTGGCGGCGAACGAGATCAGCGCGGAGAAAGTGGATCGGTTGAGTGATTTGATGGCGGAGCTGGAGGGGCTTTGATATTTGTGGTCTGCCAGGGCCTCAGCGCCGGCAAGCTGGCTCCCACGGGAGTTGGCTTGCCGGCGATGAGGTCAGGCCAGGCGCTGCTTACTTTGGCCCCAAAATCTTCACCAACTTCTCCGGCGACGGCGCCCCTTGCTGTTGCTGCAATTGGCCCTTGTCATCCAGGTAGAAAATCGCCGGCGTTGCCGACAGTTCCAGCTCATCCATCAACTTCATGTTGGCATCGAGCTTGGCTTCGATAGTCGCCGGGATCTTGGCCAGCGCCTGCAACTTGCTGGCTTTGCCGGCGGCCTCGTGTTCTTCCAGGGCTTTTTGCGGGTCCTTGGCGGCGAACAGTGCGGCGGATTTGCCTGGGCTGTCTTCGCGGATGATGCCGACCATGATGTGGCGCAACTGCACCTTGCCGGCTTTCACCCATGGCCGCGCCTGTTCCCAGAACATGTTGCAGTAAGGACAGTTGGGGTCGCTGAACAGGTAGACGGTGCGCGGCGCGTTTTTGTCGCCGTCCTGGATCCAGCTGCTGTTTTCCATCTTGGCCCAGACTGCCTTGGCCATCGGCGCGTACACCAGTTTTTCCAGGGGCGCGCTGCTCAGGTCATTGCCTTGGGCGTCGTACAGGTTGCCGGCGATTACGCTCTTGCCGTCGGCGGTCAGGTACAGCGCCATGCCGCGATTCTGGTATTGCGCGGCGTAGCCGGTGAGGCCGCTGGGCGCATCGAACTTGCCGAGGATCTTGGCGCCCTTGGCCTCGATCTGCTTGATCGGTGCCGGCCAGTCTTCGGCCTGGGCCAGGGTGGCTGTCGCGCTGAGTGACAGGAAGGTCAGCGGCAGCAGGGTCAGCAGGTGGCGGAGGCGGGGCATGTCGGTTTCCTTATGGCGGCAGGTTCGGTGTCGAAGGGTTCCATGGCACGGGCCAGGCTGGCCTGGGACAACTCGCCCAGGTGGCTGTTGATCAGGCGCCCGTCGGCCCGGTAGAACAACGTGGTCGGCAGCGCCATGGAGCCCACGGCCTGGCCGAGGCGGCCGCTGGCGTCGAAGAGTACGTTGTCGAGGGTCAGGCCCTGGGTAGCGAGGAAGGTGCTGACGCTCTGCATGCTTTCAGCCTGGTTGACGAACAGGAAGGTCACGTCCGGGCGTTGGTGTTGCGCGCGTTCCAGCACCGGCATCTCCCGCCGGCACGGTGGGCACCAGGTGGCCCACAGGTTGATCACCAGCGGGCCGCCCTTGTAGTCGGCCAGTTGCACCACCTCGCCGTTGGCATTGCGCAGGGTGATGTCCGGCAGTTGCGTGCCTTTGTCGTACAGGCTCAGGGACAGGGTGGCCATGCCCCAGAAAAGCAGGCCGGTGATCACCCCGGCGCTCAGCGGCTTGCGCAGGGCCGGGCGACGCCAGCCGTAGGCCAGTGCGCCGAGCACCAGTGCGACCACGCCAGGCCAGGCGAGGAAACCGCCGTCGCGCAGGTCGACCATCTGCAGCCAGTCGTTGCTGTAGTCACTCCAGTACATCAGCACAAAGCTGATGCGGGCCACCAGCATGCCCAGCAGGAACAGGCTGAACAGCACCGATTCCGGGTTTTCACCGCCACGCTTGGCCACGCGCCAACCCACCAGGGTGGCGAGAATCAGCGCGCCGATCAACAGGATGTGATTCAGGGCGATGGCGAAGGTGCCGATGGTTAGGGTCAGCATCAGAGGGCGTCCCGGGTCTGGGTCCAGCGTTGCAGGAAAGCGGCGGCGTCCACTTCGCCAGTGATGCGTTGGGCACGGCGCTCCTCACCGTCGGGGCCGATCCAGACAAAGCTCGGCGGCCCCGGCACCTTGTAGCGGCCGAGCAGCGCACGGCTGGCGGCGTTGTCGGCGGTGACATCCAGGCGCAGCAGGCGGACATCCTTCAGGGCGGCCATGACCTCGGGTTTGCCGAACACCTGTTTTTCCATGACCTTGCATGACACGCACCAGTCGGCGTAGTAGTCCACCAGCACCCATTGGCCCTGGGCCTTGGCGCTGTCGAGCTGGCTTTGCAGCACGGCTGGATCCTTGATGGTCATGAAGGCGTCGTGGGCGTCCGTTGCGGTGGCGACTCGCGAACCGCTGTAGACCTTCAATGGCTGGAACAGGTCATCGCTGCCACCGGCTGCGCCCACCACCAGCACCGCGCCCCACAGGCCGAGCACCAGCGAACCGGCACCGAACACCTTGGCGGCCAGGCCGTACTCGCGGGCAAGGGTCCAGCCGCAGTAAGCCATCACCAAGGCCAGTGCGCCCCACAGGCCGATCCACAGGCTGTCGTCGACCACCGGGCGAATCATCAGCACCGCGGTGCCCAGGAACAGGAAGCCGAAGACGCCCTTGAGCACGTTCATCCAGGTGCCCGGCTTGGGCAGGAAGCGGTTGCCCACGGTCACCAGCAGCAACAGCGGAATGCCGATGCCGATGCCCATGGCGAACAGGATCAAGCCCCCGTGCACGGCATTGCCGCTCTGGGCGATGTACAGCAGGGCGCCGGCCAGGGGCGCGGTCATGCACGGCCCCACCAACAGGCCCGACAGCGCGCCTAGAACCCCGGCGCCCAGCAGGCTGCCACCGCTTTGCTGGCGGCTGACGTTGTCGAGGCGGTCACGCAGGAAGGCCGGCAGTTGCAGTTCGAAGAAGCCGAACATCGGCAGCGCGAGGATCACGAACAGCGCGGCGAAACTGCCGAGGATCCACGGTGTTTGCAGCAGTGCGCCAAGGTTGGCGCCGAGCAAGGCGGCCAACACGCCGAGCGCGGCATACACCAGCGCCATGCACACCACATAGCTGCTGGCCAGGGCAAAGCCACGACGCGGGCTGGCGCCACTGCCCACCACCAGGCCGGCGAGGATCGGCAGCATCGGTAACGAACAGGGGGCAAACGCGAGCAGCAGCCCGAGGCCAAAGAACACCAGCAGGCTCCAACCCAGGCTGCGTTGCTGCAGGCCGCTGGCCAGGCTCTGATCCTGCGCCTCGGCGGTAGCGGCAACGGCGGGGTTGCCGCCCAGGTCTACAGTGATCGATTGCGGCGGGTAGCACAGGCCGGCATCGGCGCAGCCTTGCCAGCCGAGCTTGACCTGGCCGGTGGCGCCGGCGGGGATCTTCACTTCAAGGCCCTGGCGATACACCTCCTGCTCGCCGAAGAACTCATCGCTATGGGCCTCGCCCTGCGGCAGCACTGGCTGTTCGGCCAGGCCATCGAATTTCATGCGCTGCTTGTACAGGTAGTACCCGTCGGCAATCTGCCAGTAAAGCTGGGTCTCACCGGATTCCAGGCGCTCGGAGGTAAAGGTGAACGCCTTGCCCACCGGCAGGAAGTCGGGTTTGGTCTCGAACGGGTTGCCCGGCGCGGCCTGGGCGAATCCCGCGAACAACACCAGCAGAAAGGTAAACAGATGCCGCATGGTCAAGCCTTAGTTCGATGCAAGTAGGCACACAATGTGTGGCGTTGATTAACCGATGATTAACCGGGCGCTATTCTAAAGTGAAGGAGATGACTGAGCGCGCCTCTTTTCACGGCATAATCGGCGCTTAATCCGCGACACCTTTAATCCTCCCCATCTTTCATGAAGGGTTCACCATGCACGTACTGGTCTGTGAAGACGACAAGCTGATCGCCAGCGGCATCGTCGCCGGCCTTGGCGCCCAGGGCTTTACCGTCGAGCACGTGGCCACGGCGGCGGCGGCGCGGGCGATGCTCAAGGCGGCCACGTTCGACATCATGGTGCTCGACCTCGGCCTGCCCGACGAAGATGGCCTCAAGCTGTTGCAGCAGCAGCGCAGCCAGGGCCTCGAAATCCCGGTGCTGATCCTCACCGCGCGAGATTCGGTAACCAATCGTGTCGACGGCCTGCAAGCCGGGGCCGACGACTATTTGCTCAAGCCATTCGACCTGCGTGAACTCGCCGCCCGCCTGCAGACCCTGCTGCGGCGCGTGGCGGGGCGCAGCGTCAACCTGATCGAGCACGGCCGCCTGGCCTACGACCCCAGCAGCCGCGAGACCTTCCTCGGCGGCCAGCCGGTCGACCTGTCGCGCCGCGAGCAGGCGCTGCTGCAGGCCCTGCTGCATAACAAGGGCCGGGTGCTGTCCAGCGAGCAGCTCAAGGACAGCGTCTACGGCTTCAACGACGAACTGGAAAGCAACGCCCTCAACGTGCATATCCACCACCTGCGGCGCAAATTGGGCAATGGCATCGTCGAAACCGTGCGTGGCCTGGGCTACCGCCTCGGGCCGGCGGACGGGGGAGAGGACGTGTCGTGAAAAGCCTGCGCCTGCGCCTGACCTTCAAGTTGGGCGCCGCTTTTGTGCTTATCTGGGCCCTGGCAGCGGCCTGGATGCTCAACGACCTGCGCAACCAGATGATGTTTTCCCTCGACCAGCGCCTGGTGGCGTCCGCGCGCATGGTAGCGGGGCTGACCGAGCAAATGCCGGGGCTGGCGAGTGTCAGCGGCGGCGCGCATTTCAGCGCCGAACAACTGCATGTGCCGGGCGGCATGGCCTGCCAGGTCAGCTCCCTGCGCGGCGAAATCCTCGCGCGCAGCCATACCACCCCGGAAGAGGGCCTGGAGTCGCGCAAGAGCGGCTTCCGCGACCAGGTGGTCGACGGTGTGGGCTGGCGCAGTTTTACCCTGTCGCGTGGCGACCTGCTGATCACCACGGCCGACCGCCAGGTGGAGCGCGAGGCGCTGAACCTGTCGATCCTGCTGGCTGCCTCGGTGCCGGTCGGCGTGGCGATGCTGGGTTGCCTGTGCCTGTTGTGGCTGGGCATTGGCCAGAGCCTGTTGCCGCTCAATCGCATGCGTGACGCGCTGATGCGCCGCAGCGCCGATTCCCTCGAGCCGCTGCAGATTCACCCGTTGCCCAGCGAGCTCAAGCCGCTGCTCGATACGCAGAACCAACTGCTGCAGCGCATCGCCAAGACCATCGAGCGCGAACGCCGCCTGACCGGCGATGCGGCCCACGAGTTGCGTAGCCCACTGACCGCGATCAAGACCCACCTGCAAGTCGCACGCATGACCGAGGGCGCGGCGCGCGACCAGTCGCTGGCCCACGCCGAGGAAGGCGCCGACCGCCTGCACCGGACCCTGGAGCAATTGCTGCTACTGGCGCGGGTGGAGGGCAGCCTGTCATTCGACGACGGCTTGCAGTCCAGCGCCGAGGAAGTCGCGCGGCTGGCGATCGAGGATGCGAACGCCGGCGACAACCAGCGCATCGACCTGGTCCTGGCAGACACCCTCACCAGCGCTCCGGTGGAAATGCCGGTGGGCCTGGCCGTCGCGGCCCTGCGCAACCTGCTGGACAACGCCTTGCGCCACACCCCGGCCGACACCCGGGTGGAGCTGAATGTGTTCAACGCTGGCGATCAGGTGGTGTTCCGCGTGCGTGACCACGGCACGCAGATTTCCGCCGAGGACCTGCAGTACCTTACCCAACGCTTCTGGCGCAATGGCAACAGCGAAGGCTGTGGCCTGGGCCTGGCGATCGTGCAGGCCATCGTGCAGCGGTGTTCCTGTTCATTGACATTCGACAGCCAGGCAGATGGCCTGCGCGTCGACCTGGGCATGCCGTTGCGACGCTGATCCGTTTTCTCATGTGCCAAATAGTTACCGCCCTGCTGAAGATCAACCCTTCAGGATGGCGGTAATTTTTTTGCGCTTGAACGGGCCGAAAGACTCGGCCTGTACTGAAAAGGACAGTTCTTATGTTGGTCATCGATACCAGTTTCCCTGCCCGGGACTTCAACGAACGCAGCGGCGAGCCCGTGCGCCAGGTGGTCCTGCACTACACCGCGGCGCCTTTCGCGTCGTCCTTGCGGACCCTGACGCAGAACGGGGTCAGCGCTCACTATCTGCTGCCCGACCCCGATGAGCCCGGCTACCGCGCCGCCGGGTATGAAGAGTTGCGCGTCTTTCGCCTGGTGGGCGAGGACCTGCGTGCGTGGCATGCCGGGGCCAGCCATTGGGGCGGGCGTGACAACCTCAACAGCCGGGCGATCGGCATCGAGATCGTCAACCTGGCGCGCGACGATGGCGGGGTGTTTACCTTTCCCGCGTACGGCCAGGCGCAGGTGGAGGTGCTCATCGCCCTGATGCGCGACATCCTGGGGCGCCATCCGCAGATCGGCCCGGCAGACGTGCTGGGGCACTCGGACGTGGCCTATTGGCGCAAGAGTGACCCGGGGCCGCGCCTGCCGTGGCGCACGTTGTTCGAGGCGGGAGTGGGCGCGTGGTTTGACGAGTCGACGCGGGCCATGTACCAGCGCCGGTTTCGCCTGGGGTTGCCGCCTGAAGTGGAGGTGGAGCGGGCGTTCCAGCGCTATGGCTATAAACCGGCGCAGAATCGCCAGATGTTCGAGCGGCGCACGCGCGCCTTCCAGATGCACTTTCGCCCGCGGGATTACGGCGGGTGCCTGGACGCGGAGACCTGCGCGATTTTGTATGCGCTGAACGAAAAATACCTCGGGTTGTGACGCCGGGCGCGAGGCTCATCCATCCGTTAACCGTCACTGTCCCCTAAATCCTCTTCTCGCTGGTGCGTTTCCAGAACAGGAAATCCGTGCGCATGCCCTTGGGCCAGACGCCAACGGATCGGCAGTTTGGTCACCATCATCAGTGTATTGAGGGATCGAGAGATGTCAGTCGCTATCAGCCGTATCGAAGATGCCCCGGTGCATGCCAGCCCGGCGCCCGCGGAAACGCTCTACCAGTTCGACGAAACCCCGCTGCTGGCTCGACAGCGCCAGCAGGAATCCAACGCGCGCAGTTACCCGCGGCGCATTCCCCTGGCGCTCAAGCGCGCCAAGGGTATCTACGTGGAAGACGTGGAAGGCCGCAGCTTCATCGACTGCCTGGCCGGCGCCGGCACCCTGGCGCTGGGGCATAACCACCCGGTGGTGATCGAAGCCATCCAGCAGGTGCTCAGTGACGAACTGCCCCTGCACACCCTGGACCTGACCACGCCGGTCAAGGACCAGTTCGTGCAGGATCTGTTCGGCTTGTTGCCGACTGCGCTGGCGCGCGAAGCCAAGATCCAGTTCTGCGGCCCGACCGGCACCGACGCTGTGGAAGCCGCGTTGAAGCTGGTGCGCACCGCCACGGGGCGCAGCACGGTGTTGTCGTTCCAGGGCGGCTACCACGGCATGAGCCAGGGCGCGTTGAGCCTGATGGGCAGCCTGGGGCCGAAGAAACCCTTGGGCGCCTTGCTCGGCAATGGCGTGCAATTCCTGCCGTACCCCTACGACTACCGTTGCCCGTTCGGGCTCGGCGGCGCCGAGGGTGTGCGGGTCAACCTGCATTACCTGGAGAACCTGCTCAATGACCCGGAAGCCGGGGTGTTGCTGCCGGCGGCGGTGATCGTCGAGGTGGTGCAGGGCGAGGGCGGCGTGATCCCGGCCGATCTCGACTGGCTGCGCGGTTTGCGACGGATCACCGAGCAGGCCGGCGTGGCGTTGATCGTGGATGAAATCCAGAGCGGTTTTGGCCGTACCGGCAAGATGTTTGCCTTTGAACACGCCGGCATCATTCCTGATGTAGTGGTGATGTCCAAGGCCATCGGCGGCAGCCTGCCGTTGGCGGTGGTGGTGTATCGCGACTGGCTCGACACCTGGTTGCCGGGTGCGCATGCCGGGACCTTCCGTGGCAATCAGATGGCCATGGCGGCGGGCTCGGCGGTGATGCGCTACCTCAAGGAATACGACCTGGCTGGCCACGCGGCCGCCATGGGCGAACGCCTCGGTGAACACCTGAGAATCCTGCAGCGTGAATTCCCGCACCTTGGCGACATTCGCGGGCGTGGGTTGATGCTCGGCGTGGAGTTGGTCGACCCCGAGGGCACCCTGGATATCCAGGGCCATCCACCGGTGCATCGCCAATTGGCGCCGCTGGTGCAGCGTGAATGCCTCAAGCGCGGCCTGATCCTGGAACTCGGCGGCCGGCATGGCAGCGTGGTGCGCTTCCTGCCGCCGCTGGTGATCACCGCCGCCGAAGTCGACCGAGTGGCCGAGATCTTCGGGCGCGCCCTGGCCGCAGCGGTGGCCAGCCTCTAATTTTTTTACGCTTTGGTACGTTTCTACAGATATCAGCGCTGCGCGTGGTGCGCAGCCAGTCTTTGAGCGATGGAGAACAGCAATGACCTCAGTATTTGACCGCGACGACATCCTGTTTCAGGTAGTGGTCAACCATGAAGAACAGTATTCCATCTGGCCCGACTACAAGGCGGTGCCAGAAGGCTGGCGCACCGTGGGCAAGAGCGGCCTGAAGAAAGAATGCCTGGCCTACATCGAAGAAACCTGGACCGACATGCGTCCGTTGAGCCTGCGCCAGAAGATGGACGGCGCCGCGCTGTCCTGAGCCCGCGCTGCAGCAGGCTCGGTTGTTTTGGTATGCGGGCCTGTTGTGGCATTGGAGGGGGGTTGTGGTTGGAGGGTTTCCTGTGGTCTGAGGGGGCTGTGGCCTCAAAGCTTGTTGGGGTGAGCAGGGCTGTTGGGGTGAGCAGGGCTGTTGTGGCGAGCGGGCTTGCCCCGCGTTGGGCTGCGAAGCAGCCCCAAAACCAGCCGCTGAGGTTTACCTGATGCACTGAGTGTTTCTTGAGAGGGGGCCGCTACGCAGCCCAACGCGGGGCAAGCCCGCTCACCACAACAAGCCCGCTCACCACAAAAGCTCCGCTCACCACAACAAGCCCCATTCACCCCAACAAGACCCAGACCACTACACGGCCCCGGGCCACCACAGGCCCTTCCCACTCACGCGTTCTTCTCTTTCTCCAACCCGCCCGACGCCCCCGTCACCACCTGCACGCTCAAGCGCGGGGTGGCCAGGTCCAGGCCGGCTTCGTCCAGATGACGTTTGAGCGACAAGTTGAACGCCCGCGACACTTCCCATTGCTTGATCGGTGCCGTCTTGAACCGCGCGCGCAGGATCGCGCTGCCGGATTCGAAGCTTTCCACCCCCTGGATCTCCAGCGGCGACCAGATATTGCGGCGTTGCAGCGGGTCGTTGCGCATCTTCTGGCCGACATCGCGCATCAGCTTGATCGCGTCGTCGATTTCCATGTTGTAGGGGATCGCCACGCGGAAGATCGCGTAGCCGAACTCCCGCGAGTAGTTCTTGATGCTCTTGATCTCGCTGAACGGGATGGTGTGCACGATGCCGTCGATATCGCGCAGGCGCACGGTACGGATGGTCAAGCCTTCGACCGTGCCGAGGTGGCCGCCGACATCCACGTAGTCATCGATGGCCAGGGAGTCTTCGATGATGATGAACAGGCCGGTGATCAAGTCCGCCACCAGCGACTGTGCACCGAAACCGATGGCCAGGCCGATCACACCGGCACCGGCCAGCAGGGGCGTGACGTTCATGCCCATGTTCGCCAGCGCGACGATGGCCGCGATGATGAAGATGGTCACGAACAGCACGTTGCGGATCAGCGGCATCATCGTCTGCGCGCGGGCATTCGCCAGGCCTTTGCGCGAGCGGGTGAGGGCGTGGTGGATCGCGGTGTCGCTGAGGATCCAGATCAGCCAGGCAAACAGCAGCGTGCCGCCCAGGCCGAACAGCTTGACGCTGATTTCATGGCCGTCGCCTTCGGTAAAGCGGATCAGCGACAGGCCCCAGACCCGCAGGCCCAGTTCGATAAACACCAGCCACACCACCAGGTGAGCCAGGGTGTAGACGAAGCTTTTCAGGCGCTCGGAGTACAGCGCATGGCGCTTGTGCCCGCGTTGCGGCTTGAGGGCGTGGCGGCGGACCAGGCCGTTGATCACCATGCACAACACCAGCAGCACCGTGCACAACAGTGACTGACGCAGGGCGGTACTGGTGTCGCCGGCGGATACGAAGGTGGCGAACAGCGAGATACCCACCAGCAGCAGGGCCGGGATGTACCAGAACGAACCGATGATTTCGATGGTGTCGCTGAGGGCGCGGCGTGTGAGGCGGCGGGACAGCGGCTGGTTGCGGATCAGATGGGCGATCGGACGACGAAAGCGCAGGATGAACACGCCGGTAGACAGCGCGGCCATCACATTCGCCACGGTCGCGGCGGTGTGCGCCAGGTGCTGTCCCAGGGCCTGCATCATCCGTGGGTCGCTCAGCGCCTCGCCGAAGGCCGCAAAGCTGCCGATCAGCCACAACGGACGAAACGCCTGGTGGCGCAGGATATACAGCGCGCGGTGACGGTGCGGGCCGTCCAGCACCGAAAACGCGATGACGCAGATCGCCGAGAAACACGTGCCGACCACCAGCGCGTAGGCCAGCACCATCGCCAGGGATTTACCCAGGGACGAGGGCAGCGCGTAGCTCAGGTACACGGTGATCACCAGCGCGATCAGCCACGGCCCCAGTTTGCGCAGGGCAAAGCGCAGCATGTCCCAGGTGCGCGGGTGTTGCGGCAGTTCCTCGGGCAGGCCGAAGCGTTCACGCACGCGGTGGCTCAGCCAGATCAGCGCGGCTGCGAGCAGGCTCCACACCGCCAGGATCAAGGCAAAGCCGAAAATGATCGGCAGCCATTCGCTGGCCGGCAGCATCAGCGCGCCGAGTTCATCCTTGGCCAGGTCGACTTCATTGGACCAGCGTCCCAGCGGGCTGTCGGCACCGGAGAACTGCTGCTCGAGGCCCGACAGCGTACTGCCGATCAACCCGAGCACGCCTTGTTCAGCGGCCGGCTGGGCCTTTTGCGTGGCTTCGCGCAGTTTCTTCAGGTCGCTCAGCAACTGGGTGCGTTGCTGGTCGTTTTCCAGGGTCTTGATCACCTCGTCCAGGGACTGGCCGAGCGGCACTTCGGCCTGGGGTTGGGTCTTGTTGGTGCTGCCCAGCAGGCCGGGCAGGCTCACGGCCTGGGCAGGCGCGAGCGGCAGCAGCGTGAGCAGAGCGATCAGGAGGTAACAGGGCAGGGCGAACAGACGGGAAAGCACGAGGCGGTCAACCTTGGAAACGACGAATTGACCGAGTGTACGAGGCCGCTATGCCCAATGCGAGTGCATTTGTCATTCGGCCAGTTTGGCGAGGATCTTGTACACCACGGTGCCCAGGATCAGCAGCATGCCCACCCACATGCCGAACACCCCGGCAGGTTTGTCACGAAAGTTGAAGCCGACCGCGAGCATGATCATGCCGATCACAATAGGGATAAGCATGGCGTGGAAGGAGGACATGGAGATCATCGGGCGACGGCCTTGTCAGAGTGGGAATTCTGACAAGTCTAGGCCGGATTGCAGAAAATGCAGGTGATACAGATCAGGTGTGTGCAGAAATGAATGTGGGAGCGGGCTTGGTCGCGAAGGCTATACATCAGTCAGCCGATTCAGTGGCTGACACACCGCCTTCGCGAGCAAGCCCGCTCCCACAGTTCTGACCGCAGTCAGTTGTCGAGATCAGGGCAGGTCGCGGCTCGCGTAGAACGCGCCGAGTACCTTCACCAGATGCGCCAGGTCATGGCTGCCGCACAGTTCACGGATGGAGTGCATGGCAAACGTCGGCAGGCCGATGTCCACGGTGCGCACGCCCAGGTGGCTGGCAGTGATCGGGCCGATGGTGGAGCCGCAGCCCATGTCGCTGCGCACCACAAAGCTTTGCACCGGTACTTCCTGGGCCATGCACAGGTGGCGGAAGAACCCGGCGGTTTCGCTGTTGGTGGCGTAGCGCTGGTTGCTGTTGACCTTGATCACCGGGCCGGCGTTGAGCTTGGGGCCGTGGTTGGCGTCGTGCTTTTCGGCGTAGTTGGGGTGCACGCCGTGAGCATTGTCCGCAGACACCAACAGCGATTTCTGAATGGTGCGTACGAATTCATCACCTTCCGGCAACAAGCGTCGCAGGGTCTGTTCGAGCATCGGGCCATCGGCGCCGCAGGCCGAGCAGGAACCGACTTCTTCGTGGTCGTTGCACACCAGCACGCAGGTTTCATCGGTCTCGCTGGTGAGCAAGGCTTGCAGGCCGGCGTAGCACGACAACAGGTTGTCCAGGCGTGCGCCGGCGATGAAGTCGCCATTCAGGCCGATCACGGCGGCGCTCTGGGTGTCGTAGAAGCTCAGCTCGTAGTCGAGCACCACGTCGGCGTTCAGCCCATGTTCGCGGGCCAGTTGCTCGGTGAGCACGGCGCGGAAGTCCACGCGCTCATCGCCGGCAAATTGGGCGAGGATCGGTGGCAACTCGGTCTGCGCATTGATCGCCCAGCCCTGGTTGGCTTCACGGTTCAGGTGAATGGCCAGGTTGGGAATGATGGCGATGGGGAGCTTGAAGTCGATCAGCTGGCTTTCGACCTTGCCGTCACGGCGGAAGGTGACACGGCCCGCCAGGGACAGGTCACGGTCGAACCACGGCGCCAGCAGCGCGCCGCCGTAGACTTCGACGCCCAACTGCCAGAAACCCTGGCGCTGCAGTTCCGGCTGCGGCTTGACGCGCAGGCACGGGCTGTCGGTGTGGGCGCCGACCAGGCGGATGCCGCCCAGCAGCGGCGAGTGGCGGCCGAGCTTGAAGGCGATGATCGAGGAGTCGTTGCGGGTCACGTAGTAGCGACCGTTGGCTTCGGTGGTCCAGGTTTCGCGCTCGTCGAGACGCTGGTAGCCGGCGGCTTCGAGGCGCTGGGCCAGGGCGGCGGTGGCATGAAAAGGAGTAGGGGAGGCCTTGAGGAAGTCGATCAGGCCTTGATTCAACGCTTCGCGCATAAATAGCTCCAGACAGCAATGCGCGAAGTTTACCGTATTGGCTACACATTTGAAGTGAAGCTGCCTTCTTGAACATCACACAGAACCACTGTGGGAGCTGGCTTGCCTGCGATGGCTGTCTGTCAGTGAAAGATTTGAGGCTGACACACCGCCATCGCAGGCAAGCCAGCTCCCACATTTAGACGGTGTGGTGGCTGGAGTCTCAGCCGCCCGGTTCTTGCTCAATCCCAGCCACACAGCCGCCCCCCCTGTGGGAGCCGTCGAGCCCCAGCGAGGCCGCGAAGGCGGTGTGTCAGGCACAGAAGGACTGTCAGTACCACCGCCTTCGCAGCCTCGCTAAAGCTCGACAACTCCCACAGTTGACCGGTGTTGTAGCTGAAATTTCAACCACATAGCAAACCCGGCTCCTGCTCAAATCCCAGCCACACAGCCGCCCCCCTGTGGGAGCCGTCGAGCCCCAGCGAGGCCGCGAAGGCGGTGTATCAGGCGCAGAAGGGCTAATCAGTGCCGCCGCCTTCGCAGCCTCGCTAAAGCTCGACATCTCCCACAGTTGACCGGTGTTGTAGCTGAAATTTCAACCACATAGCGAAACCCGGTGCTTGCTCAAATCCCAGCCACACAGCCGCCCCCCCCTGTGGGAGCCGTCGAGCCCCAGCGAGGCCGCGAAGGCGGTGTGTCAGGCACAGAGGAGCTATCAGTGCCACCGCCTTCGCAGCCTCGCTAAAGCTCGACATCTCCCACAGTTGGGCGGTGTGGTGGCTGGAATCTCAGCCACATAGCGAAACCTAGCGGTCGCTGGGATCCAGCTCACCCAGCGACACTCTGCAGAAACTGCAATCAGCGAAACCCGGTGCCTGCTCAATCCCAGCCACACAGCCGCCCCCCTTGTGGGAGCCGTCGAGCCCCAGCGAGGCCGCGAAGGCGGTGTGTCAGGCACAGAGGGGCTATCAGTGCCACCGCCTGCGCAGCCTCGCTAAAGCTCGACAGCTCTCACATTTGAGCGTGTGTGCAGCTTAGAAAGGTGCAGGGCACTCGAAGCGTACGCGTTCGCCGCTTTGCGGATGGGTGAAGCTCAACATGCTGGCGTGCAGGCACAGGCGTGGCCAGGCGGCCAGGGCTTGTTCGTGGGCGTAGAGCCCATCCCCAAGCAATGGATGCCCGATCGACAGCATGTGCACGCGCAACTGATGCGAACGCCCGGTGATCGGCGTCAGTTCGACGCGGCACCAGTCGCCGCAGCGCTCCAGCACCTTCCAGAAGGTCAGCGCGTGTTTGCCGAATTCGTGGTCGACCACGTGGCGTGGCTTGGTCGGCGGGTCGTAGCGCAGCGGCAGGTCGATGCTGCCGCTGTCCAGTTCCGGCTGGCCCCATGCGAGGGCGGTGTAGGCCTTTTCGGTTTCGCGGTCGTGAAACTGACGGGACAGTTCGCGGTGCGTATCGGCGTCCCGGGCGAGCAGGATGATGCCCGAGGTTTCCCAGTCCAGGCGGTGGACAATGCGGGCCTCGGGGTAGCCGTTTTCCTGCAGGCGCGTGATCAGGCAGTCCTTGTTGTCATCGGCGCGGCCAGGCACCGAGAGCAGCAGGGTCGGCTTGTTCACCACCAGGACAGCGTCGTCCTGGTGCAGGATATGAATAGTGGACAGCGGCATTAAACAGCCTCGTAACAAACGCCAACGGCGGCTCGCCCACCCGGCCCGTAAAACGGGTCAGGGTGAACGAGCCGCCGTGGCGGCCGCCTGTTCGATCAACGATCAGGCAGGGTGATATTGAGTTCCAGAATCGAGCAGCTGCCGTCATTTTCCAGGGCGACATGCACGTCATCGTTACCGATATTGACGTACTTGCGGATCACCTCGACCAGTTCCTTCTGCAAGGCCGGCAGGTAATCCGGAGTGCTGCGTTGGCCGCGTTCGTGCGCCACGATGATCTGTAGACGCTCTTTCGCTACCGACGCGGTACTTGGCTTTTTGTTGGCGCGAAAGAAGTCGAGAAATTTCATTGTTTAGTTGCCTCCAAAGATACGCTCGAAGAATCCCTTCTTCTTGACATCGAGGAAGCGATGTTCCACGGTCTTGCCCAGCAAGCGATCGACGGCATCGCTGTACGCCTGGCCGGCGTCGCTCTGGTCGTCGAGAATCACCGGCACGCCCTGGTTGGATGCCTTGAGCACCGCCTGGGATTCCGGGATCACGCCCAGCAGGGTCACGGCGAGGATTTCCTTGACGTCTTCAACGCCAAGCATTTCGCCATTGCTGACGCGCTCAGGGTTGTAGCGGGTCAGCAGCAGGTGTTCCTTGATCGGGTCCTGGCCTTCCTCGGCGCGCTTGGATTTGCTGGCCAGAAGGCCGAGCATGCGGTCCGAGTCACGTACCGAGGACACTTCCGGGTTGGTCACCACGATGGCTTCATCGGCAAAGTACATCGCCAGGTGAGCGCCGGTTTCGATACCCGCCGGCGAATCACACACCACGTATTCGAAGGTTTCTTTCAGCTCGGCGAGGACTTTGCCCACGCCTTCTTTGGTCAGTGCATCCTTGTCACGGGTCTGGCTGGCGGCCAGCACGTACAGGTTCTCAAGGCGCTTGTCCTTGATCAGGGCCTGTTGCAGGTTGGCTTCGCCGTTCACCACGTTGACGAAGTCGTACACCACGCGGCGTTCGCAGCCCATGATCAGGTCGAGGTTACGCAAACCGACGTCGAAGTCGACGATAACTGTCTTGTGGCCGCGCAGAGCGAGGCCGGTACCGATAGCGGCGCTGGTGGTGGTCTTACCCACACCACCCTTGCCGGATGTAACCACGAGAATCTTGGCCAAGGTGTTTCACCCCTAAGGAAAAAGGACTTTTCAGTCCCTGAAAAACATCTCTTGGAACTCGCTGCAGGCGGGCAGCCCTAGTAGGAAAAAGATGTGGTTTCCGTAGGGGAAACGCCAACTTTCAATTATTCCTACGCAAGTCTTGCCGGTTTCGCTGTGCTATCAGAGTCTAGAGATGCTTGGAAAATGCGGCAGTATCCGTTAAAGACGGATGATGTTCAACACATCGCCCGACAGGCTGACCTGCACCCCGGCCCCCCACAGCGGATCACGGCGCAAATCTTCTGAAACCTTGTACTGGCCTGCGATGGACACTAGTTCAGCAGTCAACTGCTGGCAAAAAATACGTGCTTTGGTATCACCCTTGATGCCGGCGAGGGCACGTCCGCGCATCGGGCCGTATACATGGATATTGCCATCGGCGAGAAGTTCCGCCCCCGGACTGACCGAGGAGATCACCACCAGGTCGCCACCCTGGGCGTAAATTTGCTGCCCGCCGCGTACGGGCGAGGTGATGATCTTTGTAGGCTTGATCGTAGGCTCCGGAGGTTTTTCCGGTTTTTTCTTCACTTCGCCGACCAAAGGTTCAAGCGGACGCTCGCGCGCGCCGGATGGCGGCAGTACTGGCAGTTCAATGGCGATGGCGGCGGCGATGTCTTCGATACGGCTGGCGCGAATCGCCAGGGTACGCAGGCCATGGGAGCGGCACACACGCATCAGGCCGGGCAGGTCGATCGAGCCTTGGCCGGCCGGCAATTTGTCCAGGGCCAGCACCAGCGGGGCATTGTTGAAGAAGTTCGGCGCCAGGGCGACCTTGGCGGCGAGCTGGCGATCCAGGGCGTCGAGGTCGTTGCGGGCGAGTTCCAGCACGGTGATGGCGAGCATGCTGCCTTTCAGCTGGAACACGGGATCTTGGTCTAGCGGTTCGGTTTGGCTCATGGTCGGCAAAAGCGGCTTGTCACGAAAAGTGTCGAGACTTATAACGAGAACACTCACTGGCCGCAAGCCGAGTCGAACCGTTGTAGAATGCGCGGCCCTGTCTTTACCGGAATCTGTAATGGATCGCCCGCGTTTTCGAGCTGTATTTTTTCACCCGCGTTTTTGGCTGTTATGGCTGGGACTCGGCCTGCTGTGGCTGGTCACCCAATTGCCGTACCGCGCGCTGCTGACCATTGGTCGCCTGCTGGGAGCGGGCATGTACCGGGTGGCCGGTGAACGTCGGCGTATCGCCGCGCGAAACCTGGAACTGTGCTTCCCGGAAAAATCCGCCAAGGAGCGTAAGCGCCTGCTCAAGGAAAACTTCGCCTCCACCGGCATCGCCTTCTTTGAAATGGCCATGAGCTGGTGGTGGTCGCGTCAGCGCCTGGCGCGCCTGGCCCACGTCGAAGGCCTTGAACACCTCAAGCAGGCCCAGCTGGATGGCAAGGGCGTGATCCTCATGGCCCTGCATTTCACTACGCTGGAAATCGGCGCGGCCCTGCTGGGGCAGAAACACACCATTGATGGCATGTACCGCGAGCACGGCAACCCGTTGTTCGACTACATCCAGCGCCGTGGTCGCGAGCGCCACAACCTCGATTCGCTGGCGGTCGAGCGTGAAGACGTGCGCGGCATGCTCAAGCTGCTGCGCGCCGGCCGCGCCATCTGGTACGCACCGGACCAGGACTACGGCGCCAAGCAAAGCGTGTTCGTGCCGTTGTTCGGCATCCAGGCCGCCACGGTGACCGCCACCAGCAAGTTTGCCCGCCTGGGCAAGGCGCTGGTGGTGCCGTTCACCCAGGAGCGCCTGGCGGACGGCAGCGGTTACCGCCTGGTGATCCACCCGCCGTTGACCGACTTCCCCGGCGAAAGCGATGAAGTCGATTGCCTGCGGATCAATCAGTGGGTCGAAGCCTCGGTACGAGAATGCCCCGAGCAATACCTGTGGACCCATCGCCGCTTCAAGAGCCGGCCACCCGGTGAGCCTAAACTGTACGAAAAACGTCGTTGATAAGAGCGTGTGGCGGCTGTGCAGTCCTCCGGGAGCAAGCGCCCTCGCCACAAAGAACGAGCTTTCCCCACACGGAGTGATGCGATGCGCCCAGCTGAACCGGTTACAGGCTTGATTCTTTCCGGCGGCGGGGCGCGAGCGGCGTATCAGGTGGGGGTATTGGCGGCGATTGCCGAGCTGTTGCCGCCGGGAGCGCCGAACCCTTTTCCGGTGATCGTCGGCACCTCTGCCGGCGCGATCAATGCGGTGAGCCTGGCCAGTGGCGCCATGGACTTCACCGCCGCAGTCCAACGTCTTACCGTGTTCTGGCAGGGCTTTCGCAGCCATCGGGTGTTACGCAGCGACTGGCCGGGGGTGATTCGCCAGGCGAGCCGGTTCTTTATCCACAGCCTGCTGGGCATCGGCGCCCAGGTGCCGGTGGCGTTGCTCAATAGCGCGCCGCTGCGCGATTTGCTGCAGGAGCGGTTGAATCTGGACGGCATCGACGAAGCCATCCGCCACCAGCATTTGCATGCGGTCGCGGTGACGGCGTTCGGCTACGAATCCGGGCAGGCCGTGACCTTCTACCAGGGCGGCGGCACCATCGACGCGTGGTTGCGCCATCGGCGTATCGGCGTGCCGACGCAACTGACGGTTGAACACCTGCTGGCCAGTTCGGCGATCCCCTTGTTGTTTGCGCCGGTGAAACTCGACCAGGAGTATTTTGGTGACGGCGCCGTACGGCAATCGGCGCCGATCAGCCCGGCCTTGCACCTGGGCGCCAGCCGAGTGCTGGTGGTCGGCGTCAGTGGCAACCCGCGGGGCAACGAGCCGTCGACGCAGCGCACCTACACCGGCCAGGAGCCGACGTTGGCGCAGATTGGCGGGCATATGCTCAACAGCACGTTCATTGACAGCCTGGAAAGTGATATCGAACTGCTGGAGCGCTTGAACCAGTTCAGCCACGTGTTGCCGGCGGATGCCGCGATACAGGGCCTGGCCCCGGTTGAAGTGCTGGTGATTGCACCCAGCCAGCCGATCGATGAAATCGCAGCACGTCATCGGCAGGAATTGCCGGCGGCGCTGCGCCTGTTCCTGCGCGGGCCGGGGGCGACCAAGACGAGCGGGGCGGGGGTGTTGAGCTACCTGCTGTTCGAGGCGGGGTACTGCAGCGAGTTGATTGAGTTGGGCAGGAAGGATGCGTTGGCCAAGCGCGAGGAACTGTCGAGGTTCTTAGGCCTGTCAGCGGTCTAAAAATGTGGCAGCTGGCTTGCCTGCGATAGCGGTGTGTCAGCCACCGAATCGCTGACTGATCCACCGCCTTCGCGAGCAAGCCCGCTCCCACATTTGTTTTGCAGTGTTATTTAGAAGTGATACTTGACCAGGAAGCTCGCGGTGTCCTGGTTGGTCTTGAACGCGCCGGAATCCTCGATCCCGTACTTGTTCTTCCAGTAGTCGTATTCGAAACCCACGTACAACTGTTTGTCGCCCCAGTGCAGCGCCTTGCCCAGGTCATATTTGACCTGTGGGTTGAAGTGCAGGTTGGCGTGGTAAGTGCCGCGCGCGTTCTTGTCGTTGTCCGTCACCCAATCCATGAAGCCGTCGATGAGGATGTCGGAGTTGCCGACCGGCACGGTGTACGACCATACCGGGGTGATTTGCCAGACGCCGTCACCCGGGCGATTGCCTTCGGTCTGGCGCTGGTAGAAGTTCAACTGGAAGTAGTCGAAACCCGGGATATTCAAATCAAAGCCTGGGCCGAGCAAGTACGACTCGTTGTCGCCTTCGCCGAACTCATAAGTGAAGGCCAGCAGGACATCCTTGATCGGGCCGAATGACAAGTCCTTGTCGAAAATCTTGCCAAACGACAGGCGCGGGCTGAACTCACCGTAATAAGTATTGGGGCCGACATTGCCGTCTTCCTTGCCGTTGTAAAAGATGCGATCGAGGAAGAAGAAGTTGTCGCCGTACTTCCAGGCGTCGGCATGTTCGAATGTCACGGTTTGTTGGATCTGCGGGTTGACGGTAAAGCTCTTGCCCCACAAGTAAGTCAGGCTGTTGTTCTGCCACTGCAACAGATCACCGGCCACGGCCTGGCCACCGGCCAGCAGGGATCCCGCCAGCATCAGGCCTTTGAACATAGGTTTCATTCGGTTGCTCCCGAGTTAAAGTTTTATGGTTTTTCTTCTACGCAGGCGCTCTGGTGTGGCGCCTTTTGGTTCGCTGCAAAAATCGTCTGTTCGGTCAGCTTTAATGCTTTTAGCAAGAGCTGCGCCAAGGTGTTTAAAAAGCCAAAAAATCCCCGTCGGCTGCATCGGATGCAGTCGAATATCGAGAACTTTTGCGCACTTTGGCAGCAGACATTGGGCCGGGGTAAGTTGGCCTTGCAGTCAGCTTTTACATTGGCTGTTTTTTTTTGAGTCGATTCGAGCGGGCGCGGAGAATACTGGCTCCAAAGCCTTGGCTCAAGTGCGCCGTTACAGAGCGCATGGGGCAGGAATGGGGCACGGCGGGTGGCCGGCCCCGGGTGAATGGCGTGCATGGGACTGTTTCCTGTTCGTTGTTATTGTTGTTTTAACGAAGGAATCAATGCGTGTGGGCGACGACAGGGCGTTCAGCCCCGCCGAGAATGTTGAACAATATGTTCAGCGACAACGCGCTGAGGGTGGCCATGGCGATCCCGCTGTGGGTAATCGGGCTCATCCACAGTGGCAGTTGCGCGAAGAACTCCGGGCGCACCACCGGGATCAGGCCCATGCCGATGCTCACCGCCACCAGCAACTGGTTGCGGCGGTCGGCAATGTCGGCTTCCTGGAGGATCTTGATACCGGTGGCCGCGACCATGCCGAACATGGCAATCGCCGCGCCGCCGAGGACCGCCGGTGGAATCGACGCCACCAGGAACGCGGCCTTGGGCAACAGGCTGAGTACGATCAGGAAGGCGCCGGCCATCATGGTCACCGAGCGGCAACGCACGCCGGTCATCTGCACCAGGCCGATGTTCTGCGCGAACGAGGAGTGGGTAAAGGTATTGAAGAAACCGGCGAAGAATGACGCGCCGGCATCACACAACAGGCCGCGGCGCAGCATCTTCGGCGTGACGTCCTGGCCGGTGATCTTCCCCAGCGCGAGGAACATCCCGGTGGATTCGACGAAAATGATCACCACCACCAGGCACATCGACAGGATCGGCGCCAGCTCGAACTTGGGCATGCCGAAATGCAGCGGCGTCACCACTTGCACCCACGGCGCCTGGGCCAGGCCGGCGAGGTCGACCATGCCGATGGCGCCGCACAAGGCGTATCCCAGGCCCATGCCGATCAACACTGAGATATTGACCCAGAAGCCGCGCATGAAGCGGTTGATCAACAAAATGGTGGCCAGCACCAGGGCGGCAATCGCCAGGTAGATCGGCGAGCCGAAGGTGGCCGCTGCACTGCCGCCACCGGCCCAGTTCACGGCCACCGGAAACAGCGACAGGCCGATCGCGGTGATCACTGTGCCGGTCACCAGCGGCGGGAAGAAACGCACGACCTTGGACATGAACGGCGCGATTAACAGGCCGAAGAAGCCGGCGGCGATGGTCGCGCCGAAGATTCCCTGCAGACCGATGCCGGGCATGCCGGCCATCGCGACCATGCTGCCCACGGCGGCGAAACTGGCGCCCATCATCACCGGCATGCGAATGCCCACCGGGCCGATGCCGAACGACTGCACGAGGGTGGCGATACCGGCCACCAGCAGGTCGGCGTTGATCAGAAAGGCGATTTCTTCACGGCTCAGGCCGGCGGCCTGGCCAATGATCAGGGGGACGGCGACGGCGCCACCGTACATCAGCAAGACGTGTTGCAGGCCTACCAGAATCAGTTGCAAGAGGGGCAGCCGCTCCATCGCGGGCGCGGCAGGGATCTGCGGTTCTAACTGGGACATGCAACACCTCGGATCTTTTTTATTTTTGTGTTGTTTGGAACGCAATCTTCGAAACTCAGCAAATCCCCTGTGGGAGCGGGCTTGCTCGCGAATGCGGTGGTTCAGCCACTGATGTGTTGGATGACACACCGCATTCGCGAGCAAGCCCGCTCCCACATTTGGACCTGCGTCAGGCTGTCAGTTGGTACGCGCCCCCTGATTGATCCATGTGCCAATCAAGTCACGCTCCTGCTGGGTCATCTGGGTGATGTTGCCCAGCGGCATGATCTGGCTCGCCACGGCTTGCGCTTGAATGCGTGCCGCCTGCTGCTGGATCTGCGCCGGGGTATCGAACATCACCCCGGCCGGCGCGGTGCTGAACAGTGGGCTGGTGGGCTTGGCCGAATGGCACACGGCGCAGCGTTCCTGGATCACCCCGTGCACCTTGTCGAAATCAATCGTCGCCTGGGCCGGCGCAGGTGCAGGTTCTGCGGCTGGCGCGGCTGGCGCGGCAGGGGCTGCGGGCTTCAAGCCACCGCCCAAGGCGGTTTCCGGCAGCGGCTGGTACTCGATCGCCGCCGGTGCCTTGGCCACGTCCGGAGCGGTCGCAACGGGCTTGGGCCCGGTCACATACGCCAGGCAAATCATCGCCAAGGCGCCCACCGGCAAGGTCCACGCGTACTTCTGGCTGTTGTGGCGGGTGTTGAAGTAATGCCGCACCAGCACTGCCGCCACCGCGATCCCGGCCAGGATCAGCCAGTTGTACTGGCTGCCGTAGGTGCTCGGGAAGTGGTTGCTGATCATGATGAACAGCACGGGCAGGGTGAAGTAGTTGTTGTGGCGTGAACGCAGCAAGCCTTTGGCCGGCAGGGCCGGATCCGGCGTGCGGTTCTCGGCGATTGCCGCCACCAGCGCGCGTTGCGCCGGCATGATGATGCGGAACACGTTACCGACCATGATGGTGCCGATCACGGCGCCCACGTGCAGGTACGCGCCACGGCCACTGAACACTTTGCTGAAGCCGTACGCGGCGGCAATCAACAGCACGAACAGAATGAAGCCGAGCAGGGCAGGGCGCTTGCCCAGGGCCGAGTCGCAGAGGAAGGAGTAGATGAACCAGCCGACGAACAGTGAGCCGATGCCCAGCAGCACGCCTTCCGGACCACTGAGGCTGCTGCCCGGGGCCAGCAGGTACAAGGTCGGGTTGGAGTAGAACACCACGCACAGCAGCGCGATGCCTGACATCCAGGTGAAATAGGCTTCCCATTTGAACCAGTGCAGGTTGTCCGGCATGGTCGGCGGGGCCAGTTTGTATTTTTCCAGGTGGTAGATACCGCCACCGTGGATCGCCCACAAGTCACCGGCCAGGCCGTCCTTGGGGTTGACGCGGTTGAGGTTGTTTTCCAGCCAGACGAAGTAGAACGAAGCGCCGATCCAGGCGACGCCAGTGATCATGTGAACCCAGCGCACGCTAAGGTTCAGCCATTCCAACAGATGTGCTTCCACAGTCTTTACCTCTCGCCTGTCACCCTTGTTGTCGGGTGATCCGGCCTTCTCTTATTGGTGGGGGGCGAGGATCAATCGCTCATCCTCTTTGAAGAAATGCTCATCGCAGTTATTGCCTGTGCCACTGCGATCAACCACCAGGAAGTCATCCCGCTTTTCGATCGTCAGCACCGGGTGGTGCCAGACGCCGCGATGGTAATTGATGCCCTGCCTGCCGTTGGTGACGAAGGCGCGGACCAAGCCTGATACAGGTGCATCGCCAAGTGGCGCGACCACGATCAGAAAGGGGTTGCCGAGCAGCGGGATGAAAGCCTGGCTGCCCAGCGGGTGTCTCTCCAGCATGCACACGGTCAGCGGCATATCCAGCGCGTCGGCGCGGAAGATGCTGATGATCGCGTTGTCTTCAGGCTGCGCGGTTTCTACCGTTGCCAGCTTGTGAAAGCGCATGGTCGACCCGTTGTTGATCATGAAGTGATCGCTGCCATCGGTTTCGATAACGTCTCCGAAAGGGGCGAAGGCTTCTTTGGTCAGGGGTTCGATCATCAGTGTGCGCATGGCTGTCTTCTTAATCTTGTCTATGGATCGTTCCCACGCTCTGCGTGGGAACACCGCCCCGGACGCTCTGCGTCCGCTCTTGTGACGCAGAGCGTCACGGAATGCGTTCCCACGCGGAGCGTGGGAACGATCGGGTGTTACTTCGCGACCTTGCCGAGAACGCGCAGGCGGCTCACACCGCCATCCGGGAACACGTTCAGGCGGATGTGGGTAATCGGGCCCAGTGCCTTGATCTGTTCGGCGAAGGTGTGTTCGGCGTGCATTTCCAGTTTCTGTGCCGGCAGCAGTTCGCGCCAGAACAGCGATTGGGTTTCGATCTGGCTGTCGGTGCCGCCCTTCACGAAGGCGCCCTGGATCGAGCAGGTGTCCGGGTAGTTGCCCTTGAAGTGCAGGGTGTCGACGATAATCTTCTCGATCTCGCCCGGGTGACCCAGCGCGACGATCACCCAGTCATTGCCTGGCGTGCGACGACGTGCGGTTTCCCAGCCGTCGCCCATGTTGATGCCACGGCCCGGGTTGAGGATGTTGCTCATGCGGCCGAAGTGTTCATCGGAGCACGCCAGGGCGCGACCGCCATTCAACGCGGCAGCCAGGTCGACCTGTTCGTTGTCGCCGATTGCGGACCAGTCGCGGAACGGCACGCCGTACACACGCAGGCGGGCCACGCCGCCATCCGGGTAGATGTTGAAGCGCAGGTGGCTGAACGCCTGGTCGTTGCTGATTTCGTGGTAGTGGTGGCTGTTGCCCTGCAGCTCGACGGCCGACAGCACTTCCACCCACTGGGTATTGTCATCCGGCTCGCCCGAGGCCAGGAAGCAGGCTTCCAGCGAGGCCGATGGCGGGTAGTTGCCGGTGAAGAATGAAGTGTCGATGTCCACGCCCTTGATCGAGCCCGGTACGCCCAGGCGGATCACCGCGCTGTCGTAGCCTTCGAAGCGCTTGCGGCGCGACTCCCAGCCGTCCATCCACTTGCCGTTGTCATCGAAAACGCCCTCCTTCCACACGGCCGGGGTCGGCTGGAACAGGCGGTTGGCGTCGGCGAACCAGTCATCGGTGACGGAGATGATCTTGGTGCCCAGGCGGGCGTCGGCCAGGTTGACGAACTTCTCGAAAGGTACGGCGTAAGCTTTCATTCTTCTTGTCTGCCTTAAATAGAGTGGCTTGGGATGCTCGCCAGGCCCTGGGCGTTCATGAACCGCTCGGGCCAGGTCTGCTTAAAGAGTCAGTAATCGGAACAACGCGATCTTGTTGATCTCGTCCAGCGCGCACTTGAACTCGGTGTCCACCGAGTTGTGGATGCGCGTTTCGAACGCGGCGAGGATCTGATGCCGGTTGCTGCCTTTTACCGCCATGATGAAGGGAAACTTGAACTTGGCCTTGTAGGCGTCGTTCAGCTCGGTGAAGCGCGAGAACTCTTCGGCCGTGCATTGGTGAATACCGGCGCCAGCCTGTTCATTGGTGCTGGCTTCGGTCAGTTGGCCCTGGACGGCGGCTTTGCCGGCCAGGTCCGGGTGAGCGTTGATCAGCGCCAGTTGGCTGGCATGATCGGCGCTCAACAGGATGTCGCTCATGCGCTGGTGCAGGGTTTCGATCTGGTCGATCGAGGTGTCCTGGCCCAGGTCGTAGGCCTTTTCGGCCACCCATGGCGAATGTTCGTAGATGTCGGCAAAGGCTGCGACGAAGGCGTCGCGGCTCAAGGTCGAGGGTTTCAATGTCTTAAACGCAGTCATTTCGCAGCTCCCGTGTACGGGTGGGTTGCTTGCCAGTGACGGGCGATATCGACGCGGCGGGTGAACCACACCTGTTCGTGGCCTTTGGCGTATTCGATAAAGCGCTTCAACGCAGCCAGGCGCGCCGGGCGGCCGATCAGGCGGCAGTGCAGGCCGATCGAAAGCATTTTCGGCGCCTCGGCGCCCTCGGCGTACAGCACGTCGAAGGCATCCTTGAGGTACTCGAAAAAGTCATCGCCCTTGTTGAAACCCTGCACCTGGGTAAAGCGCATGTCGTTGGTGTCCAGGGTGTAGGGGATCACCAGGTGCGGCTTGCCGGTCGGGTTGTTGGGTTCCCAGTAGGGCAGGTCGTCGTCGTAGGTGTCGCAGTCATACAGGAAGCCGCCTTCCTCCATCACCAGTCGCCGGGTGTTGGGGCCGGTGCGCCCGGTGTACCAGCCCAGTGGGCGTTCGCCGGTCAGTTCGGTGAGGATGCGGATGGCTTCGAGCATGTGCTCGCGCTCCTGGGCCTCGTCCATGTACTGGTAGTCGATCCAGCGATAGCCGTGGCTGCAGATCTCGTGGCCGGCCTCGACCATCGCGCGGATCACATCCGGGTGGCGCTGGGCGGCCATGGCCACGGCGAAGATGGTCAGCGGGATATCGAATTGCTTGAACAGCTTGAGGATGCGCCACACGCCGGCACGGCTGCCGTACTCGTACAGCGACTCCATGCTCATGTTGCGTTCGCCCTGCAGCGGCTGGGCCGAGACCATTTCCGAAAGGAAGGCTTCGGACTCTTTGTCGCCGTGCAAAATGTTGCGCTCGCCGCCTTCTTCGTAGTTGAGTACGAACGACAAAGCGATGCGCGCCTTGCCCGGCCAGTGGGGGTGAGGAGGGTTACTGCCGTAACCGATCAGGTCGCGTGGGTAGTCAGCGCTCACTGCAGTCTTCCTTCTTGTTCGTGGTAGCAAGTGTGTGGCGGCCAGCGGAAAGACTGGGTGGCGTCACAGCGATGGGCTGATTGTATACAACTTGATGGTCACTTTGTAAGCCTGTATTTCCGCATTTTTTCTCGACGGTTGCCGCAGCTTAACACTGCAAGAAACTTGCCCGGTTGGTCAGTAAATGGATAAAAGGTCGTTTAAAAGCAAGGGGTGTTGAGTTTTTGAGCTTGGGGCGTGTGCCAGTAGGGGTGTCAGAAACTTTGTGATTTTTATTGTGTACAATTTTTATTAAAAGTGTCTTAATCAGCTCAATCGCGACTTTTCATGCCCCATAAGGGGGCGGCTTATTTCACTCAACGCAAGGGAGCCCCAACCCATGGGACGACTGACCACACACGTACTGGACGCAGCCCACGGCTGCCCAGGCAGCGCCATCCAGGTTGAGCTGTACCGCGTCAAAGGCGCGCAACTGGAGCTGGTCGCCACGGCCGTGACCAACAGCGACGGTCGCTGCGACGCGCCGCTGCTGCAAGGGGAGGATTACCGCAGTGGCGTCTACCAATTGCAATTCAGCGCCGGCGATTATTACCGCGCCCGCGGCGTGCAATTGCCACAGCCTGCGTTCCTCGATGTGGTGGTGCTGCGTTTTGGCATCAGTGCCGAACAGGATCACTACCACGTGCCCCTGCTGATTTCGCCTTACAGCTACTCCACCTATCGCGGTAGCTGAGTCGTCACCTCGCTTCACACCCCCAAAGCTCTTCGTTGGTTTTTCGCCCGCCCACACTGCGGGCTTTTTTTTGCCCGGGGCGCGTTCAATTATCTAGCGCCCTATCAGGGCGGGTGCTGCATAGGCTAGGTGTTTTCCTCGACGCAGATACCGCCGTGACCTTACCTGACGATTCCGATGTGCCTGACGACGATGCATGGCAGGCGATGCGTATTCAATTGACGCGGCGGATCAACGCCAGCCCCCATCCCAGCCTGCTGATCAACTGGCTCGCAGCCGCTGATCTGCGCAGTGCCGAATCAACCAGATTACGCTCGCGCCTGATCCTCGGAGCGCCCAGGGTCTTGCGGGTCATTCGCGCCGAGTTGCGCAAGGCCTTTGACCTGGACCCGGACAAGCTGCTGCTTACCGAGCCCAAGCCGCCTGCCGCCGCGCAAAACGTCGAGAGCCTGACCGACCGCACGCTGCGCCTGTTGGTGCTGCCTTCGGTGCCGATCAATCTCAACCATTACACCACCCTGAGCCTCAAGGACGATCCCGCCCGCGTTCTGCCGTTTACCCCGCTGGAGGCGTTGCAGCGGGTGATTGCCCTGAACCTGTTTGGGCGGCTTGCCCAGGCATACAGCGACTATTGGCAGGCGCTGGTGCCGGGATCGTGGCTGACGCGCCAGGAGCGCTGGACCCAGTTGCACCAGCAGGCGTTCGCCGACCAGGCTTTTGTGGCCTGGCAACTGGACGAGTTATCGAGTGCAGGGCGGGCCATGGTCCAGGCGCTGGTGGATGCGCCGACGGCGCAGGCGCGGCAACGCGCGGGTGAGCCGTGGGCCAGCCTCAAGGTCAGCCAGTTGATGTGGCCGGGTGTAGGCCCGCGGCTGATGCCCATCCCCGGTGCGCTGCATATTCATCGCGCGGATGACCCTGCGCAGTCGCCGCACGTGATGTACCTGCCAGGGTTGACGCGCAACTATTACGAGTACCGCTCATTCAGCCAATTGCAGTGCGGCCTGGTGGCGCTGATCCAGGGGACGTCACTGGATGAGCTGTGGCAGTGCCTGCCCTTGCGGCGTCGGCACCCGGTGTGCCCGGCGCAAATGACCGCCGCAGCGGTGTGGCAAGGTTCAGCGTTGAAGAGCGATGTGTTTGTGCTCAGCGCCCAGGCGATGCTGGAGAGCCAATGGGAAAATGAGTTGGCGTGCGCGGTGTCGATCAACCTGGCGCAGGTCTTTGCCGGTGCGCGACAGCCTCCAGTGACCGACGCCGGCCGCTATCTCGCCGACGTCGAGCGCGGCCGAACACATTGGGTGGGCACGCCACGGTTGGGGAGTATGCGCCAGCCATTGCAGGCCTGGGACCGGCATCGACGGCGTCACGAGATCATTTTCGCCAGTACGGCGCCGTGGCTGGCGATGGACACTGCGCTGCACCAAGTCAAGCGCTACGAAAAAGGCCTGATGAAACTGCTGAACCCGCAGGATCCTGTGGAAGACACCCAAGCCTTGCGGGATTTCGTGACGCTTGACGCGCAACTCAAGGCTACCGCGGACACCCTGTCCGCGCTGGTGCAGGGGGCGCAACTGCAGCTGTTCGACGTGGCGTTCTGGAAGGCAAAACCCGACGGTGAACACCATCGCCTGTCCTCTGTCCTCCAACTCTGGACCGATTGGCTGCGTGGCGAAATCGAGTTGCAGCACCGACTCAAGTTGGTCCGCACAGCCCACCGCGACCTGCTGCTCGAAGTGCTGGATACGCCGCTGGCCAGCAAGCGGGCAGACAGCGAGGCCTGCGTGCTGTCGGTTCTGGTGGGGGCTGGACCCGATACCGATTCTCCGTTGCACAGCCTGTTTGCGGTGACCCGCAAGGCGGCGCTCAGTGATCCCGAGCGGCGCGAACCGGTGGTGCTGTGTGCGTTCGGGCGAGACGGCGGCGTGACGGTATTTGACAGCCTTGGCGCATTATCCGTGGGGATCAATGCCAGCCTTGGCAGCCGAGATGAATCGGTGCTGGGGCGCTACGTCGAGCGACCCAAACGCCAAAGTGTGCGTGAGCAGGCTGCCGACCAAACCCTCGCGGTGCGTTATCAAATCATCGAGGGTAACCCCGTGCTGCTGGCGCTCAAGCGGCTGCTCAAGGGTTACCTGTCCCTGCAGCGCGGCCTCGATGGCGGCGCCCGTGTATTCAGTGAAACCGCGGATATTGCCTTGAGCCGCCTGCTGCTGGCGGTCGAACTGGAGCAGCATCTGCATGCGCCGGTCAGCGATGCGCTGATCCAGGCGCAGGTGCATGTGGCGCTGGTGCGCAAAGCTGCGAGCGCGAAGAAAAAACTGCCGTCCTGGCTGGGCGAGTCGAGCGTGGCGCAGCGCAAACGCTTCAAGCACCTGCTGCGCCACTCCCTGGGCAGCATGCTGGCGTTTGAAGAGCACCTTAAACAGCGGCTGCCGGATCTGCACACCTATGCCCGTGAACGGTTGATTGCGCGTTTACGCGAGGACGGCCTGTTCCCGCAAGTGGACATCGACACACCGTTTATCGACATGCCCGACCACGTCGACGGCAAGGTCTGTGGTTGGGAAAGCAGCTGTACGGTGGGCGATCGCAAGGAAGTCCTGACGCCCAGCCCGGAGCGTTCGCGGTTCAGCCTGCTGCAGTTGGCGCTGCATAACCTCGACCCGCAGATGATGCCCACGTGGTGGCGTTTCAAGTACGCCGAGTACCTCAAACCCGCATGGAAGCAGCAACTGAACGCGGACTACTTGATCAATATGGTGTTCTCGCTGGATATCGGCGGGCGCTATGCGGCGTTGATCGACAGTGTGTTTTATTCGCCCGGTACCGACATGCGTGTGCCACAACTCTTGAGGCGCGTCTTGCGGGCAGGTGCGGACGCAGATCTGTATTCGGCGGTTCGACGCGGGTTGACGCTGGAGGCGCAGCGCTTTTTCAACACCGCCATGAACGCACGCATTCCTCAGGATTTGCTGGAACATGGCGATCAATTGCAGCTGTACATCGTGCATCTGGTGGCCCATACCCTGCAGCATGATCGTTATTGCGCGGGCATCCTGGTGATTCATGACCGGCTTTCCCAACGTTGCGTGGTTTACTGGCCCGCCGCGCCGGATGGCATGAGCCTCAGTGAGCACGCCAACCTGCAAGCGGCCCAGGAACACCTGAACCGTCACTGGGCATCGCCTGATCACGTCAGCGCACTGGCACGGCACATTGCACCCGGCTGGGCGTTCGAAGCCATCAACGCGCATCCCGGGCAAACACACGCGACGTCCTTCGACCCCGCCGACTTGCGCCCTGACTACGCCCTGGTGAATGGGTTCTGGCGCGGCGTCGAGTTTGTTCGCTCGTTCTCCGTCAAACACCTGGTGCCCACTGCACGGGTCGAGGACATTGAAAAACAGATCCTCGAGCAGATCGCCAGTGACCCGCAGCACTGGCTAGCCTTGGTGCCCACCTCACACAGTGATGCCAGGGCGCTCCTGTATCAGGCGAGGGCAATTGATCTGCACCGTCAGGCACAGGCCGGCAGTCAGTCGCGCAAAAGTCTGGAGACCTACCGCGAGCAGCGCCTGGAGGCCGAGGCGGATAGCCGAGGGCGGGCCTTGCTGTCGATTGTCCTGCCGTTTTTTGGCTTGGGTAACCAGTTGTATGAGCTATTGCTGACCGCGCGACACTATCACCGCACGGGTGATCCTCGGGTTGCGGTGGACGTGGCGTTTGGCTCGGTATTTTTGGCGATAGACCTGTTGCTGAGCTTTGTGCCCGGCCCAAAGGTGAAGGCGGGCGCGGTGGTTCGCCCGATGACGCGGTCGATAGGTGCAAGCCTGGGACGGATCCATCGTTCAACCCTCGCGCAGTTTGGTCGGCCCCTCAACCTGCCACGATCGTCCCCGGCAGTCGCGCGGCTCAAGCCCCTGGAACGGTTTCGCGCCCCGGGCAGGCCGCAAAACGCGGTCGTGTTGCAGGGGCCCGGGGAAAAGGGTCTCTACGTGCGGCGCGGCGAGCACTTCTTGGTGGAAGACACGCACCATTACCCGGTTTACCGCCGTGAGGGCGAAGCGTTTTTCCGCCTGAAAAACAGCGACGCGCCGGGAACGGATGAGCTGATCCTGACGATTTATTCGCCCAAGGAATGGCTGCTGGGGGCGGATGCGCCCATGGCCGGTCCGAGTTCCGCGCTACTCAGTCCGTGGCAAGCGGTGCAGCCGCCGAGTTGGCGCCCGCCCAGCGTGCGCATCGCCACGCACAACCGGATCCGCCAGTCATCCGCACCGGCCGGTCACTGGTTCAGTTGGCGTGCACCCGCACCTGACGCGCAGTCGCTGGCTTCCGTAGCTTCAGGGGTGTTCCATGTGCCGCTGGAACCGCCAGGATTTCCCTATGACCTCATTTACGTGGGCCGCCGCTATGACACGCCCACACAATCGGCGGCGGGTTATTACCGGTTGCTCCACCAAGGCGATCACGCGCCGCTGAGCGAGTTCGTGTTTATCGGCAAACACGAGCCACTGGTTTCAAGGGTCAGCGTGGACATTGAGCGATGGACCACCACCGCGCTGGGTGAGCAACCGCTGCCGGCGACGCGTACCGCAACCGGTGAGTGGCAGCTCCATGCCCCTCTGTTCACTGGGCCGCCGGAGGCAGAGGTCGGCAGGGCGTTCCCAGGGCTGACGCGTCACAGCCGTAAGTTTGCAGTGGCCCGGGTGCTTGAGCTTTCGGACTCCTCTCGCTCGGCAACGGCCAGCCATTTGCTCAACCTGCGGGCGACGTTGGACGATTGGATGACCCCCAATCCGGTGAGGCCCGGTCAGACGGATGATTTGCTGAGGATGCTGCGGCCTGTGCAAAGGAAGCCGACGTCAGTGTTCATTGGTTACGAAGGCAAGACCCCAGGCTTTACGCGTGTCGACTTCAGGCCCCCTGTGGCGTTGGATGCGCGGCTGCGGTCCGGTGACATGTCGTTGGCGATTGAGAGAAGAACCGCCCAACGCGCGGCTGTCAGGTCAGTGCTCGAGCAGCAGGGTTTCAGCCTTCACGAATGGCAGGTAAGGCGAGGGCATGTTCCGATGCATGAACTGGTGGCGACGCATCCACGTTCAAGCCAGCTGTATTACATGACCTATCAGTGGCTTGAGCGAGGGAGCGTTCAGTTGAATATGCGCCTGACTGATGGCTGGGTGAATACGGCCATCAACGCGCATCAGGATTCAGTCGTGGCTGCCATGGTCCGAAGCGCCATGAGGGAGCAGCGCCTCGTTCCGATCGTCACCGGCATTCAATGGCCCAGCCAGGGCAATCTGCCGCCAACGGTTTATTTCGTCAAAGTGAAACCATTCTAGCCTTGATCAGCGAAGCCACGCCGGCACTGCCGAACAGGGCGGCGCTGACGCGGTTGAACCAGCTTTGACCGCTGCCACTGCGCAGGTACCGCGCAGCACCATGGGCGCCGAGGCCGTAGGCCAGCTTGCACAGCAGGTCGAGCAGGGTCCAGGTGGCGATCATGATCAGCAACTGCGGCAGGAAAGGTTGCTGGCTGCTCAGGAACTGCGGCAAAAAGGCGGCGAAAAACAGGATGTCCTTGGGGTTGCTGGCCCCCAGCACAAAAGCGCGCCCGAACAGCGCGCGAAAGCGCGGCACCGGCGCAGCCTGCGGCACTGTCGCGCCCTGGGATGGCTGGCGTGATTGCTGCCAGCTCTGCCAGGCGAGATAGAACAGGTACAGCGTGCCGACAATCTTCAGTGCGCTGAACAGGTTTTCCGACGCGAGCAGCAATGCGCCCAGGCCCAGGGCCGACGCGCTCAACAGGCAGATCGAGGCGATCACCCCGCCGAGAAACGCCGGGTATGAGCGACGCAGGCCGTAGTTCAGGCTGTTGCTGATCATCAGCAACGACAGCGGCCCCGGGATCAGGATCACTACCAGTGCAGCGCCACTGAACAGCAGCCAGGTTTCCAGACTCATTGCATGCTCCTTTTTTTATAGAAAGACGAACTTGGCGATAAAGATCGCGCACAGCACCCACAGGCTCACGGAGATCTCGCGGTACTTGCCGGTGCCGGCCTTGAGCGCCACATAGGTGATAAAGCCCAGGGCGATCCCGTCGGCGACCGAGAAGGTCAGCGGCATCATGATCGCGGTCACGATGGCCGGGATGCTGTCGGTGGCTTCATCCCAATTGATATGGGCCATGCTCGCCATCATCAGCATCGCCACGTAAATCAGCGCACCCGCCGTGGCGTAGGCCGGGATCATGCCCGCCAGCGGCGCGAAAAACATCGCCGCCACGAACAGCACGCCGACCGTGACCGCCGTCAACCCGGTACGGCCACCGGCGGCAACACCGGCAGCGCTTTCCACATAGCTGGTCACCGGCGGTACACCGACCATGGCGCCGAACACACTGGAGGCACTGTCGGCCTTGAGGGCGCGGGACAGGTTATCGATCCTGCCGTCGGCATTGACCAGCCCGGCGCGTTGCGCAACGCCCATCAGTGTACCGGCGGTATCGAACATGTGCACAAAAAGAAAGGCAAATACCACACTTATCATGCTCACATTGAACACACCCTTCACGTCCATGGCCATCCAGGTCGGTGCCAGGCTTGGTGGGGTGGAAAGGATCCCGTTGTAATGCACCAGGCCCAGGCCCCAGCCGGCCAGGGTCACGGCGATGATGCTGATGAGGATCGCGCCGAATACGCGGTGATAGCTGAGGATCGCGATCAGCAGGAAACACACCGCCGCCAGCAGCGGCGCCGGCTCATGCAGCGAGCCGAGCTTGATCAGCGTGGCCGGGCTGTCGACGATGATCCCGGCGGTTTTCAGGCCGATCACCCCGAGGAATAGACCGACACCCGCGCCCATGGCGTGGCGCAGGCTGACCGGAATGCTGTTGAGCAGCCACTCGCGGATCCGGGAGAGCGTGAGGCCCATGAACAACACGCCGGAAATGAACACCGCACCCAGCGCGGTTTCCCAGTGATAGCCCATGGTGCCGACCACGGTGTAGGTGAAAAACGCGTTCAGGCCCATGCCCGGCGCCAGGCCTACCGGCCAGTTGGCGTACAGGCCCATCAACAGACAACCCAGCGCCGCGGCGATGCACGTGGCGACAAACGCCGCGCCATGATCGATGCCGGCGTCGGCCATGATGTTGGGGTTGACGAAGATGATGTAGGCCATGGTGATGAACGTGGTGAGGCCGGCGATCAGTTCGGTCTTCACTGTGGTGCCATGCAGGCGCAGTTTGAACAGGCGTTCCAGCCAGCCACTGCGTGCGGGTGAGAGATCCAGCGTTGGGGCTTCGGATTTGCGGCTTTCCACAGCGAGTACTCCTCAAGAGTTTTATTGTTATTTCCAGCGCCGGTCACGACAGTGGGCAGCAGCGCTTTGAGGTACTGGCGGGTTTTGTTGACCAATAGGTCAGGAACTCGCACGAAGCGAATTATGCTTTTGTATACAAATAAAGCAAATAATGTTTTCGATTGTTTGGGCGAAAGTCGATGGAAGGCCACGGCTGTGGTGTCTGGATAGGGGGGGAGCCGCGTTTTTTGGTGAGCTGGGTTTATTGGAGTGAACCGGGCTTGTTGGGGGGGAACTGGGTTTATTGGGGTGAACTGGGCTTGTTGGGGGGAGCTGGGCTTGTTGGGGTGATCTGGGCTTGTTGGGGGGAACTGGGCTTGTTGGGGTGAACTGGGTTTATTGGGGTGAACTGGGCTTATTGGGATGAACTGGACTTGTTGGGGTGAACTGGGCTTATTGGGGGGAACCGGGCTTGTTGGGGTGAACTGGGCTTGTTGGGGGGAGCTGGGCTTGTTGGGATGAACTGGGCTTGTTGGGATGAACTGGTGCTTATTGGGGTGAACTGGACTTAATTGTGGTGAGCGGGCTTGCCCCGCGTTGGGGTGCGCAGCAGCCCCAAAACCTGCTGGCAGGTTCTGTCTGTAAGAATGCAGTGACTGAATTGGGGCTGCTTCGCACCCCAACGCGGGGCAAGCCCGCTCGCCACAAGTCAGTGCCACAGCCCCAGATCCAGTTGTTGCCCCAAGCCCTTGCCACAGCCCCAGATCCAGCTGTTGCCACAAGTCCAGCCACAGCCACAAGCACATCTACAAAGCAATCACGGCTGCCCGGCAAGGGCCTGATTCACCGCCAACCAGCCCGCCACGGCTTCCTCCCCGGCTTCACTGAACGCGCGTTGCAACAGCTTCACCTGCTCACGCCGCAGTGATTGCTCGAACCGCATACCTTCCTCCGTCAGTTCCAGCAGGCGTTTGCGCTTGTCGGTCTGCGCCGCAACGCTGTTGACCAGGTGCATCTCCTGCAATTGGCGCAACGGCATGTTCAGCGCCTGCTTGCTCACGCCGAGCAGTTCCAGCAACTCCTTCACGCTCAAGGCCGGGTAGCGTGCGATAAAAAATACGATGCGCTGGTGCACCCGGCTCAGGCCGCGGCGTTCGAGCATTTCATCGGCTTTGGCAGTGAACGCCTGGTAGCCGAAGAAGAACGCTTGCATCGCCTCTTGCTGGCTGCCCTGGTTTTTAAGGTCAAGCATGTTGACGTATCCATTCAAGCTGTCGTAATTTCGGTCAACCAGTTTGACGTATTTCCCACAGGCTTTGCTACCGGTGACCTTATGGCCTTCTCTGAACGTGTTACGCGCCTCAAAAGCTCCTTGATCCGTGAAATCCTCGCGGCAGCCCAGCGCCCGCAAGTGATGTCGTTCGCCGGTGGCCTGCCGGCCGAGGCCATGTTGCCGGCCTTGCAGTGGGAGGGCATGCCGCTGAACATCGGCCAATACGGCATGAGCGAGGGCGAACCGCAATTGCGTGAGTTACTGGCGGCCGAGGCGCGCGCCCTGGGGGTGCCGTGCCAGGCGAGCCAGGTACTGGTGGTCAGCGGCTCACAGCAAACCCTCGACCTGGCGGCGAAGTTGTATATCGACAAGGGCACGAAAATCCTGTTGGAAGGCCCGACCTACCTGGCCGCGTTGCAGATCTTCCAACTGTTCGGCGCCGATTGCCTCACGGTGCAGCTGGAAGCAGGCGGCCCCGACCTGGCCAGCTTGCGCGCCAACCTTGAACGCCATCGCCCGGCGTTCATCTACCTGATCCCGACGTTCCAGAACCCATCCGCCGTGCGCTACAGCGAGGCCAAGCGCGAGGCTGTCGCCGCGTTGCTGGATGAGTTCGGCGTCACCCTGATCGAAGACGAACCCTACCGCGAGCTGACCTTCGACGGTGGCAGCGCCAAGCCCATCGTCGGCCGCCTGAACAAAGCCAGCTGGATCTACACCGGCACGGTTTCCAAAACCTTGCTGCCGGGATTGCGCGTCGGTTACCTGATCGCCAGCCCGGACCTGTTCCCGCACTTGCTCAAGCTCAAGCAGTCGGCGGACCTGCACACCAACCGCGTCGGCCAGTGGCAGGCGATGCAGTGGATCGGCACGCAGAAATACCAGCAGCACCTGGTGCAATTGCGCAGCTTTTACCGCGAGCGCCGCGATGCCTTCCAGGCGGCATTGCTGCGTCACTTCGGCGAGCTGGCCGACTGGCAAGTGCCCCAGGGTGGATTATTCTTCTGGCTGACCTTGAAACAGCCGCTCGACACCCGCACCTTGTTGGCTCCTGCGCTCGATCAGGACGTCGCGTTCATGCCCGGTGAACCGTTCTTTTCCGAGCCGGACCAGCACCTGGGCTCACTGCGACTCAATTTCAGCCATATCGACCCGTCCCGTCTGGACGAAGGTCTCAAGCGCCTGGCCGCAGTGGTCCGTCAAGCACAGCACGCGCAAGCGGCATAAGGGGAGCCCCATGTACAAGGTTTATGGCGATTACAAGTCGGGCAACTGCTACAAGGTCAAATTGATGCTCAACCTGCTGGGCATCCCGTACCAATGGGTGGATGTGGACATCCTCAGGGGTGACACGCAGACGGCCGAATTCCTGGCAAAGAACCCCAACGGCAAGATCCCGGTGCTGGAGCTCGAAGACGGCACCTGCCTGTGGGAATCCAACGCGATCCTGAATTTCCTCGCCGACGGCAGCGAATTCCTGCCCACCGAGCCGCGCCTGCGCACGCAGGTGTTGCAGTGGCAGTTCTTCGAACAGTACAGCCACGAGCCGTACATTGCGGTGGCGCGGTTTATCCAGTTTTACCTGGGGCTGCCGCAGGAGCGCCTCGAGGAATACAAGAAGCTGCACAAGGGCGGTTACAAAGCCCTCAAGGTCATGGAACGCCAGCTGCAACTGACGCCGTACCTGGTGGGCGACCAGTTCTCCATCGCGGACGTGGCCTTGTATGCCTATACCCACGTGGCCCGGGAAGGTGGTTTTGACCTGGATGCGTATCCGGGCGTGCAGGCGTGGTTGGCGCGTGTGGCCAGCCACCCCAAGCACATCGCGATGCTCGACTGAACGCCCTCAATCTGTAGGCGCCCGGCAAGCCGGGCTCCTACAAGGAGGGCATCTGGGCCTTGAGCAGGTCAAAACAGCGCTGCGCCGCCGGGCTCAGGCTCATGCCGCTGCGGCTGATCAGCCCGATCTCCCGGTTCACGCCGGGATGATCGATGTTGATGCGCTTCAAGCCTGCCAAACTGTCCGCCGCCGACTCCGGCAGCACACTGATGCCCAGCCCCTGGCGCACCAAGGCAAGGACCGTGGACATATAGTTGGCCTCCATGCCTGCGTTCATCGTCAGCTGCGTCTCATCAAACAACGCATCCACTTGCTCACGCACACTGCTGTCACGCCCGGTGAGGATGATCGGCTGGTCCGCCAGTTGCTCCAGGGTCAGCTGGCGATGGCGGGTGAGGGGATGATCCAGCGGCACGAAGGCGCACAGTCGATCATTGAGCACCGGCACAAACGCCAGGCCGTGACTGAGCCGTGCGCGTACACCAATGCCGAAATCGACCTCGCCTGCACGTACCTGGGCATGAATGCGATGGGCCACCAGGTCGTGCAGGCGCACTTCGATGCCGCCAAAGCGTTCGCGAAACAGCCGTAGGGCCGGGGGCAGGGTGCCGGCGCAGACCGAGGGCAGGGCGGCGATGGTGACGACGCCGCGACGCAAGGCGGCCAGGTCGCGGGAACCGGTGACAATGTTGTCCAGGTCCAGCAGCAGTTTTTCCATAGGGCCGCGCGCTTCCTGGCCGGCGGCCGTGATGCTCACATGGCGCGGGCTGCGGTCGAGCAGGGCAACGCCCAGCCAATCCTCCAGTTGCTGGACTTGCACGGTCAGCGCCGAAGGTGAGAGGTGCAGTTCGTTGGCCGCCTTGGTGAAACTCCCGGTACGGGCCACCGCGAGGAATGCCTGGATATGCTGGATCGAATTTTTCATTGTTGTTTTTCTCGAGCGTTTTGTTTTTACGAACATGACTCGCTGAACATTCCAATTTACAAAGGGTAACGTGATTCCAATACTCGGGGGAAAACAATAACCGGCCGCAAAGGCCGCTCTGGAGTAACCCATGCTCGCTATCCTGGGTGTCATCACCATCCTGTGCCTGCTCGCTGCCGTCATGAGCAAACGCCTCTCGCCGCTGGTGGCCCTGATCGCCTTGCCGATCATCGCCGCGTTGCTCGGTGGGTTCGGCCTGCAAACCAGCGCCTTCATCATTACCGGTATCAAGAACGTCGCCCCCGTGGTGGGCATGTTTGTGTTCGCGATCCTGTTTTTCGGGATCATGACCGATGCCGGCATGCTCGACCCCATCATTGATCGCATCCTGCGCACGGTAGGGACGCGTCCTACAAGGATTGTCGTCGGTACCGCGACCCTGGCCCTGTTGGTGCACCTCGACGGTTCCGGCGCGGTGACCTTTCTGGTGACAGTGCCGGCGATGCTGCCGCTGTATACGCGGCTGGGCATTGATAAACGTATCCTTGCCTGTGTCTGCGCGATGGCCGCCGGGGTCAACTTCCTGCCGTGGACCGGCCCGGTGCTGCGCTCCTCGGCGGCACTGCATGTGCCGGTGGCTGACCTGTTCCAGCCGCTGATCCCGGTGCAGATCGTCGGCCTGGTCTTCGTCTTCGCCTGCGCCTGGTGGCTCGGCCGCCGCGAGGAAAAACGCCTGGGCCTGGGCGCCGGTTCCAGCGTGGATGCCGTGCCGCAACGGGTGCTCAGCGACGCCGACATCCAGCTGCGCCGGCCTCGGCTGTTCTGGGTCAACCTGGTGCTGACTGTGTTGGTGATGGTGGTGATGATCGCCGGCTGGGTCGACCCGGTGGTGATGTTCATGCTCGGCACCGTGGTGGCCCTGTGCATCAACTACCCGAATGTGGACGCCCAGCGCGCCCGCATCGACGCCCATGCGAAAACCGCGCTGACCATGGCCAGTATCCTGCTCGCCGCCGGGGTGTTCACCGGCATCATGCAAGGCACCGGCATGCTCAAGGCGATCGCCGAAGTGGCGGTGGCGCAGATTCCGGCCGGCCACGGCAAGTTGATCCCGGCGGTGGTGGGCTTTATTTCCATGCCGTTGAGCATGCTGTTCGACCCCGATTCGTATTATTTCGGCGTGATGCCGGTGATCGCCGAAGTCGGCAAGGCCCTCGGTGTCGACCCGTTGCAGGTGGCCCAGGCCTCGCTGCTGGGCGTGCACACCACCGGTTTCCCGGTCAGCCCGCTGACCCCCGCGACGTTCCTGTTGGTGGGCCTGTGCAAGATCGAATTGGCCGATCACCAGCGCTTCACCATCCCTTTTCTGTTTGCCGCGTCGGTGTTGATGACCCTGACCGCGTTGCTCCTGGGAGTGATTTGAGATGAAAACCTTGCGCATCGGTTCCGGTGCCGGCTATTCCGGCGACCGTATCGAACCCGCCGTGGAACTGGCTGAACAGGGCGATCTGGATTACCTGGTCTTCGAATGCCTGGCCGAACGTACGATTGCCCTGGCGCAACAGGCGCGGATCACGGATCCCGACGGCGGCTATGACCCGCTGCTCAGTGAGCGCATGCGCCGTGTATTGCCGTTTGTGGGGGAGGGCGCCGGGCGTCGCCGCCTGCGGGTGGTCACCAACATGGGCGCGGCCAACCCGGTGTCGGCGGCGATTGAAGTGCGGCGCATCGCCAGCGAGCTGGGCCTGCGCCTCAAGGTGGTCGCGGTGGTGGGCGACGATGTCTTGGCTGCGTTGCAGCCCGAGCAAGTGCTGGATAACGGCCAGACCGTCGGTTCACTCGGCGAACGGCTGATATCCGCCAATGCTTACCTGGGCGTGGACGGCATCCTTGAAGCCCTGCGCGCCGA
This sequence comes from Pseudomonas sp. GW821-FHT05D12, assembly GCF_059419825.1. Taxonomy (NCBI): domain Bacteria; kingdom Pseudomonadati; phylum Pseudomonadota; class Gammaproteobacteria; order Pseudomonadales; family Pseudomonadaceae; genus Pseudomonas; species Pseudomonas sp. GW821-FHT05D12. Next base: position 14,739 of record NZ_JBWKSN010000009.1, on the reverse strand, counting down.
CGCCGATGTGGTAATTACCGGACGTGTCGCCGACCCGTCGCTGTTCCTCGCGCCGCAGATGTTCGAGTTCGGCTGGGCCGCGGATGACTGGCAGCGCTTGGGTCGCGGCACGTTAGTTGGACATTTGCTCGAATGCGCCGGGCAAGTCAGTGGCGGCTATTTTGCCGACCCGGGCTTCAAAGATGTGGATGACCTGGCGCGCCTGGGATTCCCCTTGGCCGAGATCAATGCCGAGGGCGAAGCGCTGATCACCAAGGTTGCAGGCTCAGGTGGACGGGTCAGCCGTGCGACCTGCACCGAGCAACTGATTTATGAAGTGCATGATCCAGCGGCGTATTTGACCCCTGATGTGACCGCCGATTTTTCCCAGGTGGGTTTTGTCGAGGAAGCGGTTGATCGTGTGCGCGCCCAAGGCGCCGCGGGTCGCGCGCGACCTGAACAGTTGAAGGTCAGCGTGGGCTATCTGGATGGCTGGATCGGCGAAGGGCAGATGTCCTACGGCGGCCCCGGCGCCGTCGCACGGGCTCAATTGGCGCGGGATGTCGTACTCAAGCGTCTGGCGTTAACCGGCGTGAAGATGCAGGACGTGCGCGCCGAGCTGATCGGCATGGACTCGCTCCACGGCCCGCGCAGCAGTGTCGAACCTTGGGAAGTGCGCTTGCGCGTCGCGGCTCGATGCGAGGAGCGTGGCGAAGCGGTACGGATCGGCAATGAAGTGGAAACCCTCTACACCAACGGCCCGTCCGGCGGCGGCGGTGCCAGTAAAAGCGTGCGCCAGGTGGTGGCGGTGGCGTCATTACTGCTGCCGCGAGGCGCGGTCAATCCGAGGATCGAAGCATGAAACTGCACACGCTGGCCCACTCCCGGACCGGGGACAAGGGCGACACCTCGAACATCTCGATCATTGCTTATCGCGCCGAGGATTACCCGTTGCTGTGTGAACAGCTCACGGCCGAACGCGTGACCGAGTTCTTTGCCGGCCTGCTGGAACCGGGTGCTGCGCCGGTGCGGCGCTATGAATTGCCCACTGTCCAGGCGCTGAACTTCGTCTTGCCGGGGATCCTGCGCGGTGGCGTGACCCGCTCCCTGGCGCTGGATGCCCATGGCAAATGCCTGGGCTCGGCGCTGCTGGATGTTGACTTGGTAATCTGAACTCAAAGTGGGAACGGGCTTGCTCGCGAATGCGCTGTGTCAGTCGATAGATTAATTGACTGATCCGCCGCTTTCGCGAGCAAGCCCGCTCCCACATTCGATCTTCAGTGTTTGTCAGACCGCGGCGAAGCGCTTGTCCAGGTAGTCGATGATGACCTTGGAGTCATACATCCAAGTGGTCTGGCCGTTTTCTTCGATGCGCAGGCACGGCACTTTGATCTTGCCACCTTGCTCCAGCAGGGTCTGGCGGTCCTGCTCGTTGTTTTTCGCATCCTTGAGCGCCACCGGCACATTCAGGCGGTGCAGGGTGCGGCGAGTCTTCACACAGAACGGGCAGGCGTGGAATTGATACAGGGTCAGGCCCTTGGCCGCTTCGTTGACCTGTGCCTGTTGTTCGGCGGGGCGCTGCTTTTTACGCGGACGGGTAAGGAAGTCGCCCGCGATGATGACGTGGCCGAGGCCCACTCGAAGTGCTTTGACGAACATGGCTGAAACCTCTTGCCCATGAAGAAGGGGCCGCAGCTTACCTGATTTCTGCAGGCGAAAAAAAACCGGCGATGAACGCCGGTTTTTTCCTACTCAGACGATTACTTGATCAGGCTGAGGAATTCGCTGCGGGTGGCCGCGTTTTCGCGGAACTCACCCAGCATCACCGAGGTGATCATCGAGGAATTCTGTTTCTCGACACCGCGCATCATCATGCACATGTGCTTGGCCTCGATCACGACGGCCACGCCCAGGGCACCCGTCACTTGCATCACCGCATCGGCGATCTGGCGACTGAGGTTTTCCTGGATCTGCAGGCGGCGCGCGTACATGTCGACAATCCGCGCAACCTTCGACAGGCCCAGCACTTTGCCGCTCGGGATGTAGGCAACGTGCGCCTTGCCGATAAACGGCAGCAGGTGGTGTTCGCACAACGAATACAACTCGATGTCCTTGACCAGCACCATTTCGCTGTTGTCAGAGCTGAACAAGGCACCGTTGGTGACTTCTTCCAGGGTCTGTTCATAGCCGCGGCAAAGGTACTGCATCGCCTTGGCGGCACGCTTTGGCGTGTCGAGCAGGCCCTCGCGGGAAACGTCCTCGCCGAGTTGGCCGAGGATCGCGGTGTAATTCTGTTCCAGGGACATGAAACTACCTGTGGGATTTTCGCAAAGCGCAAGGTTACGGTGGCGGGCACATCGCTGCAAGCCTGACGATGGCACTTGTTACTCGTCACGCCCTTCCATCATGGTGCGCTTGAGCATCACATACACCGCCCCCGCGCCGCCGTGGCGGGCCTGGCAGGAGGTGAAGCCGAGTACCTGGGTGTGCTGGCGCAGCCAGGTGTTGACGTGGCTTTTGATCATCGGACGCTTGCCGTCCAGTCGCACAGCCTTGCCGTGGGTGACGCGCACGCAGCGGATTTCAAATTTGGTGGCTTCGGCAAGGAAGGCCCACAGGGTTTCGCGGGCTTTTTCCACGGTCATGCCGTGCAGGTCGAGGCTGCCTTCGAACGGGATCTGGCCGGCCTTGAGCTTGCGCATCTGGCTTTCCTGCACGCCGTCGCGGGCCCACATGAGTTCGTCTTCGGGGCCGACATCGATCACGAACTGGTCCGACAGGCCATCCACGGTGGTGGCGTCGGTGCGCACGGTTGCAGCCTGGCGCAGTTTGGCGATCTGCGCCCGGTCGGCCTTGGGTTTGCCGGTGTCGGCGCGGTCGTGCTTGATCGGCTTGACGCCGCGCAGCTCGTTTTTGAACAGGGAAAAATCGTCGTCTTGCATGTCAGCCTCCGCGAAGGGCGGGCAGTTTACCTAAATCGCGGCGGCCAGGGCGCAGGAAACGCTATCCAAGCGCCATCAGTCGTGCTTTTTCATCAGGTGTGAAGCGATGTTCAGCGACAACGGCTGACGCATCTTCCGACGGCTGCGACGCCACAACCAGACGCCCAGCCACAGCACCAGCAGGCCAATGACCGCCAAGATCGCCGAGCCACCGGGGCTGGCATTCAGTTCGCCAAGGGCCGGCGAGTGACCGAATAAACCAGCGGCACCCGCACCCGCCAGCAGCACACCAACAATCGCCAGCAGCGCGGCAATGCCGGCCACCAGGCGCAGACGCCAGTTGCTCGGGCCCTTGGGGCGCAAGCGACGAGCATCAAAACCATCGGATATCTTCATTCCGACCTTTCCTCCAGGGTATCGGCCCTTCGACCGGAAGATACACAGGTTGTTCCTGTACCCGAGGTAATTGCAGCAAATGACAGGCATTTGCAGATGAGCGGGACATAAAACACGCCGCGCCGCTCATCCCATGGGTCGATCAGATCAGATCTTTGGTCAACGCGAGGGTCGCGAAGTTGTCGGCCATGATGGCCATTTCGGTCTGTTGCACGTGCTCGGCGCTGAGGATGCCGCCCTTGTAGGGCAGGTCGCGTGTCGCGCAGGCGTCTTCCACCAGGGTGCAGCGAAAGCCCAGGTTCTTGGCGGCGCGCACGGTGGTGCTGACGCTGGAGTGACTCATGAAACCGCAGACGATCAGGTCCAGGGAGCCAAGGTCCTGCAGGTGTTTTTCCAGGCCAGTGCCGTGGAACGCGCTGGGCAGCAGTTTGTCGATGATGGTCTCGTCGCCGACAGGTTCCAGGCCGGGAATGAATTCGCCGCGCTCGCCTTGCGGGTCGAACAGCCCGCCAACGGTGCCCAGGTGACGCACATGCACGATCGGGCGCCCGGCGTTGCGTGCGGCAGCGGCCAGTTGCTGGATGTTGGCGACCGCCGCGTCCATGCCCGAGAGGGCGAGCGGGCCGCTGAGGTATTCCTTCTGGGCATCGATGATCACGAGGGTCGCATGGCCAAGGTTGGCTGCCGCATAACCACGACCGCTGAGTTGAAACATCGTCTTTGGAACGGACATTCTGGGGGCTCCTGTGAGGGGGGCTTTTGTGACATTGTCCACTGGCTGAGCGGTTCTGTGAATCGCTACCATCGTAAGGTACGCCGTTGTTGACGTGCAGCCATGTCAAGTGGGCGGCTTGTTTAACCGAATGATGGCAATTTGGATGAAATCCGACGTATGGCCGGGGCTTTTCGTACATCGTCGGTACAGGCGAAGGCTGTTAGAATCGCCAGTCGTTTTTTCCAGGAGTCTGCCCCCGTGATCACTTCCCGCCTGCGCACCTTGCGCGACCACATCCGTTGGGCTGTCAGCCGTTTCCATGGGGAAGACCTGTTTTTTGGCCATGGCACCGACAACGCCTGGGACGAAGCCCGGCAATTGGTGCTCGGCGCCTTGCACCTGCCGTGGGAAATCGCCGACAGCTACCTGGATTGCAATCTGGAAGAAGAGGAAATCTCCCACGTGCAGCGCTTGCTGCATCGACGTATCCACGAGCGCGTGCCTACCGCCTACCTGCTGAAAGAGGCCTGGTTCTGCGGTATGTCGTTTATCGTCGACGAGCGCGTGCTGATCCCGCGTTCACCGATTGGCGAACTGATCGAAAACCGCTTCGAACCCTGGCTGGCCCAGCCACCGGCGCGCATCCTCGACCTGTGCACCGGCTCCGGTTGCATCGGCATTGCCTGTGCCTACGAGTTCCAGGACGCCGAAGTGGTGCTGGGCGACTTGTCCTTCGAAGCGCTTGAGGTGGCGAACCAGAACATCGAGCGCCATGGTGTCGACGAGCGCGTCTACACCGTGCAGGGCGACGGCTTCGACGGCCTGCCGGGCCAGCGCTTCGACCTGATCGTGTCGAACCCGCCGTATGTGGATGCCGAAGACTTCGCCGACATGCCGGACGAATACCAGCACGAACCGGAGCTGGGCCTGGCCTGTGGCGATGATGGCTTGAACCTGGTGCGGCGCATGCTGGCCGAAGCGGCAGACCACCTGACCGAGAAGGGCTTGTTGATTGTCGAAGTGGGCAACAGCCAGGTGCACGTCGAGGCGCTGTATCCGGAAGTGGACTTCGCCTGGCTGGAGTTCCAGCGCGGTGGCCACGGGGTGTTCATGTTGACGGCCGAGCAGTGCCGCCAGCATCAAGCGGTCTTTGCCGCTCGGGTGTGAAGCACGCCCTGTAGGCGCCCAGCGTGCCGGCGATGGCTCTCTTGAGGCCACCATCGCCGGCAAACCGGGCGCCTACAGTTGCATTACCGGTGAGTGGCAATCCAGATCAACAACCCCGCCTGAAACACGGTAAACGCCACCAGGCAAGTAATCGTGAAGCGCAAGCCGCTGTCTTCGCGCTTGAACTTGGTGACCTTTTCTTCTTCCTTGCGCAGCTTCACTTCCTGCTCCGCCAGGTTCTGCTCGGCCTGTTGCAGCATCTGCGCGGCTTCGAGAATTTCCACGAACTGCACTTTCTCGGTGTTCCAGCTGTCGAGCACGTCGCTGACCTTGCCCGGCTGCACGTTGCCCTTGAGGTGCTGCACATCGGCGTAAGCCACATCAAACCCCTGGATGCGCAGGAAGTGATCGCGGCGCAGGCGTGTGGATTCGTTGAGGGCGTCCTTGTTGGCCAGGTCGACGCCGTCGACGCGGTAGTGTGACCACTTCTTCTTCGCCCAGGCGGCGCCTTGGGCCACCAGGAAGCGACCGATGCCACGGTTGGCCGGTTCGATTTCCAGGCTGTTGCCCGGGCCGAAGTGCACGCGGTGCGTGTCATGGTCGACCCAGATATCCAGATGGTTCTGCTCACGGCGCACGCGCTGCCCCGGCAGTTGGATGACCATGCGCAACAGGCTATGGCGTTTGTCGTGGCGCTCGGCATAGCCGAACTGCACGAACCGCAATGGCCGCACGCCTGTGGCGCGGTCGGTAGCCAGCGGCGCCAGGCGCAGCATCTTGAAATGCTCGGCCTGAACATCCGCCCACGGCAGGGGCGCCGCGTCGACGGCCTCGGTTTTTTCAGCCGGGGTGTCGGCGATTGGTTCCGGTGTTGCTTCAGTGGTTGTCATGCGGCGCGATCCTGTCCAAGCCCAGCGAGTCGACAGTCTTTTTGCTGTCGACTCAGGGCTTATCGGCCGGTTTCTGCAGGACTGGAGGCAAATTGTCGCTTAACGGGGTTGAAGTCCGTCGATAAAGCGCACCAGGCGGCTGCCCAACTCGGCGGCGAGCGGCAGTTGCGGGTCATTGTAGGAGGCCAATTGCTGCTTTACGTCATTGGGCACGATGCGCATCACGTGGTTCATGCCTTCGATCACCGTCAATTGCGCGTCGGGCTTGGCGTTTTTCAGTTGGCGGGCATCGTCGACGCCGACCTGGATGTCGTTGGTGCCCTGGATGATCAGCGCCGGCATGTTCAGCTTGGCGAAGGCCGCCGACGGGTCGGCGCGGAACAGGCTGATCAGATACGGCTGCACGCTGGGACGGAAAATACCCTCCAGCGGGCCAGGCACATCGGCATCCACCTGGCCGGCCTTGAGGTGATCAAGGATTTCATTGCTGCGCAGCAACAGGGCAGGGGGCAGGTGGTCGGCCAGTTGCTGGCGGATCACCTGGTCGACCGGCCGCGCGCTGCCGGACAGCGAGATCACCCCGGCCGGGTCCAGTTGCGGTGCCGCCAGGGCAGCCACCAATGCGCCTTCACTGTGGCCCAGCAGGATCAGCGGGCCCATGCGTTCATCGGCCTTGAGCTGCTTGCCCCAGGCCACGGCGTCCGCCACATAGGCATCCAGGGTCAGGTTGCGTTCATCCGGGGTGGCGGCCAGGCTCGCGGCCACACCGCGCTTGTCGTAGCGCACGCTGGCGATGTTGTGCCGCGCCAGCACCCAGGCCAGGCGCTTCAGGCTGTCGTTGCGTGCGCCGTCGGCACTATTGCCGTTGCGGTCGGTGGGACCGGAGCCGGCGATGATCAACACCACCGGTACCGGCTTGTCGGATTTGGGCAACAGGAGCGAGCCAAACAGCTCGCCGCTGCCGGTGTCCAGGCTGATGGGCCGTTGCAGGACGACAGGGGAGGCGGCGAAGCCAAGGCTGGAAAACAGGGTGAGGGTCAAAAGCAGAACTCGCAGCATCATCGCGCCATCATTGGGAAGGTGCCGGTTGGACCAACGTCTACCGGTAAGGTTTCGAGGATGAACTAGTGAGTTAGCCTGCGTATACTGGCCGCCTTAAGTTATTACGGTTGACTTGATTCAACTGATTTCACGGAGCGCTCTGCATGTCCGGCAATACCTTCGGCAAGCTGTTCACTGTCACCACCGCGGGCGAAAGCCATGGCCCGGCGTTGGTCGCCATTGTCGACGGCTGCCCGCCTGGCCTCGAGCTGTCCCTGGAAGACTTGCAGCGTGACCTCGACCGCCGCAAGCCCGGCACCAGCCGCCACACCACCCAGCGCCAGGAGCCCGACGAAGTCGAGATCCTCTCCGGCGTGTTCGAAGGCCGCACCACCGGCTGCGCCATTGGCCTGCTGATTCGCAACACCGACCAGAAGTCCAAGGACTACTCGGCGATCAAGGACCTGTTCCGCCCGGCTCACGCCGACTACACCTACCATCACAAATACGGCGAGCGCGACTACCGTGGCGGTGGCCGCAGCTCGGCCCGCGAAACCGCCATGCGCGTGGCCGCCGGCGCGATCGCGAAGAAATACCTGGCAACCCAGGGCATCGTCATTCGTGGCTACATGAGCCAGCTGGGCCCGATCGAGATTCCGTTCAAGACCTGGGACAGCGTCGAAGACAACGCCTTCTTCAGCCCCGACCCGGACAAGGTGCCGGAGCTGGAGGCCTATATGGACCAGTTGCGCCGCGACCAGGATTCCGTCGGCGCCAAGATCACGGTGGTCGCCGAAGGCGTCAAGCCGGGCCTGGGCGAGCCGATCTTCGACCGCCTCGACGCCGAGCTGGCCCATGCGTTGATGAGCATCAACGCGGTGAAAGGCGTGGAAATCGGCGCCGGTTTTGCCTGCGTGTCGCAGCGCGGCACCGAGCACCGTGATGAGCTGACCCCCGAAGGTTTCCTCAGCAACAACGCCGGCGGCATCCTCGGTGGTATTTCCTCGGGGCAGCCAATCGTTGCGCACCTGGCGCTCAAGGCCACGTCAAGCATCACCACGCCGGGCCGTTCGATCGATGTGCACGGCAACCCGGTGGATGTGATCACCAAGGGCCGCCACGACCCATGCGTCGGCATTCGCGCCACGCCGATTGCCGAGGCGATGATGGCCATCGTGCTGATGGACCACCTGCTGCGCAACCGTGGGCAAAACGCTGATGTACAGGTGACCACCCCGGTGCTGGGCCAGCTGTGACCGCCTGTAGGGGTGAGCGAGCTTGCCGTGGCAAGGGCGCTTGTTCGTGCCGGGCGGCGAAGCAGCCCCGGTAATGACCCCAGCCCTCCCGTACTGGCGCCTCTCCAGCTTCTACCTGTTCTACTTCGCCCTGCTCGGGGCGACGGCGCCGTTCCTGGCGCTGTATTTCGATCATCTCGGGTTCTCCAGCGCGCGCATCGGCGAGCTGGTGGCCATCCCCATGCTGATGCGCTGCGTGGCACCCAACCTGTGGGGTTGGCTCGGCGACTACACCGGTCGGCGCCTGGCCATCGTGCGCTTTGGCGCGGTGTGTACGTTGGCGAGTTTTTCGCTGATCTTCGTCAGCCACACCTACGCCTGGCTGGCCCTGGTGATGGCGCTGCATGCGTTCTTCTGGCACGCGGTGCTGCCGCAGTTTGAGGTGATCACCCTGGCGCACCTGCAAAAACAGACCTCGCGCTACAGCCAGATCCGCCTGTGGGGCTCCATCGGTTTTATCCTCACCGTGGTGATCATGGGCCGTCTGTTCGACTGGCTGAGCCTGGACATCTACCCGGTAGTCGTCGTGGTGATCATGGCCGGCATCATCGGTGCCAGCCTGTGGGTGCCGAATGCGCAACCCGCCAGCCACGGCAATCGCCTGGCCGGGGAGGGGTTCCTCAAGCAGTTACGCAGCCCTGGGGTACTGGCGTTTTATGCCTGCGTGGCGCTGATGCAAATGAGCCACGGCCCGTACTACACCTTCCTCACCCTGCACCTGGAACACTTGGGCTACAGCCGTGGCACGATCGGCATGCTGTGGGCGCTGGGAGTGGTGGCGGAGGTGCTGATGTTCCTCGGCATGAGCCGCATCCTCACGCGTTTTTCGCTGCGCCGGGTGCTGCTGGCCAGTTTCCTGCTGGCGGCCCTGCGCTGGTTGCTGCTGGGATCGTTTGCCGAGTACTTCTGGGTGCTGCTGCTGGCGCAGGTCATGCACGCCGCGACTTTCGGCAGCTTTCACGCGGCGGCCATCGCCTTTGTGCAACGCAGCTTCGGCGCTAGACAACAAGGCCAGGGCCAGGCGCTGTATGCCGCCCTGGCGGGTACCGGCGGCGCGTTGGGCGCGCTGTATTCCGGCTACAGTTGGAACCTGTTGGGGCCGACCCTGACTTTCAGCATCGCCAGCGTCGCGGCCCTGGCCGCCGCCGTTATCATCGGTCTTCGATTGCAAGAGCAGAACCAAGGAAACCCTCAATGAGCTATGTCGCCGTCTACCCCGTCACTTCACCGGATACCCCGAACAAGGTCCTGACCCATGCCGACGACATCGCCGCGATCCTCGCCGAGCACGGTGTGCGGTTCGAGCGCTGGCAGCCCGCACCCATCGAGCAGGGGGCCAGCGACGCGCAAATGATCGCGGCGTACCAGGCGCAGATCGACGCCTTGGGCTACGAGCGCGTGGACGTGTTCAGCGTCAGCGGCGACCACCCGCAAAAAGACTCACTGCGCGCGCAGTTCCTCGATGAGCGCCGTTACAGTGACGATGAAGTGCGCTTCTTTATCGCCGGCCAAGGCTTGTACACCCTGCACATTGGCGACTATGTGTACGCCATACGTTGCGAAAAGCATGACCTGCTGGTGATCCCGGCGGGTATTGCACACTGGTTTGATATTGGCGAGAACCCGCATCTGGTCACGCTGCGGCTGTTCAATAACGCTCAAGGCCAGGTACCCGCGTTCACGGGAGATGAGATCGCCCGACGTTTCCCCGGATTGGACGACTGATTGCGGCGAATTACAAACATCAACCCCGATGAGTTGTTAGTTGCTGTGGGAAGAAACTTAAATTCCTGTAAGGCCCGGCTGTTTGTTGCGGGCCCTACGCCTTAATACCATTCGTTATGTAACTCTCTGCGGCATCGATGTTTATATCACCTGTCAATAGGAGGAATCCGAATGCTGACAGGGCGTCCGCCAATAAAAGGGAGAGAACTTAATGATAGGCACAGAGGAGTCGTCACCGTACTGCGCGCCCGATGCCGTCAGGCGGCGGCTGAGCTTGTCCGGCAAGCCCTTGACCCCCACCGAGTTGGAGATCCTGCGCTGGGCCGCGGAAGGCAAGACGGTCTGGGAGATCAGCCAGATACGCAATACGTCCGAAGCCACGGTGAAATTCCACTTGCGCAACATCTACGGCAAGTTGGAGGTCACCAACCGCGTGCAGGCGATGAACGAGGCGGCGCGCCGAGGCCTGTGCTGAATCCATGAAAAAGGGCCGCAATGCTCAACGGCATTGCGGCCCTTTTTTTTTGGTTGCTTGCTCAGGCCGAATGGTAAGTCGGCAGGGCAAAACGGTTCTGGCTCTGCAGCATCGAGATCTGCGGCAACTCACTGGCTTGTTCGGCCAGGTCGCGGCGAATGGCGCTGATCACCCAAGTGAGTTGATCGGCGGTGTGCAGCTGCTGGTAGGAAATCGAACGCTTGACCTGTTTGCCTTCGCTGTTGCGCAGGGTCAACAGGATGCCGCCGTCGGGACGTGGCTGGGTGGTGACGTCGTAGTTGGAGAATACTGAAGCGAATTTATCTTGGATCAGGCTCATGTCTATCAGCTCCGTTGGCTCAAGTTGGCAAGCATGGAGTGATAGGTGCAGTGATTGTGCCAGCTACTGAATTTTAAAAATATCGTTATAAATCAGTAAGTTATAAAAAACGAGATTTTTCGTTTTCGTGCAATTTGCATGAATGGCCATCATGCATCCTGCATTTTGCGCTGCTCGACCCGGCGAATTGCGCGTGCCGTTATCCATAAAGACTGCCCGCACGCGGCTAAATTCCTTTTTTCAGCACGCGCCCCTCGGGATACAAAACTTTTCAAATCCCGCGTGTACAGCCGAAGAGGGGCTGACGTATTTTCCTTCAATGCATTCGGCCTTCTGCCTACAAGAGAGTCGGTGTTTCTGGATCATACGAAGAATAAGAAAAAGGACGTTCCTCCATGAGCCATCCGCAAAACGACATGATCACCTGGGGCATGATGCTGCGTAAGATGCCCTCCATCGTTCGAGCCCTGCCACGCGTGGTGCGCGGCATGCGTGCCGCCAACGTCACCGATCCCCAACAACCCTGCGGCCTGGGCTGGCACTTCGAGCAAGCGACCCTGCGCAACCCCGACGGCGCGGCGCTGTTGTATGGCGACCGCGTGCTCAGCTACCGCGAAGCCAACCGGCGCGCCAACCGTATCGCCCATCACCTGCAGGCCGAGGGCATCGGCAAGGGCGACGTGGTGGCGCTGTTTATTGAAAACCGCCCGGAACTGTTGCTGAGTGTGCTGGCCGTGGCCAAGCTCGGCGGCATCTGCGCGATGCTCAATACCGCGCAGACCCAGGGTGCGCTGGTGCACAGCCTGAACCTGGTGAGCCCGGTGGCGGTGGTGGTGGGCGCTGAGCTGGTAGCAGCCTATGACGCAGTACGTGAGCAGGTGCAGATCGAGGCCCGGCGTACCTGGTTTGTCGCCGACCAGCAACCCGCCGCCGTGCCCGAGGGCTACGTCGACCTGCTGGCCGCGAGCGCCGAGTGCGCGGAGGACAACCCCGCCAGCACTGCACAGATTTTCTTCAACGACCCATGCTTCTATATCTACACGTCCGGCACCACCGGCCTGCCCAAGGCCGGCATCATGAAGCACGGCCGCTGGACCAAGACCGCCGTGAGTTTCGGCAGCATCGCCCTGGACATGGGCCCGCAAGACGTCCTCTATTGCACGTTGCCGCTCTACCACGCCACCGGCCTGTGCGTGTGCTGGGGGTCGGCGATTATCGGCGCGTCGGGCTTTGCCATTCGCCGCAAATTCAGCGCCAGTCAATTCTGGGATGACGCGCGCAAGTTCAAGGCCACCACCCTCGGTTACGTGGGCGAGTTGTGCCGCTACCTGCTCGACCAGCCACCCAGCGGGCTCGATCGTGATAACCAGGTCACCAAGATGGTCGGCAACGGCCTGCGCCCCGGCGTGTGGGCGCAGTTCAAGGCGCGCTACGGCGTGGAGCATATCTGCGAGCTGTACGCGGCCAGCGACGGCAACATCGGTTTTACCAACGTGCTGAATTTCGACAACACCATCGGCTTCTGCCTGCAACACTGGGCGCTGGTGGACTACGCCCACGACAGCGGTGAGCCGATCCGGGGCGCCGATGGTTTCATGCGCAAGGTGCAAACCGGCGGGCAAGGCCTGTTGCTGGCGCGGATCGATGATAAATCGCCGTTCGACGGCTACACCGATCCGGAAAAGAACCGCAAGGTGATCCTCACCGACGTGTTTGAAAAGGGCGACCGCTACTTCAACACCGGCGATTTGTTGCGCAGCATCGGCTTCGGCCATGCGCAATTTGTCGATCGCCTGGGCGACACCTATCGCTGGAAAGGCGAAAACGTCTCCACCACCGAGGTCGAGAACGTCCTGCTGCAGCACCCGCAGATCGCCGAGGTAGTGGCCTATGGGGTCGAAATCGAAAACACCAATGGCCGCGCGGGCATGGTCGCCATCACTCCGAGCGAATCCCTGGCCTCACTGGACATGCGCGAGCTGCTGCAATTCGCCCATGGCCAACTGCCGCACTATGCGGTGCCACTGTTCCTGCGGATCAAGGTGAAGATGGAAACCACCGGCACCTTCAAGTATCAGAAAGTGCGGCTCAAGGAAGAGGCGTTTGACCCGGACAAGGCCGGCAATGACCCAGTGTACGCGTGGCTGCCGGGGTCCGACTGCTACGTGCCGGTGACCGGGCAGTTACTCGCGCAGATCCAGGGTGGGCAGTTCCGCTATTGATTCTGCCTATGGGCGCTTTTGACAAAAAAGCCATGACAGCTGGGAACTCCGTCGCGACACTGGCGCCTATTCAGTACCAGACACGGAGTTCCCACATGTCAGACCACGCCAAACAAATGACCGAAGACGAAGCCGCCGAATTTGCCGAGCAAGTCTTCGACGTGGCCCGCAAGGGCGATGCCGCCATGCTCGCCGCGCTGCTGGCCAAGGGCTTGCCGGCGAATTTTCGTAACCACAACGGCGACACCTTGCTGATGCTGTCCGCTTACCACGGCCACGCCGAAGCGGTCAAAGTACTGCTGGAATTCAAGGCCGACCCGCTGATCGCGAATGACAAGAACCAGTTGCCGATTGCCGGTGCGGCGTTCAAGGGCAATCTGCCGGTGGTCAAGGCGCTGATCGAAGGCGGCACGCCGGTCGAAGCGGCATCCTCCGATGGCCGCACCGCGCTGATGATGGCGGCGATGTTCAATCGCGTGGAAATGGTCGACTACCTGCTCAGCCAGGGCGCCAACCCCAAGACCACCGACGCCCAGGGCGCTACGGCACTGGCAGCGGCGCAGACCATGGGGGCCACGGATACGGCGGCGCAGTTGCAAAAACTGGTGTAGGCTGTGCGCCCTCGAAAACCAGCCCGCTACAGGATCACCCCATGAAAACCGCCCTCGTCGAACTCATCAGCAAAATCAGCGCCGGGGTCATGGGCGCAGACGAGGTGGCGCGCATCGCCGATGAAGCGGCCCAGGCCTACGCCGATCCGGTGGCCTTCCTGGCGGCCAACCCGGACATCAACTACGACGACACCTTCCCGATCCCGTTGGGCGAGTGGGTGGTGGTTGGCAGCCTGCCGGACACGGTGCTGTTCCAGGCCGATACCTATGGCGATCTGTTTGCGCAGATCGTCGCCTCGTTCGGCCCGGGTGTGGCGTTCAACCTCAAGCCCAAGCAGTTGGCCAAGACCGAGGCCCTGACCGCGCTCAATCGTATCCAGATCCAGATGAGCGCCCTGAGCCCGGAAGATGGCGGCTATGTGCTGCTGGATTTCAGCCAATTGCTCGATGATGAAATCCAGGCCGTGCTGGTCTACGGCAATGACCTGCCGCGCGTGCTCGAGTTGTGCGCTGAAGTCGGCATCAAGGCCGAGCCGTCCCTGGAAGCGTTGAAAGTCGGCGTACACGTCTGAAATAAAACGGAACCCCGGCCAGGGCTGACTATCCTACAAGTGCATGCCCTCACTTAGGAGCGACACCATGGGTTCCACTTTCAACGGCCTGATCGGCCTGATCATCCTGGCGCTGGATATCTGGGCGATCATCAACGTGTTCAAAAGCGGCGCGAGCACCGGGGCCAAGGTGCTCTGGATCCTGCTGATCCTGTTGTTGCCGGTACTGGGCCTGATCATCTGGGCAATCGCCGGGCCGCGCGGCAACGTGCGGATCTAAGCGCCTCACTCCCTCTGGAGTGGGCACGATAAAGGTGGGAGCGGGGGGGGGGGGGGGGGGGGGGGGGGGGGGGGGGGGGGGGGGGGGGGGGGGGGGGGGGGGGGGGGGGG
>NZ_JBWKSN010000008.1:98632-327248 GCF_059419825.1 Pseudomonas sp. GW821-FHT05D12 | reverse complement strand
TGCCGAGTGTTGGGGCAAGAGCCCTTTTGGTTACTTTTGGGGCTTTTCCAAAAGTGACCCGCCGTAAGGGCGGAACCATAGGCCGCCACAACCGCAGCAACGGATATGCCCCCACCCCCTGCTGCCCCCTGAACACCCACTGCTGCAAGACTGCTGCCACAGCAACACCCCTCCCCCAAAATCCCCCCCAACCCCCCGCAACCATTACCTCCACCCCCAATGGCATGCCCGTTGCACACATCCCCTCAATCAGGTCCACGCACCTTGCACGACTGAAATCAGGAGCACCCATGAGCACTGAATTTTTCTGGCGCCTGCCATTGGGCACCGACGGCCCGCAGCTGACCACCGACAAGCACAACCGGGGCAACCCGGACTACCGCCCCGGCCATATCGCCCCCGGCCGCCTGCCGAATGGCGAGCCCGATGACTTCACCTACATCGACTACATCGCCCAAGTGGCCAAGGCCGCCGAACTCGCAGGCTTCGAAGGCGCACTGCTGCCCACCGGCCCCGAGCCGTGGATTGCCGCCGCGGCACTCGCCCGGGAAACCCGGCGCATCAAGTTCCTGATCGCCTTCCAGGCCACCTGGACCCTGCCCGCCTATGCCGCGCAGCAAGCCGCGATCCTGCAGAACCTCAGCCGTGGTCGCCTGGAGTGGAACATCATCACCGGCGGCAACCCGGCCAGCCAACGCGCCAACGGCGACTTTCTCGAACATGACCTGCGCTACAAGCGCACCGGCGAGTTCCTCGACATCATCCAGGGCCTCTGGGAAAACCAGAAATTCTCCTATGACGGCGATATCTACCAACTGGAAAACGGCTCGCTGCCCGCCGGCCTGCACAACGAACGCAAGCCGGGGGTGTATTTCTCGGGGTTCTCCGAGGCCGCGCTGGGTGTGGCCGCCCGACATGCCGACGTCTACCTGAACTGGGCCGAGCCGATCGACAAGCTCAAGCCGCACATCGACCGGGTGCGCGAACTGGCGGATAAACAGGGGCGTACCGTGCGTTTCGGCCTGCGCGTCGACCTGTTCGCCCGCGAAACCGAAGAGCTGGCCTGGAAGGACCTGCGCCGCCAGTTCGACAAGCTCGATGGCAAGACCAGTGCCGTGGCCAAGGGCTTTACCAGCGGCTCGGATTCGGTCGGTGCCGCCCGGCAAACCGCCTACCACCAGAACGTCGACCGCTTTGATGACCTGATCATCGGCCCCAACCTCTGGGCCGGTTTTGCCAAGGCCAAGCCGGGCCCGACCGTGGGCCTGGTGGGCAGCCACGAAAACATTGCCGAGCGCCTGGTGGAATACCGCGACGCCGGTTTCTCGACCTTTATCCTCGCCTGCAATCCGCACCTGGAAGAAGCCCTGCGCATTGGCCAGGAAGTCTTGCCGCTGGTGCACCAACGCCCGGCCGTCCAACCTTTGAAAGCCAGCGCCTGAACGCTGGGGGAGCCCCTTTGATGACGCAACCTCTCGACACCCTGTGGTACACCCGTTGTCCTGTGCCGACCGGCCTGGGCATTGCCGTGCAAAAAGGTTGGCTGCAAGACACTGTCGGTGCCCTCGGCACCGAGGTGCAGTCGCTGCGCGAGTCGAATGACAAGGCGGTGCGCGAGTCGCACTTCGACCACACCCTGCAGAATTCCGTGCGCCACGGTGGCAATATCCCGGCAATCTGGGCCCGCGCCCAAGGCCGTGAAACC
This sequence comes from Pseudomonas sp. GW821-FHT05D12, assembly GCF_059419825.1. Taxonomy (NCBI): domain Bacteria; kingdom Pseudomonadati; phylum Pseudomonadota; class Gammaproteobacteria; order Pseudomonadales; family Pseudomonadaceae; genus Pseudomonas; species Pseudomonas sp. GW821-FHT05D12. The sequence continues at coordinate 325,543 of NZ_JBWKSN010000008.1, read as the reverse complement.
CGTGTGATCGGCCTGTCCTGGGCGGACGAAGTGCAATTGATCCTGACCCGCCAGGACAGCGGCATCAAGACCGTCAAGGACCTCAAGGGCCGCACCTTCGGCCTGCCGGACTGGGTCGGCGCGCAGATCGACTTCACCCGCGCCCAGGCCCTGCGTGGCCTGGAAAACGCCCTGTCGCTGGAAGGCCTGAAGGTCGGCGACGTCAAGCTGAAGAACTTTCAATACGGCGGTACCTTCAGCGACAGCGCAGTGCGCAACGTGGCCGGCACACCGGTAACCACGCAGACGACTGGACGCAACCTGGAGCTGATCGGCCTGCTGCGCGGCGAAGTCGACGCGATCTTCCTCAAAGGCGCCAGCGCGGCGCAGCACGCGCATGATTTCGGCCTGCACACGGTGATCGACACCGGCGCCCACCCCGACCCGCTGATCCGCAGCAACAATGGCACCCCGCGCACCCTGGCGGTCGACCTGAACCTGCTGGACCAGCATTTTGACGTGGCCACCGGCATCCTCGACTCCGTGCTGCGTGCCGAGCAGTGGGCGCACACCCACCCGGAAGACACCCGGCGCTACCTCGCGCGGGAAACCAACAGCAGCGAATACTGGGTGACCGCCGCCTATGGCGACGATGCCCACCTGCGCCTGCGTACCGGGCTGGATGAACAAGCCATTGCGGCCTTGCAGGACTTCACTCACTTCCTGCACCGGTGGCGCTTTATCCCGCAAAGCTTCAATGTGCGCGAATGGATTGACGCGCGGCCGTTGCATGCGCTGCTCGAAGGCAACACTGCACTCGCCGGCTAACCCCTGTAGGAGCCGGCTCGCCGGCGATAGCGTGTTTGCGGACGCCATCGCCATCCAGCCAGGCGCCCACAGAAGACTTCATGGATTGGAACGAAGAATTTTATGAGCAAACCACTCGATACTCTCTGGTACACCCACAGCCCGGTGCCTACCGGGCTCGGCATTGCGGTGCAGTCCGGGCGACTCGCCGAAGCCTTCCTGCCCTTTGGCACCAATATCCAATCGCTGCGCGAGTCCACCGAGCGCGAAGTGCGTGAAGCGCACTATGACCATCACCTGCAAAATTCGGTGCGCCACGGCGGCAATATCCCGGCGATCTGGGCCTATGCCAGCGGCGTCGAAACCCGCGTGCTGGGGCTGTCGTGGAGTGATGAAGTGCAGTTGATCCTGACCACCGCCGAAAGCGGCGTGAAGAGCGTGCGCGACCTGAAGAACCGGCGCTTCGGCCTGCCGAAATGGGCCAACGTGCAAATCGACTTCACCCGTGCCCAGGCGCTGCGCGGGCTGGAAAATGCGCTCAAGCTCGAAGGCCTGGAGGTCTCGGATGTGGAGCTGGTGGACTACCCCTACGGCGGCACCTACAGCGACAACCAGACCTCCTACGTCTATGGGCCGGAAGTCAGCCTGGGCGTCAGCCGTTTCAGCCGGCGCAACAACGAGCTGATCGGCCTGCTGCGCGGCGACATCGACGCGATCTTCCTCAAGGGCGCGCATGCCGTGCACCTGGCCAACGAGTTCGGCCTGCATGTGGTGGTCGACACCGGTTCGCACCCGGATCCGCTGATCCGCTCCAACAATGGCACGCCCCGCACGCTCACGGTGGATATCCACCTGCTGCAGGAGCACTTCGATGCCAGCGTGAAGATCGTCGACACGGTGTTGCGCACCGAGCAGTGGGCCTGGGCCAACCCGGACGAAACCCGGCGTTTTCTCGCCAAGGAACTCAATACCAGCGAGTACTGGGTCACGGCGGCGTATGGCGAGGACGCGCATCGGCGTCTGCGCACGACCCTCGACTCCCGTTCGATTGAAGCACTGCAGGATTTCACCGATTTCCTGTTCCGCTGGAACTTCATCCCACGCCGTTTTGATGTGCGCGACTGGATCGATTTCAGCGTGCTGGAAAAAGTCATCGGCTCCACCTCTCGCGTCGCCGTGTAACCCTCGCACCGGCGATGGCGATCTCGATGACGCCATCGCCGCGGTGCGACGATTCGACAAGCCGGGTTTCTACAAATCCGCTGAACCCAGGGCTAATTGTGTTGGCCTGGCAACACCTCTCCTGCTGCTCCAGCAGCACCCGCCAAGCACTTTCTGCTGATTGTTCCACAGGCCTGTCCCGAGGACTTTTTTCGCCTGCTTATTTCCACCCAAACCTGTTTTTTTAGTGTTTATATTCAACAGCTTATGCGCTTGTATCAACACTGAAATCCTCTTGGCACGATCTCTGCTCTAGCCCCTTCAAGGACACTTTTCCGGGGGAGACTGCAATGCATAAAATCAATCCAATCACCAAGGGCTTATGGCTGGCTTTACTGGTCGCCGGTGGCACGCACGCCGCTGAAGAAGACACCACTAAAACCGAGCCGTCACTCAAGACCGTCACCGTCACCGCACAGCACCGCGAGGAAACCCTGCAAGAGGTTCCGGTGGCCGTGTCGGCGGTCCAGGGCACCACCCTGGTCGCCGACGGCGTTCGCAATATGGGCGACATCACCACCTTCATTCCCAACGCCTCGGCGAAGAACCCGGACGGTGACGGGCGGCCGCGCTGGTACATCCGTGGGCTGGGCACCGGCGATACCGGCGCGGCGACCGTCTACCCGGTGGGCATCTATGCCGATGACGTCTACCTGAACGCGCCGATTGCCGGCGGCGGGCCGCTCTGGGACCTGGAGCGCATCGAGATCCTGCGCGGACCACAGGGCACGCTGTACGGCAAGAACACCACGGCGGGTGCGGTGAACATCATCTCCAAGAAGCCGACCTTCGACACCGACGGGTTCGGCACTATCGGCTTTGGCAGCAAGAACGAACGCATCCTCAGCGGCGCCCTGGGCGGTGCCCTGGTGGATGAAAAACTCGCCGCGCGGATCTCGCTGTACTCCGAGGAACGCGACGGCTTCCAGAAGAACCTGGTGGACGATCGCACCTACGGCGACGTGAACAAAAAGGCCGTGCGCCTGCAATTCTTCGCCCAGCTCAATGATGACCTCGACGCGTTGTGGAAGATCCACGCCCGCGAGTTCAAGGGCGATGGTGCCAACGGTGCGCTGACCCTGGGCCGTTACTACAACGTCGGCTACCAGCGCCCGCTGGGGCGCAATATCGCGCTGAACGTGAAGGACGATTCCAAGCTCGACCACGACGGCACCTCGCTGACGCTCAACTGGCACCTGGGCGACTACACGCTGACGTCGATCACGGCCTACGACTACATTCGCGGCCAGTCCAGCGGCGACGCCGACTACACCCCCTATGAGGTCAACGGCACGTCCACCGCCGACAACAAATACACCCAGTATTCACAGGAAATCCGCCTGGCCTCGCCCCAGCAGGAAACCCTGCGCTGGCTGGCCGGCGCCCATTACTTCCACGAAGACCTCGACAGCAGCGCCGGGCGGTTTATCCAGCCTGGCCCGACACCGAACGGCACCGGCTCCAACCAGATCAACGGCGCCACGGACTTTCGTGACCTGAGCTACGACCACAAGACCGACAGCTACGCGCTGTTCGGCAACCTGACCTACGACTTCACCGACAACTTCAGCGTGACCGGTGGCCTGCGCTGGACCCAGGAAAAGAAAGACATCGACCTCAACCTCGCGCAGCTGACCCGCGCCACCGCCAACGGCCCGTTGATCCCGCTGGCCGCTGCCGGCAGCAACGGCAATCGCCAGGAAAACAAGACCTGGGAGGCCTGGACCTACGACCTGACCCCGGAATACCGCATCAACGACAACGTGCGCGTGTTCTTGCGCTATGCCCACGGCTTCCGGTCCGGCGGCTTCAACACCGGGCTGTCGACCAGCCTGTCGCAGTTGACCACGGTGGACCCGGAACAACTCGACGCGTACGAATTCGGCGTCAAGTCCGAGTGGTTCAACCACCGCCTCACGGCCAACGCGAACATCTTCTACTACGACTACTCGGACATTCAGGTGAACCTGCTGACGGTCAACAACGGCGTGCTGACCACGGCACTGACCAACGGCGCCAAGGGCAAGGTCAAGGGTGCCGAGCTGGAACTCGAAGGCCAGCCGACCGACTACCTGCACCTGCGCGCGGCGGTGTCGTTCCTCGATACCGAGTACACCGACTTCAAGAACACCAACCCGACCACGGGCGCGGTCACCGGCGACTACAGCGGCAACAGCTTCGTGCGTTCACCGCGCAACGTGGTGTCGCTGGGCGGCGACTACACCTTCCCGCTGGAGATCGGCGGCAAGCTGGTGGCCGGTGCCGACGTGAGCTTTCGTGACAAGGAATACTTTCTCGCCGACCGCCAGAGCAGCGCCGACAAGGACTTGAGCCAAGCGCACTACACCTTGGCCAACAGCCGCCTGACCTGGTACAGCGCGGATGAAAAACTCAGCGTCACCGGGTTCGTGAACAACCTTACCGATCGCCGCTACCAAGTGCATGGCCGGCCCAACGGTGGCCTCGGCCAATACGTGATCACCTATGGCGACCCGCGCACCGTGGGCCTGAGCGTGACCAGCCGCTTCTAAGCCAGAGGCTGGAGGGTATTTATCCGCCTAGCAGGATCAATGTGGGAACTGGCTTGCCAGCGCCCACAACTGGCCCCCATTGCTTGAGCCACGACACCCGGCCCGCCATCGCCACTATCCAGTCATTCTATTGTTGAAAGGACCACTTCCATGTTCCAACGTACTCCGTTGGCCGGCGCCATCGCGCTGGTCATGGGCAGCCTTGCCCTGCCCGTCGTCGCGGCAGACGAGACCCAACCGACCGCAAAAAACGATCACCTCGACACCGTGGTGGTCCTCGGCACCCGGCGCAGCGACCTGACCGCCCTGCAAAGCGCAGCACCGGTGGACGTGCTCTCCGGTGAGCAATTGCAACAGACCGGCGCCACCGATTTGTCCGGTGCCCTCACCGCCCTGTCGCCATCGTTCAACTTCCCACAGTCGCCACAGGGTGCCTTCGCCGGTTCCATCGCCCAGGGCGCCTCGTTGCGCGGCCTGGCCTCGGACCAGGTGCTGGTGCTGGTCAATGGCAAGCGCCGCCACAGCAGCGCCAACATCACCCGCCAGAGCCTGGTGAACGGGCGTGGCGCAGCGGCGGTGGATTTGAGCCTGATCCCACTCAGCGCGATCCAGCGCGTCGAGATCCTGCGCGACGGCGCCGCCGCTCAGTACGGCTCGGATGCAATCGCCGGGGTGATCAATATTGTGCTCAAGGAAAACGATGACGGCGGCAACCTCGGCTACCGCTTCGGCGGCTACGACAAGGGCGACGGTATCCAGCGCAAGCTCAGCGGCTGGAAGGGTTTCGCGTTGCCCAACGACGGTTTCCTGACCCTGAGTTTCGACGCCGGCAGCCAAGACCCGGCCAGCGATACCAACCCCGACAACCGGATCTTTTACCCCGGCGACACCAGCGTCAACACGCCCCGCGAGCAGAACAACCGCTACCGCACCTGGCGCTGGGGCGCGGGCAATGTCTCGGACCAGTACAATTTTGTCGCCAACAGCGAGATCGGCGTCGGCGAGGGCCTGACCGCCTATGGCTTTGCCACCTATGCCCACAAGAACACCGACGCCGAAGGCTTCTTCGACCCGCCGACCACCCTGCGCAACAACTACGGCAGCACCGCGTTGCAGCGTTACCCGGACGGTCGCTTGCCGATCACTCGCTACAGCCTGGAAGACTATGCGGTCACCGGCGGCCTGCGCTTCGAGAACGACCAACTGGGCAAGTTCGACCTGGCCCTGAACCATGGCAACAACACACTCGAGTCCGCTGACCGCAATGCGATCAACCCCAGCTATGGGGTGAACAGCCCGTCATCGATCTACACCGGCAAGCGCGAAAACGACCAGACCAACCTGACCCTGGACTGGGTGCGCGACTTCCCCACCGACCTGCTGTTCAAGCCACTGACCCTGTCGGCAGGCCTGGCCTGGCGCAAGGAAAACTACCAGTTGAGCGCGGGCGAAGCCGCCGGCTGGCAGAACGGGCCGCTGTTCAACACCATCGACCCGATCACCGGGCGGCGCATTCCGGGCTATTACTCGGGCATCACCCAGGTCGATGCGGCCTCGCTGGACCGCAAGGTGCTCGGTGCCTACATCGACGTCGAAGGCCAGATCACCGAGAAATTCCAGGCCGGCGTGGCGGTGCGCACCGAGCACTATTCGGACTTTGGCGACACCACCAACGGCAAGCTGTCGCTGCGCTATGACTTCACCCCACAGATCGCCGCCCGGGCCACCGCCAGTACCGGCTACCGCGCGCCGTCGCTGGTGCAGAGCGGCATGTCCTCATTCAGCGTGCAGGTGGTGGAGCAACCGCCGGGCAGCGGCAACTACGTCGAGGTGCAGCAACGCACCCTGCGTGCCAACAGCCCGGAGGCCCAGGCACTCGGCGGCAAGGCGCTCAAGCCCGAGGAGTCGACCAACTACTCCCTGGGCCTGGTGTGGCGCCCACTGGAAAATGCCTCGGTGACGGTGGACGCCTACCGGATCAACATCAATAACCGCATCACCCTCTCCGACCAATTGCCCGCCAGCGTGGTCTCGCCGATCTTCGCCGGCACGCCCTACGCGAATATCCAGAGCGCGGCGTTCTACACCAACGTGGCCGACACCCGCACAGACGGCGTCGAGTTGACCGGCAACTACCAGTGGGACCTGCAGCAATGGGGTCGCCTGAACCTGAGCAGTGGTTTTGCGCAGAACAACACCACCATCACCGGCTTGCGCGACGTCGGCAATATCAAGGGCTCGCAGATCATCGGGCGCAATACCCAAGGCCTGATCGAAGACGGCACCCCGCAAAACAAGCTGACCCTGAGCGCCAACTGGCTGTATGAAAACTGGGGGCTGACCATTGCCCAGCGCCGCTACGGCGAGTGGAAGAGCATCAACGCCACCAACCCCAACCTCGACCAGACCTACAGCCCGCAATGGGTGACTGACTTGGACCTGTCCTACACCTTCCACAAGGGCGTGAAGGTCTCGGTGGGCGCGATCAACCTGTTCGACTCGCACCCGGACAAGGCTGACGGCGCGCAGCTGTATGGCGTGCCCAAGTACTCGATCACCAGCCCGGAAGGCGCGCAGGGTGCGTTCTACTACACCAGTGTGAGCTACGACTTCTGAGAAGACTGCTGAATGGGTGCTGCTCCAGCAGCACCCGATCACCATTTCCCAGCGACCTCCCCCTGTAGGAGCCCGGCTTGCCGGCGATGATGTCTCCGCAAATGCGCACACCTGCAGGCCCCATCGCCGCCAAGCCAGCGCCTACAGGAAGATTCGGTGATGTGGCACATGTCTTGCGATAGTCGCTGGGTATTCAGCTGAATTAAGACTTGCCATGCGCCTGCTTCGATACCTCACCTGGCTTATCTCGCCCGTGGCCCTGCTGGCCGTCTGGACGCTGGTGGCCCACCTCGGGATTTTCCCGCGCAACCTGCTGGTACCGCCCGCCCAGGTGCTGCAGACCTTCGAAGACCTGCTGGCCAGTGGCGAGCTGCTCGAACACCTCGGCAACAGTCTGTCGCGCCTGGGACTCGGCTTTGGCATCGGCTCGTTGTGCGGGTTGGCTTTCGGTGTGCTGATGGCGCTGTCGAAAAACGTCGAGGCGTATTGCGGCCCGCTGTTTCATACCCTGCGCCAGATCCCCAGCATCGCCTTGATCCCGATGTTCGTGCTGCTGTTCGGCATCGACGAAACCTTCAAGATCATCATCGTCGCCAAGACCGCGTTCTTCCCGGTGGCACTGGCCGCTGGCGAAGGTGTACGGGGCATCCCGCGCAGCTATTTCGAAGTGGCGGACGTGTATCGCCTGCGCTGGCCGACTTTTGTTCGCCTGGTGGCCCTGCCCGCTGCGGCGCCGCCGATCATCACCGGCTTTCGCATCAGCCTGACCCGCGCCTGGGTGGTGCTGGTGGCCACTGAGTTGCTGGCCGCCGACAGCGGCCTGGGCCAGATGATCGAGATGGCGCGGCAGATGCTGCGCATCGACGTGGTGATGGTCGGCGTGGTGGTCACCGGAGTGATCGGTTTTACCCTCGACTATGCCTTTCGCCGCATCGAACAACGCCTGTTCCGCTGGCAAACCCGCTAGGAGTTCCGATGCTGCCTGTATTGAAAAAAGCCCGTGGGCTGTTGCTGCCGCTGCTGCTGATCCTCGCCTGGGAATATGCCTCTCGCCAGGACGCCGCCGGCGCGTATGCGTTCGTGCCACTGTCGGCAATTGGCTCGGCGCTGCTGGAGATGCTTGGCAACGGCGAACTCCTGGTCAACCTGCTGGCGAGCCTGGCGCGCACCAGCAGTGGCCTGGCCCTGGGCATTCTGTTCGGGGTAACGCTGGGGGTGCTGATGGCGCTGTCCAGCGTGGCCAACCGCTTGATCGGTCCGTTGTTCCATGCGATTCGCCAGGTGCCGATGCTCGGCTGGATCCCGCTGATTGCCATGTGGTTCGGCAATGGCGAGTTCTCCAAAGTGCTGATCGTCAGCCTGGCGGCGTTTTACCCGATGGTGCTCAACACTTACCAGGGCTTCAGCCACGTCGAGCGCCGCTACCGCGAAGTCGGCCAGGTGCTGGTCCTCACCCCGCTGCAGCAATTTACCCAGATGCTGTTGCCGGCAGCCTTGCCGAGCATCGCCACCGGTGTCCTGCACGCGCTGGCGTTTGCCTGGGTAACGGCGATCGGCAGTGAGCTGTTCCTGTCCTCGGGTGCCGGCCTGGGCAACCTGATGATGAACGCCGAGGCCGGCTCGCGCATGGAAGTCATCGTGCTCAGCGTGCTGTGCATCGGCTTGCTCGGCTACCTGATGACCCTGTTGTTCACCCTGCTGAGCCGCCACCTGCTGCGCTGGCGCAACCTCCGTTGAAAGGCCTCGATATGAATGCAATCGCCCACGCTTCCCTTCATCAACACGTGCAGACCGGCGCCCTGCAGATTCGCGGCTTGAACAAAGCTTATCGAATCGAAGGCCGCGCCTTGCCGGTGCTGCAGGACATCCACCTCGACGTACGCCCGGGTGAATTCGTCAGCATCGTCGGCGCCAGCGGCTGCGGCAAATCCACCTTGCTGCGCCTGATCGTCGGGCTGGAAGCCGAATACGAAGGCGACATCCTGCTCGACGGTAAACGCATCGCGTCCACCAGCCTGGAGCGCGGCATCGTGTTCCAGGACCACCGACTGTTCCCGTGGATGACCGTCAGCCAGAACATCGCCCTGGCGCTGAAAAACCACGCGCTGCCCGCGGCCGAAAAAGACCGCCAGGTCGCCGAACATATCGCCCTGGTCAACCTAAGCGGCTTTGAAAATGCCTACCCGCACCAGCTTTCCGGCGGCATGGCCCAGCGCGCGGCCATTGCCCGTGCGTTGATCAACAAGCCCAAGGTGTTGCTGCTGGACGAGCCCCTCGGCGCCCTCGATGCCCTGACCCGCGTGCACCTGCAGCGTGAGTTGCAACGCATCTGGGTGCAGCAGCGTTGCACGGTGATCATGGTCACCCACGACATCGAAGAAGCGCTGTACCTGGGCGACCGGGTGATCGTGATGGATGCCCATCCGGGGCGGATCAAGCATGAAATCCAGGTCGACCTGCCGCACCCGCGCGACCGCGCCTCGCCGGTGTTGCAGGGCTATAAGGAGCAGTTGCTGGAAGAATTGGTCGGGCACTGATCTGTCCTGCCCCTGAAAAGTGTGGGAGCGGGCTTGCTCGCGAAGGCGGTGTGTCAGTCGCTGGAAGTGCTGACGGATCCACCGCTTTCGCGGGCAAGCCCGCTCCCACATTGGGGAATGCATCGTCCATTAATACTGTGCAAGGCCCGGCAATTTCAGCCACACCGCCAAAATCCAGGCTTCACAACGCTCCCACACTCAAGCATCCTCAAGAATCAGGTCAGCGCCCTTCTCTGCCACCATCAGCACCGCCGCGTGGGTGTTGCCCGAGGTCACGTTGGGGAAGATCGATGCATCGACGATGCGCAAGCCCTGCAGGCCGTGCACTTTCAAGCGTTTGTCGACCACCGACACCTGCGGGTCCGAGCCCATGGCGCAGGAGCCGCACAGGTGGTAGATCGAGCCGCTGTTTTCGCGGAAGTATTGCAGCATCTGCTCATCGGTCTGCACCGCATCGCCGGGCAATACTTCGGCCACGGTGATGCCCTTGAGCGCGGGCGCCTGCATGATCTTGCGCATCAACCGGCTGCCCTGGATCACCTCGTCGATGTCCTTCTCGGTGCTCAGGTAGTTGGGGTCGATCAGTGCCGCGTCCCGTGGGTTTTTCGAGGCGATACGAATGGTGCCGCGGCTGGTTGGCCGGCACGGGTTGAAGCACAGCAGGAAGCCGGAATACGGCTCGGGCTTGAGGCTGGCCTTGTTGTTTTTCGGGATCTGGTACGACAGCGGATTGAAGTACAGCTGCAGGTTCGGGTCCTTCTGCGCCTCGTTGCCGCGAAAGAATCCGCCCGCCTGGTTCACGCTCATGGCCAGCGCGCCCTTGCGGGTCAGCAGGTACTTGAGGCCCAGTTTCAACTGGCCGAACAGCGAACTGAGTTCGTCGTTCAGGGTCGGGATATTGGCCTTGTAGTAGTAGCTCGCGCACAGGTGGTCCTGCAGGTTCTCGCCCACCGCCGGCAGGTGCTTGACCAGCGGGATCGCATGCTCGGCCAGCAGGTGCCGGTCGGCAACCCCGGACAATTGCAGGATCTTCGGCGTGTCCACTGCACCGGCGCACAGGATCACTTCCTTGCGCGCGCTGAAGGTGCGCGCCACGCCGTGCTGGGTGACGGCAATGCCGGTGGCGCGCTGCTGGTCGTCGAACAGCACGCGGTCGACCAGTGCATGCAGCTCCACCGTCAGGTTCGGCCGGCCGAGCGCCGGGTGCAGGTGCGCAAAGCTGCTGGAGCAGCGTTCGCCGTTGCGGGTGTTGACGTCATACAGGCCGGCGCCTTCGAAGTTCGGGCCGTTGAAGTCGTCGCTGTGGGCGTAGCCGAGCTGTTCGCAACCCTTGAGGAACACGTCGCAGATCGGGTGGGTCTGGCCCTTCATCGGCGTGATGCTGATGGGGCCGCTGCCGCCGTGGTACTCGGTGTCGCCCAGCGGATGATTCTCCAGTTTGCGAAAGTACGGCAGCACGTCAGTAAAGCCCCAGCCGTCGTTGCCGTTCGCGGCCCAGTCATTGAAGTCATGGGCCTGGCCGCGCACGTAGATCATCGCGTTGATCGAGCCCGAGCCGCCCTGCACCTTGCCGCGTGGCGCGTAGATTTCGCGCCCGGCCAACTGCTTTTGCGGCTGGCTGTAATACATCCAGTTGAAGGTCGGGTTGTAATACATCTTGGCGAATCCGACCGGGATCTTGAACCACCAGGAGCTGTCCTTGCCGCCGGCTTCGAGCAGCAACACCGAGTATTCGCCCGAGGCGGACAGCCGGTTGGCGAGGATGCAACCTGCGGCGCCAGCGCCGGCGATGATGTAGTCATATGTCATTCACGGTTACCGCGTAAGTCGTTTTTTTAGCCCTTGGCGGGCGAAGTGTCTTTGACGTCAGCCGGCGTCGGCGCCATTTGCAGGTGCAGGCGCTGACCGCTGTACGGCGTGTGTTTGCGCACCACGTCCATGTTCAGTTCCACGCCCAGGCCCGGCTCGGTGGACGGGATGATGTAGCCGTCCTCCCATTGCAGCGGCTTGGTCAGCACTTCGGCGTGGAAGCCGCCCCAGGTCATGATGCTTTCCTGGATCAGGAAGTTCGGCGTGCAGGTCGCCAGCTGGAAACTCGCCGCCGCGCCAATCGGCCCGTTGTACAGGTGCGGCGCGATCTGCGCGTAGTACGCCTCGGCCATGCTCGCGATTTTCTTGGCTTCGAGCAGCCCGCCGCAGCGCGCCACGTTCATCTGCAGGATCGACGCGCCGCCGGCCTGCAGCAGCTTGAAGAATTCATACTTGGTGGTCAGCCGTTCGCCGGTGGCAATCGGGATGCTGGTCTTGGCCGCGACTTGGGCCATGGCGTCTTCCTGGCCCGGTGGCACTGGCTCTTCAAACCACAGCGGGTCGTATTTTTCCAGGCGCTTGGCCAGGCGGATTGCCGACGACGGCACCATCTGCCCATGGGTGCCGAACAGCAGGTCGCATTTGTCGCCCACCGCTTCTCGGATCTTGCGACAGAACGTCTCGCAGCGTTCCAGCACTTCCAGCGAAATCTGGTGGCCGGAATACGCGGTGTAAGGGCCGGCCGGATCGAACTTCACCGCGGTGAAGCCTTTGTTCATGTTGTCGATGGCGCATTCGGCGGCCAGGTCCGGGTCGTCGTAGTCGTACTCGCCTTTGCTATTGACCGGGTACAGGTAGGTGTAGGAGCGCAGGCGCTCGTTGACCTTGCCGCCCAGCAGCTCGTAGACCGGCTTGTTGGCGGCCTTGCCGATGATGTCCCAGCAGGCCATCTCCAGGCCGCTGACCACGCCCATCATGGTCAGGTCCGGGCGCTGGGTGAAACCGCTCGAGTAGGCCTGGCGGAAGAAGCGCTCGATATGGTGCGGGTCATGGTCGAGCAGGTAGCGTTCGAACACGTCCTCGATGATCGGCAGCATGGCCTTGGGGCCGAATGTCGCGGCGTAGATCTCGCCGACACCTTCGATGCCGCAGTCGGTCTTGAGTTTGACGAACAGCCAGTACATGCCACCGATGTGCGGCGGCGGGACAGCAACGATATGGGTTTCAAGGGCGACGATTTTCATCTCAGGCACCTGTCTGGTTGAATTTTTTACGGTTGATTCGGGCGCGCAGGGTCAGGGCCGCAAGGGTGCCGAGCACGCCGATGAAGGCGATGTAGCCGAAATACAGGTTGTAACCGGCCTTGCCTGGGTAGGTGTCGGTCAGGTAGCCGTTGATCAGCGGGATAAAGGTGTCCGGCAGGTAACCCACCACCGAGACAATGCCGATGGCCAGGCCAGTGATGCGCAGCGGGATGTCGCAGCTGTCGAGGATGGCCCAGTACAGGCCGCGAATCGCGTAGGTCATCAGGCCGATGAAGATCACCGTACCGATCAGCAGGCCCAGGCTGTTGAAGGCCGGGAACACGATCAGCCCGAGCATGGCCAGGGTTACCAGGGCCAGCGCGACGATCAGTACCGAGATATTCGAGAACTTGTCACCCAGCCAGCCGCCGCCGATGCCGCCGATGGGGCGCATCCACAGCTTGATGGTGGTGATGGTGCCAGCCATCACGGCAGTCATGCCGCTGCCTTGCAGGTAGTCCGAGAAGCTGTAGGTGGCCCAGAACATGTGGTAGCCGCAGAACACAATCGCGGTGACCAGCCACAGCTCGGGGATCTTCACCAGGGTCGCCAGGTCGGCGATCAGGTTGAACTTGCCCTTCTCGACCGCCGGCGTTTCAGCCATGGATTTCGGGTCTTTCAACAGCACCAGCACACAGCCGATGGCGATGCAGGTGAAGGAATACAGGTACACCACATGCTTGAAGCCCTCGCCCGCCGACTCGCCCCGGGTTTCGGTGGCAAAGGCGAACAGGCCCAGGGCCACGGTCGCCAGCAGCGCTTCCACCAGGCCGCGACCGCCATCGAGGATGCCGAAGAAGCGGCCCTGCTCGCTGTGGTGGGCAATCATCTTCACGCGCTTGAGCACCGAGGCCCAGAAGGTCAGGCCGGTGGTCAGGCCCCAGCAGCCGAAGATGATCATCAAGCCGGTCATGGACGGCACGCTGGAGTACCACAGGCCCAGCGCGCCGGTGGCGACCAGTGAGAAAAAGATCAGGAAGCGCGGCGGCAGCCGGTCCGCCAGCCAGCCGCTGGGCAGGTAGCTGAGCAGAAAGTTCGTGCCGAGCATCGAGTACAGGTAGCCCAGTTGACTGTGATTGATCTGGAATACATCGAGCATGGTGGTCTGGTAGACCTGGCGCAGGTAGAGGATCGGGTAGATCGCTCCGGCGGCGAGAACCAGCAACATCAATTGGAAGTAGCGACTGGCAGTGTCGCTGTTTTTTGCCGCGGGCACGGCAGCGAAACCCGGGGCAACGGGTGCAGGCTTGGACATCTTGATGACCTCGGGCACCCACTGTGCGGATGCCCTGATAATTGTTTTTATAGAGGCAACTGCCAGCCTCAAGCTTCAGGCGGCCAGTAAATCTTGCGCGCCTTGACTTGGAGCTTGCAGCTCAACACTTGTAGCTGCTTGGCTAGTACTTCATGACCACCAGGCGGGTCTGGGTGAACTCAAGCATCCCGTGCTTACCGTCATCGCCGCCCAGACCCGAGCGTTTCCAACCGGCGTGGAAGCCCTGGTACGGGTCCGCCGGGGTGCGGTTGACGTACAACTCGCCGGCCTCGATGGCATTCGCTACCTTCATTGCCGTGCGGTAGTTCTCGGTATAGAGCACCGATGACAGGCCGAACTGATGGTCGTTGGCCATCGCCAGGGCTTCGTCGATGTCGCGGTACTTGAGCACCGGCAGCACCGGGCCGAAGATTTCCTCCTGGATGATCTCCATGTCCTGGCGGCAACCGCTGAGCAAGGTCGGCGGGTAGAAATGCCCGGGGCCGTCTGGCAGTACACCGCCGCTTTCCAGTACAGCACCGGCGGCGACGGCGCGCTCGACCATGGCATGGACAGTCTTTTGCGCGCTGGCATTGACCAGTGGCCCCATCAGGCTGGGATCCTGGGCGCGGTCGCCGAATTTCACCGCGCTGATCCTGGCTTTGAGCAAGGCAAGGAAGCGATCGTAGACGGCTTCGTGCACGTACACGCGCTCAACCGCCGTGCACAGCTGGCCGCAGTGGGTGGTCTTGGAGGCGACGATGGCGCTGGCGGCAGTTTCCAGGTCGGCGTCCGCCTCGATGATCGCCGGGGTCTTGCCGCCCAATTCCAGGGACGGCTTGGCAATATTGGCCTTGCAGTAGTCCAGCACGATGCGCCCGGCATTCACACTGCCGGTGAGCGTAATCAGCCCGACCGCCTTATGCGTGCAGACGCTGGCGGCGGTGGCGTGGTCCATGGTCAGGATGTTGATCACCCCGGCTGGAATCCCGGCCTTGACCACTGCCCTGGCAATCGCAAACGCCGACAGCGGCGTGTTGTTGCTCGGGCGCACTACAACGGTATTGCCGGCGATCAGCGCCGGGGCGATTTTGCGCAACAGGGTGTAGACCGGGTAGTTGAACGGAATCAGGCAGGCGACGACGCCAATCGGCTCGCGTTGCAGGAACAGGTTTTCGTCCGGGGTATCGCTGGGGATGATCTCGCCTTCGATGCGCCGTGCCCATTCGGCGTGGTAGCGGGTGATCTGCGCGGCGTAGCGCGCTTCGTTGCTGGCGTCGCTGAGGCTTTTGCCCGACTCGCTGGCCAGCGCAGTGCCGATGGCCTCGGCGCAGGCATCCAGGGCATCGGCGAATGCCCGCAGGTGTTCGGCGCGTTCGATGCTGGTGAGTTTTCCCCAGGTTTTCTGCGCGACGGCGGCGGCATCGACGGCGGCAATCGCCTCATCGGCGGTGGCGGCACTGACGTGGCCGACCACGGTTGCAGTGGCCGGGTTATACACGGCGATCAGGGCATCGCTGGCAGGTTCGACAAAGTGACCGTTGAAAAAATTGCGCTCGAGTTGCATGTGGTTCGCCCAACGTTGTTGTTATCCGAGTGACATGCAGTTTTGTCATCGGCCACCCGTTGGACAAACGATTTATTGCGCGGGGTAACGTGCGAAAAACGCAGGTTAGTCGGTTTTACACCTCACAGGCCGCGTTGGCGCAGCCACTGCAGGAAGCCCTTCTTGGCCGGCACCACCGGCGCCTCCTGGGTCAAGGCCTGCGCGGCGTGGACGCGGAAATCCAGCAGCGCCTTCATGGCTTCGCTGATGTCATGGCGCGCATCCAGGCACGGTTTCAAGTATTCCTTCTCGATGCGGTACAGGGTGCAAAAGGTCTTCGCCGAAAAGTCGGCCAACGCGGCCTCATCCGACAGGATCCCCGCCTCGCCAATCACTTCGCCCGGGCCCATGCGCCCGGCTTCGAATTTGCGACTGCCCTTGGTCAGCATCACCGAGACCACCCCCGACTCGACGATAAACAAATGATCGCTGACCTCCCCGGCCGGCAGGATCATCTCGCCGGCGCGGTAAGTGTGCAGGGTCATGTTCTGGCTGAAGGTGTCTTTCTCCTCCTGGCGCAAGGTCGAGAAAATCGACGAACGCTCCAGCAACGCCCGCGCGGCGGACATGGCCGGTGGCGCGCCGCTTTCCGTGGCCGACAGCAACCCCACGCCCGCCGCCTGCAGGTGCCGGAACGCCAGGTCGTAGAGCTGGTTGCGCACCTCGCGCTTGAGGGCCATGGCCGGCACGAACCCGCTGATTTCATACTCGACGCCGCCACTGGCGGAGGTCTTGAACGCGACGCTCGGCGCGGGTGTCGCCAGCAGCGGCCGGCAGCCCTGCATTGCGCGCTCGAGTGCTTCGATCACGGTTTGCGGGCGTGCATGGGGGCTGACCTGCAGGCTTACCGCGAGGCCGAACATGTCCGCCGGGCGCGAGAAATTGATGATCTTGGCCTTGGCCGCCAGCGAGTTGGGGATCACCGCCATGCTGCCCTGGGAGGTTTGCAGGCGCGTGGCGCGCCAGTCGATATCGGTGACGCGGCCTTCGGTGCCGTCAATCGAGATCCAGTCATCGATCTGATAAGGCTTGGTGGTGTTGAGGACGATCCCGGAAAACACATCGCTCAAGGTGCTTTGCAAGGCCAGGCCGACAATGATCGCCACCGCCCCGGACGTGGCGAGCACGCCCTTGACCGGCAGGTCGAGCACGTAGGCCATCGCGGCGATGATCGCGATCAGGAAAATCACCGCGCCCATCAAATCCTGCAACAACCGCCCGGTATGCCCGACCCGTTGCATCATCACGGTGCCCAGCAACACCGTCAGCGTGCGCGCCGCAAACAGCCACCAGCCGATCTGCAAGGCCGTGGCGGCCAGGTGCAAGGCGGTGTTGTCGGTGTAGGGCGCGAGTTGCATGGGGTTCATGCCGTCGTTGAACAGCACGGCGCTGAACACCGCGAAGATCGCCAGGCGCGCGGCGAGCTTCCAGTTGGCGAGGTTGGCGGAGATCAGGCGCCACACGGCGATGTCGATAAAGATCAGCGCCACGGCGCATAACATCGGGTGATCGGCGATAAATGAGGGCATCCAGGCGACTCCAGGGCGAATGACGGGAAGATCGCATGAAATCGGAACGCTGGAAACAAAATGTGGGCGCTGGCTTGCCTGCGATGCAGGCGCCTCGGTGTATGCGTTACACCGCGCTGATGCTATCGCCGGCAAGCCAGCTCCCACAGGGTTTTGCAGCGGGTCGTCAGGCGTGCATCTGCCCGAACTTGCCCGAGTGGAAATCCGCAAATGCCTGATGGATTTCCTGCTCGGTGTTCATCACGAACGGGCCGTGGCCGACGATCGGTTCGTCGATGGGCTCGCCGCTGAGCAGCAGCACCTTGGCGTCGTCATTGGACTCCAGGGTGAGTTGGCTGCCGTCACGCTCGAACAACGCCAATTGGCCTGGGCGCGCAACCTCTTCGCCGTTGATCAACAGCGTGCCGCTGAGGATCACCAGGGCGGTGTTACGTCCGGCGTGGAGCGCCAATGCCACGGGTTTGCCGGCGTTGAGGCGCAGGTCCCACACGTCGATCGGGGTGAAGGTGCGTGCAGGCCCACGGGAGCCGGCAAACTCACCGGCGATCAGGCGCAGGTGCCCGGCGTCGTCGGGCAGCGGCAGCACCGGGATGTCAGCGTCGACAATCGTCTGGTAGCCCGCGTCGGCCATTTTGTCCTTGGCCGGCAGGTTGACCCACAGTTGCACCATCTCCATCACCCCGCCGCTGCGGGCAAAGGCTTCGGAATGGAACTCTTCGTGCAGGATGCCCTTGGCGGCCGTCATCCATTGCACATCGCCAGGACCGATCTTGCCGCCGGCGCCGGTGGAATCACGGTGCTCGACTTCACCGTCATAGACGATGGTCACGGTTTCAAAGCCGCGATGCGGGTGTTGCCCGACGCCACGACGTTGCTCGGTCGGGGTGAAATCCGCCGGGCCGGCGTGGTCCAGCAGCAGGAATGGGCTGATGTGTTTGCCCATCGAATCGTAGGAAAACAGCGTGCGCACCGGAAAGCCATCGCCGACCCAATGGGCGCGCGGGCTGGTGTAGATGCCAATCAACTTTTTCATGGTGTACCTCCAAAGTGAGTACACCATAAGTCCACAAGGTGTTGAGTACTAGCCGGCAAAAGCGGCCCTGAACGTCCTATATATAGGACAATCCCTTGGCCGGACGTTGGCGCAGCAAGTGGAAAGCCACAAATGCCGTCAACGCAAAACACGCCTGGATGATGATCATCGGCGTGGCACTGCCGTCGCGCCAGTGGCTCAGCAAAAGGCCGCTGCCGGTCGCACCGAACATCTGCGCAAAGCCCATCAGCCCCGCGGCCAAGCCGGCGCGGTGCGCGTTGGGCATCACCCCGCCGGTGACCGCACCGGGCAGTACCAGGCCACCGCCGAGGGTTACCAGGGCAATCGGAATATCCAGCCCCAGCACGGACAGGCCGAACACCGCATAAATGCCCATGGCCGCGATACCGCCAATGGCCACCAGCGTCACGCCCATCGCTACAATCCGCTGCGGTCCCAGGCGCAGGATGTTTCGCCGGGTATAAGTGGAGCCGACGATCAGCATCGACACGATCAGGCCGAAATTGATGCCGTACTCCAGGCTGCTGAAGCCGAGCAGGTTGATAAACACCGCTGACGACCCGGCGATCACCGCAAACATGGCGCCATAGGTGCACGCCAGGGCCACGGCGAACGCGCGGTACTGGCGGCCCTTGAGTAAATCCAGGTACTGCCCGCCGAGGGTGCGCCAATGGCCGGCCTTGGGGTCAAGGTAGTGGTTGCTTTCGCGAAAAAACACCAGGGCCAGCAGCAACACCACGCTGCCAATCACCAGCGCCAGCAGGATCGGTGCGTGCCAGCCCAGCAGTTTGATCAGCAGGCCGCCAACCATCGGCGCCACCACAATGGCGTAGAGCATGCCGATCATGGTCAGCGCCAGGGCCGGCCCCGCTTCGGCCTTCCACACGTCACGCACTACCGTGCGCGCCAATACCAGTGCAGCGCAGGCGCCAAGGCCCTGCACCACGCGGGCCGCGATAAATTGCTGGATGTCGCCGACCAGCAGCATCGACAAGGTTGCCAGCACATACAGCACCAGCCCGCCGATCAGCACAGGACGGCGGCCGATGCGGTCCGACAGCGGCCCGAACACCAGTTGGCCCAGGCCGAATGCGGCGACAAACGCCGACAGCGCCATCAATGCCGAACCCGGCGGTGCGACCAATGCCTGCTCGATCACACCCAGGCCGGGGATGATCAATTGGGTCGAGACTTCACCCAGGGCCGTGAGGGCCACCAGTAAAAACAGCAGGCTTCGCGAGGGTGCCGGGGCGTTTGCCATGGGGAATATCCGGGGGCTGGATTAATTTATATTTCGACCATAATATGAGTAAAAAATTATGTCCATAATTTTTTCCCCACAGGTTTTCCCCGGAGCCCGCCATGCACCCTCTCCCCCTGCGTCTTCTCACGCCCCTGGCCCTGATGATCGTCATCAGCGGCTGCAACAGCAAAGCCGACACCGCCGTCGAGGTGCCCCCACCGCGCCCGGTTCTCGCCGCCAAGGTCGAGGCTGCCGGTACGCAACAGAACGCCTACACCGGCGTGGTCGCGGCGCGTACCGAGAGTGACCTGGGTTTCCGCGTCAGCGGCAAGGTCATCGAGCGCAAGGTCGACCCCGGCCAGCACGTGTCCCGTGGCGATACCCTGCTGGTGCTGGACATCGGCGACTTCGAGCTGGCCCTGCGCTCGGCCAAAAACCGCGTGAATGCCGCCCAGGCGCAACTGCGCCAGCGCCGCGATGATGAAAACCGCTACCAGCGCCTGGCCAATACCGGCGCGGTGTCGCGGCAGATCTTCGACCAGTCGGCCACCAACCTGCGTGTCGCCGAAGCCGAATTGGCCGCGGCGCAATCCGATGCCAGCCAGATTGAAAACCGCCGCACCTACTCCGTGCTCAAGGCTGACGGTGACGGCATCATCACCGACGTGCGGGTGGATCGCGGCCAAGTGGTCGCCGAAGGGCAAATCGTCGCGCGCCTGGCCCATGACGGCGCGCGCGAAGCCATCGTCAATCTCCCGGAAAACCAGCGCGACCTGGCCTCGCAGAAAGCCCTGGCCTTCCCGTTCGGCGCCCCCGACCAGGCGGTGACCGCGACCTTGCGCGAACTCTCGGCCAGCGCCGACCCCGTGACCCGTACCTACCGCGCCCGCTATGTGCTGCACGGCGCTGTCGACCGCTTTGCCCTCGGCTCGACCATCACCGTGCGCCTGCAAGGCGACGGCCAGGCCCAGCAAACCCGCGTGCCGATCGGCGCACTGCAAGACGCAGGGCAAGGCACTGGCGTGTGGCTGATCGGCGCTGATGACAAGGTCAGCTTCGCCCCGGTGAAAGTCGCCAGCCTCGGCCAGGAAGATGCCCTGCTCGACAGCGGCGTGGCCCCCGGCCAAACCATCGTCGCCCTCGGCGCGCACCTGCTGCACAGCGGCGACGCCGTACGCCTGCTGCCCGCCCAGGTACTGGCCCTCAACCGCAAACAGGACCACTGAGCATGCGCGGGATCAACCTCTCCGAACTGGCGGTCAAGCACCGTGCGGTCACGCTGTTTCTGATCATTGCGATCCTCGCCGCCGGGATCTTCTCGTTCGGCAAACTGGGGCGCGCCGAAGACCCGTCGTTTACCGTCAAGGTCATGACCATCACCGCCGCCTGGCCCGGCGCCACGGCCCAGGAAATGCAGGAGCAAGTCGCTGACCGCCTGGAAAAACGCCTGCAGGAACTCGACTACTACGACCGCGTCGAGACCATCGCCCAGCCGGGTTTTGTGTCGATGCGCATGACCTACAAGGAGTCCACGCGCCCCAGCGAAATCCAGGACCTGTTCTACCAGACGCGCAAAAAGCTCAGCGATGAAGCGGCGAAACTGCCCAAGGGCGTGATCGGGCCGTTTTTCAACGATGAATATTCCGATGTGTACTTTGCCCTGTACGCCCTGGAAGCCGAGCACCTGCCCCATCGGCAACAGGTGCAGATGGCCGAAGACCTGCGCCAGGGCCTGCTCAACCTGCCGGGCGTGAAGAAGGTCAATATCCTCGGCGAGCAGGCCCAGCGGATCTTTGTCGAGTTCTCCTACGAACGCCTGGCGACCCTGGGCATCAAGCCGGACCAGATCTTCGCTGCCCTCGCCGCGCAAAATGCCGTGGCACCGTCGGGCTTTGTGGAAACCGCCGGTGCGCGCGCCTATATCCGTATCGACGGCGCGTTCGACAGCCTGGCGTTGATCGAAAACGTGCCCCTGGAAGTCAACGGCCGCGTGCTGCGCATCGCCGACGTGGCCACCGTCAGCCGCGGCTATGAGGACCCGCCCAGTTACCGCATCCGCCACCAGGGCGACCCGGCGCTGATGCTCGGCGTGATCATGGAGAAACACTGGAACGGCCTGGAACTGGACAAGAGCCTCAGGGCCGAGGAAGCCAGAATCCAGGCGGACCTGCCGCTCGGCGTGAACTTCGCCAAAGTCTCCGACCAGGCAAAAAACATCAGCCTGGCGGTGAACGAATTCATGCTGAAATTCTTCGTCGCCCTGGCGGTGGTCATGGTGATCAGCCTGTTGGCGCTGGGCTTTCGCGTCGGCCTGGTGGTGGCCGCTGCGGTGCCCCTGACCTTGTCGGTGGTGTTTGTGATCATGCTGCTCACCGGGCGCGAGTTCGACCGCATTACCCTCGGCGCGCTGATCATTTCCCTCGGGTTGCTGGTGGATGACGCGATCATCGCCATCGAGATGATGGTGGTGAAACTCGAAGAAGGCTTCGACCGCATCCACGCGGCCACCTTCGCCTGGAGCTCGACAGCCGCGCCGATGCTGACCGGCACGCTGGTGACCATCATCGGCTTCCTGCCCGTGGGCTTCGCGCGTTCCGGCGCCGGGGAATATGCCGGCAATATTTTCTGGATCGTCGGCTTCGCGCTGATTTCGTCGTGGCTGGTGGCGGTGGTGTTCACGCCGTACCTGGGGGTGAAGTTGCTGCCGCAGATCAAGCCGGTACCCGGCGGCCACGACGCGATTTATGCCGGGCGTTACTACCAGAAACTGCGCACCCTGGTGCAAACCTGCGTGCAGCGGCGCTGGCTGGTGACGGGACTGGTGGTCGCGGCGTTTGTGTTGTGCGTGCTGGGCATGGGCGTGGTGAAGAAGCAGTTCTTCCCCAACTCTGATCGGTCCGAGCTGATTCTTGAGGTGTACATGCCGCCCGGCAGTGCCTTCAAGAGCACCGAGGCGGTGGCCGCGCAGCTGGAAAAAGCGCTGCTGCAAGAGCCGCAGACCCACCTGGTGGACACCTACGTGGGCGGCGGCGCGCCACGCTTTTTCCTCTCGCTGAACCCCGAACTGCCGGACCCGGCGTTTGCCAAACTGATCGTGCAGACCCCGGACTCCCACGCCCGCGACGCCCTGAAATTGCGCATGCGCGAGCGGATTGCCGCAGGTGAGTTTCCAGCGGCACGAGTGCGCGTGACGCAACTGCTGTTCGGCCCGCCGGTGCCGTTCCCGGTGGTGTTTCGCGTCAGCGGCCCGGACCTGGATGTACTGCGCGGGGTGTCTGAGCAGGTACGCAAGGTCGTCGCCGCGAATAAGCTGACCAAGGACGCGTTCCTCGATTGGGGCGAGCGCACCAGCGGCTATCGCCTGGTCCTCGATCAGGACCGCCTGCGCCTGCTCGGCTTCACGCCGAACGAGGTCAAATCCCAGCTCAACGCCTTGCTCAGCGGCAACCCGATCACCGAGGTGCGCGAAGGCAACCGCACGGTATCGGTGGTCGCCCGCGCCCAGGGCAACCAGCGTGAGAACCTCGGTAACCTCAACAACATGACCCTGACCAACAGCGCGGGCACCTCGGTGCCGCTGGCCCAGGTCGGGCATTTCCAGGCGGTGATGGAAGAACCGATTCTCAAGCGCCGCAACCGCGCGACAACCGTGGAAGTACGCGCCGACATCATCGACGGCGTGCAGCCGCCCGACGTGGAAATGGCCGTGTACAAAGACCTGCAGCCGCTGATCGCGAAGCTGCCTGCCGGTTACCAGATCGACATCGGTGGCCCGGTAGAAGAAAGCGCCAAGGCCAACGTCGCGCTCGCGGCGCTGTTCCCGATCATGATCCTGCTGACCCTCACGGTGATCATGTTCCAGGTGCGCTCGTTTGGCGTGATGTTCATGGTCTTCGCCACTGCCCCTCTGGGCTTGATCGGCGCAGTGCCGACCTTGCTGCTGTTCAACCAGCCGTTCGGGTTTAACGCGATCCTGGGGCTGATCGGGATCGGCGGGATCCTGATGCGCAACACGCTGATCTTTACCGACCAGATTCGTCAGAACCAGGACCATGGCATGCCGATCCGCGAGGCGATCATCGAAGCCACCGTCCGCCGTGCACGGCCCGTGATATTGACGGCGCTGGCGGCGGCACTGGCGTTCATTCCACTGACGCTGTCGGTGTTCTGGTCGTCCCTGGCGTATGTGCTGATTGGTGGGGTGCTGGTAGGCACGGTGTTGACGCTGTTGTTCCTGCCGGCACTCTGCAGCCTGGTGCTGGGCCGGGAGAAGACAACTGCCGCTGAAACATCCCACCTGACTGCCGGATAAGCACTACAGATATCACTTAAAAACCGCTGCAAAGTCCCTCGCCTGATCACACAGTGCGAGGGATTGCAGATGTTTTTTTTCGATAGCCCCGCCGTTTTGGTGGGTGCGCCTTGATCAACGCCACCAGCCAAACCATCGGCCTCCTGCTGCTGACGGCCATGGATGCCAAGACGCGTGACGTCGAAGCCGTGCTCAGCGACTTCAGGCGCTGCCTCAATTCCTACGAAACCTTGGCGCAAAGCGTCCTCAGCTCTTCGGCGCTGGAGGTCGAGCAGGTATTCAAGGTCGGCCGTGAGGTGGCGCTTGTCGCGCCGATCAACCGTTCGATCCTTCCCAGCAATACCGTCGCCGCGTGCCAGGCCAACGGCACCTTGACGCTGGTGCACATGTTCCAGAGTTCGAGGTTCGTATTGGTCAGTTGGATGCGGATGATGCCGCCGCCGTACATGAATGAATTGCTCGGGGAAATCAGCGCCGAAGTGCTGATCAACCTGCTGCTGGCCCTCGCCACCGGTGCGATGGGCGTGGCGATAGGCATGAGCGCCAAGGTCCTGGACGGCATCAAGTCTCGTCGTGCGCGCCAGTGGTTCAAACAGCTGGCCAGGCAATTTGGGAAATCTCGTGTGCAGGGCCATGTCGAGGCTGCCAAACCGCAATTCGGATGTTGGCCGCTACCTGACGCCGGACCCGGTGAAGTTGGCGGGTGGGATCAATGCATACCAGTACGTGCCCAATCCAACGGGGTGGGTAGATCCGCTGGGACTAAGTTGTAAGAGTGGTGCGTGCCCTGGTAAAGACGTTGATCCTAATCAAACGAAAGAGGTATCCGAAGGAGTCTTACATAAGCATGAAAATTCTGGCGGGCACCTGATTAGGAAACACGTAGAACAGACCGATGCGCAATTAGTTGAAAGGCTTAATACGGAGCCGCACATACCAGCGGCATCGACATTCAGAACACTAGAGGAAGCGGATGCTATTGTGTCTATAAGTTTGGTCTCTCGCCAGAAGGAGATTTCCAAATTTCTAGCAGGAACAAAAAACAAACATATTATTAGAGAACACTCCACCCAAACAGTGGGACTGAGCGTTATAAGAGGCACAACAGAGTCGATTCCTGCCTATAAGTTTATGTTAGTTTTGATTCGAAAACCTGAAATGCCAGACGGCTACCTATTACTGACTGGATATCCCATAGAAAAATGAATAACCAACTAACTGAACTTCAGCAATTCTTTGGCGCCTATTTTAACCAAGACTGGCCAGAGGATCATGCCTCAGCCGACGAGGTCATTGACACCTTTTTACTAGACTCATCGAAAGAAGTGATCTCTGCGGTAAGGCGTGAAATCCTGGATCTAATTACCTCTTACAAGAACGAGTCAGACTTTCAAGACAACCTGCTGCACGAGCAATATTGCTACTATTACTACCCCAGTCAGTGGGCATCCGGACCACTATGGCTGAACCATGTGATTCATAAGTTCGACAACTACTTACTCGAAAAGTAGTGAAGCGTTTAAATCTGATCACCGCGAGCGCGCGTGCTCACGTAGGACCGCGAAGCGGCCCCAGTGCAGGCAGTGGGTACTTTCAGGTAAATCAGTATTTGTCGATTCTGGGGCTGCTGCGCAGCCCCACGCAGGGCAAGCCTGCTCACCACAAAAGAGAGTCGCTCAGCGGAAAATCAGCGCTTCGACAGCTCCATAATCATCCGGCTCAGCAGATAAATACGCGGCGCCACGCTTTCCACTTCCGCGTATTCCTCCGGTGTGTGGATATTCCCGCCGACGATCCCAAACCCATCCAGTGTCGGGGTGCCCACGCCGGCGGAAAGACTCGCATCCGCCGCGCCGCCGCTACCTTCAATTGTCAGCTTCTTGCCCAATTCCCCGTAGATGCCCTGGGCAATCGCGACCAGTTTGTCCGACTCCGGCGTCTGCGGCATCGGTGGCAGGCCCCGCAGCAGGCTGGTCTTCACTTCGGTGTCGGGGATCAGCTTGTTCGCCGACACTCGCGCGAGGTCTTTTTCGATCCGATCAAACTCTTCCGGCAGCGCCGCGCGTACATCCGCCTTGGCCGTGGCCTGGTCGGGGATGACGTTGACGCGGTCGCCCGCCTTGAGCACGGTGAAGTTGATGGTGGTTTTCTTCTCCTCGTCGCCCAGCTTGCCCAGTTGCAGGATCTGGTGCGCGGCTTCCATGGCGGCGTTGCGCCCCAGTTCCGGAGCGACGCCGGCGTGGGCGGCCTTACCCTTGACTTCGACCACGGCGGTGGCGCTGCCTTTGCGCCATACCACCAGGCCATCCGCCGGGCGCCCGGGTTCGAGGTTGAGGGTCACGTCGTGGGCCTTGGCGGTTTTGCGGATCAGGTCCGAGGCGGCGTCGGAACCGGTTTCTTCGCTGGCGTCGAGCAGGAAGGTGATTTGCGCGTAGTCCTTGAAGCCCTGGTTTTTCAGGACTTTGAGCGCATAGATGCCGGCGACGATGCCGCCCTTGTCATCCATCACGCCGGGGCCATAGGCGCGGCCGTCCTTGATATGGAACGGGCGCTCGGCGGCCGAGCCTTCCTTGAACACCGTGTCCATGTGCGCCATCAGCAGGATCCTGGCCTTGCCGGTGCCCTTGAGGGTGGCGATCACATGGCTGTTATTGGCGGCCTTGTCCGGCACCAGCTCAATCGTGAAGCCCAGTTGCTTGAGTTCATCAACGGCGATGTCGCGCACTTGGGTCAAGCCCGGCTCGTAGCCGGAGCCCGAGTCGATGTTCACCAGGCGCTCCAGCAGTTTCAGGGCCTCGGCCTTGTACTGTTCGGCGTCTGCCTGGATCTGTTTGTGAGGTTCGGCACTGTAGGCCGGCATCGCGAAGGACAAGGCCAGGGTGGCGGCCAGGAGGGTACGTGGAAAGTTGAAGAGCATGGACCGATCCTTGTTTTTTATTGGGAGGTGCCGCCACACCCTACCCCACTAGATCGATCGCAACCAACTCCCTTGTACGGAACTGACGCGGTTACGCCCACTGCTCTTGGCCTCGTACAACGCCTGGTCGGCGTCGTTCAGCCAACTGGTGGAATCGGCGTGGGCCGAATGATACGGCGCCAGGCCGATGCTCAGGCTGACGCGCAGGGTCGGGTCCTGGGCGTAGGCCAGCGCATTGAAGCGATCACGCAAGGCGTCCATGACTTCGGTCGCGCGGTTGAGCGGCATGTCCGGCAGGATCACGCAGAATTCGTCCCCGCCATAGCGCCCGGCCAGGTCAGTGGCGCGCAGGTTCTGGCGCAGCACCTTGCTGAGTTGGCGCAGGACGATATCGCCGGTGACATGCCCGTAGGTGTCGTTGATGACTTTGAAATGATCAATGTCGATCAACGCAATCGCGGCGCCCTGTTGCTCGCGGCGGCAGCGTTGGAATTCGATTTCCAGGTGGTCTTTCCAGGCGCCGTGATTGAGCAGGCCGGACAGGCTGTCGGTGCGGCTCAACGCCAGCAGCTCACGTTTGTGACGGGCCAGCGTCACCGCCTGGCGATAGCAGATCCAGCCGAGGGCCAGCGGGTACAGCATCAGGATCGGCAGGCACGCGTAAAGCTGGGTCTCGGTGGTCACCGCAATAAACGCCGGGGTCAGGATCAGCATCGAGCTGCCAATACCCAGTGCCTGCGCCACCCAGCCCGCCAGCATGAAACGCGGGCCGCCGATGGCCACGTTGTTCATGGTCATCATCGACAGCGTGGTCACGCTGGGCAGTGGATTGAAGTGCATGGCGCCGACCCAGAACCCGCCACAGAAGGAATCGAACAACAGGTTGCGGCGTTCACTGCGCAGCGTTTGGGCGCTGCGCAGCGAGAGTTGAAAGGCCAGGTGCGGCCACACGAACGCGTTGATCAGCATCCAGGCCCACAGCCATGCAGGTGGGTTCAGCGGATACATGCCGAACACCACGCAGACGAAACCGAGCGTCAGCCCCAGGGTACGGGATTTGTACAGCCGTGAAGCGAGCGGAAGTCCGTTTCCTTCTGCAGCTGACATGGTGGGGTGAGATCCTGGAGGAATGCCTGGAGTCTATCAGGGCACGGGCAGATCGCCACTACCGCTCATAAGGCTGTCACCGTCAGTGTGCAAAGCCACGCGCCAGCATCAGCGCCACCCCCAGCAGCAATACTGCCGTGACCCGCTGCAACAGCACTCGGCGCCGGGGATTTTCCAGCAGGTGCTTGATGCGTTGACCGAAATAGCAATACAGGCAGCCGCTGGTAAATTGCAGCAGCAGAAACGTCAGCCCGAGGATGGCGATGTCCGTCATCGAGCTGTGCTCCCCTGCCCCGGCGAACTGTGGGAACACGGCACTGAACATGATGAGGGTCTTGGGGTTGGAAAACCCGGTGAGCAAACCCTTGCCGAACAGGCCGCGCGCGCCGTCCACGGCGCCCATCCGGTCTATCGACACGCCGCTGCTGGTCCACTGCCGGTAGGCCAGGTAAAGGATGTAGGCCACGCCGACCAGCTGGATTCCTTGGGTGATGGCCTGGTTGCCCTTGATCAATTCCGAGAAGCCCACGGCAAAGACCAGGATCGAAATCAGGTACGCCACACTGGCGCCGAGCTGCGCCGGGAGTGAACTGCGCAGGCCGGCCTTCAGGCCCAGGCTCAACAGCAGCAACGTCATGGGGCCAGGGCTGAAGGTCATGGTGGCGCAAAACAGCAGGAAGTAGAGAAACGAAGAAAGCGTCAATGCGCTGGTCATGGCGTGGACCTTGGGTAAGAAGACCTGCAGTCTAGGCAAGCAGCCGTGTACAAGGCAGGTAAAGTAAGGCCTAATCCGCCCTGACTTTACCGGTGAAATCACCAGCAAACACAAGGAAGGTCCATGTTGGTATCCGCCATTGCCTTTGTACCGGGCGTGCCCAAGGTGCAGCAGATCGTCGAGGCGTTCAGCCAGGCCATCGAGCACGGTGAATGGGCGCCCGGCAGCAAGTTGCCGTCGGTGCGTGAACTGACCCAGGTGCTGGGCGTCAGCAAGTTCACCCTCAATGAGGCGCTGGACCGCCTGCGCGGGCGCAACCTGCTCACCTCCAGCCAGGGCCGTGGCTTTTTCGTGGCGATAGACCGCGTGCGCCCGGCCTCGGCAGCCTGGGTCGAACTACTGCCCCAGGACCTGCTCAGCGTGTTGCGCCGCCCGCTGGCCACCGCCGGCGGCGATCTGCGCCCCGGCGGCGGCCACTTGCCGGAGGAATGGCTGGACGCCGAGCCGATTCGCCAAGCCATGCGCAGCACCGTGCGTGCGCCCTCGTTGCGCATCGCCGGGCTGGGCACGCCGGCCGGGCTGCTACCGTTGCGCCAGGCCCTGCAACAGAAGCTGCACACGGAAGGCCTGTCGGTGCCGGTGGAACAGATCATCACCACGCCCAACACCGTGCAAGGCCTGGACATGCTCATGCGCCTGCTCGCGCGGCCCGGCGACACGGTGCTGCTGGACGCACCCTGCTACTTCAATTTCCACGCCAACCTGGCCTTGCATGGGGTCAAGGTGGTGACCCTCGAACGTCGCCCCGACGGTTTCGACTTCACCGCCCTCGAACACCTGCTGGCCGAACACCGTCCCAGCCTGTACCTGACCACCAGCGTGCTGCACAACCCCACCGGCCATTCGTTCAGCCCCAGCCAGGCGTTTCGCCTGCTGCAACTGACCCAGCAGTACCACTGCCATATCGTCGAGGATGACCTCTACGGCGACCTGCACCCCAATCCGCCGCCACGCCTGGCCGCCCTCGCCGGCCTGGAGCAGGTCACCTACCTGTCGGGGTTCTCCAAGATTCTCAGTGCCAACGCCCGCGTCAGCTACGTGGTGGCCGCGCCGCAACTGGCGGCCAACCTGACCAATATGAAATTGATGAGCGGCGGCGTGACTTCAGAGCTGTTCGAGCAGATCGTCTACCGCATGCTCAGCGAAGGCAGCTACGGCAAGCACCGCAAGCGCATGGTCCAGCGCTTGATGGAAGCCGGTGGCCGCGTCGAGCAATGGCTCAAGCGCTGCGGTTGCGAGCTGCCAATGGGGTTTGAAGGCGGGATGTTCATCTGGGCGCGGCTACCCGCCGGAGTCGACGGCGAGCAATTGGCCCAGGCCGCGCTGAAGCAAGGCATGGTGTTGGCACCGGGCACCTTGTTCGGCTACGACCCGGCGCACCGTGATTCGATGCGTTTCAATGTGGCCCACAGTGACGAGCCACGGGTGCAGCAGCTGTTCGAACAGTTGCTCAGGGCTTCGCGCGCCCCTTGAGCATGCCGTGATTGACCAGCAGCGTGCGCATCGCATTGCGGGTAATCCCCAGCAAGTCGGCGGTTCGCAGTTGGTTGAAGCCACAGAACGCAAACGCCTCGCGCACGATCAAGTCTTCGATGTCGTGCAGCAAGGTATCCCCCGGCACCTCGAACAGGCGCAGCAGTTGCTCGCGCATCACCTCCTGGGGAATGCGCGGCGCGCTGCTGTTGGCACTCGAATGCAGGGCACTGAGCCCGGCGGAAAACTTCAGGTGGTTGGGCATGATCGGTTTGTCGCCGGCCACCAACAGTGCCAGGTGCACGACATTTTCCAGCTCGCGGATATTGCCCGGCCACGGATAATCGAGCAGTGCCTGGGTGGCGGACTCGGAGAGCATCGGCTCGGCGATTTTCAACTTGGCGCTGTACAGCCGGCGAAAGTGCTCCACCAACGGCAGGATATCCAGCGGCCGTTCGCGCAGCGGCAGCACCTGCACCTGGGCAACGTTGATGCGGTAGAACAGGTCGAGGCGGAAATTGCCCGCTTCCACAGCTTGCTCAAGGTCGATGTTGGTCGCAGTGACCAGGCGGATATTGATCTTGATCGGCTTGCGCGAACCGACGCGCACCACCTCCTGTTCCTGCAACACTCGCAGCAACTTCACTTGCAAAGGCAGTGGCAGGTCGCCGATCTCATCGAGAAACAGCGTGCCGCCATCTGCCTCTTCAAACCAGCCGATGCGCCGCCCGGACGCCCCGGAAAACGAACCGGCTTCGTGACCGAAAAACTCACTCTCGGCAAGGTTCTCGCTGATCGCGCCGCAGTTCACCGGCACAAAAGCGCCGGTGCGCCCGCTGGCACTGTGGATGTAGCGCGCCACCAACTCCTTGCCGGTACCGGTCTCGCCATTGATCAACACCGGCGCTTCGCTGGGCCCGACACGCTTGAGGTAGTCGAGCAATTGCAGTGAGCGCGGGTCGGAAAACACCAGGGCCTTGGCGCGAATCGACAGCGGATCCTTTTCGCCCTGGGGCAAGGTCAGGATCGGCGTGGGGTGCCCGTGGGGACGGCTCATGAACAATTTCCCGGCGGCAAGGATGGAAGATGAAGCGTGACTGTACTGACTCCTCGTTATAACCGAAAATATTTAAAATTCATTAGCAAATAACCATAAGCCCTAGACGCTGGCTGGCCTGCGATAGCCGCGCATCCCCCTCAGCGACGGTGCGCCAATGAGCGTACACACCGATCACCCAGGCTTTGCACGCCCTGCACCAGCACCACCAGCACAATCACCGTGACCACCATGATCTGGTTGTTGAAACGCTGGTAACCGTAGCGGATCGCCAGGTCGCCCAGCCCGCCGCCACCGATCACCCCGGCCATCGACGAAAAGCCGATCAACATCACCAGCGTCAAGGTCACCCCGGCCACCAGCGCCGGCAGCGCTTCGGGCAACAGCACCTTGAGAATCACATGCCGGATATCGCCGCCCATGGCCACGATGGCTTCGATGCGGCCCTTGTCCACTTCATCCAGCGCGGTCTCGACAATCCGCGCAAAAAACGGAAACGCGCCGATGGTGATCGGCACCACCGCCGCCGTGCTGCCCAGGGTGGTGCCGACGATCAGGCGGGTCAGCGGAATCAGCGCAATCAACATCACCACGAACGGCAACGAGCGCCCCAGGTTGATCACCCCGCCGAGCACACGATTGACCCGTGGCAACGGCAGCAGCCCGCCACGCCGGCTGATAAACAGCAGCACGCCCAGCGGCAGGCCGATCAGCAGGGTGAACCACCCCGCGAGCAGCACCATGTACAGGGTTTCGCCGGTGGCGTTGAGGAGCAATTGCAGGATGTCCTGCCAGTCGGTTTTCATACGGCCCTCACCACTTGCAGGCTGGGGGCGAGCGAACGGCCCAGGCGCGAGGATGGGTCGGCCTGCAATTGCACCAGGCTGCCGCTTTCCACCACGCGCCCATCGGCCAGGGACACGGCGCTGTCGCAAATCGCCTTGACCACCTCCAGCTCGTGGGTGATCAGCACGATGGTCACCCCCAGTTGCCGGTTGATGTCGCGCAACAATTCGAGGATCGACGCCGTGGTTTCCGGGTCAAGGGCGCTGGTGGCCTCATCCGACAACAGATACGCCGGACGCGCCGCCAATGCACGGGCGATGCCGACGCGCTGTTTCTGCCCGCCCGACAGCTGCGAGGGAAAGGCCTGGGCCTTGTCGCTCAAGCCCACCAATGCCAGCAACTCGGCGACTCGCACGGCACGTTCAGGCTTGGGCATATTGGCGATTTCCAACGGCACCGCGACGTTATCCGCCACGTTGCGCGAATGCAGCAGGTTGAATCCCTGGAAGATCATGCCGATGCGCTGGCGCTGCTGGCGCAGTTGCTTGTCGCTCAGTTGCGTGAGGTCCTGGCCGTCCATGAGGATGCGTCCGGAGGTCGGCCGCTCAAGCAGGTTGAGGCAGCGCAGCAAGGTGCTTTTGCCCGCGCCGCTGCGCCCGACGATGCCAAAGACCGAACCGTCGGCAATCTGCAACGACACGTCATCCAGCGCCGGTGGCTGGCCATCGGCGTAGGTTTTGCTGACCGCCTCGACGACGATCATTCGGCCGCCACCGGGATCACCGAACCGGCGTATTTCTCGCTGATGAACTTGGCCACCGCCGGTGAGCGCAGGTCGTTGGCCAGCTGCTTGATGCGCGGGTCTTCGAGCAATTTCGGCGTGGTCACGAGGATATTCGCATACGGATTGCCTTCGGCCTTTTCCAGCCCCAGCGCATCCTTGGCCGGCTGCAATCCGGCTTCCAGGGCGAAGTTGCCATTGATCACCGCCAGGTCCACGTCGTCCAGGGCGCGCGGGATCTGCGGCGACTCGATTTCGAGGATCTTCAGGTGCCTGGGGTTCTCGGCGATGTCCTTGGGCGTGGCCTGGTCCTTGGAGGCGTCGTTGAAGCCCGGTTTGAGTTTGATCAGGCCGTTGGCTTGCAGCAGGTACAACGCGCGGCTGAGGTTGGTGACGTTGTTCGGCACGGCCACGGTGCCTTTGTCTGGCACCTGGGCGAGGCTGGTGTGGCGATGGGAGTAGATGCCCAGCGGCTCGATATGCACGGTGGCCGCCACCGCAAACTTCTGGCCGAGCGCCTGCTCCTGGGAATTGAGGTACGGCAGGTGCTGGAAGTAATTGGCGTCTACATCGCCATGCGCGAGCAACTCGTTGGAGTTCACGCCGCTGGGGATCTCGATGATTTTCAGCTTCAGGCCCGGGTCGAGCTTTTGCACGTATTCAAGGATTTGCGCGTGGGGAATCGGGTCGGCAGCTACGCGCAAGGCGTCGGCGGCCGACACGCTGAAAGAGGCCAGCAACGCCGCCAGGGTAAGTGCAGATTTCTTCAACATAGTGATCTCCTGATCAGGCGGACAGTGCGTGGGGAAGCGTGGCGTCGGCGTAGAAACGTTGGGCGACATCGGGGTGCGAGCGCAGGCGGCCCTTGAGGTAATTCCAGCCGACCTCGCGCAGCAACGGATTGCGCGGATCGCTGGTCGGGCCATGGGCGTCGCGCAGCAGCTCTGGCGCCAGTGGGAACACCGGCACCACCGCGTCGAGTTGCGCACCGAGGAAGAACGCCAGCGACAGGCGCTCGCTGCCCAGCGACGGCGATACCACCCGGTGCACGGTGGCGCGCAGGTAGCCATTGCTGGCCAGTTCCAGCAACTCGCCGATGTTCACCACCAGTGTGTCGGGGCGCGGCGACGCATCGATCCAGCGGCCCTCCTCGACTTCCACCTGCAAGCCGGGCTGGTCCTGCAGCAAAAAGCTCAGGAAGCCGGAGTCCTTGTGCGCCCCCACCCCCTGGCGGCTTTGCTGGGCGTGACGACCGGGGTAGCGGATCAGCTTGATGTGCTCGTTGGGCGTGTCGCCGTACAGCGGGTCAAAGGCGTTTTCCGGCAACGACAACGCTTGGGCAAAGGCGCGCAACAGGCGCAGCGCCATCTGCGTCATCGCCTGTTGCCAGCCGAGCACCAGCGGCTTGAGCTGCGGCAAGGCTGCCGGCCATTGATTAGGGCCTTGCAGGCGCGCCCAGGCCGCCGGATGGTGGCCCGCATCAAGTGGCTCGCGCTCGGCGCCGACGTCAAATTGCTCGCGCAGGTCCGGCTGCCCACGAGTGATCTCCGAGGCCGCGCGGTTATAGCCGCGAAAGTGCGGCGAATTGAGCATGCCCACCGCCAGCTTGTCGGCCTCGGGCAAGGCAAAGAACGCGCGCGCCTGCTGCTGCACTTCGGCCAGCAACGCTGGGTCGATCCCGTGGCCGGTGAGGTAGAAAAACCCGATATGCCGCGCCGCCAGGCGCAACTCGTCGAGGAACTGCTGGCGTTGCTGCGGGCTGCCATCGAGCTGCGAGAGGTCGAGCAAGGGCAACGTGGTGATGGACTGCACGTGGGACATCGGCGGCTCGCTCCTTGAACAGAATCCTTGAGAAGCGTCCAAGCTAAACGATCTTAAAAACCCGCAATAAATATCTTTTTAGAATTAGCTTAGGCAGGTCGACCTACCTTCCGCGCTGGTTTTTTGCTTCGTCGTGTATCTCCTTATCGCCAGATACACTGCAATACAAAGGGCACAAGGCAAGCGCGCCGACACTGGCTAGACTGCCGCCCATGAGTATTTAACGAGGAAGGCAGCATGGACCATGTCGATCACATCCTGATCGTCGATGACGACCGCGAGATCCGCGAACTGGTGGGCAATTACCTGAAAAAAAACGGCATGCGCACCACCGTGGTCGCCGACGGCCGCCAGATGCGCAGCTTCCTCGACACCACCCCTGTCGACCTGATCGTGCTGGATATCATGATGCCCGGCGACGACGGCCTGCAGCTGTGCCGCGAGCTGCGAGTGGGCAAGCACAAGGCCACGCCGGTGCTGATGCTCACCGCGCGCAACGATGAAACCGACCGCATCATCGGCCTGGAAATGGGCGCTGACGATTACCTGGTCAAACCCTTCGCCGCCCGCGAGTTGCTCGCACGCATCAACGCAGTGTTGCGGCGCACGCGGATGCTGCCGCCGAACCTGGTGGTCAGCGAAACCGGGCGCTTGATCCGGTTTGGTCGTTGGCGCCTGGACACCACCGCGCGCCACCTGCTCGATGAAGACGACACCCTGGTGGCGCTGAGCGGCGCCGAATACCGCCTGCTGCGGGTGTTCCTCGACCACCCCCAGCGAGTGCTCAACCGCGACCAGTTGCTCAACCTGACCCAGGGCCGCGATGCGGACCTGTTCGACCGCTCCATCGACCTGCTGGTGAGCCGCCTGCGCCAGCGCCTGCTGGATGATGCGCGCGAGCCGGCCTATATCAAGACCGTGCGCAGCGAGGGTTATGTGTTTTCCCTGGCGGTGGAAATCCTCGGGGCCGATCAATGACCTTCAAACTCGGCTGGCCACGCACCCTGGCGTCGCAGTTGTCGCTGATCTTCCTGATCAGCCTGGTGTGTGCCCATGGCCTGTCCTTCAGTGCGCAGTTCTACGAGCGCTATATCAGCGCGCGCACTGCCATGCTCGGCAACCTGGAAAACGACGTATCGACCTCGGTGGCGATCCTCGACCGTCTGCCCGCCAACGAACGCGCGGCCTGGCTGCCGCGCATCGACCGGCAGAACTACCGCTACCTGCTCAACGCCGGCGAGCCCGGCGAGCCGATGCGCAACGATGACATCCCGATGGCCGCCACCTCGATCGCCGAGGCCCTGGGCGAACAGTACGCCCTGACCTTTCGCACGATCCCTGGGTTGCAGAAGCACTTCCAGGCGCACCTGACCCTGGCCGACGGCAACCCGATCACCCTTGACGTGCGCCCCGCCGCCCTGCCCGTGGCCTACTGGCTGCCGGTGGTGCTGGTGCTGCAACTCGCGCTGCTGCTGGGCTGCACCTGGTTCGCCGTGCGCCTCGCCATCCGCCCGCTGACCCGCCTGGCCCGCGCCGTGGAGACCCTCGACCCCAACGCGCATCCGACGCCACTGGATGAACACGGCCCGACCGAAGTGGCCCACGCGGCCGCCGCGTTCAACGCCATGCAGCAGCGCATCGCCGAATACCTCAAGGAACGCATGCAGATCCTGGCGGCGATTTCCCACGACCTGCAAACCCCGATCACGCGCATGAAACTGCGCGCCGAGTTCATGGAGAATTCGGCTGATCGCGACAAACTCTGGGGTGATCTCAGCGAAATGGAGCACCTGGTGCGCGAAGGCGTCGCCTATGCCCGCAGCGTGCACGGCGCCACTGAAGCCAGCCACCGCATCCACCTCGACGCCTTCCTCGACAGCCTGGTGTTCGACTACCAGGACATGCACAAGCAGGTGAGCCTCAGCGGCAAAAGTGCGGTGGTGCTCGACACCCGTCCCCACGCGCTGCGGCGGGTGCTGGTCAACCTGGTGGACAACGCCCTCAAATTTGCCGGCGCCGCACAGCTGGAAGTCGGTTCGACGACCGAGGGCGAGCTGTCGATCAAGGTGTTGGACGACGGCCCCGGCATCGCCGAAGACGAACTGGTGCAGGTCATGCAACCGTTCTACCGCGTGGAAAGCTCACGCAACCGTGGCACCGGCGGCACCGGGCTGGGGCTGGCGATTGCCCAGCAACTGGTGGTGGCCATTGGCGGTTCGCTGACCTTGAGCAACCGCCCGGAAGGCGGGTTGTGCGCGCAGATCAAGATCAGCTTGTGAGATACCCCCGCAGGCGCTGGCTTGCCAGCGCTGCAGACACCCGGGTGTAGCAGGCCTGCCGCGTCGATGCGATCGCCGGCAAGCCCGCGCCTACAGAAAAACCGTCAGTTCGCCGCCGTAGACGGCTCCAACTGCCGCTGCGCCAACCAGATCTCTTCCTGCAACCACTGGCTGAACACCTGCAACTGCGGCAAATCCGTCTGCTCCGGCCGCGTCACCAGCCAATAGGACTGATGCCCCTCCACATGCACGTTCAGCACCTGGGTCAACTGCCCCGATGCCAACTCCGCCGCGACCATATGCCAGTCGGCAATGGTGATCCCCAACCCATCGGTGGCCGCGCGAATGGCCAGGTCCAGCAGGTCGAATTCATACCCGCCCTGGGTATCCACACCGTGGATGCGCGCCGCGTCCAGCCAGTGTTTCCAGGTCAGATAACGCTGGTCTTCGCTGGCCAGCACATGCAACAAGGTCATGCGGTTGAGGTCCACGCCCTCGTCGCTGCACTCACGGGCATACAGCGACGGCGCGCACACGGCGATATGCCGCTCCTGTATCAGCAACGAACTGTCGAGGCCATCCCATTCGCCGTTGCCAAACCGAATCGCGCAATCCAGCGTGCTGGTCTGCGCCAGGCTGTCCTGCAAACAGGTGGTGATGCTCAGTTCCAGCTCCGGATGGGCCTCGCGCAAACGCCCCAGGCGGGGCATCAGCCAGCGGCTGGTGAAGGTCGGCGGCGCGTTGACGTGCAGCCGGTTGGAGTGGGTTTTCTGCTGGATGCTGCGCACCGTCAACTCGATCTTGTCGAACGACTGGTGCAGCGCGCGCAGCAACACGCGCCCGGCGCTGGTCAGTTCGAGGTGATGGTGACGACGCTCCAACAAGTTCTCGCCCAACTGGTCTTCCAACTGCCGGACCTGGCGGCTGACCGCGCTCTGGGTCACGTTCAGCAGCTCGGCAGCCCGGGTAAAACTGCCGGTACTGCCGGCCACTTCGAAAGCCTTGAGGGCATTGAGCCCGGGCATTTTGCGTTTCATGGGAAGCACTCGAGGACGACTGACGAGGCGCCAAGCATCCCATGAGCCAGCAGTTTTTTCCTAGCCAACATGATTTTTTGTATCGCGCAGTAACGATCGCCACGCCAGCGGCGCGTCTATCTCGACACACCGTCACCGCCACGCCGACTAACATGCGTTTAAGGAACGTTTAACCGCTGAATTTATCGTTTGTCGATCGTCGCACCGATGACAAAACTGCGGGCATCTCTAATAAAAACAACATGAGAGCAGCCCCATGTCCGATTCCAACGTTTTAGCGACCCTGGACGGTAACGCGCCGCACCCCGCCGTCGAAGCCCTGTGCAATCAGGTGCAAAGCGGCGAGATCAACCGCCGGCAATTCCTGCGCACCGCCGCCCTCCTTGGCATCACCGTGGCCAGCGCCAGCAGCTTTATCGGCTCAGCCCTGCTCGGCAACGATGCCCAGGCCGCCGACGGCACGCCGGCCCGCCAAGGCGGCAGCCTGCGTTTTGCCTGCGCGATCCAGGAAATCCAGGACCCGATGCTGATCACCTGGATCGAAGCGTCGAACCTGCTGCGCAATGCGCTGGAATACCTGACCTGGGTCGACGCCGACAACATCACCCACCCGTACCTCGCCGAAAGCTGGAGCCCGTCCGACGACCTCACCACCTGGACCTTCAACCTGCGCCAGGACGTGAAGTGGAGCAACGGCGACAGCTTCAACGTCGACGATGTCCAGCACAATATCCAGCGCTGGATCGCCGCGGACTCCAAGTCGGTCAACCGCACGGCGTTCCAGGACATCAAGGCCTTCGAAAAAGTCAGCGACTACCAGTTCCGCCTGCAACTCAAGCGGCCGATCCTGGCGATCCCGGAGATGCTCAACGCGTTCACCTGCGCCATGGTCCATCGCAGCTTCAAGGCTGGCGATGACTGGGCCAAGAACCCGCTGGCGACCGGGCCATTCAAGCTGGTGTCATTCGCGGTCAACAAGCAGGCGACGTTCGCCAAGCGCGCCGACTATTGGGGCAAGCCGGCCAATCTCGACGAGGTGCGCTATATCGACATGGGCACCGACGTGTCCACCCACCTGGCCGCCCTGCAGGCCGGCCAGGTCGACGTGCTGTACCGCGTGACCGTGGCCGAACTCGACCTGGCCAAGCGCTTGCCGGGCGCGCAGCTGCTCAGCTGCAAATCCGCGCAGACCGTGGTGATGCGCATGGCCTGCGACCAGAAGCCGTTCACCGATGTGCGGGTGCGCAAGGCCGTGGTGCTGTGCGCCGATAACGCGCAAATGCTCAAGGTCGCCTATCGCGGCATGGGCACCCTCGGCGAAGACCACCACGTGGCGCCCTCTCATCCCGAGTACTTTGCGTTGCCCAAGCGCGAGCGCGACGTGGCGGCGGCGAAAAAACTGCTGGTCGAGGCCGGGTTTGCCAATGGCCTGGACATCGACCTGATCGTCGGCAACACACAGGGCCGCTATGAGCAGGATTGCGCACAGATCCTGCAACAGAACTGCCTGGAAGCCGGCATCCGCATCAACCTCAAAGTGGTGCCCGCGGCCCAGTACTGGCCGATCTGGGACAAGGCCGCGTTCAGCCTGACCTACTGGGCCCACCGCCCGCTCGGGGTGATGTCCCTGGAGCTGGCCTACCGTGGCGGCGGCGCCTGGAACGAAAGCCACTACCACGACCCGGCCTTTGATGCGGCCCTGGACAAGGCCATGGGCATCATCGACCCCAAGCAACGCGCGGCGGCCATGCAGGACGTCGAGCAGATCCTGCAGGACGCGTGCGTGATCGTGCAGCCGTTCTGGGGCGATAAGTTCACCGCCGTGAGCAAAAAGGTCCAGGGCTTCCAGGTCCACCCCTCCGACTTCTACCCCATGGGCAGTGTTTGGCTGAGCGCCTGATCGACAGGCGCAACACCCCTTCCCATCCCCCCGTCGGAGCGTGCACCTGATGGCTCATTTTCTACTGCGCAAATTGCTGATGCTGCTGGCGACCCTGCTGTCGGTGTCGCTGATTGTGTTCCTGGCGCTGGAACTGAATATCGAGGACGTGGCAATCAACGTTCTCGGCCCCTACTCCGCCGCCGACCAGCGCGCCGCGTGGCTGCTGGAACACGGCTATAACCAGCCGTTCGCGTGGCGTTACCTGGTGTGGTTGAAGGATTTCGTCAGCGGCGACTGGGGCACTTCGGTGTACTTTCGCGAATCGGTGCTCAAGCTGCTGCTGCCCAACCTCTGGCAAACCCTGACCCTGGCCGGGCTGGCCTTGCTGGTGATGGTGCCGGTGGCGCTGACCCTGGGCGTCCTCGCGGGGATCCGCCAGGGCTCGCCGGTCGACCGGCTGGTGTCGTTCCTGTCGATCGTCACCACCTCGATCCCGGACTTCGCCAGCGCCGTATTCGTCTCGGCGATCTTTGTGTTCTGGCTCAACTGGCTGCCCGGTGTCAGCAGCATGAGTGACGGCTTCAGCGCCGTGGAACTGGTGCTGCCGCTGATGGTGCTGTGCCTGTTTGGCATCGGCTACCTGGCGCGTATCACCCGCGCGTCGATGGTCGAGGTGATGCAGGCGCCGTACATCCGCACCGCGCGCCTCAAAGGTGCCTCCACTGCACGCATCGTGCTGCGCCACGCGCTGCGCAATGTGCTGATCGCGCCGGTCACGGTGATCATGCTGTACATCCCCTGGCTGCTGTCGAACGTGATCGTGGTGGAGGTGTTTTTCGCCTACAAAGGCTTCGGCTCGCTGCTCTATACCGCTTCGCTCAACCATGACGTCTACCTGATCGAAGCCTGCGCGATGATCAGCGGCGTGGTGGTGGGCATCAGCAAGATCTTCTCGGACCTCGCCTACACCTGGCTCAACCCGCGCATCACCCTGCGCAGTCTCGGCGGAGGCCGCCCATGAACCTGCTCAAATCCTTCAAGCATCCGCTGGCGCTGCTCGGCCTGCTGCTGGTCGGCGGCTGGGTGCTGATCGCCCTGTGCGCGCCGTGGCTGGCGCCGCATGATCCGCTGGAAAGCTTCACGCCGCTGCTGACCCCGCTGACTGCCGGCGATGACGGCGCGCGGTTCCTGCTGGGCACCGACATGATTGGCCGCGACATCCTCTCGCGGCTGATCTGGGGCACGCGCACCGTGCTGTTCTGGTCGATCCTCGCCACCCTCACCGCCTTTGCCGTGGGCATCGCCATGGGCCTGTGCGCCGGTTACTTCAATGGCTGGGTCGACGCGGTGCTGTCGTATGTGGCCGACACCGTGCTGTCGTTCCCGGTGCTGGTGCTGTACATCGTGATCATCATCGCCCTCGGCGCTTCGGCGCTGAACATCCTGATCGCGGTGACCTTCACCAGCGCGCCGGCGATCTTTCGCATCATGCGCGCGCTGACCATCGACATCCGCTCGCGCGACTACGTGCTCAGCGCCATCACCCAGGGCGAAGGCTCGCTGCGGATCATGCTGGTGGAAATCCTGCCCAACTGCGGCGGGCCGCTGATCGTCGATTTCTGCCTGCGCATCGGCTACACCGCGATCATGATCGGCGCCCTCGGTTTCCTCGGCCTCGGCCTGCCGCCACCGACCCCGGACTGGGGCGGCATGATCAATGACGGCCGCGCCATGGCCATTTCCTTCCCGCACCTGGTGATCTTCCCCTGCATCGCCATCTCCACCCTGATGCTCGGCCTGAGCCTGCTCGCCGACGGGCTGGATGAACACGCGCAGCAAGGCGCAAGGAGTTGAGCATGAGCAGCCAGCAAACCGTATTGCGAGTCGACAACCTGTCCGTCGAACTGCCCAAGGGCGCCGACCGCAGCCACGCCGTGCAAGGCATCAGCCTGGACGTGCGCAAGGGCGAAATCCTCTGTGTGATCGGCGAGTCGGGCTCGGGCAAGTCCGTGCTGTCGGCGGCGATCATGGGCGATTACGCCAAGGGCCTGCGGCATGCCGGTGGGGTCATCGACTTCCTCGGCGAGGATATCTGCCGCCTCGACGACGCGCGCCTGCGGGCATTGCGCGGCAACCGCATTGCGATGATTTTCCAGGAGCCGATGGCCGCACTCAACCCGGCGATTCGCATCGGCAGGCAAGTCGAAGAGATCTTCGACATTCATGCGCCGCAGATGCCCGCCGCCGAGCGCCGCGAACGCATGCTTGCGCTGTTGGCGTCCACGCAACTGCCGGACCCGCCGCGCATCGCCAACAGCTTCCCGCACCAGTTGTCCGGTGGGCAATGCCAGCGCGTGGTGATTGCCATGGCCCTGGCGATGAACCCGGACCTGCTGATCGCCGACGAACCCACCACCGCCCTCGACGTGACCACCCAGGCCCAAGTGCTGAAGCTGGTGCGCGACCTGCGTGGGCGCGGGCAGCACGGCATCCTGTTTATCACCCACGACTTTGGCGTGGTGGCACAGATTGCCGACCGCATCGCGGTGATGGAAGG
The DNA here is from genome assembly GCF_059419825.1 of Pseudomonas sp. GW821-FHT05D12. Taxonomy (NCBI): domain Bacteria; kingdom Pseudomonadati; phylum Pseudomonadota; class Gammaproteobacteria; order Pseudomonadales; family Pseudomonadaceae; genus Pseudomonas; species Pseudomonas sp. GW821-FHT05D12. The sequence goes on along the minus strand of NZ_JBWKSN010000008.1, from coordinate 283,268 downwards.
TGGCCGCCTGGTGGAAATCGGCGCACGTGACCAGGTACTGAATGCGCCGGCTCATGCCTACACCCGCAAGCTGATTGCGGCGGTGCCGGCGCTGCACCCCGAACTGCATGTGCCGAGCGAGGACGGCGAAATGGCCTTGCGCATCGAGCACCTGACCAAGACCTACACGGTCGGCGGCAGTTCGGTGGCGGCGCTGCGCGATGTGTCGCTGAACCTGCCGCGCGGCAAGACACTGGCGATTGTCGGCGAATCCGGCTCGGGCAAAAGCACGCTGGTCAAGGCCGCGATCCGCCTGGTGGACAGCGACAGTGGCCATGTGTGGGTCGGCGACACCGACTTCCTGGCCCTGCGCGGCGCGGCTTTGGCCGCCAATCGCCGGCGTATCCAGATGATTTTCCAGGACCCGTATGGCTCGCTCAATCCCCGCCACCGTGTCGGCGATATCATCGCGCGCGCCGCGCAATTGCGTGGGCTGTCGGCCAAGGATGCCTGGGCCGAAGCTGGCGACCTGCTCGAGCAGGTGGGCCTCAAGCGCGACGCCCTGCAGCGCAAGCCTCGGCAGTTCTCCGGCGGCCAGCGCCAGCGCATCGGCATTGCGCGCGCCCTGGCGATGCGCCCGGAAGTGCTGATCGCCGATGAAAGCGTGTCGGCGCTGGATGTGTCGGTGCAAAAGCAGGTACTGGAATTGCTCGCCACGCTGCAGCAGCAGTTGAACCTGAGCATCCTGTTCATCACCCACGACCTGCGCGTGGCGGCGCAGATCAGCGACCACATCGCGGTGATGCGCCAGGGCGAGGTGGTCGAATACGGCACCGCCGAACAGGTGCTGCTGCGCCCGCAGAACGCCTACACCCAGGCATTGCTCGCCGCGGCTCCCGGCGCGTCGCAATTGCCGGCGGCCGGGCCGCCGCTACGGCTGATCCGCCCCGCCGCGCACTGAGTTGAAACCTTTTCCCCGCGTCGCAGCGTTCGCTGCGGCAACGGGCTGCTGTTGGCAAAAATAACTAAAAACGAGAGTAAAACCATGCGACCAACGATGCGCTACTTCACCCTTATCCCTGTGCTCGGCGCCCTCGCGGCGCCGGCCATGGCCGTGCAAGTCACCGATAACCTCGACCTCGGCGGCGCCATCCGGGCACGCTGGGACTATGACCCGGACCGCGACATCCAGAAGTTCGGCCTCGACACCGTGTACCTCAGCGCCAAGTACAACTCCGATAGCTGGATCGGCGAAGCGCAGTACCGGTTCTACGGGCGCTCGTACCCCTACCAGTACACCAAGAACTACGGCGATATCCAGTTCGCCAAGTTCGCCTGGGTCGGCTACAAGTTCAACCCCGAGCAACAGGTGCAAGTCGGCCTCAACACCGTGCCGTTCGGGCTGCAGCCGTACTTCGGCAGCACCTTCTATGAAACCCTCGGCAACGTGATCGGCCTGGAAGACGTGCAGCAGGTCGGTGCCAAGTACGTGCAGCAGACCGGCGACTGGAACGTCCAGGCCGGCTACTACCTGCGTCCGGCCTGGCAAGGCAAAGGCACCAGCAAGGGCGTGACCTATTCCAGCGTGGTCTCCGGCGCCGACAGCTACGTCGCCGACGGCAGCGACAACCAGGAACGCAACACCGTGGTGCTGCGCGTGGCCAAGGCCCTCGACCTGGGCGGCTGGAAGTCCGAAGTCGGCGTGTCCGGCCTGACCTCCACCCTGGAAAACAAAGACACCGGCAACGACGGCCGCCGCAACGCAGTAGCCGTCCACTACCTGGGCAAGAACGGCCCGTGGGGCCTGCAGCTGCAGGCAGCGCGCCAACAGATGTCACCGCGCAACGCGGGCACCGACAGCGTGGTCACGTTGGGCGGTTATGACGGCACCTTCAACGTGGCCAGCCGGGGCAATTTGTATGTGGCGGACCTGAGTTATGACGTCGGCGGCAAGTACCTGTTCGACCAGGTCAGTGGGGTGAAGCTGTATGCCAACTACAGTGCGTTCGATAAATCCGAGGATCAGTTCAAGACCTCGCAGCGGGTGATTCTGGGGACGTCGTTTTCGGTCAGCAAGTTGTGGGTGGCGACGGAATGGTTGATCGGCAAGAACGATCCGTACATTGGTGGGAGCAGCTATACCCAGAGCTTGGGGGCTGGGGGTAGTAACCAATGGGAAAATCAGCTGTACATGAACATTGGGTATTACTTCTAATAGGCGGCGTCATTACTGACGCCTTCGCGGGCAAGCCCGCTCCCACATTTGATCGGCGCCGCGGTCAAAATGTGGGAGCGGGCTTGCTCGCGAAGAGGCCGCCAAAAGCACTATAAAAACAACCGGTGTGGAATCCATTTCATGCGCCAACTGCCCTCCCTCAACATGCTCCGCGTCTTCGAAGAAGTCGCCCGCCACCGCAGCTTCAGCCAGGCCGCCGTCGGCCTCAACGTGACCCAAGGTGCGGTCAGCCGGCAGATCAAGCAGTTGGAGGACTACCTCGGTGTCGCTCTGTTCATCCGCACGCCGCAAGGCCTGGCCCTGACCGAAGCCGGCTTTGCCCTCTCGCCGCACCTGAGTGACGCCTTCGACCATATCGAGCGAGCCCTGCAGGCCGTGCGCGTGCCCAACCTGCGCCAGCGCCTGCGCATCGTCGCGCCGCCGACCTGGGCCACGCGCTGGCTGTCCGCGCACTTGCGGCGCTTTTGCGAGCGCTACCCGGACATCAACCTCAGCGTCACCCATCAAAACAGTCACGCAAGCCTGGCGGAAATCGACTGCCAGATCCGCTTCGGCCTGGAACCGGCGCTGCATTGCAGCAGTGAATTGCTGGTGATGGAACGCCACATCGCCGTGGCCAGCCCGGAGCTGTTCAGCGACGGCCAGCCGCCCGACCTGCGCCGCGCCCCGCTGCTGCATATCCTGCACGACGGCAAGCGCTTGAAGGTCTGGGAGAACTGGCTGGCGGCCATGGGCCGGGAGGACATCGATGCGGACCAGGGCCTGGAATTCAGCACCCTCGACCAGGTGATTCATACCGCGCTGGCAGGCGGTGGCCTGGCGGTGATCGACCGGCAGATGATCGAGCGGGAATTGGCCAATGGCAGCCTGCTGCCGATCACCCCCGTGGAGGTGATCGGCCCGTATGGCTATTGGCTGGATGTGGCGCCGGACAAGCTGGGCTTATCCAAGGTTCGGCTGTTTACGCAGTGGCTGGGCCAGGTCAGCAATCCCTGATGGCACGGGCGCCTCGGCCTTGCACGCCTGGCTCAAGGTCAACGCCTTGGTTTCCGGCGCCCAGGCCCAGGAAATGAGCGCGCCCAGCACCAGGATCGCCGAGAGAATGCCCATGGTCGGGCTCAAGCCGATGCCGGCCACGCTCACCGGCAGCAGGAAGGTACTGACCGCCGAGCCGAGGCGGCTCACCGCCGTCGCCAGGCCGATGCCGCTGGCACGCACTTCGGTGGGGAAGCTTTCTGCCGGGAACACCCCGACCAGGTTGCTCACCGCCGACAACACCAGGGTGAACACGCCGAAGGTCAGCACCATCAGCCAGGCCATGCTGCCCGGCAACACCGCGAGCAGGAACAGCGCGACGGCGAGGATGATGAACGAGTTGATCAGGAAGCCCCGGCGCGAGAACTTCACCGTGCACCAGATGCCGATCAGCGCACCGACAATCAGCAGCAGGTTGAGCAGCAGTTCGGTGCCAAAGCCCTGGGACAGGCCCATCTTCTGCAGGATCGACGGCAGGAACGTGTAGATCGCAAAGTACGGCATCACGATGCACACAAAGAACAGGCAGTTGAACGCCGTGCGCTTGCGGTATTCACGGCTGAACAGGACGCCGTAGCCCGAGCGGGTCTGCGTCGACGGTTCTTCATCGAGGACCACGTGTTCGCCGAGGTGCTTCTTGACGATGGCGCGGGCTTCGGCGATGCGCCCACGGTTGATCAGCCAGCGCGGTGATTCCGGGGTGCCAATACGCGCGATCAGGATCAGCCCGGCGGGAATCGCCGAGGACGCCAGCATCCAGCGCCAGGCATCGTCACCCAGGCTGAGCATCGCCGTGCCGACAAAGGTTGCGGCCACGTAGCCGAAGGTCCAGATCACACTGAATGAGCCCAGCAACACGCCGCGATGTTTCTTCGGCGAGAACTCCGCCAGCATGGCATGGCCGACACTGAAATCACCGCCCAGGCCAATGCCGATGAGGATGCGGCACAACAACAGGCCCATGGCCGTTTCGGCATAGAACTGCATGACCGAGGCGACAGTGATCAACACAAAGCTGACCAGGAAGATTTTCTGCCGGCCGAGGGTGTCGGAGATCCAGCCGAAAAACAGGCTGCCGAGGAACAGCCCGATCAGCGCCGAGGCGCCGATCAAGCCTTGCCACAAGGCGTCGAGTTGCATCTGTGGGCTGAGCAGGGTGAAAGCGATACCGATCAGGCCGAGGATGTAGCCATCGGTGAAGTGCGCGCCGAAGGTCAGGCCGGCGATCTTCAGGTGAAAGCGGCCGATCGGCAGGTCGTCGATATTGACGGGTTGGGCGGTCATGGTGTTCTCCCTATTGTTGTTTTTGATGGAGTAACGGTGGGCGTGCGCCTTGTGGTGCGAGCGGTGGATCGGTCGAAGCATGGGGCGCTGGCGTCCCGCTGTCGCAGGCAAGCCAGCTCCCACAGTCGACCTCTGCTGTTTGCAAACCTGGGTTCTACAGCCCGCCCATCAACAGGTATTTGATCTCCAGGTAATCATCCAGGCCGTACTTGGAGCCTTCGCGGCCGAGGCCGGATTCCTTGATGCCGCCAAACGGCGCGACTTCGGTGGAGATGATCCCTTCATTGATGCCGACCATGCCCGCCTCCAGGCCTTCGGCCATGCGCCACACACGGCCGATGTCGCGGCTGTAGAAATAGGCCGACAAGCCGAAGGGCGTGTCATTGGCGCGCTGCAGCACCTCGGCTTCATCGCTGAAGCGGAAGCACGCCGCCACCGGGCCGAAGGTTTCTTCCTGGGCGATCAGCATCTCGCCGTGGGCTTCGGTGAGGATGGTCGGCTCGAAGAAGGTGCCGCCCAGCGCATGGCGCCGGCCGCCGCACAACAGCTTGGCGCCCTTTTCCAAGGCGTCGCCCACGTGGGCTTCAACCTTGGCCAGCGCGGCGGCGTTGATCAGCGGGCCTTGCTCGGTGTCGCCGTCCAGGGCGCTGCCGACGCGCATGGCCTTGACCGCCTCGGCAAGTTTGGTGGTGAACGCGTCATACACGCCGTCCTGGATAAAGAAGCGGTTGACGCACACACAGGTCTGCCCGGTATTGCGGAACTTGGACGCCATCGCGCCTTTGACGGCGGCGTCGAGGTCGGCGTCGTCGAACACAATGAACGGCGCGTTGCCGCCCAGTTCCAGCGAGACTTTTTTCAGCGTGTCCGCCGCCTGGCGCATGAGCAGTTTGCCGGTGCGCGTGGAGCCGGTGAACGACAGCTTGCGCACCACGCTGGAGGCCTGCAGCGCGCCGCCGATGGCCACGGCGTCACCGGAGACAATATTGAACACACCGGCCGGAATGCCGGCCTGCTCGGCAAGGACCGCCAGGGCGAAGGCCGACAGCGGGGTTTCTTCCGAGGGCTTGAGGATCATCGTGCAGCCCGCCGCCAGCGCCGGGCCTACCTTGCGGGTGACCATCGCCAGGGGGAAATTCCACGGCGTGATCGCCGCGACCACGCCGATGGCTTCCTTGGTCACGATGATGCGGGCATCGGCCTTGTGGCTCGGAATCACGTCGCCATAGGCACGCTTGGCCTCTTCGCCAAACCACTCCAGGAAGCTCGCGGCGTAGACCACTTCGCCCATGGCTTCGGCGAAGGGCTTGCCCTGCTCGAGGCTGAGCAACTGCGCGAGGTCTTTCTGATGGCTGAGCATCAGCTCGCTCCAGCGCTTGAGGCGCTGGCTGCGCTCCTTGGCCGTGAGCGTGCGCCAGGCCGGCAACGCGCGGTGGGCGGCGGCGATGGCCAGGTCGGTGTGCTCAGCGCCGGCGCGTTGGACGTCGGCGATCAGCGCGCCATTCGCCGGGTTGAGCACCGGGTAGGTCGGGCCACCGCTGGACCATTGGCCATCGATGTAGTTGCCAGTACGGATCAGCGGGTTCATGCCACGGCCTCGATCAGGTTGAAACGGTCCAGGCCCGGACGGGCCGCACGCAGGATGCGCTTGCCGGCGGTGTAGTCGTTGATCACATCGCACGGTGTGTAGTTGCGTTCCAGCTCATGCAGTTCTTCGGCATCCAATTGGGTATCGAGGGCGGCCAGCGCGCTGTCGAACTGCGCGGTGGTGTCGGCGCCGACCAGCATCACATCGACACCTGGATGGTTGGCGACCCACGCCTGGGCGATCTGCGCGTTGGACACGCCACGGGCACGTGCCACACGCTGCACCGAATGGGCGATATCGAACGAGGTTTGGTCGCTGTACATCTGCTGGGTGAAGAAGTCGGTCTGGTTGCGCGTCGATTGCACCTCGCCGGTGAGCAAGCCGCGCGCCAGCGGGCTGAACACCGACACGCCGAGGCCTTGGTCGCGGCAGAACGGGATCATCTCGCGCTCTTCCTCGCGGTAGGCGCAGTTCAGTTGCAGCTGCATGTTGATCGGCTTGACCCAGCCATTGCGTTCGCAGGCCAGGAGAATTTTCGCCAGCTGGCCGGTGAGCATGGTCGACACGCCGATGTAGCGCGCCTTGCCGGAGCGCACGATGTCATTGAGGGCGCTCATGGTTTCTTCGACCGGGGTGTTCACGTCGAAGTAATGCAGCATGAACACGTCGACGTAATCCATGCCCAGGCGGCTGAGGGATGCGTCGATGCTGTCCATGATGTGCTTGCGCGAATGGCCGCTGGCGTTGATGCCGCTGCGGGTGCCGTAGCCGACCTTGGTGGTGACCACGATCTCGTCACGCCGGGCGACGCGCTTGAGGATGCGCCCCACCACTTCCTCGCCGACCCCGGCGGAATAGAAGTCGGCCAGGTCGATGAAATTGACGCCGTTGGCCAGGGCGTGGGCGACGATCGGCTCGCTTTGCTTCTCGTCGAAGATCCACGGTTTCCAGTCCGGGGTGCCCATGTTCATGGTGCCCAGGCACAGGCGCGAGACTTGCAGGCCGGAGTTGCCCAAACGAATGTATTGCATGGGGATGTCCTCAGGCTTTAGGCGTGTAGAAAGGGTTGCTGATCTGGTTGACCACGTCCGCCAGTTGCGCGGTGTACGGCGTACCGGTGAGGGCGGCACGGATCGCGGTGCGGCAGGCGTTGTAGTTGTTCAGGTAGACGGCGTCGAGGTCGTCGCAGGCCGGGTTGACCCAGTTGGCGGTGACGATGGCCCACTCGTCTTCGGCCTCGGCCGGCAAGGTGCCGTCCAGCAACGCTTCGAGCACGGCCTTGGCGATCCCGGCCTGGGACGCGCCCCAGGTGGCGTTGCCGTGCAGGTCGCTGCCGATCGCGGCCTTGTTGACGTAGAGGGTCATGGGCTTGACCGGGATGTTCGGCTGGGCGATCACCATGAACGGGCAATGCCCTTGGCTGGGAGACGCCAGGCTGTTGGCGAACGCCTGGCCGGCCGGGCCGTTGCGCGGGCCGATCAGGATATTGATGTGGGCCGCGTTGACGCCCGGGCCTTCAAAGCCTTCGCCGATGTACAGATCCAGTGTTTTCATTTCGCAAACGCTCTTTGTTGTTATGGGGAGCTGGTTGGCGATTTTTTAGCACTGGCGCTGAGGGCGGGCGTAACCATTAAAAGTCATGGGGCTGTGAGTTTTTCTCATGCCCCCGGGAAAGCACGCTCCATCTTGATGATCTCGATGCAAACCGGGCTGTTGCCACGGCTGAAGGTGCCCTCGCCAATCTTGCGAAAGCCGCTCGCGGCATAGAATTTTTCGGCGGTGAGGGTCGCTTCCAGATACGCCTTGGCATGACCGGCGGCTTCGATGCGCGCCAGCGCTTCGCGCAGCAGGCGAGCCCCTACGCCATGCCCGGCGGCCTGGCCACGCACAAACAGTTTGCTGACTTCGTGGCCATCGATTTCCACGAACCCCTGGATCACGTCCGTGCAGGCCAGCCACACATTGCCGGCGACGATTGCCTCGCGGTACGTCTCGGGCGAGCGGCCATCCAGCCACATGCTGATCTGGGTGGGGCCGTAATCGGCGTGGCAGAGGCTTTCGACGGAGTCTTTATGCACCTGGAAAATGCCTTCGGCGTCTTCCAGACGGGCGGCGCGGATCAATAAATGACTCATTCCCTTGAGGTCCTGATTCGGGTCAATAATGCCGGTCTTTATAGCTGACCCACGTCACGCCAGCCACTCAAGAGCGTACATCTTGTGCGTTGACCATCTTTGTTACACACCATATAGTGTGCCCACAAACAGAACAGACCACTACATAGTGTGCAGAATCGATATTTACCGACCACACTACGCGCAGTATTTCAATGCCTAGTAGCCTGCAAATTACATATTTTTGGACGGGTTCACACGCCGTCAGAACAGACCAGGAAGGAGTATTTCAATGCTGAGTTGGGATGAAGTCGACAACGAAGACACCGGTGCAGCGGTGATCAAGGGCGCCAACGCCGGCCACGCCAGTGAAGCCAACATGGACCGCCTGGATGGCGCAGGCGCCGCCGCCGCGCTGGAAGCGCGCAACGTGACGGCCAACGACTCCGCCGCGATCATCCGCGCCAAGGCCGCCCTCGACAAACTCGACGTCGCCGAAGGCCTCGCCGAGCTGGAAGGCTCCGCCGCCCGCGTCGCCGTTGACGAAAAGCGCATGATCAACTGCCGCGCCGACCTCAACCAACTCGTGCCCTTCAAGTACGACTGGGCCTGGCAGAAGTACCTCGACGGCTGCGCCAACCACTGGATGCCGCAAGAGGTCAACATGACCGCCGACATCGCCCTGTGGAAAAACCCCGAAGGCCTGACCGACGACGAACGTCGCATCGTCATGCGCAACCTCGGCTTCTTCTCCACCGCCGACTCGCTGGTCGCCAACAACCTGGTCCTGGCCGTGTACCGCCTGATCACCAACCCGGAGTGCCGCCAGTACATCCTGCGCCAGGCCTTCGAAGAAGCGATCCACACCCACGCCTACCAGTACTGCATCGAATCGCTGGCCATGGATGAAGGCGAAATCTTCAACATGTACCACGAGATCCCATCGGTCGCGAAAAAAGCCGCCTGGGGCCTGAAATACACCCGTTCGATCTCCGATCCGAAGTTCGAAACCGGCACCGTCGAGACTGACAAGGAGCTGCTACGCAACCTGGTCGCCTACTACTGCGTCCTGGAAGGCATCTTCTTCTACTGCGGCTTCACCCAGATCCTGTCGATGGGCCGTCGCAATAAAATGACCGGCGTCGCCGAGCAGTTCCAGTACATCCTGCGCGACGAGTCGATGCACCTGAACTTCGGTATCGACGTGATCAACCAGATCAAAATCGAAAACCCACACTTGTGGGATGCCGAGATGAAAGAAGAAGCGACCCAGATGATCCTGCAAGGGACTCAGCTGGAAATCGAATACGCGCGTGACACCATGCCGCGCGGCGTGTTGGGCATGAACGCGGCGATGATGGAGGACTACCTCAAGTTCATCGCCAACCGTCGCCTGTCGCAGATTGGGTTGAAGGAAGAGTATCCAGGGACGACGAATCCGTTCCCGTGGATGAGCGAGATCATGGACTTGAAGAAAGAGAAGAACTTCTTCGAGACCCGTGTGATCGAGTACCAGACTGGCGGTGCGTTGAGCTGGGATTGATTGATCTTGTGGACGCTATCGCCGGCAAGTCGGCGATAGCGCCCTGAAGACCGCCATCGCTCCTCAGTTGGAAACCTGCTCCAGGAAGATCAGCTTCAACGGCTCGCTGAGCAGCTCATCCGCCGTCGCGGCAAACCGCTGAAAGTATGGCGTCGCAAAATGCGCATCGAGTGCCGCCTGGTCCTTGAACGCTTCACGCATGTAGAACGTGCCGGGCTCGTCCCGCAGTTCATACAGCACATAGTCAAGGTTGCCGGGTTCTGTGCGCGTAGGCTCCACCAGCGCCAACAAGCCTTCCTTGAGCGCCTGTTGTTTGCCTGGCTTGGCCTTGAGGACTGCGATCGATACCAGCGGTTTGTTCATGACGGTAGCTCCGTTAGAGGGCGGACTTGCGGAGACGCTGCTCGCAACGGCAATCATCGCTGCGCAGAGCCAGTATCCCAGGGGTTTGAGGGTGGGTTTCATGATCGGTACTCGGTGTGGAATGCGCCCATCTTTGCCCGCTCAGCCACAAAGAAAAACCGACAAAACGCGCTAACACTTTCATCACCAGATTGAAAATGAGCCCACGTTTTCTTGATTAGAAAAGCAGTCGCTATTTATGCCCAATCAAACCATCAAGACGCCCTGCGTCGGCCTGTGCTCTACCGTCTACGGTGACCTGGTCTGCCGGGGGTGCAAGCGTTATCACCATGAAGTCATCCAGTGGAATGGCTACAACGCCGATGAAAAGCAGGCGGTGTGGCTGCGCCTGGAACAACTGTTGGTGCAGGTGATGGCCAGCAAGCTCGAAGTGCTTGACCCGCAGCGCCTGCGCCAGCAGCTGGAAGACCGCAAGATTCGCTTCATGCCGCATCAGTCGCCGTATTGCTGGGCCTACCAGCTGATCGCGCGGGGTGCGCGGGTGATCTCCAAGCTGGATGCGTATGGCCTGGCGCTGCTGCCGGAGTTTCGCGAGCGCAGCCTGGCGGATTTGCGCGATGCGATTGACCGCGAGTTTTTCCTGCTGTCCGAGGCGCATTACGAGCGGTATATCGCCCCGGTTTTCTTGAAAGAAGCGTTTGGGCCGGCCCTGATCGCCACCCTCTGACCAACACCGCTGCCCCGTAGGAGCCCGGCCAGCCGGGCTCCTGCAGGTTCAGCGGGTCCAGGAAGCTTCGCGTTCCGCCTGCAGGCCGTACCGCTCAATCGCCTGCTGGCACACCTGCGGCTGCAGGCTCCCCTGCTCCACCAACGCCGTCAGCGCTGCCAGCACCAGGTGATGGCGGTCCACTTCAAAGAAATCGCGCAACGCCGCCCGCGTATCACTGCGCCCGAAACCATCGGTGCCGAGCACGGTGTAGCGCGAGTCCAGGTACGAGCCAATCATCTGCGGCACTGCGCGCACGTAGTCAGACACCGCGATCACCGGCGCGCCGGTGGGCAGGCAATCCGCGAGGTGGCTGGTGCGCGCGGCTTCCTGCGGGTGCAGGCGGTTCCAGCGTTCCACCTCGCGCGCCTCACGCGCGAGTTCGCTGAAACTGGTCACGCTGAACACTTCGCTGCTCACCTGCCAATCGTCTGCCAGCAACTGCGCCGCAGCCTGCGCCTCACGCACCAGCGTGCCCGCACCGAGCAGGCGCACCTGGGCGCCGGCGGTGCCTTGCAGGCGATACAGGCCCTTGATGATCGCCGCTTCAACCCCTTCCGGCAGGCTCGGCTGCGGGTAGTTTTCGTTCATCAGGGTCACGTAGTAGAACTCGTCCACGTCGTGCTCCAGCATCTGGCGCATGCCGTGGTCGAGGATCACTGCAAATTCGCCGGCAAATGCCGGGTCATAGGCGCGGCAATTCGGCACGGTGGCGGCCGTGAGGTGGCTGCTGCCGTCCTGGTGCTGCAGGCCTTCGCCGCCGAGGGTGGTGCGCCCGGCAGTGGCGCCGAGCAGGAAACCGCGGGCGCGCTGGTCGGCGGCGGCCCAGATCAGGTCGCCCACGCGCTGGAAACCGAACATCGAGTAATAGATGTAGAACGGCAACATGCGCAGGCCATGCACCGAGTAGCTGGTGGCCGCTGCGACCCAGGAGCTGATCGCGCTGGCTTCGCTGATGCCTTCCTCCAGGATCTGCCCGTCCGTGGCCTCGCGGTAGCTGAGGATCGAGCCGATGTCTTCCGGCTCGTAGCGCTGGCCGACGCTGGAATAGATGCCGATCTGCTTGAACAGGTTGGCCATGCCGAAGGTGCGCGCCTCGTCCGCCACAATCGGCACGATGCGCGGGCCCAGCGCCTTGTCCTTGAGCAGCTGGGTGAGCATGCGCACGAAGGCCATGGTGGTGGACATTTCCTTGCCGTCGGCCGCTGTGGCGAAACCGGCATAGCCCGCCATGGGCGGGATGCTCACCGGCGCAGCAAGCTGGCTGCGGCTGGGCACATAACCGCCCAGGGCCTTGCGCCGCTGATGCAGATAACGCAGCTCAAGGCTGTCGTCCTCGGGTTTGAAGAAACTCAACGACTCGGCCTGTTCATCACTCAGCGGCAACTGGAAGCGATTGCGAAAGGCGATCAGCGCCTCGCGATCAAGCTTCTTCTGCTGGTGCGTAGTCATCTTGCCCTGCCCCGCCTCGCCCATGCCGAAGCCCTTTTTGGTCTGGGCGAGGATCACCGTGGGCTTGCCCTTGACGCGGCGCGCGGCGTGGTAGGCGGCGTGGATCTTGACCATGTCGTGGCCGCCGCGCTTGAGACGGTCGATCTGTTCGTCGCTCATGCCCTCGACCAGCCTGGCCAAGGCCTCGCTCTGGCCAAAGAAGTGTTCGCGGTTGTAGGCACCGTCCTTGGCGGCGAAGGTCTGGAATTGCCCATCGACGGTGTTCGACAGCGTATCGACCAGCGAGCCGTCGGAATCCTTGGCGAGCAAGGCGTCCCAATCCGAACCCCAGACCAGCTTGATCACGTTCCAGCCGGCGCCGCCGAACAACGCCTCCAGTTCGTCGATGATGCGCCCGTTGCCGCGCACCGGCCCGTCGAGGCGCTGCAGGTTGCAGTTGACCACCCACGTCAGGTTATCCAGGCCTTCGCGCGCGGCCAGGGTCAGCGCAGACATGCTCTCCGGCTCGTCCATCTCACCGTCGCCGAACACGCCCCACAGGTGGCGGTCGGTGGTGTCCTGCAAGCCGCGATGCTGCAGGTACCGCATAAAGCGCGCCTGGAAAATCGAGCTGATCGGGCCAATGCCCATGGAGCCGGTGGGGAACTGCCAGAAGTCCGGCATCAACCATGGGTGCGGATAGCTGGAGAGCCCGCGCGCACCGGCTATTGGCCCGCCGAGTTCCTGCCGATAGTGGGCCAGGTCGCCCTCGTTCAGGCGCCCCTCGAGAAACGCACGCGCATAGATGCCCGGCGCGGAATGCGGTTGGTAGAACACCAGGTCGCCGCCAAACCCATCGTTGCGGGCGCGAAAAAAGTGGTTGAAGCCCACTTCGAACAAATCCGCCGCACTGGCGTAGCTGGCGATGTGGCCGCCGAGTTCGCCATACGCCTGGTTGGCGCGCACCACCATGGCCAGCGCGTTCCAGCGCACCAGCGAGGCCAGGCGCTCTTCCGTCGCAAGGTCACCGGGGAACGCCGGCTGCTGCTCGACGCTGATGCTGTTGATGTAGGGCGTGCCGTGGCGCGGTGTCCAGTCGATGTGCGGCGCACTGGCGTCGCGGGCCAGCAGGTCGAGGATCTGGCGGGCGCGCTCGGGTCCGGCGTTGGCCACCAGCGAGGCCAGGGCATCGCGCCACTCGTCCTGCTCCAACTGATCCGTGGCTGTGTGATTGACTGCACTCGCGAAACCGTTCATGGGCACCTCCGGGCTTTTTTTCCAGTTTATGTGGGTGCCGGAGGATTTTTTGCCTGTTATCAGGCGCAGATAGCAGAATTTTGAGCATGAATCACTGCCAATCCTGGTTTTACCAGCACGTTGTGCTCAGCCAACCCGCAAGCCCGCAAGTGTGTTTAAAATGCCGCCCGCTCAATGACTGACGTTTAACGATGACCCAAGACGCCCTCGCCACCCTGCACGCCCACCTGCTCACTGCCCTCGCCACTCCACCGAGTGAAACCCGGCGCCTGTTCCACGGCCGTGGCCGTTGCTGGCCGGGCCTGGAACAATTGACTGTGGACTGGCTGCAAGGCGTGCTGCTGGTCGCGCTGTTCAAGGAGCCCGAGGCCGCGCACCTGCAGGCCTTGAAACACCTGCTGCAGGCTGAGTTCGGTACGCATACCATTGCCCTGCAACACCGCTACCTGCCGCAAAGCACCACCGAATGGCTGGCGGGCGCCGCTGTCGACGAGAAGGTGATTACCGAAGGCGGGCTGCGCTACCTGATCGACCTGGGTAAAAAACAGAATAGCGGTCTGTTCCTCGACATGCGCTACGGACGCAACTGGGTGCGCGAACAGGCCAAGGGCCAGCGCGTGCTCAACCTGTTTGCCTACACCTGCGGGTTTTCCGTGGCGGCCATCGAAGGCGGCGCCGACCATGTGGTGAACCTGGACATGGCGCGTGGCGCGCTCAGCCGTGGCCGCGACAACCATCGCCTGAATGGTCACGACCTGAGCAAGGTCAGCTTCCTGGGCCACGACCTGTTCAAGTCTTGGGCCAAGGTCACCAACAGCGGCCCTTATGACCTGGTGATCATCGACCCGCCGTCGTTCCAGAAAGGCAGCTTTTTGCTGACCAAGGACTACCAGCGCGTGCTGCGTCGCCTGCCGGACTTGCTGACGCCACAGGGCACGGTGCTGGCGTGCATGAACGACCCGGCCTTCGGCGAAGACTTCCTGATCGACGGCGTAACCCGCGAAGCACCGGGCCTGCGCTTTGTCGAGCGGCTGCAGAATCCGCCGGAATTTCCGGATATCGACCCACAAAGCGGCTTGAAGGCCCTGGTGTTCCGCCAGGGTTGATGCCGAAACGTCCTACGCTTGCTACGCTAAGCAATACACCGGGGTGGTGAACCTTATCCCCCCCTTCCCGGTCGATACCTGCATTCCCCGGCCAGACCCGACGGTGTCACACCGTCGGCTGCCCCGTTTCACCTTTTGGAGAACCGCCCGTGATATCGACCCTGCATGTAGCCAGACTCAAAGCCTGGGGCGCCCACGGCTTTACCGCCACCGGCGTGGTACTGGCCTTCCTGGCCACCCTGGCGCTGCTGGAAAACTCGCCCAAGGCCTGCCTGCTCTGGCTCGGCTTCGCGCTGGTAGTGGATGGCGTCGATGGCTCCCTGGCGCGACGGGTCAATGTCAGCACGGTGCTGCCCAGCTTCGACGGCTCGGTGCTGGACCTGGTGATCGATTACCTCACCTACGTGTTTATCCCGGCACTGTTTATCTACCGCTATATCGACCTGCCGGAATTTACTCACCTGTTCACGGTGTCGGTGATCCTGGTGTCGTCGCTGTTCTGCTTCTGCAACGTGAACATGAAGAGCAAGGACAACTACTTCGTCGGCTTCCCCGCCGCCTGGAACGTGGTGGCGCTGTGCGTGTACATCATCCAGCCGGAAGCCTGGGTGACCTTGCTGACGGTGATCGGCCTGGCACTGCTGACCGTGACCCCGATGAAGTTCCTGCACCCGTTCCGGGTCAAGCGGTTCATGCCGATCAACATCGCGGTGACCACCATCTGGCTGCTGTGTAGCTTTTTGATGGTGATGGATTACCCGAATACCAACCCGTGGACATTTGGGTTGTGGTCGTTGATGTCGGCGTACTTCCTCGGGATTTGTATCTGGCGTACAGCGCTGGAGTGGCTGGGCAACCACAAATAGCCGCGCCGACACCAGTCATTTGCAGGGGCCGGCTTGTCGGCGATTGCGGTTCGTCAGCTCCAGAGAGAGTGGCTGATGTTGCGCTATCGCCGGCAAGCCGGCTCCTACATTTGGATCTGTGTACAGCAGGCAGGTAAGATGCAGGCCTTCGGTGTAGCCCCTTCGCTGCGCCCTTCCAAGAATAAGCCCTGCCATGCCCTTCGAACTCAGCGTTGACCTGACCACCCTCGCCATTCTCGCCGTCGTTGCCTTTATCGCCGGTTTCATCGACGCCATCGCCGGCGGCGGTGGCCTGCTCACCACCCCGGCACTGCTCACCGCCGGCATGCCGCCACACCTGGTGCTGGGCACCAACAAGCTCAGTTCCACCTTCGGCTCCGCCACCGCCAGTTTCACCTTTTACCGGCGTAAGCTGTTCCACCCGCGCCAGTGGGTGCATGCCATCGTCGGGACGTTGATCGGCGCCCTCACCGGTGCCGTGGTCGCGCACTACCTGCCTGCCGAAACCCTGAACAAGATGCTCCCGGTGATTGTGTTCGGCTGCGGCCTGTACCTGTTGTTCGGCGGCACGCCCAAGGCGCCGCTGGACGCCGATGCGCCGATCAAGAAGAAATGGCAATCCACCCAGGGCTTTGGCCTGGGCTTCTATGATGGCGTGGCCGGGCCCGGCACCGGGGCGTTCTGGACCGTCAGCACGATGCTGTTGCACCCCATCGACCTGGTGAAGGCCAGCGGCGTGGCGCGCAGCATGAACTTTGTCAGCAACGCGGCAGCGCTGTCGGTGTTTATCTTCAATGGCTCGGTGGACTGGATCGTCGGCCTGGCCATGGGCTTCTCGGTGATGGGCGGCGCGTTTCTTGGCGCACGCAGCGCTATCAGCGGCGGCGCCAAATTCATTCGCCCGGTGTTTATCACCGTGGTGCTCGGGCTGACAGTGCGCCTAGCCTGGCAACACTGGTTCAGCGTGGCCTAGGCGCCGAGCCACATAGAGGTCGATCAGGTAACGCGCAATCGAACGTGACGCCGGCAGCGGCGGCAGGTCGTGGATGTTGAACCACTGCGCGTCCTCGATCTCGTCGGCCTGGGGCACGATGTCGCCGCCGGCGTACTCGGCGTGGAAGCCCAGCATCATCGAATGCGGGAACGGCCAGCACTGGCTGCCCTGGTACTCGATATTCTTGACCTCGACCTGCACTTCCTCGCGAACTTCGCGGATCAGGCAGTCTTCGGCCGACTCGCCCGGCTCGGCAAACCCTGCCAGCGTGCTGTAGACACCGGTCACAAAACGCGGCGAACGCGCCAGCAGGATTTCGTCGCCACGCGTCACCAGCACAATCATGCTCGGCGAGATCCGTGGATAGCTGCGCAGGTCGCAGGCCTGGCAAAACATCGCCCGTTCCCGTGGCACCTGGACCATCGCCTGGCCACAACTGCCGCAGAAACGGTGTTCGCGCGCCCAGGTACCGATCTGCGCGGCGTAGCCGAGCACTTTGTACAGGGTGTGATCGCCTTGCAGCATGAAGCCGCGCAGGCCTTGCCAGCTGCAGTCGGGCACTTGCGCCGCCGCGTCGAGTTCCAGCAGGTACACCGGTTCGCCATCAAGGTGACCGATGCCGTGTTCGGCGAACACAGCAAGGTCCTGGCGCTTGAGCCATTCCCGGGGGAACAGCGGGCCGTTGGCATCATGCAAAAAGCCGTCGCGGCTGCGGGCGACGGCCCAGCCGCCGGGGGCGTCGTTGTCCAGCAGCGTTGTGGTAATCCAGCCTGGGGTCATGTCAGTCAATCCACGAATTCGGGTTTCTGCTTACTCATATGGGCCGCAATGGCCACGCGCAGGTCGTTGGATTGCAACATAGCCGAGTTCCAGGTGGCAACGTATTCCAGACCATCATTGACCGTATGGTCACGCATGTAGCTGATCATCGCCTTGGTGCCGGTCACCGCAATCGGCGACTTGGCGGCGATTTCATGCGCGATTTCGAAGACTCCGGCCAGCAGGCTGTCCTGATCGGCATACACCCGGTTGACCAGGCCGATGCTGCGCGCTTCCTCGGCGCCGAACTGGCGGCCGGTGTAGGCCAGCTCGCGCAACATGCCGTCGCCGATAATGCGCGGCAGGCGCTGCAGGGTGCCGACGTCGGCGGCCATGCCGATGTCGATTTCCTTGATCGAAAACTGCGCGCCCTCGGCGGCGTAACGCATGTCGCAGGCGCTGATCAGGTCGATGGCGCCGCCGATGCAGTAACCCTGGATCGCCGCCAATACCGGTTTGCGGCAGTTGTCGACGGCGTTGAATGAGGCTTGCAGCTCGAAGATCTTGCGGCGCAGCAAGCGTGCGTTGCGCCCCACATCCTTGCCGAATTCATTGGCGACCGAGGCCAGCATCATCAGGTCGATACCCGAGGAGAAATGCTTGCCGGCACCACTGAGCACCACCGCACGGACGGCGTCGGTGTCTTCGATCCATTGGAAAATGTCGATGATCTCGGTCCAGAACGCGGCGTTCATCGCGTTGATCTTTTCCGGGCGGTTGATCTGCACATGGGCAACGTTGCCGGTGAGTTCGACGACAAAAGCTTGGTATTCGGACATGGCAGTGATCCCTGACTGGCGAGTGATAAGGCCCGAACTATAACAAGGGTACGCCACGGCGCATCGGCCAAAACCGGGACTGGCAAAGGTAATGGAATGTTGTGAGGACGCGCTGCGTGCAGTGCCGATACATTTCATCCGTAAGGCCCGGTTTATCGGCTATACAATCAGGGCCACTGCCTGGAGCCGCCTATGCCGACCACGTTTCGCTCATCCTTGATCCTGGCCCTGGTGGTCGTGCTGACCGGCATCGGTGCCGGCTTGGGCGGGATGCTCCTGGCGTTGCTGCTGCATGGCATCCAGCACCTGGCTTACGGCTACAGCCTCGACAGCCTGGTCAGCCATGCAACCTTTTTATCCGGCGTGACCGCTGCAGCGCCCGAACGGCGCCTGCTGGTGCTGGTGGTGTGCGGGCTGGTCGCGGGGCTGGGCTGGTGGACGCTTTATCGCAACGGCCGCCCGCTGGTGAGCATCCGGCAGGCGGTGTCCGAGAAGATGCCGATCATGCCGCCCAAGACCACCCTCGCCCACGCCTTGCTGCAGATCATCACCGTGGCCCTCGGCTCGCCGCTGGGGCGTGAAGTGGCGCCGCGTGAAGTCGGTGCGCTGGCGGCGACGTGGTTGTCGCAGCGGGCGCGGCTGGAACCGCACATGCATCGCCTGATCGTCGCCTGCGGTGCAGGGGCCGGATTGGCGGCGGTGTACAACGTGCCATTGGGCGGCGCGGTGTTTGTGTTGGAAGTGCTGGTGGGCGCGTTCAGCTGGCCGGCGGCGATCATCGCCCTGGCCACCTCGGCGATTGGCGCGGCGGTGGCCTGGGTCGGGCTGGGTGCCGAATCGCAGTATGTGGTGCCGCACTTTGTGCTGAGCCCGGCATTGATCGCCTGGGCGCTGGTGTGCGGCCCGGTGTTCGGCGTGGCGGCGTATGGCTTCACCCGCCTGACCGGTGCGGCGCGGGCCAACGCCGCGCGCGGCTGGCGCCTGCCGGTGTGGTCATTGATCAACTTCACCCTGATCGGCGGCCTGGCGATGCTGCTGCCGCAGATCCTCGGCAATGGCAAAGGCCCGGCGCAACTGGGTTTCGACAATGAACTGACGATCGGCCTGGCGGCGCTGTTGCTGCTGGTCAAGGTGTTGATCACCACCAGCAGCCTGCGCGCCGGCGCCGAGGGTGGCCTGCTGACGCCGGGCCTGGCGAATGGCGCGCTGCTGGCGATCATCCTCGGTGGCGCCTGGAGCCTGGCCTGGCCCGGCGTGCCGCTGGGCGCGTTCGCGATCATCGGCGCTGCGGCGTTCCTGGCCGCCAGCATGAGCATGCCGCTGACCGCGATCGTGCTGGTGGCGGAATTCACCCGCATCGACCATGACTTCCTGGTGCCGATCATTCTGGCGGTGGTGGGCGCGGTGTGCGTGAGCAAACTGTGCCAGCGGCTCGGGTAAAAACCTGCAAACCGCTGGATAAAAACCGCCTCAAGCGCCATCCTTTGCGCTTTAAGCCGCCCCATCAGCGGCGCTCGACGCTCAAGGAAATGCCATGCACGCCCAACCCCTCACCGCCGCCGATTTCGACTTCATCGAAGAGACCCTGCTCAAGTACGGCGACGACCACTCGGTGCTGAACCTGGCCGAACTCGACGGTTACTTCACCGCGCTGGTCTCCAGCCCAGCCCAGGTCGACGTGGCCGAGTGGTTCCCGGCGATATGGGGCGGGCAGAACCCGGAGTGGGACAACATGGACGAAGCACAAAGCTTCCTCGAACTGTGCGTGCGCCACCTCAACACCCTGGCCAGCCAACTGGCCACCGACGCCCGTGGCTTCAAGGCTCGCTTCGACGAAACCGAACACCAGGGCCAGAACGTCACCCTGGCCGAAGAATGGTGCTTTGGCTACATCCGCGGCGCGGCCATCGGCAACTGGCCGGAACTGCCGGCGGAACAAGCCGCACTGCTGGAAAAAATCTCCTGGTGCGCCGAACAGGACAACTTCGAATTACCCGTCGACCTCGACGTGCAAACACACCAGCAGCGAGTCAGCGAACTCGAACCCGCCGCACGCGCGCTGCATGACTACTGGTTGGCAAAACGATAAAAAGCTGCAGAGCCCATCTGAAACCCCGAGTCGCCAAGCCGGCTCCAACACCTACCCGCTCTTGATCTAACCACTCAGGCCGGCTGCCAGGCCGCCGTGCTGTTGCTTTTGATCTTGATCCTAGGCGCCCCATCAAACACGCTGGCCGGAATTCGATATTGATTTGGGGGGTAAACCGGCAGGGATGCCGGTTTAGCCGCCCCGCGCCATGGATGGCGCGTGGCGGCGCCCCCCCAAATCAATGTCGGATTACGGGCACACCGAGCGTGAGCGAGGTGCCGAGTGTTGGGGCAAGAGCCCTTTTGGTTACTTTTGGGGCTCCTTTCCAAAAGTGACCCGCCGTAAGGGCGGAACCATAGCCCGCCGTCACCACAGAAACGGATATGCCCCCCACCTGATCCCCCCACAGTGACACCAAATCCCACCCAATAAATATCAGCAACCACGACCCCAAGCTCGACAAGCACCGCATCTATACCCGATTATTCAAGTCCGCCCCGTCGGCCACTCCGTGCCACCTCGCCAAGAATCAGGAGCCTCGTACCTTGAGTTCGCAGAAAACCGTGACCGTGACACCGCCCAATTTCCCCCTCAATGGCAAGGTCGCGCCCCCCGGCTCCAAATCCATTACCAACCGCGCCCTGCTGCTGGCGGCCCTGGCCAAGGGCACCAGCCGCCTGAGCGGCGCCTTGAAAAGCGATGACACCCGCCACATGTCGGTCGCCCTGCGCCAGATGGGCGTGACCATCGACGAGCCGGATGACACCACCTTCGTCGTCACCGGCCAGGGCAAACTGCAGTTGCCGACGCAGCCGCTGTTCCTCGGCAATGCCGGCACCGCCATGCGCTTTCTGACCGCCGCCGTCGCCACCGTTGAAGGCACCGTCGTGCTGGACGGCGACGACTATATGCAAAAACGCCCGATCGGCCCGCTGCTGGCCACCCTGCGCCAGAACGGCATCGCGGTCGACAGCCCGACCGGATGCCCACCGGTCACCGTGCACGGTGCGGGCAAAGTCGCGGCCAAGCGCTTCGAGATCGACGGCGGCTTGTCCAGCCAGTACGTGTCGGCCCTGCTGATGCTGGCGGCCTGCGGCGAAGCGCCGATTGAAGTGGCGCTGACCGGCAAGGACATCGGTGCACGCGGCTACGTCGACCTGACCCTGGACTGCATGCGCGCGTTCGGCGCGCAGGTCGAGGTGGTCGACGACACCACCTGGCGTGTGGCGCCGACCGGCTACACCGCGCACGACTACCTGATCGAACCCGACGCCTCCGCCGCCACCTACCTGTGGGCCGCTGAAGTGCTGACCGGTGGGCGCATCGACATCGGCGTCGCCGCGCAGGACTTCACCCAGCCGGACGCCAAGGCCCAGGCGGTGATCGCGCAATTCCCGAACATGCAGGCCACGGTCGTTGGTTCGCAGATGCAGGACGCCATCCCGACCCTGGCGGTGCTCGCCGCATTCAACAACACCCCGGTGCGCTTCACCGAGCTGGCCAACCTGCGGGTCAAGGAATGCGACCGCGTGCAGGCGCTGCATGATGGCCTGAATGAAATCCGTGCGGGCCTGGCCACGATCGAGGGCGATGACCTGCTGGTCGCCGCCGACCCTGCGTTGGCCGGCACCGCGTGCAACGCGTTGATCGACACCCACGCCGACCACCGCATCGCCATGTGCTTTGCGCTGGCCGGGCTGAAGGTTGCGGGCATCCGCATCCAGGATCCGGACTGCGTGGCCAAGACCTATCCTGAGTACTGGAAGGCCTTGGGCAGTCTCGGGGTCCAACTGACCTACTGAGGCATCGGCGCCGGAATGGGGAGGCAATGCACATGACAATTCGCCAACCCTGCCCACCCGGCGCCTGCGTCTGCGAACGTGAACAACTGCTGGAACGTCCCGGCGCCGACCTGCGCATCCTCAGCCTGACGCGCCAGGAAGAAAAACGCCTGGTCGAACGCCTCGAAAACCTGCAGAGCCTGCAGGACCTCGAACGCATGCAGCAGCGCATGTACGAACTCCTCGGAATCCGCGTGCACATCGCCCCCGGCCACGCCGAGGTCAAGAGCATGCGCGGCATCCAGATCGTCATCGACGACCTGCCAGGCCTGTGCCGCAAGACCCGCCAATCGATCCCGGCGGCGATTCGCCGGGGCATGGAAAAACACCCCGAGATCGCCTACCGCCTGCTGGATGCCCACGACCTGTTTCGCGACGGTTGAACCGCGCTCGTACCACCGGTTGCCCCGCCACGACGGATTCCCTGGCACATGGCACTGGGCACGCTTGATTCATTCAAAGCGACCTGGAACAGGCTGGCGCTCAGGCGTTCTCTCGTACCTGACGCGGGGCAAACAACTGCCGGCCGAGCTTCTCGGCGGTGCGTAAATGGCTTTGCGCGCTGTCGCTTTCCGACTCCAGCAACAGCTCGGACGTCAGCACCTGCGCTCCACAGTAGTCAAAAATCCCGTAGTCGATCTGCGTACGCATCGCTTGGGCATAACCATGCCGTTCAAATGCGCTTTCATCAGCGGCGCCCAGCGCCAGCAGATGCACCTGCAAGTGCCGCAGCTTTTTCACCACCGGCGTGTCCGGGCCGTAGTCGATGGCCCAGCCGTTGACGAACACGCGGTCGACCCAGCCCTTGAGCAGGCCCGGCAGCGACCACCAGTAGATCGGGAATGCCAGTACCAGCGCATCGGCGCGGTCGATGCGCGCCTGCTCGACCAATACGTCGTCCGGTGGCGTGGCGCGAGTGCGGTGTACGCGGTGGTCGGCGGCGGTGTAGCGCGGGTCGAAGCCTTCGGCGGCGAGGTCGGCGATTTCCACGGTGTGGCCGCTGGCAGTCAGGCCGGCGGCCACCTGCGCCGCGACGGCGTGAGTGAGGGATTGCGGGTCGTGGTGCGCGACAACGATGAGTGCATGCATGACATTGACTCCCTTTGGGCTTAAGCTACGTTTAGTAAGTTACAGCCACTAAGTTACTTTTGGTATATAAGCATGTCAAGCAGTCAGTCCCCTGCCCCACGCCGGCGCTTGAGCCGTGAAGATCGTCTGCGCCAGTTGCTCGATGTGGCCTGGCAACTGGTCCGCGATGAAGGCACCGAAGCCCTGACGCTGGGGCGCCTGGCGGAACTCGCGGGAGTGACCAAGCCGGTGGTCTATGACCATTTCGTCACCCGCGCGGGGTTGCTCGCCGCGCTGTATGCCGACTTCGACGCGCGCCAGGACAAAGTGTTTACTCAAGCCATCGAGGCCAGCGATGCCACGCTGGAGGGTCGCGCGTGGGTGATCGCCTCGAGTTATGTCGATTGCGTGCTGTTGCAGGGCCGGGAGATTCCGGGAGTGATCGCCGCGCTGAGCAGCTCACCGGAACTGGAAACCCTCAAGCGCGAATACGAGGCGATTTTCCTCGCCAAGTGCCGCGATGCGCTGTCGCCCTTCGCGCCCGGCGGCACGGTGTCCCAGGTCGGCCTGCGGGCGGTGCTGGGCGCGGCGGAAGCCTTGTCCCAGGCGGCAGCCAGTGGCGAAGTCAGCCGTGAAGAGGCGCAGCAGGAGTTGCTCGAGACCCTGCTGGCGATGGTCAATCGCGGGCGCGGTTGACGGTTTACGCCGGAAGGTTCTGGACGAACAACCGCACCTTGCGCGTCAGTTGATCCAGATGCCGGTCGCGCTGTTTCTCGGCGTCGAGCATCGCGCGCTTGCCGTGCTTTTGCAGCAGGTACGTGTGGATCTGGCGCACTTCCAGCGAGCTGTAGATCGACGCCACGTCCAGCACGCCCATCAGGCCATCAGTGCCGTAGTCGCGGGTATTCATCAGCACCTGGGTGCCGCGCGCGCCCCGCACCTGAAAGCCCATGCGTTCAAAAGCCGGTACTTTTTCTACCGAGCACGCGAGTTCCACATGGGGATAACGGCCCAGCACATCGCGCATCATCGCGCGCGCCACACCCTGGCGCCGATGGCCGACTTGCACGGCCATGAACGCAATCCCACAGGCTTGCGGATCGTCCTTGACGGGCAGGTACAGGCAAAAGCCAAGCAGTTTTTCCGCGTCCATCGCCACGACCAACTCGACGGCAATCCCCTTTGAACCGTCCAGGGCTTCCAGGTACAGGTGCACTTCAAAACCGATGGCGTACTGGTAGATGTTGTAGAGCAGGTTACTCGGCGGCAGCGCGACGCTGCTGATGTCGGTGAGGTTGTCCACCACCATCTGCAGGACCTGCGCGTTGATGGGCTCGGGGCACGGTGTCGTGTAGCGGGTAAGGCTGTACATGCAAATTCCTGGGGTTTCGCGTCAAGGCAGCGGCGATTGTACCTGTTGCGGCAAGTGTATGGCCTGCAGGCCGCACCCAAAAGCCACGCCGATATTGACAAGGTAAAATCGTAACGACTATTGTCTGACAACCTGATCAACAAGGTTTTCCCATGCTTGAGCTTCAACGCCCCGATTCGCTGGTCGTCCGGGTTGTCAGTGCCATCCGCGCCGAAATCGACTCCGGCCAACTGCCGCCCGAGTCGCGCTTGCCCACGGAACAGCAACTGGCCGAACAACTCAACGTCAGCCGCTCCGTGGTGCGTGAAGCCATTGCCCAGCTCAAGGCCGATGGCGTGATCACTGCGCGCCGGGGCCTGGGCTCGTTTATCTCGCAGACTCCAGCCGGTACGGTGTTCCGTTTCCCGCAGCCGAATGGACGGCGCCCCGACCTCGCGCAGATGTTCGAAGTGCGCCTGTGGATCGAGACCCAGGCCGCCGCGATTGCCGCGCAACGCCGCGACGAAGCCGACCTGCAGCGCATGAAAAGCGCGCTGCAGGACATGCAGGAGCACCGCGACAACTTCGAAGCGGCCGCCCTCGCCGATGTGGAGTTCCACCGCGCCATCGCCGACGCCAGCAAGAATGACTACTTCGTGGCCTTCCATGACTTCCTGCGCAGCCAGTTGGCCAGCGCCCGCAAGACCGCTTGGGAAAACTCCGCCTCGCGTTTTGTCACCGGCTCTGCCGACGCCACCCAGGAACACCAGGCGCTGTTCCAGGCGATTGCCGACGGCGACGCCCAGCGTGCCGCCGCGAGTGCCGAGGCCCACCTGCGCGCGGCAGCACGCCGCCTGAGCCTGGAACTGCCCGCCAAACATTGACCGAATCCACCCTTTTGCAGCGTGTCCCCGACACGCCATTTTTTTAACCAAAACATTAGTCTGACAACCTGATAAGCAGACTGATGTGCAACCGCAGGTACCCCACGCAATGATTCACGACTTTTGCATCATCGGCGGCGGCATCGTCGGCCTCGCCACCGCCATGGAGCTGCTCAAGCGCCAGCCGGGCGCCTCGCTGGTGATCCTCGAAAAGGAATCGGTGCTGGCCAAGCACCAGACCGGCCACAACAGCGGCGTGATCCACGCCGGCATCTACTACGCGCCGGGCAGCCTCAAGGCCGACCTGTGCAAGCGTGGCGCCGAAGCCACCAAGCAGTTCTGCACCGAGCACGGCATCAAGTTCGAGGTGTGCGGCAAGCTGCTGGTGGCGTCCAGCCCGCTGGAAATGCAGCGAATGGAAGCGCTGCATGCCCGCGCCCAACTCAACGGCATGCAGGTCGAGCGCCTCGATGCGGACCAGTTGCGCGAGCGCGAACCGAACATCGTCGGCCTGGGCGGGCTGTTCCTGGATGCCACTGGCATCGTCGATTACCGCCAGGTGTGCGAGACCATGGCGCGGGTGATTCGCCGCAGCGGTGGCGAGATCTGCCTGGAACGCACCGTCACCGGCATCCATGAAGACACCGACACCGTCACCATCAACACCCTTGGCGAAACCTGGCAGGCGCGTCATCTGGTGGTGTGCGCTGGCTTGCAGTCGGACCGCCTGGCGACCCTGGCCGGGATCAAGATCGACCACCAGATCATCCCGTTCCGCGGCGAATATTTCCGCCTGCCGCCTGAAAAAAACGGCCTCGTCAATCACCTCATCTACCCGATTCCCGACCCGGACTTGCCGTTCCTCGGTGTGCACCTGACCCGCATGATCGACGGCAGCATCACCGTCGGCCCGAACGCCGTGCTGGGCCTGGGTCGCGAAAACTACCGCAAGTTCTCGATCAACTGGCGCGACGTGGCAGAGTACGCGCGCTTCCCCGGCTTCTGGAAAACCCTCTGGCAGAACCTCGGTTCGGGCACCACCGAGATGAAGAACTCGTTGTTCAAATCCGGCTACCTGGAGCAGTGCCGCAAGTATTGCCCGTCACTGACCCTCGACGACCTGCTGCCCTATGAAGCCGGGATCCGCGCCCAGGCGGTGATGCGCGACGGCAGCCTGGTGCACGACTTCCTGTTCGCCCAGACCTCGCGAATGCTCCATGTCTGCAACGCGCCCTCACCGGCCGCGACGTCAGCCATGCCGATCGGCGCGATGATCGCCGACCGCCTGTTCACGCCCCAGTAACACCCGGCAATACGCCTCCATTTGACAATAACTACAAAGACTCAGAAGGAAGTACAGCATGACGGCATCTGCCTCCATCCCCGGCACCGAAACGCCCGAGCAAACCCGCAAGCGCCTGCGCAAAGTCGCCGCCGCGACCATCTTTGGCTCAATGCTGGAGTGGTACGACTTTTACCTGTACGCGACCATGGCGGCGATTGTGTTCTCGAAAATCTTCTTCGATAACAGCGACCCGAAGACCGCCACGCTGATGGCCTTTTCAACCTTTGCCATCGGCTTTATCGCACGCCCGTTCGGCGGCATCCTGTTTGGCTACCTGGGCGACAAGTTCGGCCGCAAGCAAGTGCTGGTACTGACCTTCTGCCTGATGGGCGTGTGCACCACGCTGATCGGCCTGATCCCCAGCTACGCCTCCATCGGCATCTGGGCGCCGATCGTGCTGGTGTTCATCCGCATCATCCAGGGCCTGGGTGCGGGGGCCGAACTGTCCGGCGCGGCGGTCACCTCCTATGAGCACGCGGCGCAGGGCAAGCGCGGCAGCCAGGGCGCATGGCCGGCGCTGGGCCTGAACCTGGGCCTGTTGCTGTCGTCGCTCACCGTGTACCTGCTGACCATCAACGGCAACGAGTTCCTGCTGGCCGGCGGCTGGCGTATTCCCTTCGTCTGCAGCATCGTGCTGGTGGGCGTCGGCCTGTGGGTACGCAAGAGCATTCCGGAAACCCCGCAGTTCAAGGAACTGAGCAAAGAAGCCGCCAAGGCCAAGGCCTCGCCGCTCAAGGCCCTGTTCAAGAACGACCTCAAAGGCCTGGCCGTAGTGTTCTTCGTGGCCATCGGCTACAACGCCCTGAGCTACATCTTCAAGACCTTCTCCCTGGCGTACCTGACCCAATTCAAAGGCGTGGATGTGCACGTCACGTCGCTGTCGGTAACCATCGCCAGCCTGATCGCCATCGTCGCCGTGCCCTGCTTCGGCTGGCTGTGCGACAAGTGGAGCAGCAAGCACGTGCTGATCCTCGGCGGGCTGTGCTCGCTGCTGTTCGCCTACCCGTTCCTGGCCCTGCTCAACAGCGGCGAAAGCCTGATGATCTACATCGCGATCGGCGTCGGCACCGGCGTCCTCGCACCGATGATGTTTGCCCCGCAGGGCTCGTTCCTGAGCCGGCAGTTCCCGACCCAGACGCGCTCTTCCGGCTTCGGTACCGGCCGTGAAATCGGCACCGCCATCGCCGGTGGCCTGGCGCCACTGGGTGCGCTGTCGATGGTGGCGGCATCGGCCACCCACTCCACTGATGGCGTGGTGATAATCCTCGCCATTTCGGCGCTGCTGGTGGTGGTGTTTGCGTTGTGTGACCAGGGCCGCAAGCACTCGGCATTCAAGAACTGAGGAAAAAAGTTCGGACCAACGGGTGCATGGACGCACCTACATCGCGCATCATGGGCACTTTCAAGCTCAAGGGTAACGTCCATGCGCGTTCTGTCATTGATGATGGGTCTTACGACGCTGGCCGCCAGTACGGTGTTCTGCGCCAGCGCGATGGCGAATGAAGAAATCCAGCTGGTGCAACAGATCAACGACTACCGCAGCCAGGTACAGCGCTGCGGTGACCAGGGTTCCCAGGAACTGCCACCTTTGGCCAGCGACACCCGCCTGGTGCTGCCGGCCACCAATGTCGGCGACTTGCAACAGGCCCTGGCCCGGGCGGCATATCCGATGGTGAATGTGCAGGCCATCAGCCTGTCCGGCCCCAAGGATGCCCAGGCTGCCATGAAGGCGGTGCGCGAGAGTTTCTGCCGCGTGGTGCTCGATCCGCAATTTGTCGATATCGGTGTGAGCAACAGCGGCCAGGACTGGCGCATCGTGCTCGCCCGTCCACTGCTGTCCAGCGGCCTCGGCGACTGGCAGACCGAAGGCAAGCAACTGCTCACCCTGATCAACACCGCGCGCGCGCAACCGCGCCAGTGCGGCACCCAGGCATTCAGCGCGACCACCCCGCTGTCCTGGAATGACGACCTGGCCGGCGCCGCCAACAGCCACACGCGCAACATGGCCAACGGCAATTTCTTCGACCACCTCGACCACGACGGCCGCACCCCCGGTGACCGCGCCGAACTGGCCGGCTACCCGGCAAAAAACATCGGCGAAAACATCGCCGCCGGCCTGGACACGCCGCGCAAGGTCGTCGACGGCTGGCTCGCCAGCCCCGGGCATTGCGCCAACCTGATGAACCCGCAGTTTCGCGAATTGGGCGCGGCCTATGCCATGGACCCGAAAAGTGACGCAGGGATCTACTGGACCGGTTTGTTCGGCACATCGCAGTAAAAAACAGCGCCCGGATCGCGGAATATTTATCTATTCAAATGGATGCAGCATCAAATTGCCATCTCGTGGATAATTCCGCTGAACTGGCAACGGTCATTCCGGTCTGTTGCTTGTTAGCCTGACCTCTTCAGGCGCTCGACCGATTGTGGCAAACAAGGTGTTCTCCCAATGATGAATTGGCTGCAAAGCAGCAGCGACATGGCTGAGCGGGTACGCCAGCATGATTGGGCAAGTACGCCCCTGGGTCCGCTGGAACAATGGCCGGATGTGCTCAAGACCACGGTAGCGTTGTGCTTTGCCTCGAGCTTTCCCCAGGCCATCGTCTGGGGCCCCCACCTGATCACGCTCTACAACGATGCGTTTGTGCCCATCCTTGGCGACAAGCCCTACTCGCTGGGGCGACCATTCAGCGAAACCTGGCACGAAGTGTGGGACCAGGTCGGGCCCATCGCGGGCGCGGCTTTCGAAGGGCATGCCACCTACATCGAGAACTTCCCGCTGCTGATCGAGCGTGGCGCGGGCCCCGAGCAGGCCTACTTCACCTTTTGCTACAGCCCCATCCGCGATCCGCAGGGCAAGGTCGTCGGCTTGCTGGACACGGTGACCGAAACCACCGCCACGGTATTTCTAGCGCGGCGCCTGGCGGTGCTGGATGCGATCGGCAACGCCGTGACCAATGCCACCGATGCCGAAACCATCATGTCCACCACCACGCGCCTGCTGGCCGAGCACCTGCAGGTGTCCAACTGCGCCTATGCGGACATGGACGCCGATGAAGACGGCTTCACCATTCGCGGCAATTGGGCGGCGCCCGGCTCGCCGAGCATCGTCGGACGCTACAGCCTGGCCTCGTTCGGTGAGTTGGCCGTACAACGCCTGCACGCCGGCGAGCCGGTGGTGGTGCAGGACAATCGCATCGAATTCGAGCCGCACATCGCCGCCAGCTACCAGGCCTTGGGCGCGTTGGCGACCGTGTGTTTCCCGCTGATCAAGCATGGCCGGCTCACCGCGCTGATGGCCGTGCATCACAAAGCGGCGCGCGTGTGGTCGCCCTATGACCTGGCGCTGGTGGGCGAAGTCACCGAACGCTCCTGGGCACATATCGAGCGCGTGCGCGCCGACGTCGCCGTGCGTGAGGGCCTGGCGGCATTCACCGAGCTGAATGCGACCCTGGAACAGCGGGTGGCGGAACGCACCACCGCCCTCTCCCAGGCCGAAGCCGCGCTGCGCCAGTCCCAGAAGCTGGAAGCCATCGGCCAGTTGACCGGCGGCGTCGCCCATGACTTCAACAACCTGCTGACGATCATTCGCTCGTCGGTGGATTTCCTGCGCCAGCCCGGTCTCTCCGAGGAGCGGCGCCAGCGTTACATGGGCGCGGTGTCGGACACCGTCGAGCGGGCCAGCAAACTCACCAGCCAGTTGCTCGCCTTCGCCCGGCGCCAGCCATTGAACCCGGAAGTGTTCGATGTGAGCCTGCGGGTCAGGAATATCGGCGAGATGCTGGAAAGCCTCACCGGGGCGCGGATCCAGGTGCGCGTCGAGTTGCCCGACAGCCCGTGCCATGTGCGCGTCGACTCCAGCCAGTTCGAAACCGCGCTGATCAATATGGCCCTCAACGCCCGTGACGCCATGAACGGCCAAGGCACGCTGACCCTGCGCGTGGCCACCGTGGCGGCCCTGCCGCGTATCCGTGGCGACGCCGAGTCGCGCCAGCCCTTCGTCACGGTGTCCCTGGCCGACACCGGCAGCGGCATGGCCAGCGACAACCTGGAGCGCATCTTCGAGCCGTTCTTTACCACCAAGGCCGTCGGCAAAGGCACCGGGCTGGGTTTGTCCCAGGTGTTCGGTTTCGCCAAGCAGTCCGGCGGCAACGTCGACGTGGCCAGCACGCCGGGCCAGGGCACGGTATTTACCCTGTACCTGCCGGCCGTTGAGTCCCAGGCAGTCCAGTTGGCGCACCTGCAGCAAGCCGCGTGCCCGGACCATGACCCGTCGCACCGCCATATCCTCATCGTGGAAGACAACCTCGACGTGGGCCGCTTCGCCAACCAGATCCTCCAGGA
Source organism: Pseudomonas sp. GW821-FHT05D12 (assembly GCF_059419825.1). Lineage (NCBI taxonomy): Bacteria > Pseudomonadati > Pseudomonadota > Gammaproteobacteria > Pseudomonadales > Pseudomonadaceae > Pseudomonas > Pseudomonas sp. GW821-FHT05D12. Next base: position 252,189 of record NZ_JBWKSN010000008.1, on the reverse strand, counting down.
CCTGGGTTACCAGACCACCTGGGCCACCGATGCCGAACAGGCACTGGCGATGGCCGGCCCGGACGCCATGGCCTTCGACGGGGTGTTCTCGGACGTGGTCATGCCGGGGATCACCGGCGTGATGATGGCCAGAGTGCTGCGCGAGCGCCGGCCGGACCTGCCGATAGTCCTCACGTCGGGCTACAGCGAGGAGCTGGCTGACAGCGGCTATGAGGGTTTCGAGTTCCTCGCCAAGCCCTACTCCGCCGACCAGGTCGCACGGGTGCTGGCCAAGGCCATGCTCAAGGACTGAGCCTATTCCGCCACGGCCACTTGATTGCGACCCAACGCCTTGGCGCGATACAGCGCCTTGTCGGCGGTGTTCATCAGGCCGTGCAAATCCTGATCAAGGGAATGGGTGGAGGCCACGCCGAGGCTGGCGGTCAAGCCATGCACCGGCTCGGAGACCAGGCCGGAAATCGCCTTGACCAACTGCTCGGCAATGTCTCGCGCCGCTTCCAGCGAGGTATTGGGCAGCAGCACCGCGAACTCCTCGCCCCCCAGGCGGCCGTACACATCGGCCTGGCGGAACGAGGCACTGATCACCCCGCCAATCTGGCGCAGCACTTGGTCACCGGCCTGGTGACCGTAGGTATCGTTGATCTGCTTGAAGTGGTCCATGTCCAGCATCAGCGCGCACAACGGCTGCTGGTTGTGGCGGCATTGCGCGTACAACACCTGGGCATGTTCGAAAAACGCGCGACGGTTCATCAGCCCGGTGAGTTCGTCGGTCTGTGCGGCGCGTGTAGAGATGTTGTGGGCCCGTTCCATTTGCCGGGTCAGGCGAAAGGCTTTTTCCAGCGCATCCGACAGCTTGCGCGTGGCGCTGACCACAAAGGTGGAGAACACCAGCACCGCGACAGCCACCCCGACTTGCATCGACGACGGCTGGAACAACAGCCACAGCGTGCACGGCAGCAGCACCAGGGCCAAGGACGCCAGGGTCATGTAGCGATACGCGGAATAACACGAGACGGCACTCACCGACATGCCCACCGTAAACAGCATGACCAGCACCTGCGACACGCGGTCGTCGGTCGGCATCACGGCCAGTGCGCCGGCGCCCCAAACGCCGGCAGACAGCATCAGCGTGATCCAGTAGCGACGTTCCCAGCGCTGCGGGGTGCGCTCGTCGTTGGGACAGCGGAACCACTCCATGAACATCTTGACCCGCAGCAATGACGTGGCTGCCAGCACCAATAGCCAGACCAGCATGACCGTGTGGTCAAAACGCTCCCAACACAGCCAGCAGAGCATCACCGCAGCGAGGTAACTGCCGAAAATCGCGGCAAAGGACTGCCGAAACAACTGATGCAAACGGTCAGTCCGCACCTGTTCCTCTATAAAGCAATCCTGGTCCTGCCTACGCCCAAGGCCGTTCATGAAATTCGCCTGATTCAACTGCCACGACAAGGGTGCCATTGTGGCACCCTGCCAGTAGCGGACAACAGAATCCAGCCGTGTAGAGCGCTTTAAAGCGCTTGCGGCCGCAGAATCAGCACCCCCAACGGCGGCAGATTCAAGGACAGCGAGACCGCCTGCCCATGACGCGGCTCATCACGCGTGGAAACGGTGCCACCGTTACCGTAATTGGAGCCCGCATACAGGTCGGCGTCGCTGTTGAGCACTTCGCTCCAGCTCCCGGCAAACGGCACCCCGACGGCATACGCCTCACGCGGCACCGGGGTGAAGTTGGCAACCACCAGCACCGGCTTGCCATCCTTGCTCCAGCGCAGCCAGGCATACACGCTGTTGATCGCATCGTCGCCGATCAGCCATTGGAAGCCCTGGGGCGCGTCGTCCTGTTCGTGCAGGGCCGGTTCCTCGCGGTAGAGGCGGTTCAAGTCGCCCACCAGTTTCTGCACGCCGCGGTGTTCCGGGTATTGCAGCAGGTACCAATCCAGCTGCTGGTCGTGGTTCCACTCGCGCCACTGGCCGAATTCGCAGCCCATGAACAGCAGCTTCTTGCCAGGGTGCATCCACATGAACGCCAGGTAAGCCCGCAGGTTGGCAAATTTCTGCCAGCGGTCGCCGGGCATCTTGTCGATCAACGAGTGCTTGCCGTGCACCACTTCATCGTGGGAAATCGGCAGGATGAAACGCTCGGACCAGGCATACACCAGGCCGAAGCTCAGTTCATTGTGGTGATGGGCGCGGTACACCGGGTCCTGCTGGATGTAGTGCAGCGAATCGTGCATCCAGCCCATGTTCCACTTGTAGTTGAAACCCAGGCCGCCCTGTTGGGTGGGCTGGCTGACGCCGGGCCAGGCGGTGGATTCTTCGGCGATCACCAGCGCGCCAGGCGCCTCCAGGGCGACCACGTCGTTGAGGTGGCGCAGGAAGTCGATGGCTTCGAGGTTCTCGCGACCGCCATGGCGATTGGGCACCCATTCGCCGGCCTTGCGCGAATAATCGCGGTACAGCATCGACGCCACGGCATCCACGCGCAGCCCATCGATGTGGAAGTGCTTGAGCCAGTGCAGCGCCGAAGCCAGCATGAAGCCGTGAACTTCGGTGCGGCCCAGGTTGTAGATCAGCGTGTCCCAATCCTGGTGAAAGCCTTCGAGCGGATTGGCGTATTCATACAGCGCGGTGCCATCGAACTGCGCCAGACCGTGGGTATCGGTAGGAAAATGCGCCGGCACCCAGTCGAGAATCACACCAATATCCGCCTGATGCAGTGCATTGACGAAGTAGGCAAAGTCTTCCGGCGAGCCAAAGCGTGCCGTCGGGGCGAATTGCGACAGCGCCTGATACCCCCAGGAGCCGCCGAACGGGTGCTCCATGATCGGCATCAGTTCAACGTGGGTGAAGCCCAGTTGCTGCACATAGGGCACCAGCCGTTCGGCCAGCTCGCGCCAGTTGTATTGGCGCGAGACCTCGCCCGCCTCGTCCAGCTCGCACTGCCAGGAACCCACGTGCAGCTCGTAGATCGACAGCGGCGCGGTGGTCTTCTGGCGCTCGACGCGCGACTGCATCCACGCATGATCCTGCCAGTCCACCTGCAATGGCGCCGCGACCTTGGAGGCGGTGTCCGGCGGCAGTTGGGTCGCCAGCGCCATCGGGTCGGCCTTGAGCGGCAGGATCCCGTTGGCAGCGAGAATTTCGTATTTGTAGGCTGCGCCCGGTTGCAGGCGTGGGATAAAGATCTCCCATACACCGGACGGATGACGCAGGCGCATCGGGTGCCGACGCCCGTCCCAGATGTTGAAGTCGCCGACCACCGACACACGCCGGGCATTCGGCGCCCACACGGCAAATCGCACGCCCTCCACGCCGTCGACGCTGGTCACCTGGGCGCCCAGGCAGCTGCCGAGGTCGCGGTGATTGCCTTCGGCAAACAGGTACAGGTCCATTTCACCCAGCAGCAGTTGCTGGAAGCTGTACGGGTCTTCGGTGATCTGCTCACCGCCCGCCCACTGGATTTTCAGCAGGTAGGCCTGGCGAGTCGCGAAGTGCCCGACAAACAAACCCGGCACCTGGCTCGCATCGAGGCTGCCGATCTGCTCGCCGCTGTCGCGTGCCAGCACCTGCACACTGAGGGCTTCCGGCAGGAAGGCGCGGATAAACTGGCCGCCCTGCTCGTCATCGTGCGGCCCCAGGATCGAGAACGGATCATGGTGCTCGGCGCGCACCAGCGCTTCGACGTCGTTGGACGCCGGCAATGCAGTCAATTTCGGCTGCAGCGGTTCTTTATGTGTAAAGCTCATGACGTCTCCCCACCGCGTACAGTTTTCGATATAGGTACAAGCCCACTCAGCAAGCCGTGCAACCCTTGCAGGGGCACTGGCAGCCAGGTCGGGCGATTTTCCGCTTCGTAAGCCACTTCATACGCGGCCTTCTCGAGGCTGAACAACGTCAGCGCAGCGTCCTGGCCTTTGGCATCCTGCCAGTCATGCGCCAGTGTAGACGTAGCTGCCTGATAAGCCTGGATAAATGCCTGGCGCGCTTCTTTCAGGTAACGGTCGGTCACGCGCTTGCGGGCAACGTCCGCCTCCGTCGAGTGATCCACGCCCTGCACATTCAGCGCCATCGCCGCCGCGTAATCAAAGGAACGCAACACCCCGCTCACATCCTTGTACGGGCTGTGCTTGCCCCGGCGCTCATGCAGCGGTCGCGCGGGCTCGCCTTCAAAGTCGATCAGGTAGGCATCGCCCTTCACCACCAGCACCTGGCCCAGGTGCAAATCACCGTGGACACGAATGCGCAGGCCGCCCAGCGTGGCTTTCGCCAAGGCCTGCACATGGCTGGCGATGGCTTTTTTCTGCGCCAGCAATTCACTGACCAGCGCCTGATCGCCAGGGTTCAATTGGCTTTGGTGCAGCTTGAGCAATTGCAGGGCGCGGTCGATCTGTGCACCGACATCCTTGGCCCAGGCCTGGGTATCCTTGACCGTGGTGACCTCGGGCTTGAAGTCTTTGTTGGTGGTCTTCGCGCCCAGTACCCCATGCATTTCGCCCAGGCGCTGCCCGAGCAATCCGGCAAAGTCGGCCAGTTCGCCCAGGGCGTTGTAGTGCTGTTCCTGCTCGGAGATGGCTTCGGCGAGTTCGTCGCGGATCGCGCGTTCGAGGTTGTTCTGGGTCCAGCTCCAGGCATCGCCCTGGTTGCTCAGGTAGCCTTGGGCAATCATCAACAGGTTGTCGTCGCCCGCCGCATCGCGGCGCACCATCGAGCCCAGCAATGGCGAGATGTTCGGGTAGTCGGCGGCGGTCAGGTAGGCGCTCATTTCCAGCTCCGGGTGCACCCCGGCGCTGACTTTGCGGATCAGTTTGAGCACCAGGCTTTCGCCCACCACCACTGAACTGTTGGACTGCTCGGCCGACAGGTAGCGCACCACCGACTCGTCATTGAGCTGCAACTTGGCCAGGTGCGGCGTGGCTTCAAAACGGAGGTCGCCATCGCTGGTGTTCAGCACGGTGCCGGCTTGCAGGCCCTGGATGACCGCGCGAATGAAGTGCTCAAGGCTGAAGGCGTCCGTCACCAACCCGACCTGGCGCACACGGCGCACGCGGGCCAGCGCCAGTTGCTGCGGCAAGGCGCTGGTGAACTGGTCTTCGCCGAGAAAGCCGAATGGCAGCTGATAACGGTTGACCTGGCCACCGGCGGTCACCTCAAGCTCACTGAGCAACACCGGGTGCTGCGGGTCGCCAAAGCGTGCGCCATAGACGATGCGCACACTGTCGATGGCCGTGTCCTTGCCGGCAAACCAGCGCCGCTTGGGCAGCCAGGCCGGCAGCGAGGTCTGCTCCAGGGTCGCGCGGCACGGTTCTTCGAGCAGCTCTTCCATGCGTTTTTTCAGCACCAGCGTGGTGAAGTCCGGCATGCTTTGCGCCGGTTCCACATGCCAGCTCGGCATCTGGTTTTCCGCCGCCAGCACGAACCAATAGAAGCCGTAGGGCGCCAGGGTCAGCAGGAAATTCAGCTGGCCAATCGGCGGGAACGCATTACCGCCCAGCATCTCCACCGGTACCATGCCGGCGAAGGCCGACAGGTCCAGCTCGGCCGCCTGGGCACTGCGCGACACGTTGGCCACGCACAGGATGATTTCGGTGCGCCCATCGTCGCCGGTGAATTCGCGGGTGTAGGCGAGGATGCGGCGGTTGCTTGGCGAGAGCATTTTCAGACTGCCACGGCCGAACGCCTTGGACTGCTTGCGCACCGCAAGCATGCGGCGGGTCCAGTTGAGCAGCGAGTGTGGGTCCTGGGCCTGGGTTTCGACGTTGACCGACTGGTAGCCGTATTGCGGGTCCATGATCGGCGGCAACACCAGGCTCGCCGGGTTGGCGCGGGAAAAACCGCCGTTGCGGTCGATGGACCACTGCATCGGCGTGCGCACCCCGTCACGGTCGCCCAGGTAGATGTTGTCGCCCATGCCGATTTCATCGCCGTAATACAGGGTCGGTGTGCCTGGCATCGACAGCAACAAGCTGTTGAGCAATTCGACACGTCGACGGTCACGCTCCACCAACGGCGCCAGGCGCCGGCGGATGCCCAGGTTGATCCGCGCGCGGCGGTCAGCGGCGTAGTAGTTCCACAGGTAATCGCGTTCTTTGTCGGTGACCATTTCCAGGGTCAGCTCATCGTGGTTGCGCAGGAAAATCGCCCATTGGCAGTTGGCGGGGATCTCCGGAGTCTGGCGCAGGATGTCGGTGATCGGGAAGCGATCTTCCTGGGCCAGCGCCATGTACATGCGCGGCATCAGCGGGAAGTGGAAGGCCATGTGGCACTCGTCACCGTCATCACCCTTGCGGTCACCGAAGTACAGCTGGGTGTCTTCAGGCCACTGGTTGGCCTCGGCGAGCAGCATGCGGTCGGGGTAATGCGCGTCGATCTCGGCGCGGATCTGCTTGAGCAAGCCGTGGGTTTCAGGAAGGTTTTCGTTGTTGGTGCCATCGCGTTCGATCAGGTAGGGAATCGCGTCCAGGCGCAGGCCGTCGATGCCCATGTCCAGCCAGTAGCGCATCACCGACAGCACGGCTTTCATCACCTGCGGGTTGTCGAAATTGAGGTCCGGCTGGTGGGAATAGAAGCGGTGCCAGAAGTACTGGCCGGCGACCGGGTCCCAGGTCCAGTTGGATTTTTCGGTGTCGAGGAAAATGATGCGTGTGCCGTCGTACTTCTGGTCATCATCCGACCACACGTAGAAGTCCCGCGCCGCCGAACCGGGCTTGGCCTTGCGGGCGCGTTGGAACCACGGGTGCTGGTCCGAGGTGTGGTTGATCACTAGCTCGGTGATGACCCGCAATCCGCGCTTGTGGGCCTCGGCGATAAAGCGCTTGGCGTCGGCCATGGTCCCGTAGTCGCTGTGCACGCCCCGGTACTCGGCAATGTCATAGCCATCGTCGCGGCGCGGCGAGGGGTAGAACGGCAGCAGCCAGATAGTGTTCACGCCCAGGTCGGCGATGTAGTCGAGCTTGGCGATCAGCCCGGGAAAGTCACCAATGCCGTCGTTGTTGGAGTCGAAATAGGATTTGACGTGAACCTGATAGATCACCGCGTCCTTGTACCAGAGCGGGTCTTTGATAAAGGTGGCAGCCTTGGGTTTCTTCGCCATTGGAAACTCCTGAAATGCGTGAACATCCACTTGAAACACCGCGAACCCGTGTCGGAGCCGGCTTGCCGGCGGTCGCGGTGTTTCAGCGAAAAAAAGGTGTCAGGCCCGCTGCCATCGCCGGCGAGCCGGCGCCTGCAGGGGAGACGGTCTCAGGCAACAGTGATGCGCCAGATCCCGAACGGCATATGCGGCTCCAGGCGGGTCCACTGGTTTTTGCCGTACCAGGTCCAGCGATGGCCGTTCATCAAGTCTTCGCCTTGGGTCTGGGCATCGTCGGGCAGGCCCAACTCCCATAGCGGCAGCTCGAAATGCGCTTCCTGGGCGTTGAACGGGTCGAGGTTGACGGCCACCAGGATGAAGTTGCTGCCATCCTCGCTGCGTTTGCCGAAATACAGGATGTTGTCATTCCAGGCGTTGTAGAGCTTGAGGCCCAAGTGCGTGTGCAAGGCCGGGTTCTGTCGGCGAATGCGGTTGAGTTGGGCGATCTCGGCAATGATGTTGCCGGGCGCAGTGAAGTCCCGTGGACGGATCTCGTATTTCTCCGAGTCGAGGTATTCCTCTTTACCCGGCACCGGCGCCGCCTCGCACAGCTCGAAACCCGAATACATGCCCCACAGGCCCGAGCCCATGGTCGCCAGTGCGGCGCGGATGAGAAAGCCCGGCCGACCGGATTCGTGCAGGAAGCCGGGGTTGATGTCCGGCGTGTTGACGAAGAAGTTCGGCCGGTAGCATTCACGCCACGGCGACTGGTTCAGCTGCGTCAGGTACTCACCGAGTTCGGCCTTGGTGTTGCGCCAGGTGAAATAGGTGTAGCTCTGGGAATAGCCGACCTTGCCCAGGCGCGCCATCATCGCCGGCGTGGTGAACGCCTCGGCGAGAAAGATCACGTCGGGGTACTTGGATCGCACGTCGCTAATCAGCCATTGCCAGAACGGCAGCGGCTTGGTGTGAGGGTTGTCGACGCGAAAAGTCTTCACGCCCTCTTCCACCCAGCCCACCACGATGTCGCGCAATTCGGTCCACAGGCTCGGGATCGCGTCGGCGGCATAGAAGTCGACGTTGACGATGTCCTGGTATTTCTTCGGCGGGTTCTCGGCGTATTTGATCGTGCCGTCCGGGCGCCAGTTGAACCAGCCCGGGTGTTGCTTGAGCCACGGATGGTCCTGGGAGCATTGGATGGCGAAGTCCAGGGCGATTTCCAGGCCGTGATCGGCGGCAGCCTTGACCAGGCGCCGGAAGTCATCGCGGCTGCCCAATTGCGGATGGATCGCCTCATGGCCGCCCTCCTCGCTGCCGATGGCATACGGGCTGCCCGGATCCTCCGGACCGGCGGTCAGGGAATTGTTCTTGCCCTTGCGGTGGCTGCGGCCGATGGGGTGGATCGGCGGGAAATACAGCACGTCGAATCCCATGTCGTGGATCATCGACAGGCGCGAGTGCACATCGTTAAAGGTGCCGTGGCGGGCGGGATCGTCAGTGATCGAGCGCGGAAACAGCTCGTACCAGCTGGCAAATTGCGCCGCCTCGCGCTCGACATCAATCGGGTAGACCCGGCTGATGCTCAAATAGGCACGGTGGTCGGCCTGGGTCATCAAATGTGCACTGTCTTCGTGCAGGAACTGCGCAACCTGCTCGGTTTCCAGCAGGCCGGAGAGTTCGTGGTGCAGCAGCATCAGGCGGTCGCGCAACTCGTTGTCGCTGCGTTCGGCGGCCTGCAGCACCAGGCTGCGGCCTTCCTGCAACTCCAGGCTGACCGGTACCCCGGCCTCATGTTTCTTGCGCAGTTCGTAGCAGAAGCTGGCGAAGGTATCGATCCAGGCTTCAATGCAGTATTCGTGGGGGCCCTGGTCACTGACGGTAAACCCGCCCTCCCAGCCATTGTTGCCCACGTCGTTCATCACCACGCTGTGCCAGTGTTCCTGGTGCAGCGGGCGCCAGCGGATCAGCACCGCCAGCTTGTCGTGGCCGTCGGCAAAGACTGTGCTGGTGACGTCAATGCGCTGGCCAACCACCGCCTTGACGGCGAATTCGCCGCCATCGATCACGGGGGTGGTGCTTTCGATCGCGATCCTGGGCAGCAACAATGCCTGGGACAGCGGCAAGAGGGATTCTTCTGGAACCTGTGTTTCAGCAGTCATCGAGCATCTTCCCCTTACGCCCTGTGGACGCTCTTTGCTTGATCTGAATTCTGAGACGACGCCGCTCTCCCTGAGCAGGGCCGTATAAGGTCCGAGCCTGCCTCACCGGGAAAAGTTCAGGTGGATGTGCGGCCATTGAGCGGGAATCAAATCGCCCCGGCGGCTGTCCACCGATAGAGCAAAGCACAAAGGAGGCCACACCGATGAATATCCCGATCCCGGCAGAAACCCCGGACCCGAATATCGACAACCCGACGCTGCCACCCACCGAGCCGGAGCCGATTCCGGAACAAGACCCACCCCAAGACCCGCCACCCGTGGAGGAGCCGCCGACCACCATGCCACCCGTGATTGTCAGCCCTTCTCAAAGCGCTTGACGATTTTTGGCATCACGCTGAACACCAGCAAAGCCAGCAAGGTACTCAGCACCGCTGTCGATTCCCGGCCCAACCCGGCCGAGACCCCAATCGCAGCGGTCATCCACAGGCCGGCGGCGGTGGTCAGGCCCTTCACGTGCCCTTCTTCCTCATCCTTGCCCTTGATGATGGTCCCGGCGCCGAGGAACCCAATCCCGGCAATCACGCCCTGGACCACGCGGCTCATGGCATCGGCCTGATTGCCGGACATCTGCGGCACCATCACGAACAGCGCCGCGCCCAGGGCCACCAGCATGTGCGTGCGCACCCCCGCGGCCTTGCCCTTGCTCTCGCGCTCGAAGCCGAGAATCCCACCCAGGACCGCTGCGATCAGCAGGCGCACGGTGATTTGGGTGAGTTGTTTCGCATCGCCGATATCGGCAAATTCAGCTTGCAGGGTTTGCCACACTTCTTGCCACCAGGCGTCCATGGATGCCGTCCTTTTTGTCTTTATGGGTCAACGATGGACAGCGGCGACCGCCAGTCAGTTGCCTTGAACCCGCGCACATCGCTGCGCCCTAACGTTCATAGCCCATGAGAAAGGAGAACGGCATGCCCATTCGTATCGAAAACCAGCTGTGCTACTTCATGCTCGATGACAATGGCCAGGAACAGAGCGTGCCGGCGACACGGGTCAATATCGTCACCGACACCGACAAATCCATGTCCTACGTGGAATTGGCGGCCGAGCGGATCTATATCACTGAAGCCGAGGCCGATGCGCTCACGGTCGCCGGCGCCCACGACGGTCGCCAACATGTGAAGGCCGAAGAACCTGGTTCGTTGATTTAATTGATCTGTATCAGCACGCCCAGGATAGCGCTGCACCCCTGATGCAACGGGGTGCAGCACATTGTCGCAGCGGCGCTTGAAGCCCTTATCTGATCCGCTTTTTATCGCCCTAGCTGAGTCTGTTATGCACACAGCGCCACGCGCATAGTTCATCCGCCTGATGGAGGCTGATGAGCGAACGACCATGAGCGAAAGAATCCCCACCGTGGAAACCTTTGTGCCCATACACCCAAAGAAGGTGAAGGCCAAATCCAGCGACAACCTGATTCATACCCGCAGCTTCACCGGCCTGTTCCGCACCTTGCGTATCGGCGGTGCCGGCTTGCTGTTCCTGGCCTTCTTCGGCACCGTGTGGCTGAACTGGGGCGACCGCCAGGCGGTACTCTGGGACCTGGCGCAGAGCAAATTCCATATCTTTGGCGCGACCTTCTGGCCCCAGGATTTCATTTTGTTGTCGGCGCTGCTGATCATCTGCGCCTTCGGCCTGTTTGCGATTACCGTGTTCGCCGGCCGCGTGTGGTGCGGCTACACCTGTCCGCAAAGCTCGTTCACCTGGCTGTTCATGTGGTGTGAGAAAGTCACCGAAGGCGAGCGCAATCAACGTATCAAGTTGCAAGCGGCGCCGTGGAGCGTGAACAAACTGGCGCGGCGGGCGGCCAAGCACACCCTGTGGCTGGGCATCAGCGTGCTCACCGGGCTGACCTTTGTCGGCTACTTCACGCCCATCCGCCCGCTGGCCACCGAGCTGCTGACCTGGCACATGGGCGGCGTCAGCCTGTTCTGGGTGCTGTTCTTCACCGCCGCCACCTACCTCAACGCCGGTTGGCTGCGCGAAGCGGTGTGCATGCACATGTGCCCGTATGCGCGCTTCCAGAGTGTGATGTTCGACAAAGACACGCTGACCATCTCCTATGACGCCGCCCGTGGCGAAAGCCGTGGCCCGCGCAAACGTGAGGCCAGGCCGGCCGACGTCGGCCTGGGGGATTGCATCGACTGCCAGCTCTGCGTGCAGGTGTGCCCCACGGGTATCGACATCCGCGACGGCCTGCAAATGGAGTGCATCGGTTGCGCGGCCTGTGTCGACGCCTGCGACTCGATCATGGACAAGATGGGTTACGCGCGCGGCCTGGTGAGCTACACCTCCGAACATCAACTGCAAGGCGGCAAGACTCATCTGCTCAGGCCACGCCTGATCGGCTACAGTGCCGTGCTGCTGGTGATGATTGCCGCGCTGGTGGTGGCCCTGGTGGGGCGGCCGATGGTGTCGCTGGATGTGACCAAGGACCGCGGCATGTTCCGCGAAAATGCCCAGGGCCTGATCGAGAATATCTACAGCCTCAAGGTCATCAACAAGACCCAGCAACGCCAGGACTACCGCCTGGAACTGGTGGACGGCGAAGGCTTCCAGTTGCAGGGCAAGACCGAGATCAGCCTGGCGCCTGGGGAGATCAGCGATGTGCCGGTGTCCGTGGCCCTGCTGGCCGACAAACCGGCCAGCAGCTCGCAGACCTTGCGTTTCAAGGTCACGGATGTGGATGAACCCTGGATCTACAGCGCGGCCGACAGCCGTTTTGTCGCCCCGCTGAACCGCTGAGGTCTATCCGATCCAGTGGCGATTCAACTGTGGGCGCTGACTTGCCGGCGCCTGCCATGGACTTGCGTACACTTTCAAAAAGCTGATTAGGCCCCCATGAAACGCTACGAAAAATTTGCCGACGACATTGCAGAACTGATCCGCTCCGGCGTGCTCGGCCCCGGCCAGCGTGTGCCTTCGGTGCGCTACGCCAGCCAGACTTACGGCGTCAGCCCATCCACGGTGTTCCAGGCGTATTACCTGCTCGAGCGACGTGGGCTGATCCGCGCCCGGCCGCGCTCGGGTTACTTCGTCAATACCCACGCACCGAGCCCGTTTTCCGAGCCGGTGGTGAGCGAGCACGTGCACGAGTCCACTGAAGTGGATGTGAGCGAACTGGTGTTCTCGGTGCTCGACTCGATCAAGGACCCCAACACCGTGCCGTTCGGCTCGGCCTTCCCCAGCCCGATGCTGTTCCCGCTGCCGCGCCTGGCCCGCTCCCTGGCCAGCGCCAGCCGCGAGATGGACCCGCGCCTGGTGGTCACCGACATGTCGCCGGGCAACCCGCAACTGCGTCGGCAGATTGCCCTGCGCTACATGGTCGGCGGGCTGATGCTGCCCATGGAAGAACTGCTGATCACCAATGGCGCCCTCGAGGCACTCAACCTGTGCCTGCAGGCCGTGACCGAACCCGGCGACCTGGTCGCGATCGAGGCCCCGGCGTTCTACGCCTGCCTGCAAGTGCTCGAACGCCTGAAACTCAAGGCAGTCGAAATCCCCGTGCACCCGCGCGACGGCATTGACCTCAACGCGCTGGCACAAACCCTGGAGCGCTACCCGATCAAGGCCTGCTGGACCATGACCAGCTTCCAGAACCCGATGGGCGCGACGCTGCCAGAGGCCAAGAAGCAGGCGCTGGTAGAACTGCTGCGCAGCCATCAGGTGCCACTGATCGAAGACGATGTGTACGCCGAGTTGTATTACGGCCAACACGCGCCGAAACCGGCCAAGGCGTTTGATACCGAGGGCCTGGTGATGCACTGCGGCTCCTTCGCCAAGAGCCTCGCGCCCGGCTATCGCGTGGGCTGGGTGGCCGCCGGGCGCTATGCGCAGAAAGTCGAACGCCTGAAGCTGATGACCTCGCTGTGCCCATCGATGCCGGCCCAGGCGGCGATTGCCGATTATCTGCAGCACGGCGGCTACGACCGGCACCTGCGCAAATTGCGCTATGCCCTGGAGGAACAGCAAAGCGCCATGCTCGCCGCCATTGCGCGTTACTTCCCGGCCCAGACCCGCGTCAGCCAACCGGCCGGCGGCTATTTCCTGTGGCTGGAATTGCCCGAGCAAACCGACTCATTGAAGCTGTTCCAGATGGCGCTGGCGCAAGGCATCAGCATTGCGCCGGGCCCGATTTTCTCGGCTACCCAGCGCTTTCGCAATTGCATCCGCCTGAACTACGGCAGCCCGTGGACTGAAGCGTCGGAAAAAGCCATGGAGACCTTGGGGCGGATCGTCCGCTCCTTTTGATCCCGATGCCTTGTGGCGAGGGCGCTTGCTCCCTCACTTCAACATCAACGGCCGCCGCCCAGGTCCAGGAACGTACCGGTGGCATACGAGGCCTTGTCTGACAGCAACCAGATAATCGCTTCCGCGACTTCATCCGGGCGTCCGCCACGGGCCATGGGGATACCGGATTCGAGTTTGCTGACGCGGTCCGGGTCGCCGCTCAAGGCGTGGAAGTCGGTGAAGATATACCCCGGGCGTACCGCGTTGACGCGAATGCCCTCGCCCGCGACCTCTTTGGACAGGCCCAGGGTAAAGGTGTCGAGTGCGCCCTTGGAGGCCGCATAGTCAACGTACTCCCCCGGCGAACCCAGGCGCGCCGCCACCGATGACACGTTGACGATACTGCCACCCTGCCCGCCATGCCTGGGCGACATGCGCAGCACCGCGTGCTTGGCGCAGAGGATCGGGCCGAGCACGTTGGTCTTCATGATTTTCAGGATGCGGAATTCAGACATTTCATCGACCCGCGCCTTGTGCGCGACGGTGCCGGCGTTGTTGACCAACGCGGTGACACGCCCCAACTCGGCATCCACACGGTTGAACAGCGCGATCACCTCATCTTCAATGCTGACATCCGCGCGCACGGCAATCGCCTGGGCGCCCAAGGCACGCACCTGTTCGAGGACGCTGTGGGCGGCGGTTTCATCGGACTGGTAGTTGATGCAGATGCGATAGCCCTCGCGAGCTGCCAGCAGTGCCGTCTCGGCGCCAATCCCGCGGCTACCCCCGGTGATGATGACAACTTTGTCCATGCGTGCGGTCTCCTGATCCAACCTGATGGTTATGGTTGGATCCAATACTAACCGTCACGCACGGCTTTTGTCAGGCGCGACTGCCTCTTCGGCACGCTGGATGTCGAGCATGAAACTGTCGGCCGGCAGCGGATGGCCGAGCAGGTAGCCCTGCAGGGAATTACACCCCAGCCGGGTGAGGAAATTCTGCTGCACATCGGTCTCCACCCCCTCGGCGACAATCCGCAAGCCCAGGGCCTGGCCCAGGGCAACGATCGCCGAGACGATGGCGGCATCGTCGCTGTCGTGCTCCAGGTCACGCACGAAGCCGCGGTCGATCTTCAACTCGTTGGCGGGCAAGCGCTTGAGGTACATGAGGCTGGAATAGCCGGTGCCGAAATCGTCAATGGACAAATCCACGCCCATTTCCGACAACTGCTGCAACACCGTCATGCTCGCATCGGCATCGCTCATGGCGGTGGTCTCGGTGATTTCCAGGGTCAGGCTGTTGGCCGGCAACTGGTGCCGCGCGAGTGCCGTGGCGACACTTTTGACCAGCCCGGCATGGCAGAACTGCAGCGCCGAGAGGTTCACGGCGATGCGCCAGTCTTCATAGCCCTGCGCGTACCACAGACTCATCTGGCGGCAGGCCTCGTCGAGCACCCACTCACCAATCGGAATGATCAGGCCAGTCTTCTCCGCCAGCTCGATAAAGGTCGCCGGCAGCAACAGGCCCTGTTGCGGATGTTCCCAGCGCAATAACGCCTCGGCACCGACCGGGATGCCACTGACCGCATCGAACTTGGGCTGGTAGTACAGGCGAAATTGCTGCTGCTCGACGGCATTGCGCAGGTCCTGCAGCAACTGCAGCTGCTTGCGCGCATTGGTATTCATCGACACATCGAAAAAGCTGTAGCCGTTCTTGCCCATGCCCTTGGCGTGGTACATCGCGGCGTCGGCGTTCATCAGCAGTTCCTGGGGGCTGTTGCCATTGCCCGGGAACATGGCGATGCCGACGCTGGCGGAGATTTTCAGTTCATGCTCGGCCACCTGGAACGCGCGGTTGATCAGTACCACCTGGCGCTCAGCAAGGCCCAGGGCGTCATCCGGCTGGGTCAGTTGTACGAGCAACACAAACTCATCCCCGCCGATGCGCGCCAGGGTGTCCTGACTGCGCAGGTCCTCGCGCAGGCGCAGGCCGACTTCGCGCAACAGTTGGTCGCCCATATGGTGACCAAAGGCATCGTTGACCGGCTTGAAGCCGTCGAGGTCGATAAACATCAGCGCGAAGCAACCGCCCTGCTCTTTCACCGCTTGCATGGCCTGTTGAATGCGATCCGCCAGCAACGTGCGATTGGGCAAGCCGGTGAGCATGTCGTGCAGCGCCAGGTGGGTGAGTTCCTGATTGGCCAGGGTCAGCGAGTCGGCGAGTACGGCCGTGCGGGCTTCCAGGCGCGCATCGAGCAGTGAGGTCAGCAACGCGATGATCAACACCGCCAACGAGGTCACCAGCACCAGGTTATCCAGGCCCTTGCCGCTCAAGCCGCTCAACGCGGCGCCGCAGTAGCTCTCATCGGCAAATTGCGCCGCCGCCATGCCGGTGTAGTGCATGCCGACGATGGCGATCCCCATCACCACCGCCGCGCCGCCCCGGGCCAGGCGCACGTAGGGGGTGTTGCGGCGCAGATTGAACGCAATCCACAGCGCAGCACCGGAGGCCACCACCGCGATCAGCAACGAGGCGCCAAACAAGGTGGGGTCGTAGTCGATGCCGGGGGTCATGCGCATCGCGGCCATGCCGGTGTAATGCATGCTGGCGATGCCGGCCCCCATGATCAGCGCACCCAAGGCCAGCTGCCACGCGGGCAATCGTGGCTGGCTGACCAACCACAAGGCAAAACCACTGGACAACACTGCGATCAATAACGACAGCGCGGTAATGCCCAGGTCAAACCCCAGGGCAAACGGCAGGCGCAGCGCCAGCATGCCGATAAAGTGCATGGACCACACGCCCACTCCCATCGCCAACGCCCCGCCGGCCATCCACAGGTAAACGGCGCGTCCCTTGGCCGTCGCGAGACGACCGGTCAGGTCCAGGGCGGTGTAGGAAGCGAGAATCGCGACAAACAGCGAAATCACGACGAGCGAGGGGGAATAACTACCGATGAGCATGGGACTTCTCGTACACAACGGGCCCGAGAGACCCGTGCGAAATGGCAAAGCGGGCGATTGTAGCGAGATTAATTCTTGAGCACTTGATTAATTATCAGAGCGCCATTAGTGGCAATTTGACGCCAATGATCTGGCTCGCGGGCGCTGCGCAAGGCACTGCAGACGCCGCCTTTGCAAGCCGGCGCCGGCAGTGAATTGGGGGGTCAGTCCTTTTCGGCGATGGGCGTTTGCCCATCCCAACCACCGCCCAACGCGGCGATCAGTTGCACGCTGGCCACCAGGCGTGTCTGCAGCAAGGTCAGCACGGTGCGCTCGTTGCTCAGCGCGGTGGCCTGTACCGTCACCACGTCCAGGTAGGCGATCAGCCCGGCCTTGTACTGGTTCTGGGTCAGGCGCAGTGACTCGCGCGCGGCGTCGAGTGCTTCATTGCTGACCACTGCTTCGTCTTCCAGCACCTTGAGCTGCACCATGTAGTTTTCCACTTCACGGAAGCCATCGAGCACGGTCTGGCGGTACTTGGCCACGGTTTCGTCATAGGAGGCCACGCTGCGGTCGACTTCCGCCGAGCGCTGGCCGCCGTCGAACAGGGTCATGGCCAGCTTGGGGCCCACCGACCAGAAGCGGTTCGGCAGGCTGATCCAGTCGGCGTAGGTGCTGCTGGAATAACCGCCGGCCAGGCTCAGGCTCAGGTCCGGGTAGTAGGCTGCCTTGGCCACGCCGATATTCGCGTTGGCGGCGATCACCGAGCGTTCGGCCGAGGCGATATCCGGGCGACGTTCCAGCAGTTGCGACGGCAGGCTCACCGGAATCTGCGGCAGCGCCGGGATGTCCTTGCTCACCGCCAGGTTGAAGTTGGCCGGAGCCTCGCCGATCAATACGGCAATCGCGTTTTCCAGCTGGGCGCGCTGCCAGATCAGGTCGATCAGGCTGGCTTGGGTGGTCTTGAGCTGGGTCTGCGCCTGGGCGACCGCATCCTTGCCGGAGACGCCGGCACGGTATTGGTTTTCGGTCATTTGCAGGGAGCGCTGATAAGTCTCCAGGGTCGCTTGCAACAGGCGCGTCTGCTCATCCATCACGCGCAGTTGCAGATAGCTTTGCACCAGTTCCGACTGCTGGCTCAGGCGCATCGCCGCGAGGTCGGCCGAGCTGGCCTCGGCACTGGCTTCGTTGGCTTCCAGGCCACGGCGCAACTTGCCCCAGATATCCGCCTCCCAACTCACGCCCAACTGCGCATTGAGGGTGTCGCGGATGCCACTGCTGGAACTGCTGAGGCTCGCGTTACTGCTGCCAGTGCCCTGGCTCGCGCGGGTTTTGCCGGCGCTCAGGTCGACAGTGGGGTAAAACGCCCCGCGCGAACTGCGCACCAGGGCCTGGGCCTGGCGAAAGCGCGCCTCGGCCTGGGCCACGGTCTGGTTCGAGTTGTTCAGGCGCAACACCAGGTCATTGAGTTGACGATCGCCGTACAACTCCCACCAGGCGCCACGGGCCAGGGAATCACTCGGCGTGGCCTGGCGCCAACCCTGGGCTTCCTTGAACTGTGCAGGCTCGACCACTTCCGGGCGCTTGTAATCCGGGCCGACGGCGCAGGCGCTGAGCAGCAGCGCAAGCCCCATCGTAGGCGCGAGTTTGCTCGCGAAGGTCGCCAACGATAACGCGCCCAGCCGGGGCACACGCGGTGTCCGAGGGGGTTTCGCCGGCAAGCCGGCGCTTGCGGAGCAAGGCGCGTTGTCGAGGTCCGCCACGGCAACCGGATGCGGTGCGTTGGCGTGAATTGAGTCAGTCATAGCGCAGTGTCCAGGGCAGCATCGGTGCGCACGCCGCGCCAGGCATTGAAACGGTGGCGCGCGCGGTCGAGATAGAGGTAGACCACCGGGGTGGTGTAGAGGGTCAGGACTTGGCTGAACACCAGGCCGCCAATAATGGTCAGGCCCAGCGGGTGGCGCATTTCCGCGCCATCGCCGGTGCCAAGCAGCAACGGCAAGGCCCCGAGGATGGCCGCCAACGTGGTCATCAGGATCGGGCGCAAACGCAGCAGGCAGGCACTGCGAATCGACTCCAGCGGCCCCATGCCGTCGTTGCGTTCCAGTTGCAGGGCGAGGTCGATCATCAGGATCGCGTTCTTCTTCACCACACCGATCAGCAGGAACAGCCCCAGCAAGGAGATCAGGCTGAACTCGCCCCCGGTCAGGTAGATGGCGAGCATGGCGCCAACCCCGGCCGACGGCAGCGTCGAGAGGATCGTCAGCGGGTGGATGTAGCTTTCATACAGGATGCCCAACACCAGGTACACCGCCACCAGCGCGCCGAGGATCATGAACGGCTGGCCTTTCTGCGTGGCCGCGAAGGCATCGGCAGTACCGGCCATCTTGGCGATCACGTCTTCCGGCAGGCCGACCTTGGCAATCGCCCGCTCGATGGCGGCCGTGCCCTGCTCCACCGTGACGCCGGGCGACATGTCGAAGGCAATGGTTTCCGAGGCGAACTGGCCTTCGTGGCTGACGCGGTCGTCCGCCAGGCTGTTTTCATAATGGGCAATGGTCGACAACGGCACCCGTGCGCCCGTGGAGGTAATCACCTGCATCTGGTTGAGGGTGATCGGGTCCTGGGCGTATTTGGGGTTGACCTCCATCACCACCTGGTACTGGTTGAGGCTGTCATAGATGGTCGAGATCTGCCGCTGGCTGTAGGCGTTGTTGAGCACCGCCGTGACCATGTTCATATCGATGCCCAGGCGCTTGGCCTGGTCGCGGTCGACAATCAGCGTGACCTGGGCCGCGCCGCGCCCTTCGCGGGCGTCGATGGCGGTCAGCTCCGGCAGCTCGCGCAAGGCGGCGACCACTTTCGGGTACCACAGGCGCAATGCGGCCAGGTCACCACTTTGCAGGATGTAGGAGTACTGCGCGCTGGTCTGGTCGCGGCTGCCGCCAAATTGCAGGTCCTGGTCGGCCATCAGGAACAGGCGCCCGCCCGGCACCAGCGGTACATCCTTGCGCAGGCGCTCGATCACCGCCTGGGCGGAAATCTTGCGCTCGCTGATCGGCTTGAGCCGCACCAGCATCACCGCGTTGTTGGTGCCGTTGTTGCCGCCGATAAAGCCGGCCACGCTGAGCACTGCCGGGTCCTTGAGCACGGCCTTGCGGAAGGTTTCCATCTTCGGCTGCATCACGCTGAACGACAGCCCGTCATCACCGCGCACAAAACCGATCAACTGGCCGGTGTCCTGCTGCGGCATAAAGGTTTTCGGCACCACCACGTACAGCGCCACGTTCACGCCGATGGTCAGCAACAGGCTGAGCAGGGTCAGGCGGCGGTGGCGCAGCACCCAGTCGAGGCTGGTGGCGTAGCCGGCGACCATGCGGTCGTTGATCTTCTGGCTCCAGCGCTGCAGGCCGGTCATCTGCCCTTTCACATGCGGCTTGAGCCAGCGCGCGCAGAGCATCGGCGTCAGGGTCAGCGAAACAATCAGCGACACAATGATCGCCGCCGACAGCGTGATGGAAAATTCGCGAAACAGGTTGGTGACAATGCCGCCCATGAACAGGATGGACAGGAACACCGCCACCAGCGACACGTTCATCGACAGCAAGGTGAAGCCCACTTCCTGGGCGCCCAGGTACGCCGCCTTCATCGGCGGCACGCCGTCGTCGATATGCCGGGAAATGTTCTCCAGCACCACGATGGCATCGTCGACCACCAGGCCGGTGGCGAGGATCAGCGCCATCAACGAGAAGTTGTTCAACGAGAATCCGTACAGGTACATGATCGCGAACGTGCCCACCAGCGACACCGGCACCGCCAGGGTCGGGATCAGCGACGCACGGAAGTTGCCGAGGAACAGGTAGACCACCAGGATCACCAGCCCCACCGCAATCAGCAAGGTCATCTCGGCTTCATGCAAAGTGGCGGTGATCACCGGCGAGCGGTCCATGGCCAGGCTGAGCTTGACGCTGGACGGCAGCACCGCCTGCAACGCCGGCAGTTGCGCCTTGATCTGCCTGACGGTCTCGATGATGTTGGCGCCGGACTGGCGGTTGATCACCAGCAGCACCGCCGAGTCATTGTTGAAGAAACCACTGTTGTAGCGGTCTTCGACGCCGTCGCTGATCTTCGCCACGTCACCCAGGCGCAGGGCCGCGCCGTTCTGGTAGCGAATCAGCAGCGGCTCATAGTCCTTGGCTTTTTCCAGCTGGTCGTTGGCCTGGATCTGCCAGTTGCGCTCGCTGTCTTCCAGGGAGCCCTTGGGCCGCCGCTGGTTGGCGTTGGCGATGGTGTTGCGCACGTCGTCCAGAGCCACGCCGTATTGGTCGAGGGCCTTGGGTTCCAGCTCGATGCGCACCGCCGGCAGGGAACTGCCGCCGATCTGCACTTCGCCCACGCCCGGCACCTGGGACAGACTTTGCGAAAGGATGGTGGACGCCAGGTCGTACAACTGGCCCTTCTGCAACACGTCCGAGGTCAGCGACAGCACCATGATCGGTGCCTGGGACGGGTTGATCTTCTTGTAGGTGGGCATGCTGCGCATGCCGCTGGGCAGCAGGTTGCGCGAAGCATTGATTGCCGCCTGCACTTCTCGCGCCGCGCCGTTGATGTCGCGGTCGGAGTCAAATGCCAGGATCACCCGCGTGGAGCCCTGGCTCGACGAGCTGCTCATGGTGGTGATGCCGGCAATCGCGCCGAAGGAGCGCTCCAGCGGCGTGGCCACGGTGGACGCCATCACCTCGGGGCTGGCCCCCGGCAGGCTAGCCGACACCACGATCACCGGGAAGTCGATCTGCGGCAACGGCGACACCGGCAGCAGGTTGAAGCTCACGCCCCCCAGCAACATGATCGCCAGGCTCAGCAGCATCGTGGCTACCGGCCGGCGAATGAACGGTCCGGACAAATTCATGACTCAACCGGCTCCAGGCTTTGCGGCTCTTTGCGCCAGCGTCGGCCCAGGCGATCGAAGTACAGGTAGATCACCGGCGTGGTGAACAGCGTCAATACCTGGCTCACCAGCAAACCGCCGACCATCACCAGGCCCAGGGGCTGACGCAGTTCGGCACCGGAACCGGTGGCCAGCATCAGCGGCACCGCACCAAACAGTGCGGCCAGGGTGGTCATCAGGATCGGCCGGAAACGCAACAGCGCCGCCTGGTAGATCGCGGTCTGCGGGTCGAGGCCCTGGTTGCGTTCGGCGTCGAGGGCGAAGTCGATCATCATGATCGCGTTCTTCTTCACGATACCGATCAGCAAAATGATGCCGATGATCGCGATCATGCCCAGGTCATTGCCGCTGAGCAGCAACGCCAGCAAGGCTCCCACCGCCGCCGACGGCAACGTGGACAGGATGGTGATCGGGTGAATGTAACTCTCGTAGAGTACGCCGAGCACGATGTACATGGTGACCACCGCCGCCAGGATCAGCAGCAAGGTGCTCGACAACGACGCCTCGAACGCCTGCGCCGCGCCCTGGAACTGGGTCTGCACGCCCACCGGCATGCCGATGTCCTTCTGCGCCTGGTTGATCAGCTCCACGCCTTTGCCCAGCGCGACGCCGGGGGCCAGGTTGAACGACATCATCACCGCCGGGAACTGACCGATATGCGCAATCGCCAACTGCGCCTGGCGTTGCTCCACATGGGCCAGGCTGGACAGGCGCACCTGGCCGCCATCGGTGGTTTTCACGTGGATCTGGTTCAGCGCCGCAGGGCCGAGGGTTTCCCCGGACTGCGCCTGCAGCACCACGCGGTACTGGCTGGCCTGGGTATAGATGGTCGAAATCTGCCGCTGGCCGAAGGCGTCATACAGCGCGTCGGTAATGGTCGACACACTGACACCCAGGCGCGAGGCCGCATCACGGTCGATTACCAGGTACACCTGCAGGCCTTTGTCCTGCAGGTCGCTGGCCACGTCGGTGAGTTCCGGCATCTGGCTCAGGGCGTGCACCAGCTTGTCGCTCCACAGCGCCAGCAGGTCGGCGTCCGGCGAGGACATGCTGAACTGGTACTGCGTGCGGCTGACGCGGTCTTCGATGGTCAGGTCCTGCACCGGCTGCATGAACAGGCGGATGCCGACCATCTTGTCGATTTCCGGTTGCAGGCGGGTGATCACCTGGGCCGCGCTCAAGTCGCGCTGGCCATGGGGCTTGAGGTTGATCAGCAAGCGACCGCTGTTCAGCGTGGCGTTATCGCCATCCACGCCGATATACGACGACAGGCTTTCCACCGCCGGGTCGGCGAGGATGATCTTCGCCAGCTCCTGCTGGCGCTGGCTCATGGCCGCAAACGAAATCGACTGCGGGGCTTCGGAAATCCCCTGGATCACGCCGGTGTCCTGCACCGGGAAGAAGCCCTTGGGCACCACCAGATAGAGAACCACGGTAAGGCCCAGCGTGGCGATGGCCACCAGCAGGGTCAGCGGCTGGTGCTTGAGCACCCACTGCAACTTGCGCCCGTAGGCTTCGATCAGCCAGTCGATCCAGGCGCCGCTGGCCTTGTAGAAACGGCCCTGCTCCTCTTCCTTGGGTTCACGCTTGAGCAGGCGTGCGCACATCATTGGCGTGAGGGTCAGCGACACCACCAGGGAAATCAGGATCGCCACGGCCAGGGTGATGGCAAATTCGCGGAACAGCCGCCCCACCACATCAGCCATGAACAGCAGCGGGATCAATACCGCGATCAGCGAAAGGGTCAGGGAAATCAGGGTGAAGCCGATCTGCTTGGCGCCCTTGAGCGCAGCATTCAAGGGTGTCTCGCCCTCCTCGATATAGCGCGAGATGTTCTCCAGCATCACGATCGCATCGTCCACCACAAAGCCGGTGGCGATGGTCAGGGCCATCAGCGTCAGGTTGTTGATGGAGAAACCGGCCAGGTACATCACGCCAAAGGTACCCACCAGCGACAGCGGCACGGCGATGGACGGGATGATCGTGGCGCTGACGCGGCGCAGGAACAGGAACGTCACCATCACCACCAGGGCAATGGCGATGAGCAATTCGTGTTGCACATCGGTGACCGAGGCGCGGATGGTCTGGGTGCGGTCGGTCAGCACCGTCACATCGAGGCCGGCCGGCAGGTTGTCGGTGATGCTCGGCAGCAGCGCCTTGATACGGTCGACCACCTCGATCACGTTGGCACCCGGCTGGCGCTGGATATTCAGCAGCACGGCCTGGTTTTCATTGGCCCAGGCGGCGAGGCGCTCGTTTTCCGCACCGTCGACAATTTCAGCCACGTCTTTAAGGCGCAGCGGCGCGCCATTGTTGTAGGCCAGGATCAGTTCGGCATATTGCTGCGGCGAGACCAACTGGTCGTTGGCATCCAGCATCGACACTCGCGTGGGGCCGTCGAAGTTGCCCTTGGGCTGGTTGACGTTGGAGGCGGCGATCAGGGTGCGCACGTCCGACAGGTTCAAGCCGTTGGCCGCCAGGGCCTCGGGGTTGACCTTGATGCGCACGGCCTGGCGCTGGCCGCCGGCGATGCTGACCATGCCGACGCCGCTGATCTGCGCGATTTTCTGCGCCATGCGCGTGTCGACCAGGTCGTTGAGCTTGGGCAGCAGCATGGTCTTGGAGGTGATCGCGAGCGTCAGCACCGGGGTATCCGCCGGGTTGACCTTGTTGTACACCGGCGGCGCCGGCAAATCCTTGGGCAGCAGGTTGGTGGCGGCGTTGATCGCGGCCTGCACCTGTTGCTCGGCGACATCCATATTGATGTCGAGGTTGAAGCGCAGGGTCAGCACCGACGCGCCGCCGGAGCTGGTGGACGCCATCTGGGTGAGACCGGGCATTTGCCCGAACTGGCGCTCCAGCGGCGCGGTCACCGCACTGGTCATCACATCGGGGCTGGCGCCGGGGTACAGGGTCATCACCCGGATGGTCGGGTAGTCCACCTGGGGCAACGCCGATACCGGCAGCAGGCGATACGCGATGATGCCGGCCAACACAATCGCCAGCATGCTCAGCGTGGTGGCGACCGGGCGGAGGATAAACAGCCGCGACAGGTTCATGAACCGACCTTTTGCGCCTTGCCGGCGGAGGCGCCGGTCTCCCCTTTAGCTGCCGGCTGGCCCTGCAGGTGTTCGGTGGGGGTGGTCGGTACTTCGCTGCTGTCGTTGACCACTTCGATTTCGCTGCCGTCCTTGAGGCGGTCGGTGCCTTCGAGCACCACACGGTCGCCGGCCTTCAGGCCTTCCTTGATCACCGTGTTGTCGCCGTCGGTATCGCCGACCACCAGGGGCTGGACCTTGACCTTCTTGTCACCGTCGAGCACGTAGACAAAGGTGCCGGTGTTGCCGAACTGGATCGCCGCCGACGGCGCCAGCACTACATTGTGCAGGGTGTCGGCCAGCAGGTGCACATTGACGAACTGATTCGGGAACAGTGCCTGGTCCTTGTTATCGAACCGCGCCTTGAATTTCAGGGTGCCGGTGGTGACATCGATCTGGTTGTCCAGGCTTTGCAGCACGCCGGTGGCCTGCTGCTTCACGTCGCCACGGTCCCAGGCTTCGACGGGCAGCTTGTTACCGGCGTGGTAGCGGGCGAGCACGGTTTCCAGGGTGTTTTCCGGCAGGGTGAACGCCACGCTGATCGGCTGGGTCTGGGTGATGACCGCGAGGAACGTGGTGTCGTTGGCCGCGACCAGGTTACCGACGTCGACCTGGCGCAAGCCGACGCGGCCGCTGATTGGCGCGCGGATCTTGGTGAATTCGAGGTTGAGCTTGGCGTCGTCCACCGCGCCCTGGTTGGTCTTGACCGTGCCCTGGTATTGCAGGACCAGCGCTTCGGCGGTGTCCAGGGTTTGCTTGGCGATACTGTCCTGGGCGTAGAGGCCGCGATAACGCTCGACGTCGACCTGGGCGTTTTTCAGCTGGGCCTGGTTCTGCATCAGCGTGCCCTGGGCCTGGAGCAAGGCGTTCTGGTAGCTGCGCGGGTCGATCTCGGCCAGCAGGTCGCCCGCCTTGACCATCTGCCCTTCTTCAAAGGCGATCTTCACCAGCTCGCCGCCCACCCGGCTGCGCACATTGATGGTATTGAGCGCCGTCACCGTGCCCAAGGCCTTGTAGTACACCGGGAACTCCCCCAGCACCGCAGGCGCCACACGCACCGGGATCGGGCCGGTAGACCCGCCGAAGCCCGGGCGCATCATCCCCGACTTGCCGGCATGCCCAGCCGGTTTTTTCGCGTCGGCTTCCTTGTGGCTGCCGGGCCAGAATTTCCAGCACAGGCCGGCGATGACCAGCAGCACGAGCAGGCCGAACAGCCAGCGGCGGGAGTTGCGGGGGGAGGATTGCATGGAGTGATCAACCATTGGGCGCGAGAGCTTCTTCTTTGGGAGGCTGAAAGATAAGCACTGGAGCGCTTTAAGAAAAGCGCCTTTACCGGCTATTTACCTTGGGCTTACAACTTTTAACTTCTGACCTTAGTCCATTGCCTATTTCGCTAAGCGCCTGAACGACAAATAAAAACGGCCTGGACTAGGCCAGGCCGCAATCATGTAGCACGCGTGTTACTGCAAAACGACAGTAATGCGCCGAAACAGTTACTTCAAAACAGCCAGGGCGGCTTCGTAGTTGGGTTCCTGGCCAATTTCGCTGACCAGTTCGCTGTGCAGCACCTTGTCGTGTTCATCCAGCACCACCACGGCACGGGCGGTCAGGCCACGCAGTGCGCCTTCGGCGATGGAGACGCCGAAATCAACGGCGAAGCCCGGGTCGCGGAAGTCCGACAGGTTTTTCACGTTTTCCAGGCCTTCAGCGCCGCAGAAGCGCGCCTGGGCAAACGGCAGGTCGCTGGAGATGCACAGGACTACGGCGTTGTTCAGGTCATTGGCCTGGGCGTTGAACTTGCGAACCGAGGTCGCGCAGGTCGGGGTGTCGACGCTTGGGAAGATATTCAGCACTTTGCGCTTGCCGGCGAAGGTCGCCAGGGTTGCGTCCGACAGGTCGCCGGCGGTGAGGATGAAATCCGGAGCCTGGGAACCGACTTGCGGCAGCTCGCCTTCAACCTTGATTGGGTTGCCACGGTGGGTGACTTGAGCCATGAACAGAATCCTTATGCTGGGTTTTGGTTAAACGAATTCGAGAGGCCGAAGTTAACCACAAAGTACCGTGGCTACCTACCACCAGACGCAAATTGTCATGCCACCGGGTTGTGGTTTAATTGCGCGCTTTTGCCCTGCCCTTAAAGGAAGCCGTTGTTGATGAATCAGCCTGCCACCAAAGTCCTGGTCATTGGTTATGTCTGGCCGGAGCCGCGTTCTTCGGCGGCGGGCGGGCACATGATGCAGATCCTTGAGAGTTTTCTTACACAAGGTTGGGACATTACCTTCAGCAGTCCGGCGACCATCGGCGAACACAAGGCGGACCTGCCCGCCCTCGGCATCCGCGAATGCGCGATTGAACTGAATAACAGCAGTTTCGACGATTTTATCCGCGAACTGGCCCCGGACATCGTGCTGTTCGACCGTTTCATGATGGAAGAGCAGTTCGGCTGGCGCGTGGAGAAATGCTGCCCCGACGCCCTGCGCGTGCTCGAGACCTCCGACCTGCAAAGCCTGCGGGACGCGCGCCAGCAGCGCTTCAAGGAGCACCTCAAGGCCCATCCCGACACTGACGACTTCAGCGCCCTGTTCACCCCCGCGCTGCGGGAGGAATTCGAGTTGATGGCCGACACCGACCTGGCCAAGCGCGAAATCGCCGCGATTTATCGTTGTGACATCAGCCTGATGATCTCCGACGTCGAAATCCGCCTGCTCACCGAGCAGTTCAAGGTGCCCGCCGCCCTGCTCCACTGGTGCCCGCTGATGCTGCAGCCGCCGACCGCGGCGTTTGTGCCGTTTGAAGACCGCGCGCACTTCCTCAGCATCGGCAACTTCCGCCACGCGCCCAACTGGGATGCGGTGCTGTGGATGAAGAACAGCCTGTGGCCGCTGATCCGCCAGCAATTGCCCGGCGCCCAGTTGCATATCTACGGCGCCTACACCCCGCCCAAGGCCACCGCCCTGCACAACCCGGCGCAAGGCTTCCACGTGATGAACTGGGCCGAAGACGCGCTGCAAGTGATGACCGCTGCACGCATCTGCCTCGCGCCGCTGCGCTTTGGTGCCGGTATCAAGGGCAAGCTGGCCGATGCCATGCTGTGTGGCACGCCGAATATCACCACGCCGATCGGCGCCGAAGCCATGGGCGACGAGCAGCCCTGGCCCGGCGTAATCGCCGAGGACGCGCAGGCATTCGCCGCTGCGGCGGTCAGCCTGTACCAGGACCGCGAACGCTGGACCCAGGCGCAGGAACGCGGCCGCCAGTTACTGGCCAGCCGCTATGACCAGGATCTGCACGGCCCGGCGCTGGTGGCCTGCCTGGAACACTGCCGCAGCCACCTTGCCGCCCATCGCCGGGATAACTTCACCGGCAGCATGCTGCGCCATCACGCGCATAAAAGTACGCAGTACATGTCCCAGTGGATCGAGGCCAAAAACCGCCTCGCCTGAACACCGGTGCTGGCGAGGTCGCGCGCGAGGGGGCATTATCCCAGGCAGCAACCACAATAAAGCGACGGCAGCATGACCCGAGCAGCGCGAATCACCGACCCTTCCTACGAGCTGATGGACGATCACAACGGTCTGTCCATCATCTATCGCCAACACGGCTTCCCCTGCCCGCTGGTGCGCTGGCATTTCCACAAGGAATACGAGCTGCACCTGATCGTCGCCAGTTCGGGCAAAGTGTTTATCGGCGACTACATCGGCAATTTCTACCCCGAAAGCCTGTTTCTCACCGGCCCCAACCTGCCGCACAACTGGATCAGCCAGGTCGAGGAAGACGAGGTGGTGCCCAAGCGCGACATGCTGGTGAACTTCACCGATGAGCTGTTCGAGCACGGCAGCCATATTTTCGCCGAACTCAAGACGCTCACGCCGCTGCTGGAACGGGCGCAATACGGCATCGAATTTCGCTGCAAAAAGACCATCGCCCAGGCCATGACCCTGATGCAGCGCATCGAGGATGCCCAGGGCATGGCGCGCCTGGGGCACTTTTTCATTCTGTTGGAGGTGCTCAGCGCGTGTGAGGACTACCAGTTGCTGTCGGGGGTAAATACCGCGCACCTGGCAGACGAACACAGCGTGGACCGCACCAACCGCGCGGTGGACTACATCTTCGCCCACTACGCACGCGAGTTGCCGCTGGAGGAAGTCGCGGAATACCTGGGGATGAAGCCGACGTATTTTT
Source organism: Pseudomonas sp. GW821-FHT05D12 (assembly GCF_059419825.1). Classification (NCBI taxonomy): domain Bacteria; kingdom Pseudomonadati; phylum Pseudomonadota; class Gammaproteobacteria; order Pseudomonadales; family Pseudomonadaceae; genus Pseudomonas; species Pseudomonas sp. GW821-FHT05D12. The sequence goes on along the minus strand of NZ_JBWKSN010000008.1, from coordinate 223,501 downwards.
CCCGGGTGTTCAAGCAGGCCACCGGCCGCACGTTTATCGAGTTTGTGAACCGGTTGCGCATCAGCAAGTCCTGCGAACTGCTGGCCGATGGCGACAAGGCGGTGACGGACGTGTGCTTTGAGTCGGGATTCAACAACATCTCCAACTTCAATCGGCGTTTCCAGCAATTGAAAGGCATGACCCCTTCCCACTATCGGCGCCTGGCGGTGCAGCGGCTCACCGAGCAGAACCTGGCCTGAACCGAACGCTGTACGGTCCCGTAGCAGCCGGCTTGCCGGCGAACGTCCCACAAACGCCGCGTTGATCCAGGTTTGCGCGTATTCGTCTACGAGCATCGCCAGCCTGCCGGGGGACACACTCGGCGAATCGTTTCAGCTGCTTTCAACGCGAGTGCAAAAAAGTATCAGTGCAAGTGCGCCCAAGGATTTGTCATAACCCCATTTGAAGGCTGTAATCAACGCACACTCTTCCTGGCCGTTCGCGGGAAGACACAACAACAATAACTGTCCTTCTGCAGCCCCTGGGCGCAGAAATGGAGTGCGCGATGAAGTTCACAGCAAAAACTCTGCTTGCCTGTTCTTGCATGACTGTATGCATGACCCTCAGCGCCGTCAGCTTTGGCGCGCAAACCCTGACCATTGCCACCGTCAACAACAGCGACATGATCCGCATGCAAAAGCTCTCGAAAACCTTCGAGACCGAGCATCCGGATATCAAGCTGAACTGGGTGGTGCTTGAAGAAAACGTGCTGCGCCAACGCCTGACCACTGACATCGCCACCCAAGGCGGGCAGTTCGACGTGTTGACCATCGGCATGTACGAAGCCGCACTCTGGGGCGCCAAGGGCTGGCTGGAACCGATGAAGGATCTGCCGGCTTCCTACGACCTCGATGATGTATTCCCTTCGGTGCGTGACGGTTTGTCCGTCAAGGGTTCGCTGTATGCCCTGCCGTTCTACGCCGAAAGCTCGATCACCTATTACCGCACCGACCTGTTCAAGGACGCCGGGCTGAGCATGCCCGAGCACCCGACCTGGACCCAGATCGGCGAATTCGCGGCCAAACTCACCGACAAGAGCAAAGAGCAATACGGCCTGTGCCTGCGCGGCAAGGCCGGTTGGGGCGAAAACATGGCGCTGATCACCACCCTGGCCAACGGCTACGGGGCGCGCTGGTTCGATGAGAAGTGGCAGCCGGAATTCACCGGCCCCGAATGGAAAGACGCGCTGAACTTCTACGTCGACAACATGAAGAAATCCGGCCCGCCGGGTGCCTCCAGCAACGGCTTCAACGAAAACCTGGCGCTGTTCAACAGCGGCAAGTGCGCAATCTGGATCGACGCCAGCGTGGCCGGCTCGTTTGTCACCGACAAGACCCAAAGCAAAGTGGCTGACCATGTCGGCTTCACCTTTGCCCCGCACGAGAAGACCGACAAGGGCACCTCGTGGCTCTACTCCTGGTCACTGGCGATCCCGACCAGTTCCAAGGCCAAGGACGCCGCCAAGGTGTTCACCAGTTGGGCGACTTCCAAGGAATACAGCCAGTTGGTGGCCAAGACCGACGGCATCGCCAACGTACCGCCGGGTACGCGCAAATCGACCTACAGCGACGAGTACATGAAGGCCGCGCCGTTTGCCAAGGTGACCCTCGAATCGCTGAAAGTCGCCGACCCGACCAAACCGACCCTCAAGCCCGTGCCGTATATCGGGATCCAGTTGGTGACCATTCCTGAATTCCAGGCGATTGGTACCCAGGTCGGCAAGTTCTTCTCGGGTGCGCTGACCGGTCAGCAGACGGTGGATGCTGCATTGACCGCCGCGCAGACCACCACCGAGCGTGAAATGAAGCGGGCGGGTTATCCCAAATAAAGCCGGCACACCGCCGTAACTGCTTTATGTGGGAACTGGCTTGCCGGCGATGCAGGCAAGCCAGTTCCCACCCTGACCGCGCTCCGATTCTCGTTCTGCATGTACCTGACTGGTCCTGATCCTATGAATACCACCACTGCCCAAGTGCAAACGACCACGCCTCACACGCCACGCAAAAGCCGCCTGGCCAACCCCGGCTGGTTCCTCGTCACCCCTTCGGTCGCCATGCTGCTGCTGTGGATGATCGTGCCGCTGGGCATGACCCTGTACTTTTCGCTGATCCGCTACAACCTGCTCTACCCTGGCGAAAACCAATTCGTGGGGCTGGAGAACTTCACCTACTTCATCACCGACTCAGGCTTCCTGCCGGGCGCCACCAATACCCTGTTGCTGGTCGGCAGCGTGCTGTTGATCAGCGTGGTGTTCGGCGTGTTGATCAGTGCCTTGCTGGAGGCCAGTGAGTTCCTGGGCCGTGGCATCGTGCGGGTGATGCTGATTTCGCCGTTCTTCATCATGCCCACCGTCGGTGCGCTGATCTGGAAAAACCTGATTTTCCACCCGGTATCGGGGATTCTCGCCGCCGTCTGGAAGCTGTTCGGCGCCGAGCCGGTGGACTGGCTGGCGCACTATCCGTTGCTGTCGATCATCATCATTGTGTCGTGGCAGTGGCTGCCGTTTGCGATCCTGCTGCTGATGACCGCCATGCAGTCCCTCGACCAGGAACAAAAGGAAGCCGCACGCCTGGACGGCGCCGGCGCCATCGCGATCTTCTGGCACCTGACCCTGCCCCACCTGGCACGCCCGATTGCCGTGGTGGTAATGATCGAAACCATCTTCCTGCTCTCGGTGTTCGCCGAAATCTTCACCACCACCAACGGTGGCCCGGGCTACGCCTCGACCAACCTCGCCTACCTGATCTACAACCAGGCGCTGGTGCAGTTCGACGTGGGCATGGCCTCGGCCGGCGGCTTGATTGCCGTTGTCATCGCCAATATCGCGGCGATCATCCTGGTGCGGATGATCGGCAAAAACCTGACTGACAAGCCTTGAGGGCCGCGCCATGACGCTTCAACAATCCCGCCGCCTGCAAAGCCTGTTGCTCGGCACCTTGGCCTGGGCCATCGCGATCCTGATTTTCTTCCCGATCTTCTGGATGGTGCTGACCAGCTTCAAAACCGAAATCGATGCGTTCGCTACCCCACCGCAGTTCATCTTCACGCCGACGCTGGAGAACTACCTGCACATCAACGAGCGCAGCAACTACTTCAGCTACGCCTGGAACTCGGTGCTGATTTCGTTCAGCGCCACCGCCCTGTGCCTGCTGATCTCGGTGCCCGCCGCCTACTCCATGGCCTTCTACGAGACCAAGCGCACCAAGGGCACGCTGCTGTGGATGCTCTCCACCAAGATGCTGCCACCGGTGGGCGTGCTGATGCCGATCTACCTGCTGGCCAAGAGCTTCGGCCTGCTGGATACGCGCATCGCGCTGATCATTATCTACACCCTGATCAACCTGCCGATTGTGGTCTGGATGGTTTACACCTACTTCAAGGACATCCCCAAGGACATCCTCGAAGCCGCGCGCCTGGACGGCGCCACCCTGTGGCAGGAAATGGTCCGGGTGCTGCTGCCGATCGCCAAGGGCGGCCTGGCGTCCACGGTATTGCTGTCGCTGATCCTGTGCTGGAACGAAGCGTTCTGGTCGTTGAACCTGACCTCGTCCAACGCAGCACCGCTGACTGCGCTGATCGCCTCCTACTCCAGCCCTGAAGGCTTGTTCTGGGCCAAGTTGTCCGCCGTCTCGACCCTGGCCTGCGCGCCGATCCTGATCTTTGGCTGGATCAGCCAGAAACAGCTGGTACGCGGTTTGTCCTTCGGCGCCGTGAAATAACGGCCTTTCAATAAAAAATTCAAAGCGGAGGCCCATCATGGCCAACCTGAAAATCAAGAATCTGCAAAAAGGCTTCGAAGGTTTCTCGATCATCAAAGGCATCGACCTGGAAGTGAACGACAAGGAGTTCGTGGTCTTCGTCGGTCCATCGGGCTGCGGCAAATCCACCCTGCTGCGCCTGATCGCGGGCCTGGAAGAAGTCACCGACGGCACCATCGAACTGGACGGCCGCGACATCACCGAAGTGACCCCGGCCAAGCGCGACCTGGCGATGGTGTTCCAGACCTACGCGCTGTACCCGCACATGAGCGTGCGCAAGAACATGTCGTTTGCCCTGGACCTGGCCGGCGTCGACAAGAAACTGGTCGAGAGCAAAGTCAGCGAAGCGGCGCGCATCCTCGAACTCGGCCCGTTGCTGGAGCGCAAGCCCAAGCAGCTGTCGGGCGGTCAGCGCCAGCGTGTGGCGATTGGCCGGGCGATTGTGCGTAACCCGAAAATCTTCCTGTTCGACGAGCCGCTGTCGAACCTCGACGCCGCCCTGCGCGTGCAGATGCGCCTGGAGCTGGCGCGCCTGCATAAAGAGCTGCAGGCGACCATGATCTACGTGACCCACGACCAGGTCGAAGCCATGACCCTGGCCGACAAGGTGGTGGTCCTCAACAGCGGCCGTATCGAGCAAGTGGGCTCGCCGCTGGAGCTGTACCACCAGCCGGCCAACCTGTTTGTCGCGGGCTTCCTGGGTACGCCGAAGATGGGCTTCCTCAAGGGCAAGGTCACGCGCGTCGAAGGCCACGGCTGCGAGGTGCAACTCGATGCCGGCACCACCATCAGCCTGCCGTTGAGCGGCGCGACCCTGAGCGTGGGCAGCGCGGTGACCCTGGGCATTCGTCCGGAACACCTGGAAATCGCCACGCCGGGCCAGACCTCCCTGACCGTCACCGCCGACGTCGGCGAGCGCCTGGGCAGCGACACCTTCTGCCATGTCATCACCGCCAATGGCGAGCCGTTGACCATGCGGATCCGTGGCGACATGGCCAGCCAATACGGCGAGACGCTGCACCTGCACCTGGACCCGGCGCACTGCCATCTGTTCGACACCGACGGTGTAGCCGTGGCCCGTCCACTGCGCGCTGCCGCCTGATTTCGCGAGAGTTGTGATGAAACTTAATAAGCAGAACCTTACCCAACTGGCGCCGCACGTGAACATCCCGGCCTATGCGATTGCCAGCACCTCCCAGGGCATCGCCCATATCGGCGTCGGCGGTTTCCACCGTGCGCACCAGGCGTACTACACCGATGCGCTGATGAACACCGGCGAAGGCCTGGACTGGAGCATCTGCGGCGTCGGCCTGCGCAGCGAGGACCGCAAGGCCCGCGACGACCTGGCGGGCCAGGACTACCTGTTCACCCTCTATGAATTGGGCGACACCGACGACACCGAAGTGCGCGTGATCGGCTCGATCAGCGACATGCTGCTCGCCGAAGACAGCGCCCAGGCATTGATCGACAAACTGGCCAGCCCCGAGATTCGCATCGTCTCCCTGACCATCACCGAAGGCGGCTACTGCATCGACGACAGCAACGGCGAGTTCATGGCCCACCTGCCGCAGATCCAGCATGACCTGGCGCACCCCGGCGCACCGAAAACCGTGTTCGGCTTTATCTGCGCCGCGCTGACCCAGCGCCGCGCCGCCGGCACCCCGGCGTTCACGGTGATGTCCTGCGATAACCTGCCCCACAACGGCGCCGTCACGCGCAAGGCGTTGCTGGCCTTTGCCGCGCTGCACAATGCCGACCTGCACGACTGGATCAAGGCCAATGTGAGCTTTCCGAACGCCATGGTCGACCGCATCACACCGATGACCAGCACCGCCCACCGCCTGCAGTTGCACGACGAGCACGGCATCGACGATGCCTGGCCGGTGGTCTGCGAACCGTTTGTGCAATGGGTGCTGGAAGACAAGTTCGTCAACGGCCGCCCGGCCTGGGAAAAGGTCGGCGTGCAGTTCACCGATGACGTGACGCCCTATGAAGAGATGAAGATCGGCCTGCTCAACGGCAGCCACCTGGCCCTGACATACCTGGGGTTTCTCAAGGGTTACCGGTTCGTGCACGAGACCATGAACGACCCGTTGTTCGTCGCGTACATGCGCGCCTACATGGACCTGGATGTCACGCCGAACCTGGCGCCGGTACCGGGTATCGACCTGACCGACTACAAGCAGACCCTGGTCGACCGTTTTTCCAACCAGGCGATTGCCGACCAGTTGGAGCGCGTGTGCTCGGATGGCTCCTCGAAGTTTCCAAAATTCACCGTGCCGACCATCAACCGCCTGATAGCCGATGGGCGCGAGACCGAGCGTGCGGCGCTGGTGGTCGCGGCCTGGGCCTTGTATTTGAAGGGCGTGGATGAGAATGGCGTGAGCTATAAAATCCCCGACCCGCGTGCGGAATTCTGCCAGGGGCTGGTGAGTGATGAGGCGCTGATCAGCCAGCGACTGCTGGGCGTGGAAGAGATTTTCGGCACGGCTATTCCCAACTCGCCGGAGTTTGTGGCAGCGTTCGAGCGTTGCTATGGGAGCTTGCGTGATAACGGCGTCACCGAAACCCTACAGAACCTCCTGAAGAAACCGGTTTAAATGTGGGAGGGGGCTTGCCCCCGATGAGGGTGTGTCAGGCAAATATCCTTCACTGACCCACAACCATCGGGGGCAAGCCCCCTCCCACACTGGACCGGGTTGCCAATCCAAAAAAATAACACCGCTGAGCACACCCTCATGACCCAGCAAAACCTGTTCCTCGGTATCGACTGCGGCACCCAAGGCACCAAGGCCATCGTCCTCGACGCGTCCAGCGGCAAGGTGCTGGGCCTCGGTGCTGCGGCGCACACTCTGATCAGCGGCGCGAATGGCCGTCGCGAACAGCACACCCAGGAGTGGCTGGACGCCTTTACCGAAGCCACCCACCGCGCCTTGCAACAGGCCGGCGTCGACGGCCAGGACATCCTCGGCATCGGCGTGTCCGGCCAGCAGCACGGCCTGGTGCTGTTGGATGACAGCGGCCAGGTGCTGCGCCCGGCCAAGCTGTGGTGCGACACCGAAACCGCACCCGAAAATGATCGTCTGCTGCAGTACCTGGGCGGCGAAAGTGGCTCGCTGGAACGCCTCGGCGTGGCCATCGCGCCGGGCTACACCGTGTCCAAGTTGCTCTGGACCCGCGAGCAGCACCCGGACGTGTTCGCGCGCATCGCGCATATCCTGCTGCCCCACGACTACCTCAACTACTGGCTCACCGGCCGCGCCGTGGCGGAATACGGCGATGCCTCCGGCACCGGTTACTTCAATGTGCGCTCCCGTGAATGGGACGTGGCGCTGCTCCAGCACATCGACCCCAGCGGTCGCCTGCAGGCCGCGCTGCCCGAACTGATTGACGCCGACCAGGCGGTGGGCACGATCCTGCCGGCCATCGCCGAACGCCTGGGCATCAACCCCAACGCGCTTGTCTCCAGCGGCGGCGGCGACAACATGATGGGCGCCATCGGCACTGGCAATATCGCCCCCGGTGTGATCACCATGAGCCTCGGTTCCTCGGGCACCGTGTATGCCTTCGCCGACCAACCCAACGTGAGTGCGCAGGCGTCGGTGGCGACTTTCTGTTCCTCCAGCGGCGGCTGGCTGCCGTTGATCTGCACGATGAACCTGACGAACGCCACCGGGGTAATCCGCGAGCTGTTCGAGCTGGACCTCAACGCGTTCAACGCCTTGGTCGAAAAGGCCCCGATCGGCGCCGACGGCGTGAGCATGCTGCCGTTTCTCAACGGCGAACGCGTGCCCGCCCTGCCCCACGCCACCGGCAGCCTGCACGGCCTGACCATGACCAACCTGACCCGCGCCAACCTGTGCCGCGCCGTGGTCGAAGGCACCACCTTCGGCCTGCGCTACGGCCTCGACCTGCTGCGCCATACCGGCCTGCAAAGCCTGCGCATCCGCTTGATCGGCGGCGGTTCGAAAAGCCCGGTGTGGCGGCAGATGGTCGCCGATATCATGAATACCGAGGTTATCTGCACCGAACAAAGCGAGGCTGCGGCCCTGGGCGCGGCGATCCAGGCGGCGTGGTGCCAATCCGGCGAATCCCTGGCCAGCCTGTGCGACCGGTGCGTGAGCGTCGACCCGGCCAGCCGTACCCTGCCGGTGGCAGCCAGCGTCAGCGCCTACCAACAGGCATACGCGCGCTATCAACAGCTAGTAGCAACCCTTTAAGAGCGAACGACTATGTATCTGGTGTGCGGTGAAGCGCTGTTTGATTTTTTCAGCGAGGAAGATGCCAGCGGGCAGGCTTCCAAGGTCAATTACAAGGCAATTGCCGGTGGCTCGCCGTTCAACGTGGCGGTGGGTCTGCGCCGCCTGGGCATCGATGCCGGGCTGTTCGGCGGGCTGTCGACCGACTTCCTCGGGCGTCGCTTGCTGCAGGTGCTCAAGGATGAAGGCGTCAGCGAGCAGTTCCTGGTGGAGTTTGCCGCGCCGACGACATTGTCGATGGTCGCCGTGGGCGCCAATGGTTCACCGCAGTACAACTTCCGCGGCGAAGGCTGCGCCGACCGCCTGCTGGAAGTCGCGCATCTGCCGGCGCTGGGCGCGGACATTCGCGGCCTGCATGTCGGCTCGTTCTCGCTGGTGGTGCAGCCGATCGGCGACACCCTGCTGAGCCTGGTCAAGCGCGAAAGCGGCAAGCGCCTGATCAGCCTCGACCCCAACGTACGCCTCAACCCCCAGCCGGATATCCAGCTGTGGCGCGAGCGCGTGGCGGAGCTGGTCAAGCACGCCGACCTGATCAAGGTCAGCGACGAAGACCTGCACCTGCTCTACCCCGACCAGTCGCCGGAAAGCGTGCTGCAAGGCTGGCTGCAGCACCGCTGCCAGCTGGTATTCCTCACCCGTGGCGGCGACGGTGCCAGCGTCTTCAGCCGCCAGCACGGCAACTGGTCGCAACCGGCACAGAAGGTGGTGATGGCCGATACCGTCGGCGCTGGCGATACCTTCCAGGCCGCCTTGATTGCCTGGTTGACCGAGCAGAACCTGGATTCGGTGGAGGGCCTGCAACAACTGACGCGCACGCAGATCGACACGATGCTCGGCTTCGCCATCCGCGCTGCCGCGTTGACGTGTGGCAAGACTGGGCCGGATTTGCCGTATCGCCATCAGTTGAATTGACGCACCCACCACTCCCGGCAACCTCTAATCTTGATGTGCCCTGGGTCCGCTTCGCAGGAAGAGGGCCCGCTTTCCCAATACCTTTTTTGAGTTGAGCGCAAGCTGTCAAGTTTGACAGTTGCGCTTTTTATTTCGCGACTCTTTAATTCAACTTACAACCAGCGGTTTAACGACGAGCCACTGTGCGACCTGAACTCTCTATCAGGCAGGGTTGAACATGAAAGGATCAAAACATCGTTTGCTAATTGTCTTGATGGGCTTTTTAGCCGCCTACAACGTCAGTGTCGCCTTTGGCCAGCCCGTTGCGCAGGATCACCGAAGCCTGCTTGATTTCCATGGCGGCGAAAGTGGTAGGGATTACTGGATAGTGAAGAACTCCTGGGGTAGCGGTTGGGGTGAGAAGGATTATTTCAGACCCCCTAAATTTCTAAAGAGCAATCTGCTTCCCTGAGAACACCAGGTGCAGGTCTAAAGAGCAGCCCTACGTGTCGAGCGTACCCCCCCCCTTCGCTACCGAGTGGCGACGCTTGCCTGCTACTCGCCTCTAGCCCCCTTCAACCTGTCAACGTTGACAGTTGTCAGTCACGGATTTTGCGCCAAGACTCCCGTTATATCTCGGGCGCGTGAACAGAACATCCACATCCTGTTATCAATATCAATTACCAGGGAAGGATTGACCATGAACAACTTGACCAAGTTTGCCTTCACACCCCTTGTGCTGCTCTGCCTGACAGGTACCACGCTGTACACCAGCCTGGTCAATGCAGCAACGTTTGTAGGCGAAGGTACGGCCGCAGGCGCGCAATGTGGCTCAAGAGGCGTCAACAACAACGGAGTTGTCACGGGCGTGTGCCTGCCGGGGAATGTTTCCGGTCCTGCGGTGGCGTGGGTCGCGGTGACCGCCGGCACGGAAGTTCCGTTACCGCCCCTGGTCACGGGTCAAAGCTGCGACGCGTTGGGCATCGCCAACAACGGAACCATAGAGGGCGTATGTGTCACTGCGGACAACCGCGCCACGGGTGTGTTCTGGAGCGCCACTGCACCCAGCAGCCTCCCCCAAAAGCTGCAATCGCTGTCAGTGCTTGGCACCGGCCTGCTACCTGAAGTGGCTACCGCTATCACCGCCTACAACCAGAGTGGTGTGCTGGGCGGCGAGAGTCTCAGTGGCAGCAACGATGCCACCGCCGTCCTGTGGCTCGCAGGCAGTACCGCCCCGGTTCAATTGTCTATCCTGCACGACAACTGCAGGGTTGCCGATGTGAACGACACACCGATCAATGGCCTCCCCAGCAGTGCCCTGAATTGCCCCAACACGGCGACAGGTAATGACACTGCCAAAGTCGTTCAGAAAACCGGGTTGCTCGGCGCGCTGGTCACCACGGTCCTGTCCACACCGTCCGGAAGTACCGGTTGCAGCCTCAGCAGTGTCAATAATGCAATGCAGATGCTCGGCACCTGCCACTTTGCCGCCCCGGATACCCCAAGTGCCGCCTATTGGGCCAGCCCTGCTTCTACCCCGATAATCTTGAGCAGCGTCAGCGGCGTCGCGGGAACTCCCCGCATCGAGGGGCTACGCCTGAACAACAACGGCAACGCGGTTGTGTCTTATCAAAATACCGATGGGCACGCGCTATTGGCGTTTTGGGCAGCGTCAACCACTGGCGCTACCACGCTGATCCCGACGCTGGCCGGCGGTACTCATGTGGGTTTCGTCGATTTGAGTGATAACGACACCGTTGCACTCACCAGCGAAAACACGGGCGAACATGCTCAGGCCGCTACGTGGACAGCAGCGGCAGGCACCGTTGCGATTCCCCAGTTCAACGCAGGTGAAGAAAGCGGCCTGACCGCCATTTCACCTAACGGCAGCTATGTGGCAGGGATTGCCGAGGACAGCGCGCACAATGACGACGCGGTGGTTGCGACGTTGCCTTAAGTGATCGTGGCCTTTCAGATGAAGGTTTTGTCAGCCAGGCAAAAATTAATCGACGGTTAATCCCGCAAGTCGAGAGTGAAAGTGTACTCACTTGCGGAGAACCACCATGAAACTGCGCACTTTAATGCTTGGCGGCGCGCTGGCGCTGGCGGCGGTGTCGGGCCTGGCCCAGGCTGCCGATCAAACGGCGACTGTCACCCCTGTGCCCTACCACTACGGCATGCCGATGAACATCGCCAAGGTGCTGGCCATGAACGAGGCCCAGACCAATGACTGCAAAGTCATCAAGGCGGATATCAAGTTTGTGGACACGGCCGGCAAGGTCGAAGACGTGAGCTATCGGAAAATGTCCGAAGCCTGCGATTTCCAGAATTGAGCCGGTGAAAGACCCAGGACAGGCCCGCACAGGAAGGAGTAGTCTTGCGGGCTTGTCATACGGCTGAAGGGATTCGCCATGCAGTTGAGTTTCCGCTCTCTCGCAACATTCACCGCCCTGCTCTGCTTCGCCCTTGCACTTGTCTGGGGCCTGCGTCCTGACCTGCTGCTGTGGTTATGGAGTGTCGAATATTCCAGCGCCACCGGGCTGGTGTCGCGCCGCAATGCCGCGCTGTTCCTGGCCATCGGCCTCATGTTCTACCGTGCTCGCCTTGCCCCACCCTCAGACACACGCCGCGCCCTGACCAGCGGGTTTATCGCCGGCTGCCTGGTGCTGGCCGTATTGGGGTTCGGGGAGTGGATCAATGGCAATGCAGGCCCGGGGATCCTGCTGGCGGTGGCAACGGAAACCGTATTGGGCCTGGCGTTTATCCAGGCCCACAGGCCTTCGGTCACTCACTCTCAAGCGTCGATCTAGTACAGGTTGCGCGCACCTGCTCGTTGCAGCGCGGGTGCATGGCTGTGCTTGAGGTCTTCACGCAACCCGGTGATCAGGTTGCACAAGGCTCGACTGCTGTCGAGTTTGTCGGCGTTGATACCTTTGACTTCCAAATCCACCCGGTCACGGTCGCGGTCGTCATAGACCTTGATCGTCAGCGAGGCATCTTCGGCTTTGGTGCATTCGCACCGTTTAGGCAGGAAACTTCCTTCGATAATACTGCGAAGTTCTAATTCCGAAAGCATGGCCAACCTCTCCTTTTCTGAGACTGCCAATCGATTGTTTTTAGTCTGGCAAGCGTGTGCCTGCCGCGTCTTGCCGCCCCTGGAAGACGCTTACCATCACCAGCCTACTCGGCAAAATCCAGTCTCGTTGTAACCATTCCTCATAAGCACCCGGCACCCTTATATAAGCTTGGCCGGGTAGATGAAATATTCGTCGAACCGCTGCGATTAATCGTTTAACCCCACGCCTGGTATCAAACTGCGCCTTGCGCGACCACTCTTTCAGCAACATATCGCAAACTATCGAAGTTGATGTTCGCGCCGGAATTAACCGCTACCAATGTCTGCCCCGCTATGCCACGCGTTGACACGTATTGGCGAATGCCCGCGACCGCCAAGGCACCGGAAGGCTCGGTGATGGAGCGGGTATCGTCGTAGATCAACTTGATTGCGCTGCACAGTTGGTCGTTGCTCACGGTGATCACTTCATCCACCCACTGCCGGCAGATTTCAAAACCAAACGCACCGATCTGCGCGACCGCCGTGCCATCGGCAAACCCGTCGACACTCGGCAACACCACGCGCTCACCGGCGCGCAGGGCCGCCAACAGGCAACTGGAGCCTTCGGGCTCGACGCCGATGATGCGCACTTCGGGCCGCAGGTATTTGACGTAGGCCGCGATTCCGGCAATCAGCCCGCCGCCGCCGACCGGGACGAAGATCGCGTCCAGCGGCCCTTGCTGCTGGCGCAGGATCTCCATGGCCACTGTGCCCTGGCCAGCGATGACGTCCGGGTCGTCGAAGGGCGACACGAAGGTATAACCGGAGGCGTCGGCGAGTTGCAGCGCGTGGGCCAGGGCAAAGGGAAAGCTGGCACCGTGCAACACCGCTTCGGCGCCCCGGGAGCGCACGCCCAGCACCTTCAATTCCGGCGTCGTCGCGGGCATCACGATTCGCGCCCGGATCCCCAGTTCACGCGCCGCCAGCGCCACCCCCTGGGCATGGTTGCCTGCCGACGCGGTGACCACGCCCCGCGCCTTCTGCTCTGCGGCCAGTTGCACGAGCTTGTTGTAGGCGCCGCGAATCTTGAAGGAGAAGGTCGGCTGCAAGTCTTCGCGCTTGAGCAGCACCTGGTTGCCGAGCAATGCCGACAGCGCCGGCGCGGCTTGCAGGGGCGTGCGCACCGCCAGGTCATAGACCGGGGCGGCGAGGATCTTTTTCACATAGTGTTCAAGCAGGCCTGCATCAGCGCGGGGAGGAACGGGACAGCTGCTCATGGGTGTCTCCTGGTGTGTGTAGAGCCCGGGAGACGGAAAAACAAAACCCGCCTCAAGGGCGGGTCTGGGTGCAGCCGTGTGCTATCCCGCCAAATGAGGAATGGCGGTAATAATAATGCTTGGCTGGCTGCGGAAGGCTTGGAAGGTCATGCCAGGAAATTAACCGGCCATCCGGACCAAGTCAACATCCTGTTTACTTCAAGCATACGAAACATATACGATTCGTATATCAATCCAGCACAGTGAAGACCATGGGCATCGTCAAGATCAGCGACCAACTGCACGAACAACTCCGCCTGGCCAGTGCGGCCATGGACCGCTCCATCAACGCCCAGGCCGAGTTCTGGATCAAGGTCGGCCTGCTCGCCGAACTGAACCCCAGCCTGCCCTACCACGAGTTGATCAACAAACTGCTGCTGGACAAGCCCGACCTGATCCGGGGGCGCAGCTGATGATCAAGACCGCCGCCCAATTGGCTGTCATGCGCGACTCCGGGCGCCTGCTGGCCAAAGTGTTCGACATGCTCGACGGTTTTGTCAGCGCCGGCCGTTCCACCCTGGAGCTGGACAGCGCCGTCGAGGCCTTCATCCGCAACGACCTGCAGGCCCGCCCTGCCAGCCTCGGGCAATACGATTACCCGTTCTCCATCAACACCTCGATCAACGAGGTGGTGTGCCACGGCATGCCCAGCGCCAAGGAGATCCTCAAGGACGGCGACATCATCAACATCGACATCACCCTGGAAAAAGGCGGCTTTATCGCCGACTCCAGCAAGATGTACATGATCGGCACCGTCGCCCCCAAGGCGCGGCGCCTGGTGGAAATGACCTTTGAGGCGATGTGGGCCGGCATCCGCCAGGTCAAGCCCGGCGCACGCCTGGGCGATATCGGCCATGCAATCCAGAGCCACGCGCAGGCCAACGGCTACAGCGTGGTGCGTGAATACTGCGGCCATGGCATCGGCAAGCAGATGCATGAAGAGCCGCAAATCCTGCACTTCGGCCGCCCCGGCACCGGCATGGAACTGCGCGAAGGCATGGTGTTTACCATCGAACCGATGCTTAACCAGGGCAGTTCCAAGGTGCGCAGCCTGAAAGATGGCTGGACGGTGGTGACCAAGGACAACAGCCTGTCGGCGCAGTGGGAGCACACGGTAGCGGTGACGGCGGATGGCTTTGAAGTGCTGACCCTGCAAACACCGCCAGGCGAGTAATCTGTGGCGAGCGGGCTTGTCCCGCGTTGGGCTGCGCAGCAGCCCCAAACCATGCGCAGAGGCGTGCCTGATGCATCGCCACCTTTACATCGCCGCGCCCGCCATCCGCTTGAGCACTAGCACCATCAAGCCTGCCCCCAACCCCATCGCAGCCAGGAACAACGGGTACGACACCCACCACGGCGTACCCGCCGTCATCATGCTGAACTCCGACATCCCACCCACACTGGCAATCAGATTGAGCGGCAGGAACACCACGTTGATCAGCGTGAGCTTGCGCAACAGGTTGTTCATGCTGTTGTTCATCAGGTTGCCGCGCGCATCGATCAGCCCGGAAAACACATTGGAATAGATCTCGGCCTGTTTGTAGCACTGATGGTTCTCGATGATCAGGTCATCGATCAGGCCGAGGATTTCCGCGCCGAAGTGCTCCTTTTCCGCGTGGTTGCGCAGCCTCGACAGCACGGCGCCGTTGCTGTGCAGCGCGTTGATGTAATAGATCAGGCTTTCACTGAGGTTGAACATCTGCATCAGGTGATGGTTGCTCATCGACGCGTTGAACTGCTGCTGCAACTCACGCGCGACCAGCTTGATCACCTTGAGGTGGCCCAGGTAGTGATGAATGTTGTTGAGCAGCAGGTCGAGCAACACGTCGAGCGGCGTGTGCAACGGCCGGCGCTGGCCCAGGCCGCTCAGCGGGGTTTCATCGGTGGCGATTACCAGCAGCCGGCCGGGTGAAAACAGCAGGCCGCAGGACGACACTTCGAACACCAGGTTGCCGCCGCCGGAATAGTTCTCCGGGCGCTTCCAGATCAGGAACAGGTTGTCGGGGTGAAACTCGATGCGCGAGACCTCGTCAGGGTCCAGGGCCGACGCGAGTGCATGCTCATCCAGCTTGTGATGGTCACGCAGCCATTCACGCTCGCTCGGGTCAGGGTTGTTGAATAACAGGATCGGCGCCGAGGCGCTGTCCACGCCCAGCAGTTTTCCATTGATTAGCTCAAAACGCTGGATCATCGCGACTCACCAGACCTGGCCCTGGCGTTTCAACTCCAGGCGCCGCACGAATTCCTCCAGCACCAGGCCATACAGGTCGTCCTGCAAATAGGCGTCTTCGATGCCCGCATCCAGGTTGGGATTGTCGTTGACCTCGATCACCACCACCTTGTCGCCGGACTGCTTGAGGTCGACGCCGTAGAGCCCGTCGCCGATCAGGTTGGCGGTCTTCACCGCCAGCTCCACCACCGCCTTGGGCGCTTCGTGGACCGCCAGGGTGCGGCACTCGCCGTTGATGTCCGAGCCGATGGCCTTGTGGTTGTAGATCTGCCAATGGCCCTTGGACATGAAGTACTGGCAGGCAAAGATCGGCTTGCGATTGAGCACGCCGATGCGCCAGTCGTATTCGGTGTAGAAGAACTCCTGGGCCAGCAGCAGCACCGAATGTTCGAACAGCTCGGCAGTGGCCTTGAGCAAGGCTTCCTGGCTTTCGACCTTGATCACACCCCGGGAGAAACAGCCATCGGGGATCTTCAGCACCAGCGGGAAACCCAGGCGCTCGCCGACCCGTTCGAAATCTTCCGGTCGTTCCTTGTAGAGAATCTCGGTGGCGGGCATGCCCAGTTGATGGCTGTTGAGCAGGTCGGTGAGGTAGACCTTGTTGGTGCAGCGCAGGATCGAGGCCGGGTCATCCATCACCACCAGCCCTTCGCTCTCGGCTTTCTTGGCGAAGCGGTAGGTGTGGTTGTCGACGCTTGTGGTCTCGCGGATCAGCAAGGCGTCGTATTCGGCCAGGCGCGAGTAGTCCTTGCGCTCGATCAACTCCACATCGATGCCCAGGCCCTTGCCCACGCGGATGAAATTCTCCAGCGCCTTGGCATTGGACGGCGGCAGTTGCTCCTGGGGATCGTGAAGAATCGCCAGGTCATAACGGGCCAGGCGACGTGAACGGGGCTGGCGCCAGATCTTGCGGCTGAAGTTGTCGAGGGCGTGGGCGAATTGATCTTCCTGGTCATCGCGCAACTTGTGCAGTACGCCGGACTTGACCCCTTCAATGTGCCAGCCGTTGTTCTTTCTGAATTCAACTAACAGGATCGGGCACGGGAACGCTTCAAACAACTGGCGGGCCAACTCCTGCAACGGTTCAATATTGGTTCGACCAAAGTAAAGGGTCAGGGTGAAACCTTCGGTATTGCTGTAGAGATGATGACTCAAGGCTTTATCGAGGGTTTTATCCAGGTCATCCAGCGCCAGGCCGTAGAGTGACTTCTTGGTCAGCTCGCTGATGGTGCGCACCGACGGAATCACCTTGTGCCCGCGCGCTTCGGCCAGCAATGAACAGTAATAGCCGTGCCCCAGGTACTTGTAGCTACGGCACAGGTTGATCACCTGCACGCGCTTGCCGGTCTCGCTTTCGCGGGTTTGCTCCAGGTATTCCTGCGCGGTGACGATGTCTTCGCTGGGGAAGTAGGAGGCCCAGTCTTCCTTGCGCTCGACAATGATCACAACTTGACTGGCGCCTTTGGGGGGTGCGGAAAAATAACCCTTATTGGTTATTGTCGCCGCGACAGTTTGCTCGGATACTTCACGCCAATGACCTTGTACCGCCGACATAATATTTGATCCGCTTTAGAGAACTCGACCTTTTCTATTAAGCACGATCTTTTAGAGAAGTCCCGTTTCGTTACGCAACTTTTACGGCGGTCATATGGCTCTTTTCTTTCGCGTTGCAGCCCCCGAGGACGTGCCTGAATTAGTGGCACTGGAACAGCATTGTTTCACCACTGACCGGCTGTCACCGCGCAGTTTCCACTGGATGGTCAGCCGCGCCCATGGCCGGTTGCTGGTGGCGGAACAGGACGGGCAATTGCTCGGCTATGCGCTGGTGCTGTTCCACCGTGGCACCTCGCTGGCACGGCTGTACTCCATCGCCATCGCCGAGCACGCGCGCGGCATGGGCCTGGGCAAACAGCTGCTGAGCCGCATCGAGGCCTGCGCAGTGGAACACGACTGCGCCTACCTGCGCCTGGAAGTGCGCACCGACAACCCCGGCGCCCTCGCCCTGTATGAACGCAACGGCTACCGCCGCTTTGCCCTGATCAACGACTACTACGAAGACCACAGCCCGGCCCTGCGCCTGGAAAAACGCATCCTGCAGCACCAGGATGCGCGCTCGCACAGCGTGCCGTATTACCAACAGACCACCGACTTCACCTGTGGCGCCGCCTGCCTGTTGATGGCCATGGGTGCGCTGGTGCCGGAGCGCCCGGCCCTGCGCCGCGAAGAGCTGCAGATCTGGCGGGAAGCGACCACCGTGTTCATGACCGCCGGCCATGGCGGCTGCAGCCCGCAAGGCCTGGCTCTGGCGGCGTGGCGTCGGGGCTTTCGGGTGCGGATGCAGGTGAATGTGCGCGGGCCGTTATTTCTGGATGGCGTACGCGATCCGCATAAAAAGGACGTCATGCGCGTGGTGCATGCCGCGTTTGAGGAAGAGTTGGCAGGCAGCGACGTCGAGCAGGTCTTCGGCGGCGCCCTGGACTTGCCCCGGCTGTTGCAGGAGGGCGGGCAGCCGCTGGTGTTGATCAGCAGCTACCGCCTCACCCGCTCGAAATCCCCGCATTGGGTGATCGTCACCGACTGCGACGACGACTTTGTCTACCTGCACGACCCGGATGTGGACCACAGCCAGCACCGCCAGCCTCTGGACTGCCAGCACCTGCCGGTCAGCCATGCGGAGTTCGAGCGCATGTGCCGCTTTGGCAATAACAAGCTGCGCGCGGCGGTGGTGGTCTTCACCCGGTGAATGCTCAGGCCACCTGCTTGATCGCGGCCTTGGCCTCCAGCTCGCGCACCAGTGGCAACACGCGCTGGCCGAAGTACTCGACCTCTTCCTGGAAGTGCAGGAAACCGGCCAGGACCAGGTCCACGCCCACGGCCTTGAGCGCGACGATGCGCTCGGCGATCTGCTGCGGGGTGCCGATCAGGTTGGTCTTGAAGCCGTCGTTGTACTGCACCAGGTCTTCGAAGCTGGACTTGGCCCAGTTGCCCTCGCCTTCGGGGGAAGCCTTGCCGGCCTGCCGGGCCGCGTCGCCGAACGCATTCACCGCCTCCGGATCGGCCTTGTCGATGATTTCCGCGAGCACGGCGCGGGCTTCTTCCTCGGTATCCCGGGCGATGATGAAGGCGTTGACGCCGACCTTGACCGAATGGTTGTTCGCAGCGGCCTTGGCGCGAATTTCATCGACCTGGGCCTTGATGCCTTCCGGGGTGTTGCCATTGGTGAAGTACCAGTCCGACACCCGCGCCGCCATGTCGCGCGCCGCCCGCGAACTGCCGCCCTGGAACACTTCCGGCTGGCCCAGCGGCTTGGGCTTGAGGGTGTATTGGTTGAAGCGATAGAAGTCGCCCTTGAAGGTGAAGTTGTCCTGGGTCCAGATACCCTTGAGGGCGCGGATGAATTCCTCGGAACGGCGATAACGCTCGTCGTGTTCCAGCCAGTGTTCGCCGATGGCCTGGAACTCACCCTTGAACCAGCCACTGACGATGTTCACGGCGATGCGGCCGTTGGTGAGCTGGTCGATGGTTGCCAGTTGCTTGGCCGCCAGCGCTGGTTGCCATGGGCCGGGCAGGATCGCGGCAATCACTTTCAGCGTGGTGGTCGCCGCCAGCAGCGCGTGGCTGAACGCCACGGACTCATGCTGGTTCTCGGCGCCGTAGCCGGCGGTGAAGCGAATCTGCGTCAGGCCATATTCGAAGCCGGCGGCTTCGGCCAGTTGCGCCAATTTGCGGTTGTAGTCGATGCCCCAATGGGTGCGCTGTTCGATCTTGCTCACCACCAGCCCACCGCTGACGTTGGGCACCCAATAGGCAAATTTCACGGCTTGCTGACTCATCGATCACTACCTCGCACACAGGGATGTACCGAGGGGTTGAGCAGCAAGCGTGCCAGCCGTGGGCAAACGCACGCGCCGTGCGGGCTACGGCGGAAAACCCGGCCGGCGATCAGGCGAAGACGCCTGTCACGGATCGTGGCGGTTTGTCGGTTCACTGTTGCTGGGGCAACAGCTGGCGCAGCATCTCCCGCGTAAACATGGGCCCGGACACCCGGCACGGAGTGTGCAATCACCTTTGGCATTGATCACTGCCCTGGAGCTTTTGCCCATGACCGAACAACACGTCATCAACCCGCTGTCCACCGGCGTCGACTACACCACCCTCGCCGCGCGCTTTCGCCCGATTTTCCAGCGTATCGCTGCGGGTGCGGTGGAGCGCGAGCAAACCCGCACCCTGCCCCATGAACCGATCCAGTGGCTCAAACAAGCCGGTTTCGGCGCCGTGCGGGTGCCGGTGGAATACGGCGGTGGCGGCGCGTCCCTGCCGCAGTTGTTCCAATTGCTGATCGAACTGGCTGAAGCCGACTCCAACGTGCCGCAGGCCCTGCGCGGGCATTTCGCGTTTGCCGAAGATCGCCTCAACGCCGCCCCGAGTGCCGGCCGCGAGCTGTGGTTCAAGCGCTTTGTCGACGGCGATATCGTCGGCTGCGCCTGGACTGAAATCGGCGCCGTGGCCATCGGTGAGGTAGTCACCCAGGTCAGCCCGGATGGCGATAACTGGAAGCTCAACGGCGAAAAGTTCTACAGCACCGGCAGCATTTTCGCTGATTGGATCGACGTGTACGCCCAACGCAGCGACACCGGCGGCGATGTGATCGCCGCCACGCGCGCGCGCCAGCCCGGCGTGGTGCACAGCGATGATTGGGACGGTTTCGGCCAACGCACCACCGGCAGCGGCACCTCGCGCTTTACCGATGCGGTGGTGGAGGCGGACAACGTCATCGACTTCGCCACCCGCTTCAAATACCAGACCGCGTTCTACCAGTTGGTGCTGCTCGCCAGCCTCGCCGGTATCGGCCGCGCCGCGTTGCGCGATGTCGCCCATCAGGTGCGCAGCCGCAAACGCATCTACAGCCACGGCAATGCGCCGCATGTCAGCCAGGATGCACAGGTCCAGCAGGTGGTGGGTGAAGTCGCGGCGCTGGTGTATGCCGCCGAAGCCAGCGCGTTGAAAGCCGCAGCGCCGGCGCAACAGGCTTACCTGGCACGGTTTGGCGGCGATGATGCGGCTGAGCACGCGGCCAATCTGGCCGCCGAGATCGAGTCGGCCACGGCGCAGGTGGTGGTGTCGGAATTGATCCAGCGCGCCACCAGCGAACTGTTCAATGCGCTGGGGGCGTCGGATGTGCGCCAGGGCAAGTCCCTGGACCGCCACTGGCGCAATGCGCGCACGGTGTCGTCGCACAACCCGGTGATCTACAAGGCGCGGATCGTCGGCGACTGGGTGATCAATGCGACCGAGCCGCCGTTTGTGTGGCAGATCGGTAATGGGCCAGCGAAAGCCTGAATCAAGGGTGATCGCAGTCAGCATGTGGGAGGGAGCGAGCCCCCTCCCACCTTTGGCCCCTGTTATGTCTTAAAAGGCCAGTTTGTAGCCGATGGTCATCAACATGATCGCCAGGCACGGGCGCAATACGCCGTCCGGGACTTTGCCGGTCATGTGGCTGCCCAGGTAAATGCCCGGCAGCGAGCCCATCAGCAAAAAGCCCAGCAGGTGCCAGTCCATATTGCCCATGCCGGCGTGGCCCAGGCCCGCCACCAGGGTCAGGGGCACGGCGTGGGCGATCTCGGTGCCCACCAGGCGGCGGGTGGCCAGGAACGGATAAAGGATAAACAGCGCGACGGTGCCCAGTGCGCCGGCGCCGATGGAGGTCAGCGCGACCATGGTGCCCAGCACGGCACCGGTCACTACCGTCAACGCATTCAGGTTGCGCGGGTTCATGTGGTAGCCATCGCCGGCATGGCGCTGGGCGAAGGCCAGCAGGCTTTTCTTGAACAGGATCGCCAGGGCCGTCAGCAGCAGCACCACGCCGAGGGCCTGCTTGATCACCGCGTTCATGGCGCTGGGGTCAGTGTGCAGGCTGGCGAGGAACCACAGGGTCAGCAACACGGCAGGCACGCTGCCCAGGGTCAGCCAGCCGGTGATGGTCCAGTCGATGTTCTTGTTCTTGCTGTGTACCAGCACGCCACCGGACTTGGTGATCGCGGCGTACAACAAGTCAGTGCCGACCGCCGTGGCCGGATTGATGCCGAACCACAACAGGATCGGCGTCATCAACGAGCCTCCGCCCACGCCGGTCATGCCCACGATAAAACCAACGATCAGGCCCGCGACTACAAAACCAACATTACCCACATCCATTACAACTTCCCGCGGCCTTATAAATTTCTGGCCGCAGGATAGCGATTTTTCTTATAACGACTTATATCAATATGATCTGACTTTATGCCTTTTAGCTCAGTCGACGGCAGACGTACGCCTGAGTCTGGTACGGGAAGGCCACGGTGTCACGCCCGCGCAGGTCTGGATGGGTGTCGATCAAGTCCTGCAACTGCGCGGTCACCTTGGCCTTTTCCGCGTCCGGCAGCGCGGCGATAAAGCTCACCGAGAGGAAGCGATCCATGATCACCTCTTGAGGGCTGCCGACATGGCTATACGGGAAACAGCTGAGTTCAGGCGCGGAAAAAAGCTCGCCGGTAAAGGCTTCGCGCCAGCGCCCGGTATGAAAGCGCGGCGTGTCGCCCTCGTAAGGCGTGATGATCGCGGTGATCGCCGCGACCCAGGCCACCGACTCATCGCGCACATTCCACACCAGTCCCAGCCGGCCCTCGGGTTTGAGTACACGGTGGATCTCCTGCAGCGCCGCCTGGGTCGAGAACCAGTGGAACGCCTGGGCGCAGACCACCGCGTCGGCACTGGCGGCGGCCAGGGGCATGGAGTCGGCGGTACCGTCGACCAGGCGCACGTCCGGCAACAGCTTGCTCAGCTGCGCGCCCATCGCCTGCACCGGTTCGACGGCGATCAGGGTCGGCGCCAGGGTGCTGAGCAAACGCGTGAATTTGCCGGTGCCGGCGCCCAGGTCGATGACGGTTGACTGCGCGTCAACGCCGAGCGCCTCCGTGAGCCAGCCGGTCAGTTGCCGTGGATAATCCGGCCGGCCCTGGGCGTAGGTGACAGCCTGGGTGGAGAAACCTTGTTGAGCAGACGCGTGGACACCAGTCATTGCCAATCTCTCCTCGGATAAAGCGGGGACACAGTGTGCGCCTTCATGACTTTATTTTCTAATCGCTGCATCCAATCGTGCGCGTCATGGGTAGTTCTTCCAGTACCCCCGCTGTTTGACTGAATGGAGAAGCACCGATGAACGCTAAAACACTGCTCTGCCTCACCGGCTTGTTGATCGCCGCCCCCGCCGCTTTTGCCCAGTCCGGCTTGCCCGACAGCATCAAAGTGCCAGCGGGCCACAAGGTCGCGCTGGAAACCACCGGCGTTGGCGAAATCACCTACGAGTGCCGCGACAAGCCGAATGCCGCCGGCCAGACCGAGTGGACCTTCGTCGGCCCCAAGGCCGTGCTCAATGATCGCAGCGGCAAGCCCGTCGGCACCTATTTCGGCCCACCGGCCACCTGGCAGGCCAAGGACGGTTCGAAAATCACCGGCACCCAGCTCGCCGTGGCGCCGTCGGGTGCCGGCAACCTGCCCTATCAACTGGTCAAGGCCAACCCGGCCGAAGGCAAGGGCGCGATGAGCGGCGTGAGCTACATCCAACGGGTCGCGCTCAAAGGGGGCGTTGCCCCGAGTACCGTGTGCAGCGCCGCCAACAAGGGTGAGCAGGCGGTGGTGAGCTACCAGGCCGATTACATTTTCTGGTCCGCCAGCTGAGCAAAGTCAGCTACGCTGCCCCCTGTGGGCGCCGGCGTGTCGTGGCGAGCACGCTTGCTCGCCACACAGGGGCCGTGGCGGCGGTTAATTCAGTGCCAGGAATACAACGTTTTGCCTGAGACTCTCTTTGATTACCCAGCCTGCCTCTCGGCCTGTGCCCGGGGCGACCAACGCGCCCTGCGCCAGTTGTATGAGCAGGACAGCAGCCGTTTGCTCGGCGTCGCATTGCGCATCGTGCGGGACAAGGCCCTGGCCGAAGACATCGTGCACGACGCGTTTATCAAGATCTGGCGCGGCGCCGGCAGTTTCGACCCCGTGCGCGGCTCGGCACGCGGCTGGGTATTCAGCGTGACCCGCCACCTGGCGCTCAACCACGTGCGCAACCAGCATCGCGAGGTGGCGCTGGGCGAGGAACACGAACAGCTCGCCGCCGACACCGAGACCTTTGAATTTCCCGCGCGCTCGGGGCAGATGCACACCTGCCTGGAGCAACTCGACCCGGCCCGTCGCACCTGCATCCTGCATGCCTATGTCGACGGTTATTCCCACAGCGAAATCGCGCAAAAACTGGGCACCCCATTGGGCACTGTCAAAGCCTGGATCAAACGTAGCCTCACCGCGTTGCGGGAGTGCATGGCATGAACGAAACACTCGACGCACTGGCCAGCGAATACGTGCTCGGCACCCTGCCCATCGAGCAGCGTGCCGAGGTGGAACGCCGCCTGCCACACGATGCCGAACTGCGGGCCGCGGTGGATGCCTGGGAGCAACGGCTATTACCCCTGACAGCCCTGGCAGCACCGGTGCCGCCCTCGCCTCACCTGTGGCGGCGCATCGAGCGCACCCTCGCACCCGCCGCCAGCGGCGTGCCGTGGTGGAACCTGCTGGCCGTGTGGCGCGGCCTTGCCGGTGCCGGCCTGCTGGCGAGCCTGGTGCTGTCTGCGTTGCTGCTGACCCGCCCACCCGGCGCCGCGCCGAGCTTCGTGGTGGTGCTGGTGGCGCCACAAAGCCAGGCGCCGGGCTGGGTGATCCAGGCCAGCCACAATCAGCAGATTCAGTTGATTCCATTGGGCGTGATGGAAGTCCCGGCCGACAAGGCCCTGCAGTTCTGGACCAAGGGCGACGGCTGGCAAGGGCCGGTGTCCCTGGGCCTGGTCAAGCCGGGACAGACCCTCTCGGTGCCGCTGGACAAACTGCCGCCGCTGACGCCAAACCAGCTGTTCGAGCTGACACTCGAAGCCCCGAGCGGCTCACCCACCGGCAAACCCACGGGGCCGATCCAGGCAATCGGCCGCGCGGTCAAAGTGCTCTGATCAGGCGACGCAGGGCAGCCACACGCGAAACCGGGCACCGCCCAGTGGCGAGGCCTGCGCGGTTAACGTGCCGCCCTGGGCTTCGAGGGCGCGCCGGCTGATCGCCAGGCCCAGGCCGAAACCACCGGTGGCACGGTCGCGGCTGCGGTCGAGGCGGTAGAACGGTTCGAAGATGCGCTCGCGCTGGTCCAACGGAATGCCGATTCCATCATCGTCCACCCAGATCTCACAGCCCTTGGGGCAGACCTTGACCCCGACCTGGATGCGTTTTTCGCAGTAACGCGTGGCGTTGCGCAGCAGGTTCTGCAAGGCGCGGGCGGTGAGGCGCGGGTCGAGGCTGAAGCGCTCCACGGCGCAATCGAGTGCCACATCAATAACGATTTCGGGGTTTTCCAACTCGTCATCGACACTGCCGAGCACGCTGTCGATAAATTCGTCGAGCACCACCTCGACGCGTTCAGGCAATTGCGCCGGGTTTTGCAGGCGGCTGTAGGACAGCAATTCCAGCACCAGTTCATCCAGCTCGCGAATATGCGCCACCAGGCTTTGCAGGCGCTCGCGGCTGGCTTCGGGCAGGTCTTCGGAGAGCGCCAGGGCGAGGCCGAAGTCCAGGCGTGTCAGCGGTGTGCGCAATTCGTGGGAGACGGCGTTGAGCAGGTCGCGCTGCTGGTTGAGCAGGTGCTCGATGTCGCCGGCCATGGTGTCGAAGACCGAGGCCAGGCTGCCGATGTTGGAGCTGGGGGCAATCCCGGTACGCGCGCTCAGGTTGCCGCGACCGAGTTGGGTGGCCGTGCTTTTCAGGCGCTCCAGGTCACGCCAGTGCGGGCGCAGCCAGACCAGCAGGCACGCCAGCAGCGCGATGCCGATCAACACGTTCATCGACCAGTACAGCAGGTTCATGTCCAGCGAATCGGGAGGGATGGTCAGCTTGACCACGAACTGGTCGTTGATCGGTGAGCTGACCTCCTCCATCCAACCCCACTCCCCGAGGCGGATCACCGGCTTGCCCTGCTCCAACTGCAAGGCCTCCGCCGGGGTGTAGCGCGCGTCCTGACGCAGCAGCAACTGCACTTTCAGCGGTGCGAAGTCGCGGTCCAGTTGTTCGGTGACCTGCGACCAGCGCTCCACCGGTGCGCGCAGGTACTGCTTGACGATCAGCTTTTGCATGCCCCGCGACTGCTCGACGTTGTAGTCGAGGTAGCGATGCTCGAACAGTTGGATCACCAGCTTGGGAATCAAGAAGATTGCCGCGCTGTAGGTGATGATGATGATCAGGGAGAGGCGCAGCAGTACGCGAAACATGGATCAGCATTCCCACTCGGAACGACTGAACAGGTAGCCCTTGCCCCACACCGTCTTGATCTTGCGCGCCTCGCCGGCGTGGTCGTCGAACTTGCGGCGCAGCTTGGAAATGGCCACGTCCACCGAACGGTCGGTACCGTTGAACTCGATGCCGCGCAGGCGTTGCAGGATCTGGTCGCGGCTGAGCACCTCGCCGGCATGCCGGGCCAGCACCACCAGCAGGTTGTACTCGCCGCTGGACAACTCCACCGCCTGCTCGCGCCAGGTCACGGTGCGCTCCGACAGGTCGATGCACAGGTTGCCCATGAGGATCTGGTCATTGGCCACCTGCGGTTCGGACAAACTGCTGCGCCGCAGCAAGGTGCGCACCCGCGCCAGCAGCACGCGCGGCTCGCAGGGTTTGGTCACATAGTCGTCGGCGCCCATTTCCAGGCCAAGCACCTGGTCGTGGCTGTCATCGCGGGCGGTGAGCATCAGAATCGGCAAGCCCGCCGAATCGGCGCGCAACAGGCGGCAGACTTGCAGGCCGTCGAGGCCCGGCAGCATCAGGTCGAGGATCACCAGGTCCGGCGGGTTGAGCCGCGCGCGCTCACGCACGTGGTCGCCACGGCTGAGCACGCTGACGTGGTAGCCATTGCGCTCCAGGTAGCTGGCAATCAGCTCGGAGAGTGCGGCGTCGTCTTCCACCAGGAGGATGTTGGGCATAAAGGTGTTTCCAGAAAATACAGTTATTGGTCGTACACAAATCCCATGTGGGAGGGGGCTTGCCGCCGACAGCGGTGGGTCAGTGAAGGCTGTTTCGACTGATACACCGCGATCGGGGGCAAGCCCCCTCCCACATGGGATCTCCAGTGCTTGCAGGATTGTGCAAGGATATACGCCCTCTGCCGACTATGGGTCGCACCTTACATTTCTTCACAGACCACCTACACAGCTTCACAGCACCACGGCGCAGGTGACCTTAGGATGCGCCAGTCAATATTGGGATAAGAGCATGTCAAAGAATCTGTTTGCGCCGTTTTGCCTGCTGGCCCTGACGCTGGCACTGAGTGCCTGCGACAAGTCGGCCACGCAAGCGCCGGAAATGCCGCTGGCCAAAGTCCGCATTGAAACCCTGCAGGCCAAGCCCCTGTCCATCAGCAGCGAGCTGAGCGGGCGCATCGCCGCGCCGCGCATCGCCGAAGTGCGCGCGCGGGTAGCCGGGGTGGTGATGCAGCGGGTGTTCAAGGAAGGTCACGACGTCAAACAGGGCGACGTGCTGTTTCGCATTGACCCGGCGCCGTTCAAGGCTGACCTCGACAGCGCCCAGGCCAACCTGAGCAAGGCCGAGGCCAATGCGTTCCAGGCGCGCCTGCAGGAGCAGCGCTACAGCCAGCTGGTCGAAGGCAACGCGATCAGCGGCCAGGACTACGACAACGCCCGCGCCGCCGTGCGCCAGACCAACGCCGAAGTCGCCGCCAACAAGGCGGCCGTCGAGCGCGCCAAGCTGAACCTGGGCTACGCCACCGTGACGGCGCCGATTTCCGGGCGCATCGGCCGCGCGCTGGTCACCGAAGGTGCACTGGTCGGCCAGAACGAGGCCACGCCCCTGGCGATCATCCAGCAACTGGACCCGATCCACGCCGACCTGACCCAATCCACCCGCGAACTGAACGACCTGCGGCGCGCCTTCCGCGCCGGCAGCCTGAAGCAGGTCGGCCAGGACCAGGCCAAGGCCACGCTGATCCAGGACGATGGCAGCCTCTACCCACTGCCGGGCAAATTGCTGTTCGCCGAAATCAGCGTCGACCCCGGCACCGGGCAGATCATCCTGCGCAGCGAATTCCCCAACCCGGACCTCGATTTGCTCCCTGGCAGCTTTGTGCGCGTGCGCCTGGAGCAGGCCGTCGATAAACAAGGCATCAGCGTGCCGCAACGCGCCATCGTCCGCGACAGCGCCGGCATTCCCATGGTGCTGCTGCTGGACGCCGAGCAAACCGTGAGCCAGCAACCGGTGGAACTGGGTGCGGTGGTCGAGGACCGCTGGATCGTCAGCAGCGGCCTCAAGCCCGGTGACCGCATTGTCGTCGAGGGCCTGCAACACGCGCGCCCCGGTGAAAAAGTCCAGGTGGATGACAGCCCCGTGCCGCTCGCCCAGGCACCCGGCCAATAAGGATTATTGAGAATGCCGCAGTTCTTTATTGATCGCCCGATCTTCGCCTGGGTGGTCGCCCTGTTTATCCTGCTCGCCGGTTTGCTGGCGATCCCGCAGTTGCCGGTGGCGCAGTACCCCAACGTCGCGCCACCCAAGGTCGAGATCTACGCGGTGTATCCCGGCGCCTCGGCCCAGACCCTGGACGAAAGCGTGGTCAGCCTGATCGAGCAGGAGCTCAATGGCGCCGACCACCTGTTGTATTTCGAATCCCAGAGCAGCCTCGGTTCGGCCACCATCACCGCGACGTTCCAGCCGGGCACCGATCCGGAAATGGCCCAGGTGGATGTGCAAAACCGTCTCAAGGCGGTCGAGCCGCGCCTGCCGCAGGCGGTGACGCAGCAGGGTTTGCAGGTGGAGAAAGTGTCCGCCGGTTTCCTGCTGCTGGTGACCCTCACCTCCAGCGACGGCAAGCTCGATGACGTAGCGCTCAGCGATTACCTGGCGCGCAACGTGATGAACGAGCTCAAGCGCCTCGACGGGGTCGGCAAGGCGCAGTTGTATGGCGCCGAGCGCGCCATGCGCATCTGGATCGACCCGCAGAAGCTGATCGGCTTCAACCTGACCCCGGCGGACGTGAATGCCGCGATCAGCGCGCAGAACGCCCAGGTTTCCGCTGGCAGCATCGGCGACTTGCCGGGCACCAGGACCCAGGAAATCACCGCCGCGATCCTGGTCAAGGGCCAGCTGTCGACACCGGCGGAATTCGCCGACATCGTGCTCAAGGCCAACCCGGACGGCTCCACCGTGCGCATCGGCGATGTGGCGCGGGTGGAAATCGGCAGCCAGGAGTACCAGTTTTCCACCCGTCTGAACGGCAAGCCGTCCACCGCCGTCAGCGTGCAACTGGCGCCGGGCGCCAACGCGTTGAACACGGCGACCCTGGTGCGGGCGAAGATGGACGAGCTGTCGCGCTACTTCCCGGCCAATGTCGAATACAAGATTCCGTACGACACCTCGCCGTTCGTCAAGGTCTCGATCACCAAGGTGGTCTACACCCTGCTCGAAGCCATGGCGCTGGTGTTTGCGGTGATGTTCCTGTTCCTGCAGAACGTGCGCTATACGCTGATCCCGACGCTGGTGGTGCCGATCGCGCTGATGGGCACCTTCGCGACCATGCTGTTGCTGGGGTTCTCGATCAACGTGCTGACCATGTTCGGCATGGTGCTGGCCATCGGTATCCTGGTGGATGACGCCATCGTGGTGGTGGAGAACGTCGAGCGGATCATGGTCACCGAGGGCCTGTCGCCCAAGGAGGCGACGAAGAAAGCCATGGGCCAGATCACGGGCGCTATCGTCGGGATTACCCTGGTGCTGGTGGCGGTGTTCCTGCCGATGGCGTTCATGGCCGGTTCGGTGGGGGTGATCTACCAGCAGTTCTCGCTGTCGATGGCCACCTCGATCCTGTTCTCGGCGTTCCTGGCCCTGACCTTGACCCCGGCGCTGTGCGCCACCCTGCTCAAGCCGATCGCCAAGGGCGAGCACCATGCCAAGGGGGGGTTCTTCGGCTGGTTCAACAAACGTTTCGAGCAACTCACCGATCGCTACGAAGGCTGGGTGGCCTATGCGCTCAAGCGCAGCGGCCGCTACCTGCTGGTCTACCTGGTGTTGCTGGTGGGCCTGGGGTTGATGTTCAGCCGCCTGCCCTCCTCGTTCCTGCCGGTCGAAGACCAGGGCTACACCATCACCGATATCCAGCTGCCGCCGGGTGCGAGCAAGAACCGCACGGTGCAGGTCGCCGAGCAGATCGAAGCGCACAACGCCAGCGAGCCAGGGGTGGGCGATACCACCATGATCATGGGCTTCAGCTTCTCCGGCTCTGGGCAGAACGCGGCGTTGGCGTTCACCACGCTCAAGGACTGGTCGCAGCGTGGCAGCGATGACTCCGCCGCCTCGATTGCCGACCGCGCCAACGCGACGTTCAGCGAGCTCAAGGATGCGATCGCCTATGCGATCCTGCCGCCGCCGGTGGATGGGCTGGGCACCTCCAGCGGGTTCGAATTCCGTCTGCAGGACCGTGGGGGCGTCGGCCACGCCGCGTTGATGCAGGCCCGCACCGAACTGCTGGCGGCCGCGGAAAAAAGCCCGATCCTCGCCAACGTGCGCGAAAGCGCCCTGGCCGAGGCGCCGCAGGTGCAGTTGGAAGTCGACCGCAAGCAGGCCAATGCGCTGGGCGTGTCGTTTGCCGATGTCGGCAACGTGCTGTCCTCGGCCATCGGCTCGGCGTATGTCAACGACTTTCCCAACCAGGGCCGCATGCAGCGGGTGGTGGTGCAGGCCGAAGGTGACCAGCGCAGCCAGGTTGCGGACTTGATGAAGATCCACGTGCGCAACAACGCCGGAAAGATGGTGCCGCTCTCGGCGTTTGTCGAAGCCAAGTGGACCCAGGGCCCGGCGCAGCTGACCCGCTACAACGGTTATCCGGCGATTGCCATCAGTGGTGAGGCCGCGCCGGGCCACAGCACCGGCGAAGCGATGGAAGAAATCCAGCGCCTGGTCAGCCAGTTGCCGGCGGGCCTTGGCCAGGAATGGACTGGGTTGTCGTTGCAGGAACGCTTGTCCGGCTCGCAGGCACCCTTGCTGTTGGGGCTGTCGCTGCTGATCGTGTTCCTGTGCCTGGCGGCGCTGTATGAAAGCTGGTCGATCCCGACCTCCGTGCTGCTGGTAGTGCCGTTGGGCGTCCTCGGCGCGGTGCTGGCCGTGACCTTGCGTGGCATGCCCAACGATGTGTTCTTCAAGGTTGGCTTGATCACCATCATCGGGCTGTCGGCGAAGAACGCGATCCTGATCATCGAATTTGCCAAGGACCTGTATGACCAGGGCGAAGACCTGATCGATGCGACCCTCAAGGCCGCGCGGCTGAGGTTGCGACCGATCATCATGACCTCCCTGGCGTTCATCCTCGGCGTGGTGCCGCTGGCGATTGCCACCGGCGCCAGCTCGGCGAGCCAGCAGGCGATTGGTACCGGGGTGATCGGCGGGATGATTACCGCGACGTTGGCGGTGGTGTTTGTGCCGGTGTTTTTTGTGGTGGTGATGAAGCTGGTGCGCAAGAAGGGCTGATGCGGGCGGTGGTTCTTGTGACTAGCTTGTTGTGGCCAGTGAGCTTGTTGTGGTGAGCGGACTTCATGTGGTGAGCGGGCTTGCCCCGCGTTGGGCTGCGAAGCGGCCCCAAAACCATCCACCCCGGAATATCTGGAAAACCGCGGTGAGATTATTGGGGCTGCTTCGCAGCCCAACGCGGGGCAAGCCCGCTCACCACAACAAGCCCGCTCACCACATGAGGTCTGCTCACCACATTAAGCCATCTTCAACCCATGGAGCCATCTTCACCCCATGACCCCAGTTCACCACATGAAGCCATGCTCACCCCATGAAGCCATCTTCACCCCATGAACCCATGCTCCCCCCATACCCCCTCGCTCCCCATAAGCTCACCATTGGGCCAGCCGCTGCAGAATGCGCTAAGGTGCTCACAAATAGCCATGTGTGAGCTGCCATGCCGTTTCTAGCCCGTACCCACCCTCGCCTTTCTTCCGCCGCCGTGCTCGGCCTTGCCGTGGGCATCCTGGCGCCGGCGGATACTCTGGTGAGCAAAATTCTCATCGGCTGGAACGCCGGGGTCTGGACCTATCTGGTGCTGATGCTGTGGCTGACCATCCGCGCCAAGGCCCAGGATGTGAAACGCATCGCCGAGATCGAGGATGAAAACGCCGGGCTGGTGCTGTTCATGGTGTGCATCGCGGCCATCGCGAGTTTGGCCACCATCACGTTCGAGCTGGTCGGCAGCAAGGACCTGGCCACGTCCGAGCGCTTGCTGCACTACGGCTTTACCGGGCTGACGGTGATCGGTTCGTGGCTGCTGATCGGGGTGATTTTCAGCGTGCATTACGCCCGCCTCTATTACACCTGGGAGGGCAAGGAGCCGGCGCTGCGTTTTGCCGAAGGCTTGCTGACCCCCAACTATTGGGACTTCCTGTATTTTTCCTTCACCATCGGCGTGGCGGTGCAAACCTCCGACGTCGGCGTTGCCACCCGGGGCATGCGCAAGGTGGTGCTGGGCCAGTCGTTGATCGGATTCCTGTTCAACACCGCGATCCTGGGTTTCTCGATCAACATCGCCGCCGGACTGTTCGGCTAGTCTGCACAAACCTTCTAGACGCCCTGGAGCCGCTGGGCGCTAATACCCTTACACATTCCGTTCCGGTGTCTTATGGCCGCACGCAATTGGATCGACCTGTCCCAGGACGCCGA
The DNA here is from genome assembly GCF_059419825.1 of Pseudomonas sp. GW821-FHT05D12. NCBI lineage: Bacteria > Pseudomonadati > Pseudomonadota > Gammaproteobacteria > Pseudomonadales > Pseudomonadaceae > Pseudomonas > Pseudomonas sp. GW821-FHT05D12. The sequence continues at coordinate 191,177 of NZ_JBWKSN010000008.1, read as the reverse complement.
CACCGGCATCGAGACCCTGCGCGCGCATTTCGAGGGGCATGCCTACGACCCCCATTGGCACGACAGCTACCTGGTCGGCGTGACTGAACAAGGCGTGCAGCAATTCAACTGCCGTCGCACCCGTCACAACAGCGTGCCCGGCCAAGTGTTCCTGGTCGAGCCCGGCGAGTTGCATGACGGCGATGCGCCCACGCCGGACGGCTTTACCTACCACATGCTCTACCTCGACCCGCAGTGGCTGGCGCGGGAAGTGAGTGCGGTGTTCGAAGAGGCGCCGCTCGACAGCCAGCTGGGGTTCGCCCACACCTTGACCAGCGACCCGCGCCTGGCCATTGCCACCAGCCAGGCGTTCCAGACCCTGCACAGTGGCGAGTTGCGCATCGTGCGGCAACGGGCCATGGACCAGTTGCTCGAGCGCCTCACGGCCCAACTGCACTGGCGCAGCCGTTACCGCGAGGATCCACGCCTGCCGCGGGTGGCCCACGAGGCGCGGGAATACCTGCACGCCCACCTGCATCACGACGTCGGCATGGATGAACTGGCGCTGGCCTGCGGCGTCGACCGCTTCCGCCTGACCCGCGCGTTCAAGAGCGCCTTTGGCCTGCCGCCGCATGCCTATCTGGTGCAACTGCGCCTGGCGCGCGCCCGGCACTGGCTGGCCAAGGGCGAGCAACCGGCCGATGTGGCAATCGCCCTGGGCTTTGCCGACCAGAGCCACCTCGGTCGCTGGTTCGTGCGCGCCTACGGCCTGACGCCCGCCGCGTACCGCAAGCGCTGCTCAAATCTTCCAGACAGGTAACGTGTGCGCTGGCGAAGATCGACTCCATCGATTGGTTTACCGGAGTCACCCGCCATGTTGCCCACGTTGCTGCCGTTCATGCTGTTCGCCTTCGTCGCCTCCATCACCCCCGGCCCCACCAATATCCTGGTGCTAAGCAACAGCGCGCGGTATGGCTTCAAGGCCGCCTTGCCGATCATCCTCGGGGCGTGCGCCGGCGCGGCGGGGATCGTGCTGCTGGTGGGGGCCGGCGTGGGCCAGTCGCTGGTGCAACTGCCCAGGGTACAAAGCGCGATGCAGTGGGCTGGGGTGGCGTGGCTGAGCTATCTGGCCTGGCAGATTTTCCGCGCACCGACAACCGCGATCGACCCGCAATCGGCGCAAAACCGCCTGGGCTTGACGGGCGCCGCCAGCCTGCAATTGATCAACCCCAAGACCTGGATGATGGCATTGGCGGTGGTCAGCGTGTTCGCCGGCACTGGCGCAGACCGCCAGCACCAGGTGCTGATCCTGTCGCTGGTGTTTTTCCTGATTTCCCTGCCCTGTCTCGGCGCCTGGGCGATGCTGGGCGCAGGCTCCAGCAGGGTCTTGCGCTCGGCGCAGGCCATGCGCCGTTTCAACCAGTGCATGGCCTTGCTCCTGCTGGGTTCGACCTGGCTCGGCGTACTGATCTGAAGGCACAAAAAAGGGGAAGCCCAAGCTTCCCCTGTTCAAGTGTGTGTGCGCCTTAGAAATCGTAGCGCACACCGAAGTTGACGCCCCAAGGCTGGTCGATCTTCTTGCCTTTGCTGGTTTCAATATCCGCATGCAGCTTGACGTTCTTGGACACCGACATGGCCAAGCCTGCCGCCAGCTCGATCCGCGAGCCCGACAGATCATTGTTGAAGCTCTGATCGTTGACGAACACCTTGTTGCTCTGGTCGAACTCATGGGCGAGCGCGGTGCGCAGGTACGGCTGCAACACACCGCCGCTGTCCAGCTGGATGTTCTTGCCGGTGGTCACGCCCACCTTGCCGACCACGGAGCTGGAGCGATCACCTTTGGCTTGCAGGCCGTTGGACAGCTCATAGCTCTGCGCCTGGGTGATGGTTGCCGACAACTGGCCGTAGGGTTCGATGAAGAAGTCGTTATCCAGTTTGATATGGCGACCCAATTCCGCCGATGCCCCCACGGCGTTTTGCGCGTAGCTGCCCTTGGCTTTCTTGCCGTCGCTCATGATCACATTCACGTCGTTGTGCAAGCGGTTGAGCTTGGCAACACCGTCGAAATACAGACCGCTCTCATCGTCCAGCCACGTGGCGTAGGCACCCAGGTAGTAGCTCTTGACCTCGCCTTTACTGCCACGGGTGAGGTTCAGGTCCGAGCTGCTGTGACCGGCCATGACACCGGCCAGCCACTGACCATCACCGCTGGACAACGGCGCGTCGGCGCCAATCGTGAAGCCCTTCTGGGTTTGCGCATAACCGGCACCGTTTTTGTTGGCGGCCACTTCATATTTGTTGCCGTAGCTGCGCATCCACAGGCCATTGTCCTTGCCATCGCTGAAGCGCAATTCACCCATGCGGGTGCGCAGGATGGACGACTCGCCGTACAACACGGTTGGCGCACTGTTGAACAACGCCAGTACCGAGTGGGCGCTGGTACTGGTACCGCGACGCGTCGGGTCGAGTTCCCAGTCGTTGCCGTCCTTTTGCAGACCATAGGCATAGGCGCCGATGTCCACGGTGTCGCCCACCAGGGAAAAGTGTGCGTCGCCGCCTTCGGTATGCACCACCTTGATCGGCTTGCCGCTGGCCAGTTCCGAACCGGTGGCGTCCAGCAACAGGCGGTGGTTCCCCTCGGCCTTGCCTTCCACGTTGAGGAAGTCGGTCTGGTGAGTGGCAAAGTCGGTGTGCATGATGAACGTGCCGTTGCCTTCCAGGCTCTTGACGTCCAACTGGTAGAACTCATCCGGCCCACCAAAGTGCACGGCGCCGCCGCCCATCTTCAAGGCGTCGACATTGCTGTCGCCTACCAATACCCAATTGGAGGCATCGTTGACGCTCAACTCGGCGACGTTCTTCAACTGGCCGGTCAGCCAGGAGCCATTGTTGAGCTGCACTTTCGCGCTGCCGCCCTCTTCGACCACGATGTCACCCACCAGGACGCTGCGGTCGACGTTCATGTTGGCGCTGGCGCCGCCGGTGACTTCCAGGATATTGCCGTTGCCGCCGCTCAAGGTCGAGCCGTTGAGCACGTGGATATCTGCCTCGGTCGTGCCGTATTCGTCGCCTTCCACCAATAGCGCGGCACCGTTGCGACCTTCGACATGCGAGCGGTTCAATACCAGGCTGCTGCTGTTCATGTCCGCACTTTCATAACTCAGGCGTACACCATTCTCGCCACCGGTAATGACGCTGGCGACCGCACTGGCGGCCCCGCCCAGCAACAATACGCCGATGCCATCCTCATCGGTTGCAATGACATCCGAGCCAAAGAAGTCGAGCTGGCTGAATGAGGTGGCCCGCGCACCTTCAGTGGAGCCCAGGATAGTGCTGTCGAAAACAGTGGCTGTCGAACCCTCATCAGTGAGGAAGTTACGTGCAGCCAAGAGGCCGACACCGTTGTGATTGATGACCTGGCTGCCCCTGATCTGGGCGTTGCTGCCTTGCAGGTTGATGGCAAAGGCGGCGGTACCGCGGGCTTCTACCGATGCGCCGTCGAGGTTGATTTGCGAACCCTGGGTCGCGTAAATGTCCTGCGCCTTGCTACCTGCGTTCAGGGTCAGTGCACCGGCAGTCACTCGCGACTGAAGCATCTGGGCACCGTTGGACGTCAAGTGGGCATTCTCGCTGATGATCCAGTCGTCCACCCGTACACCGGCCTCGATAGTGCGCTCCAAGCCTGGGTGCAATGTGGTGGTGGCATGGGTGAAGGTGGCGCCCAGCAACAGGAGGCCGACAGCAGGCACCTGGAGCGCCAGGGCCAAAGGATGTTTTTTGAACCGTGCATCGATAGTCATTGCATGTATACCCGTAAAGAACCTTCCCGAAAGGGAACGAATTGACCGGCACCAAGCGATATAGGCCCAGGTCATGACGGGGCGCAGGTTAGTGAGGAAGGGGGAATGGGTATGTAGGACTTATCTGCGATTAATAGCTGAGTTGCCCGACGCCTCAATGGTCAAAAAAAAGAGGAGCCAGGCTCCTCTTTATTAGTACGACATAGGCCCGCACTCAGCTCGGCCAAGGTGAGCCGTCACAGTAGACCGGACCTGGGCGAACCCCTCTCACCAACAGGATGGCTTCGGCGGAAAGAACAGGAGACGGGGTACCAATGATGGGTACGGTGTAGGTGATATTGACCGACCCCATATCCAGCGCTGCCACACTGATGGGTTTCACGTAGGTCGCGTAAGGCCTGACGGGGACAGTGAAGCCCAACTGGGTGTGCTCGAATTTCAATGGCCCGAACAGAAACGCCCCGCTCGCCGCAGGAATAGGGACTGCGCCATCATTGTCACTGCAGCCCGTCCAATTCAGCGTGATAATCATGCCGACCGCCAACAGTTCATGAGGTGGCACAAATACATGCACCTCGCGATCCGGTCCTTGCAACGTGTTGCACACGATTTCTGCAGGCGCAATACCTGGGATCTCGGGCAAGGCGTTAAGGACCCGCGGTGGAGGGAACGCAATCACGTTGGCATTGACGTTGATGTCCTGGGACGGTGATGAAACCCGGTTGTTGGTACCACTGATCTCGATTTCGTAACGCAGTGGAATCAGATTGTTGGAATGCTTCTGGATGAACGGAAATGGCACTTCCATGTCGATCTCATCACCGGGCATGGCGGTCGCGGGGTCCACCTCTTTTCTATCGACCAGTTCGTTTTGGTAGAACAGATTGATCCAGAACCGCATTGCAGACGGCGGCGGAGCACCACTCCACAGGCGTACGACGACATCGGCATTCATCTGTGAGTCGCGTTCATCCAATTCGTTGGTCAACCCTGAGCCACGCCCCGTCAGGATTGGCAGTGGCAGGTTGGGGTTGATCAGCTCAGGCTCCCAAGGGTTGATCGGCCCCCCCACCTGCAGGTCGAGGTCGATGTTGGTAGGCGTGGGGACCCAATGCATCACCCCCCCTCGATCCACCGCATATTCCACCCTCAAGTTGATGCTGCCGGTACTCGTAGCGTACAAGTCGACCAGCGTCTGAAAGCCCACATGGAAGTTGTACGGCAGTGCAGACCCACCCAATGGGAAGGGACCTACGTCCCGAGAGCCATGCGTGGTGGTCAGGCGCACCAGCAGTTGATCGTTCGCACGATCAACGTCGTAAATCGGAATAATCACAAACATGCCGGAAGAGGCGGCGGTATCGAAACGATCAATGAGGCGGTCACCTACGCCCGTCAAGGAAAGCGCATCCCTTACACCCGGCGGGCTAAGTACTGGCGCAGGTCGCAACCCCACCGTGACAGGCAGTTCGAACGAAGGGTCGCTGATATTGCCGGCGACATCGACCAAGCGGTACCTCAACCTACGAGGGCCATCCCCCATATCGGCCATGGCCTGGGTGAAGCGCACCACGCTGTCGGGGAACACCGGGCCCTCCCCAAGAACCTCCAGTGAGTCGCCGTTGTACGCGCGCCATCTATCACCGGGCTGGGCCCCCTCCGCGACATACGCTGGAATCCCGAAGGGTACGCCGGTGGGGTTTGCGTCCAGCAGCGCCTGAGTGACGCTGCCCGCCCATCCAGGCGGTAGCGTCAAACGGCGAGGCCCGTCGGGAATGCTGTCGTAGGGAGCGGTTCGGTCGATGACCAGCGGCGCCTCAAACGAGCCTGAGTCATTCCCGGAGCTCTGGATGACTCTGTAGCTGACCGTGTGATCACCTTCAGTGAGGAATCGCCGCGCAATATTGACCGTATAGAAGGCTGGAATGGGCGGTGGGAAAAATACCGGTTCACTGATGATGCGCCCGGTTTGGAAATCACCGATATCATCAAGATGGATATCCAGGCTATCGGGCCTTGCGGGGTTGGTAGGCGCGGGAGACCACAGCGGAATATCCACTTCAAGAAAGTTTTTATCGGCCGCTTCTCTGAAAATCAGGCCCGGGTATTCGATCGGATCAACCAACCCGGTAATAGTCGGGGCAGGCAGTACAATGGGAACCGCGGTGGGCCCCACACCTGTTTGTTTGGACTTGGGAACTATCTTTTTCATGTGAGTCACTCTCTTTAGTATAAAAGATTACTCTGTCGAGCGCGCGACGACGCCCATAGATCCACACAACATGTGCAACTTTCTTATTATCCCTACCGCTACTCACCGACAAAAAAAGTTCAAGCGATTCCGCAACCGAAGTGTATTCACGGCTGGATTATGGAGACAGGCTCACTCAAACAAATCAGTGGGTTATACCCTCCCGACAATCATCCCTGACTGTTCGGGCACTCATCATCGAGTGAATCACAAAAACCGTCATCGCCTGGCTGACAAATCTTTGCAGAACCGGGATACACGCGATCAATACGCACCAGTTTCTGCGCGGACTGGCCTATCACAACACCCCGCCGAAGCACGAAAAACCTGGCGATCGCCGATGCAAATCTACGCATCGGTTCAATCTTCGTGTCCCACGGCCACACCCTGACCGCTTGCCCGTTGGCGACATAATTAACCGTCACGCTGAAGTCAGTATCTGCAATCGGCTCTTCGCCGTTATTCTGTGCATAACCTTGCCAAAAAAATTGAATTTCATCGCCTGTTTGAAATCTACTGTCATCGCGTATGAACCAATACACGCCATGGCAAATAGCCGGGCGCGATTCGCAAGTAAGATAGTTGCCACCACCGTGCAGCCTATGTTGTATCAATGGGGCATCAAACTGAATCAACGGCGCCGCATGAACATTGACGGGCGTCGAGTCTGAATGCTGTTCGTTCACCCCGTTACTGGTGGTGTAATACACCGGCAAGTCCGGGAAATTACCACCGCTGACAATCACATTACCGGGCACATCCGTGAACGGTACCGGCTGGTCGAACATATCTCCCGGCTGCACTTCATAGTGGGCCACCGGCCCCACGCCGTTCCAATATAGCTCCAGCCGCTCTCCCGCTACCGGGTTCTGGTAGAGGCGTACCCATACCTCAGCGCCAGCCGTCGCATCACGAAAATCTAGTTCATTGTGTAATCCAGAGCCTTTGCCGTACACATCCACCCGCTCCAGCGTGGTATTGAGCAGCGCGGGCGCATTGGCGTGATCCTGTCCGGCGATAGTCAGGTCGACCCAGAAAAAACTCGACGGCGAAGGCACGGGTGGGCGCCCCGCACGTTGAATCTCGTACCTGACTTGCACCTCGGTACGCGCCAGAGGGCCGGACCCGCGCAAGATATCCCAGGGTATCTCGACCGGAAATGGGAAGCCGGTGATAGGTATTGCCGGCAGCACAGGGCGACCGTCACAGAACATCACGACACGGTCGCCCGCTGCAAAATCATCGTATTCACGGGGAATCCGCGCCGCGACCCGCGCTCGCGCATCATCACGCTTGATCAGGAAGTCCAGATAGGCAGGAGGACGAATATCGGGCGCAGGCAAGTTGCTCGGGTCAGCAATCAGATTCACCTGGAAATCCATCGGAGCACTGAACGCCAACGTAAAATTTTCGGCGCGATCATATAAGCGGTATTGCAAATAGGCGATCCCGTTACTGAGGCCGCGAAAATGCTCGGCAGGAATCCGCAGAATCAGCGGATCGGTGATCAGTGGAAATTCCTGCCTGCCCGTCTGGATGGGCGGAAACGGCGGTGTGTTATTGCTCAGGTAATAACCGACCTGATCACGACCCGCGCGGCCAATGTAGGCCGGTATCTCGACTTCGATGAACGGGTTGGCGGCCAACACCGCTTCGGTGATGCCGGAGGCCTCTATTGCAGGGTCGACAAACCGCGCCTTGTCGTCCGGATCCTGAAACCTTGGCGGGTTGTTATCCACCGTCAGCGTCCAGGGAAACGATGGCGTCGCGAAGCCGCCTTCATCCGTCACCGTATAAAACGCCTCTACCACCGCATCGAGTTCCCGCATGAAGTCGACAGGGACATATAAGGAGTACGGAAAAAGCGCCGGATCCAGCGGCCCGGTAAACGACTGCGAGTCAGCTTCGACACTCACGCCGCGCACCCGCCACCACAGCGTGAGGACATGAGTTCTGCCCACTGAGGGACCTGGCACCCACTGAGGAATACGGCACTGCAACGGTTGCAGCGATACCGGCAGAGGAATCAGCCCTTCCGGGTCCGCAGGATCGACCCCCACCACCTCGTCGAAAGTCGGCAATACGCGGGCCTCTCCCTCCTTGGTAGACCGTACACCGGGTTGGGCGGCTGGTTTATGTGAGCTGGGCATTTTCTCTTCCCTCGCAATTATCCTGGAGAGAATTAAGCGCTCAAACGCACACCTCCGATACTGTCAGAAGTAACAGGTACCACTCGCCATTCGTCGGATTGGTTCGGGATGAAGGCCAGGACTATCGTCACCCGCCCTTGACGGAATGGTCGTCGATGGTGTTTCCTGAAACCGGTTTCAGGGCCAGCACCACGGTCACTGGAGCCCTTGACTCGAATAAAAAGGTGCAACCGTCGTGAATTCATTTTCCGCCGCCCAGCGCAGCCGTGTGACCATGCTTGACGTGGCCGAGCGCGCGGGTGTGTCCAAGGCCAGCGTGTCGCGTTTTATCGGCGATGACCGCGCCTTGCTCTCCGATGCCATCGCCCTGCGCATCGAACAAGCCATCGACGAACTCGGCTACCGCCCCAACCAGATGGCGCGTGGCTTGAAGCGTGGCCGCACGCGCCTGATCGGCATGCTGGTGGCCGATATCCGCAACCCCTATTCCATTGCCGTGATGCACGGTGTCGAAACCGCCTGCCGCCAGCACGGCTACAGCCTGGTGGTGTGCAACACCGACCGCGATGACGCCCAGGAGCGCCAGCACCTGGCAGCACTGCGCGCCTACAACATCGAAGGGCTGATCGTAAATACGCTCGGCCATCACCTCGACCAACTGCTGGAACTGCAACGCGAAATGCCCCTGGTGCTGGTGGACCGCAAGCTCGAGCCGCTGCACAGCGACCTGGTCGGCCTGGATAACCCGGCGGCGGTGCGCATGGCGGTGGAGCACCTGGAACAGCAGGGTTACCGCGATGTATTGCTGGTGAGCGAAGCCACCGATGGCACCAGTTCACGCCTGGAACGCCTGGACAGCTTCAAGGCCGAAATCGCCCGGCGTCCGGCATTGACCGGCGCCATCGTGGAACTGGATGACCAGTTGCAACAGCGCCTGCAGCGCTTTCTCGCCAAACCCGGCCGCAAGGCTTTGTTCTGCGCCAACGGCATCGCCGCACTGGCCTGCACCCGCGCTCTCAAGGCATTGGGCTGCGAGCTGTTTGCCGACGTCGGCTTGATCGCCCTCGATGACCTGGACTGGTACCCGCTGGTAGGCACCGGCATCACCGCCCTCGCCCAACCGACCGAGGCGATTGGCGCCAGCGCCTTCGACTGTCTGCTCAAGCGTTTGCGCGGTGACACCGAGCCGACTCGCACCCTGGATTTCTTGCCCCAACTGATTGTCCGAGGCTCCACAACCCCCACGTAGGAGCCGGCTTGCCGCCTCCTGCAGCGTTGATTTGCGTATAAAAATGAAACCGGTTTCAGAGGTAGACAACAATGCATAAATACCCCGTCTCCATCAGCCTTTCCAGCTACGGCGCCGACCTGGTCCGCCAGCAGGGCCAGTTGAGTTTTGTCCAATTACTGGCCTCCGCCGGTGCCCAGCGCATCGAATGGCGTGAAGAACTGCTGACCCACGAACAACCCGCGCAACTGGCCGAAGCCGCTGCTGCGCAGGGCCTGGAGTGCGTGTTCTCATCGCCGCTGGAACTGTGGGTCGCCGGCCGCGCGCAGCCGAATGCCGAATTGAGCGCGACGCTGGACCGCGCCCAGGCCTTCGGGGCGCGCTGGCTGAAAGTCTCGCTGGGTTATTTCACCGATACCAACGACCTGGAAAGCCTGCACGCCCTGCTCAACCGTCACTCGGTCAAGCTGTTGGTGGAAAACGACCAGACCCTGTACGGCGGGCGCATCGAGCCGATGCAGCGGTTTTTTACCGAGGTCGAACGCCAAGGCTTGCCGGTGAAGATGACCTTCGACATCGGCAACTGGCAGTGGCAGGACCAATCCGCGCTGACCGCCGCGCGCCTGTTGGGCCGGCACGTCGACTACCTGCACTGCAAGGCCGTGGCGCGCCGCGCAGACGGCAAGCTGGTGGCGCTGCCGCCTGGCGCCACCGACCTGCATCTGTGGGAACAACTGCTCAAGCACATGACTCAAGGTATTACCCGGGCCGTGGAATTCCCGCTGCAGGGCGATGACCTGGTCGCGGTCACCGCACAGCAGGTCGCCACCCTCGCCCACCTTGGCCAACCGCCTGCGGAGAATGCGCATGTCTGAGATCGATATCCTCTCGTTTGGTGAAACCATGGCGATGTTTGTCGCCGAGCAGACCGGCGACCTGGCCCAGGTGGCGCAGTTTCACAAACGTATCGCCGGGGCCGACAGCAATGTCGCCATCGGCCTGTCGCGCCTGGGTTTCAACGTGGCCTGGCTGAGCCGGGTGGGCAATGATTCCCTCGGGCGCTTTGTGGTCGACACGCTCAAAAATGAAGGCCTGGATTGCCGGCATGTGGCGGTCGACCCGCTGCACCCGACCGGCTTTCAACTCAAGTCCCGCGAAGAAGCCGGCGCTGACCCGCAGGTGGAGTATTTCCGCAAGGGCTCGGCGGCCAGCCGCTTGTCAATCGCCGCCATCAGCCCGGCGCTGCTGCAGGCGCGTCACTTGCACGCCACAGGGATTCCGCCGGCGCTTTCTGACGCTACCCACGAGCTGTCCGTTGAACTGATGACCCAAATGCGCAAGGCCGGACGCAGCGTGTCGTTCGACCCGAACCTGCGCCCTTCGCTGTGGGCCAGCCAGGCGCAGATGATCAGCGCCATCAACGCGCTGGCGGCCCTGGCCGACTGGGTCCTGCCGGGCCTGGGCGAAGGCCGCTTGCTCACCGGTTATGACGACCCGGCCGATATCGCCGCGTTTTACCTCGACCAGGGCGCCGAAGCCGTGGCGATCAAGCTCGGCCCGGACGGCGCCTACTTCCGTACGCAGATGGACAAAGGCTTTATTGCCGCCGTGCCGGTCGAAAAGGTCGTCGACACCGTGGGTGCCGGCGATGGCTTTGCCGTGGGCATGATCAGTGCCCTGCTGGAAAACCTCAGCTTTCCCGAGGCGGTCCAGCGCGGCAACTGGATCGGCAGCCGCGCCGTGCAGAGTCGCGGCGACATGGAAGGTTTACCCAAGCGCGAAGAATTGCCCAACCGATCCGTTGCCTGATCCATCACCTGTTGCCACAACTACAACAAGCTCAGGAGCAACCCCATGGAAACCGTGAAACTCGCCACCCGTCGTTGGTGGTACATCATGCCCATCGTTTTTATCACCTACAGCCTGGCGTACCTGGACCGCGCCAACTACGGCTTCGCCGCCGCCTCCGGGATGGCCGAAGACCTGATGATCACTCCCGGCATGTCATCGCTGCTGGGCGCATTGTTTTTCCTTGGCTACTTTTTCTTCCAGGTGCCGGGCGCGATCTACGCGCAAAAGCGCAGCGTTAAAAAACTGATCTTTGTCAGCCTGATCCTCTGGGGCGGGCTGGCCACGCTGACAGGCGTGGTGTCCAACGCCTACATGCTGATCGTCATTCGCTTCATGCTTGGCGTGGTCGAGGCCGCCGTGATGCCGGCGATGCTGGTGTACCTGTGCCACTGGTTTACACGTGCCGAACGCTCGCGCGCCAACACCTTCCTGATCCTCGGCAACCCGGTGACCATGCTCTGGATGTCGGTGGTCTCGGGGTATCTGGTGCAGCATTTCAGCTGGCGCTGGATGTTCATCATCGAAGGCCTGCCGGCGGTGTTGTGGGCGTTTATCTGGTGGAAGCTGGCGGATGAAAAACCCGCCGACGCCAAGTGGCTGAGCGAGCAGCATAAAAAAGACCTGGAAAGCGCGTTGGCCGCCGAGCAGGTCGGGATCAAGGCGGTGAAGAACTACGCCGAAGCGTTCCGCTCGCCGAAAGTCATCATCCTCGCGCTGCAGTTCTTCTGCTGGAGCATCGGCGTGTACGGCTTCGTGTTGTGGCTGCCGTCGATCCTCAAGAAAGGCTTGCAGATGGACATGGTCGAGGCCGGCTGGCTGTCGGCCCTGCCTTACCTGGCGGCGGTGATTGCCATGCTGGCGGTGTCCTGGGGCTCGGACAAACTGCAAAAGCGCAAACGCTTCGTCTGGCCGCCGCTGCTGATTGCCTCCATCGCGTTCTATGCGTCCTACGTGCTCGGCGCCGAACACTTCTGGTGGTCCTACACCCTGCTGGTGATTGCCGGCGCCTGCATGTACGCGCCCTACGGCCCGTTTTTCGCGATTGTGCCGGAAATCCTCCCGGCCAACGTCGCCGGGGGCGCCATGGCGCTGATCAACAGCATGGGCGCCCTGGGCTCGTTCGGTGGCTCGTACCTGGTGGGTTACCTCAATAGCAGCACCGGCTCGCCCGGCGCTTCGTACCTGCTGATGAGCGGCGCGTTGCTGCTGTCAGTGGTGCTGACGATTTTCCTCAAGCCCGGCGCCAGCGACCGTGAACGTGCGCCGTTGCCCACCCTTGAATTGAAGGCCAAAACCTCATGAAAAAATCTGTCGTGCTGTACAAAAAACTCTCCGCCCCCTTGATGGCGCGCTTGCATGAGCAGGCCGACGTCACCCTGATCGAAGCGCTGGACCAGGCCGGCCTGGCCAAGCTGCGCGACGCCCTGCCCGGCGCCCATGGATTGCTCGGCGCCAGCCTGCGCCTGGATGCGCAATTGCTCGACCTGGCGCCGCAATTGGAGGCGGTGGCCAGTGTGTCGGTGGGCGTCGACAACTACGACATCGACTACCTGACCCAACGCGGCATCCTGCTCAGCAACACCCCGGACGTGCTCACTGAAACCACCGCCGACACTGGCTTCGCGCTGATCCTGGCCACCGCCCGGCGCGTGGTCGAATTGGCCGACATGGTGCGAGCCGGCCAGTGGAACAAGAATATCGGCCCGGCGCACTTCGGCACTGACGTACACGGCAAGACCCTCGGCATCATCGGCATGGGCCGCATTGGCGAGGCCCTGGCCCAGCGCGGACATTTCGGCTTCGGCATGCCGGTGATCTACCACAGCCACGCGCCCAAGCCCGCCGTGGAAAAGCGCTTTGGCGCGCAGTACCGCAGCCTGGATGACTTGCTGCAACAGGCCGACTTTGTCTGCCTGACCCTGCCGCTCACGGCCGAAACCGAGAAACTCATCGGCGCCGAGCAGTTCGCGCGGATGGGCCCGGAGACGATCTTCATCAATATTTCGCGGGGCAAGGTAGTGGATGAAGCGGCGCTGGCCGAGGCGTTGGAAAAACGCACGATTCGCGCGGCGGGACTGGACGTGTTCGAGCGCGAGCCGCTGGATCACGACTCGCCGTTGCTGCGCCTGAACAATGTAGTGGCCACGCCGCATATCGGCTCGGCCACCCATGAAACCCGCGAAGCGATGGCCCAATGCGCGGTGGACAATCTGCTCGCGGCGTTGGCCGGTGAACGGCCGAAGAACCTGGTCAACCCCACGGCCTGGAAGCAATGACCCCAGCACAAATGGCCTGAATAATCGGCTCCCGCCCACCCCCTGCAGGAGCCGGCTTGCCGGCGCCTACCAGGGTTGACCGTACGTCCAATCAGATTACAAACCTGGCAACCATCCCGTTCAAATCCACCGCCAGGCGCGACAACTCATGGCTGGCCGCGCTGGTCTGGTTGGCACCCGCCGCCGACTGCGTGGCCAGGTCGCGGATGTTCACCAGGTTGCGGTCCACTTCACGCGAGACCTGGGCCTGTTCTTCCGATGCGCTGGCGATCACCAGGTTGCGTTCGTTGATCAGGCTGATGGACTGGGTGATCTGCTCCAGGGCCACGCCGGCGGCGCGCGCCATTTCCAGGGTGTTCTGGGTGCGTTGGTTGCTCTGCTGCATCGACTGTACGGCTTCACCGGTACCGTTCTGGATGCCGGCGACCATCTTCTCGATTTCCTGGGTCGACTGCGCCGTGCGATGGGCCAGGGCCCGCACTTCGTCCGCCACCACCGCAAAGCCGCGCCCCGCCTCACCGGCACGTGCCGCTTCGATCGCGGCGTTGAGCGCCAGCAGGTTGGTCTGCTCGGCAATCGCGCGGATCACGTCCAGCACCTTGCCGATATCCCGGCCCTGGGAGGCCAGGCCTTCGATCAGCACTGCCGTGTTTTGCACATCCTGGGTCATGGTCTGGATCGCACCGACGGTTTCCACTACACGGTCGCGCCCTTCCCGCGCGGCCTGGTTGGACTGGCCGGAGGCTTCGGAGGTGGACACCGCGTTGCGTGCGACCTCTTCCACGGCGGCGGTCATTTCGTTGACGGCCGTGGCGGCCTGGTCGATCTCATTGTTCTGTTGCTGCAGGCCACGCGAAGCTTCCTCGGTGACTGCGCTCAGCTCTTCCGCTGCCGAGGCCAGTTGCGTCGCCGAGCCGGCGATGTGCTGGATGGTCTGGCGCAGGTTGGCTTGCATGCTCGCCAACGCGCTGATCAAGCGGGCGGGTTCATCCTTGCCGTCATCCGCGATCACTTTGCTCAAATTGCCGCCGGCGATGGTTTCCGCCACTTCCACGGCCTTGCGCAACGGGGTGACGATGCTGCGGGTCAGCAGCCAGGCCAACAGCACGGTCATGAGCGCAGCGACCACCGACACAATGATGATGCCGCTGACGGCCTGCTGGTAACTGTCATCGGCTTCGCGGCCAGCCTGATCGGCATCGGCACCGTTGATCGCAATCAGCTTGTTCAACTGCTCGCCCATCAGGTCGGTACCGTCCTTGATCCGCGTGTTGATCAGCGTGCGCATCTCATCGACTTTGTTTTGCTGGGACAGCGACATCATTTCAGCCTGTGCGGCGAAATAACTGTCGAGCGTCGCCGCGAAGGACTTGTACAAGGCCGCTTCTTCAGGGCCGGCCGGCATCACGGCGTAAGCCGCCTGGGCCTGCTTGACCTTGTCCATCAGCACCGCCACGCGGGTCTTGGCCTCGTCCAGGGCCGCTGGCTCGCGATTGATCAGGATGCGAAAGGACAGGATGCGCAGGCGCAGGACGTTTTCGGTCATGGTGCCGAGAAACTTCACGCTGGGTAACTGGTTGGTCCCCATGTCCAGCGACGACTGGCGAATCGTGGTCATGCGGTTGACCGCAAACACACCCAGGATGATGACAAGCAACGCAATGAACGCAAAACCGAGGAAAGCGCGGGGAGCAATGTTCAGATTACGGAGGGACATAGGGGTGCTCTCAAGAAGTAGTGTTGGCGAGCGTCCCTGCCGCGACACGATCCGTCAGCGTCAACGCGCTGTTCGGACCTCTGGCACCACTGTTGTAATAAGTGTGTGGGGCCTGTCCAGGCTATCGGCCGACTTGAGAAATTAATGCGGGTGTTTCGAAATATATTTACACACTTCTGACGACCGGCACTTTCTGGCATCCTGCGCCTCCATTTCCCAGCCTGGCCCGTACTTTGTCTGACGCTCAAGCCCCCCGCCCCCGTTATAAATCCGACCTGATCTACGGCCTGGAAGACCGCCCGCACTTCACCGCGGCGATTTTTGCGGCGTTGCAGCATGTGTTGGCCAGTTTTGTCGGCATCATCACCCCGACCCTGATCGTCGGCGGCGTGCTCGGCCTGGAAAGCGAAGTGCCGTACCTGGTGAGCATGGCGTTGTTCGTGTCCGGGCTCGGCACCTTTGTGCAAGCGCGCACATTCGGCCCGATCGGCTCCGGACTGCTGTGCCTGCAAGGCACAAGTTTCTCGTTTATCAGTGTGATTCTCAGCGCCGGCTTCATGGTCAAGGCGCGCGGCGGCGGCACCGATGAGATCCTCTCGACGATCTTCGGCATCTGCTTTTTCGCGGCGTTTATCGAAGTGGTGCTCAGCCAGTTCATCGGCAAGCTGCGCAAGCTGATCACCCCGGTGGTGACCGGCACCATCATTACCCTGATGGGCCTGTCGCTGATCAAGGTAGCGGTCACCGACATGGCCGGCGGGTTTGGCGCCAGCGACCTCGGCGCCGCCAGCAATATGGGGCTCGCAGCCCTGGTGCTGCTGACCATCGTGGTGCTCAACCGCTTCAATAACCCGTTCCTGCGCCTGGGCTCGATCGTGATCGGCCTGACCCTCGGCTTTGTCGTCGCCTGGTGGCTGGGCCGCGTCGACATGGCTGCCCTGCCCCAGGTGCCGCTGATCAGCGTGCCGGTGCCGTTCAAGTACGGCTTTTCGTTTGACTGGGTGGCGTTTATCCCGGTGGCGGTGATCTTCCTGATTTCGCCGCTGGAAGCCGCCGGCGACCTCACGGCCAACTCGATGATTTCCCAGCAACCGGTCAAGGGCCCGCTGTACATCAAGCGCATCAAGTCGGGCTTGCTGGCCGACGGCCTCAACTCGGCCATGGCCGCCACCTTCAACAGCCTGCCGATGGTGACTTTCGCGCAGAACAACGGCGTGATCCAGCTGACCGGCGTCGCCAGCCGCTACGTGGCGTACTTCATCGCCGGCCTGCTGGTGCTGCTGGGGCTGTTCCCGATGATCGGCGCAGTGCTGCAACTGATGCCCAAGCCGGTGCTGGGCGGCGCCACGCTGATCATGTTCGGCACCGTGGCCGTGGCCGGCATCAAGATCCTCGCCGAAGCCGGGCTGCATCGGCGCAACGTGCTGATCGTGGCGATCTCGCTGGGCATGGGCCTGGGCGTCGCCGCCGTGCCGGAAGTGCTGCGCGAGCTGCCAAAAGCGCTGCACAACATCTTCGAGTCGCCGATCACCGTGGGTGCGTTCTGTGCAATCCTGCTGAACATTTTCCTGCCGGAAGAGTTCATAGAGCTGGAAGAAGATGAATTTGATCCGGAGTCCTCTACCCTCAAGGTCATGCAGGATCCGGACGTCACCCAATAGGAGCCCCTTTCAAATGCGCAAGCTCATGGTTGTATCGCTGTTGCTGCTGACCTTGAGCGCCTGCGCGCTGTTCCCCAACCGCGACCCGGTGAACATCAACGTGGTCGGCATCGAGCCGCTGCAAAGCCAGGACCTGGAAGTGCGCTTCGCCGTGAAGCTGCGGGTGCAGAACCCCAATGAAACGGCGATCGACTACACCGGCGTGGCCCTGGACCTGGAGGTCAATGGCCGGCCGCTGGCGTCGGGGGTGAGTGATCAGGGCGGAAGCATCCCACGTTTTTCCGAGACTGTTCTGACGGTGCCGGTCAGCGTTTCGGCGTTTTCAGTGTTACGCCAGACCCTCGGCCTGAGCCAGACCCAAAGCCTCAATAACCTGCCCTACGTGCTGCGCGGCAAACTCGCAGGCGGTCTGTTCGGCACGATGCGCTTCGTGGACCGGGGCACCCTGGACCTGCCGAACACCGCGACCTGGTAACTGCCATGCAACCGACGCTATTCACCGAACGCCTGATTTTGCGCCCGCTGACCCTGGACGACGCCGACGGGATCCAGCAGCAATTCGCGCATTGGGAGGTGGTGCGCTACCTCAACGCCCTGGTGCCCTGGCCCTACCCGGCCGATGGCGCGCGTACCTACCTGGAACAGATCGCCTTGCCCGCCATGGCCCGTGGCGAGGAATGGCACTGGTCGATCCGCCTTAAAGCAGCGCCCGGGCAACTGATCGGCAACGTCAGCCTGATGGACGAGCACGACAACAATCGCGGTTTCTGGCTGGGCCCGCAGTGGCAGGGGCAAGGGTTGATGACCGAAGCCAGCGCGGCGGTGACCGACTACTGGTTCGGCGTACTCAAGCGAGCGGTCTTGCGCGTGCCCAAGGCTGCGCCGAACCTGGGGTCACGGCGGATTTCCGAGCGCACGGGCATGCGTTTGATCAGGACCGATCACGGTGAATTCGTCGAAGGCATCTTCCCACGCGATATCTGGGAAATGACTCGTGAGGAATGGCTTGAAAGCAAATCCCATCAAGGCTGAACACCACCTGTGGGAGCGGGCTTGCTCGCGAAGGCGGCGTGTCAGCCACTGGTGATTTGACTGACCCACCGCATTCGCGGGCAAGCCCGCTCCCACAGGGGTTAGCGCAAGCGAGGAAGAACTTTGTCGGCCTGGAGAACTCGCAGCTCATGATTGTCATTGGCTCTTGAGCGATTGGCATCCAGATCCATGAAGAATCGCTGGACCACAGTCGCCACGGTCCAAAAATGTGGGAGCGGGCTTGCTCGCGAAGGCGGCGTGTCAGCCGATGGTGATTTGACTGACCCACCGCATTCGCGAGCAAGCCCGCTCCCACAGGGGTTAGCGCAACGCCTGTGAAGTCCATGGCCGTCATTGGCCCTAGAGCGATTCGCATCCAGATCCATGGAGAATCGCTGGACCACAGTGGCCACGGTCCAAAAATGTGGGAGCGGGCTTGCCCGCGAAGGCGGCATGCCAGCCACTGGAAGTGTTGCTGACACACCGCTATCGCCGGCAAGCCGGTTCCTACAGGGATTACCGTGTGTTAGTCGGTGATGTAGCGCACGCCTGGCTTGGCGCGCTCATCCACTACCAACTCGAAAATATCCGGACGCGCGTAGTGCCCTACCACGTCGTAGTCATATCGCGCGCGCACCAGGTCATCGGTGTCGATCTGGGCTGTCAGCAGCCCGGCGCCTCCCAGCAATGGCCCGGCCAGGATGTCGCCCATCGGCCCGACAATCACGCTGCCGCCCGCGATCAGCGGCCGCTCCGCCGGCCAGTTGGCAACCTCGATGCCCAACGCCTCGGGCGAGGCCTGTACCTGGCACGCACTGACCACAAAGCAGCGCCCTTCATGCGCCACATGACGCATGCTGACCTGCCACATCTCGCGCTCATCCACCGTCGGCGCGCACCACACCTCCACGCCCTTGGCGTACATCGCGGTGCGCAGCAGCGGCATCATGTTTTCCCAGCACACCGCGCCGCCGACGCGGCCGACCGCGGTGTCAATCACCGGCAAGGTCGAACCGTCGCCCTTGCCCCAGATCAGCCGTTCGGTGCCGGTGGGCATCAACTTGCGGTGCTTGGCCACCAGGCCGCCGGTGGGTTCGAAATACAGCACGGTGCAATACAACGTGCTGGCGCTGCGTTCGATCACGCCGATGACCAGGCTGGCGCCGGTACGCGCCGACAAGCCGGCCAAGGCCTCGGTCTCTGCGCCAGGCACGTCGATGGCATTGGCGAAATAGCGGGCAAAGGCTTCGCGGCCCTCGGGCAGGCGATAGCCCAACTGGGTGCCGAAGCCTTCGCCTTTGGGGTAGCCACCGAGCAAGGCTTCGGGCATCACCACCAGCTTCGCGCCACTGCGCAGGATCTCGTCCTCATAGCCCAGGATCTGCTCAAGGGTCTGGGCTTTGCCGCCCGGTAATGAGCCAATTTGCAAAGCGGCCACGGTAGAAACAGGCATCACGATCACTCCGAACAAGGGGGGGTTGCCCATTCTTGCGCCAGGCTCGATCATGAATAAAGCCCACCTCAGTGCTGAATGATATGAGCCAAATAAATATCACCCAGGTCGACCTGAACCTGCTGAAAACCTTCGAAGCCCTCCACGACGAGTCCAGCGCCAGCCGCGCGGCGTTGCGCCTGGGCGTCACGCAATCGGCCATCAGTGCAGGCCTGCGGCGTTTGCGCGAGGTGTATGACGATCAACTCTTCGTGCGCACCGGACGCGGCCTGGCGCCCACGTTGCGCGCCAATCAGTTGAAGCCGGTGATCAGTGAGGCACTGGAGCGTTGCCGGCAGAGCCTGGCGATGGTCCATCCGGACAATCCGCATTACCAGGGGCGCTCAGTGGTGCTGGGGCTGTCAGATGACTTCGAGATTGCCTACGGTCGTCGTCTGATGGACGCGATTGCACTGCGGTTGCCGAAGCTGCGGGTGATTTTCCGGCAGACGCACAGCCAGATCGTAGCCGGTGCTTTGCTCGACCGGACCCTGGACCTGGCAATTACCGCCGGAGGGTTCGCCCACGGCCGCTTGAGTCGGCAGGTGCTGGGGGAAGGCGATTACCGCTGCCTGGTGGATTCGGACCAGGCAAGTATCAGCCTGGAGGAATTCATCCGCCGTGAGCATGTGCTGGTGTCATCCGGCGGGTTTATCGGCATCACCGACGAAGCCCTCGCCGCGCGGGGGCTGAATCGACATGTGTGTGCGTCGACCAGCCATTTTGCCGCGCTGCCGTATCTGCTCAAGGGCAGCCAGGCGGTCGCGACCATCCCCGGGCACGCCGCGCAGGCCATCGCCGGGCTGACGGGTTTGCGCATGCTGCCCTGCCCGCTGGCATTGCCACGTTACCCGGTGGAGCTGGGCTGGCGCACCCAGGCCCAACTGGACCCGATGCTGCTTAAAGTGCGCGAGGCGATTGTCGAAGGCTTTACTTCGCCGCTGCCATCAGCTTGTTGACTTCACTGCGCACCATGTTGGAGAACTCCGGTGGCGACATGCCGTCGAGTTCCGCGCGCACCCATTCAGCCCACTTGCCCTTGCGCTTGGCGCGCTCACCGAACAACCGCGCCGCTTCGCCCTTGGCCTTGCCCAGGTTGGTTTGCCACAGGTCGTAGAGGCGCGACTTTTCATCTTCCAGCTCGGCGCGTTCGGCGAGGGTCTTGTTGGCGAGATTGAAGCTCATGTTGAATTACCTGCTGCACAAATAGGCGACATCTTACACTGTAGGTCGAATTTTCCGGATTCGGATTTTCCCGGCAAGCACGTCCAGGCAAAAAAACTGCAACTTTTGCCGCCGCCCGGCACTCCATTGTTCACTGTCACATTCACCTGCAAGGAGTCACACCCATGGCCCGCAAAACCGCCGCCCAAGCTGTTGAAGATCAAATCAAGGATCAAGCGTTCAGTGAACTGACGGCGCTGATCGAAGAATCGGACAAACTGCTCAAAAGCAGCGCTTCGCTGGTAGGTGAGGAAGGCGAAACCCTGCGCGAACAGGTCGCCATCAAACTCAAGCAGGCGTTGGACTCGGTGTCCAACGTGCGCGAACGCAGCAAACCGGTAGTGGATGCCACCGAAACCTACATCGGTGGCCACCCCTGGCAGACCGTGGCCATTTCCGCAGGCTTCGGCCTGGTGGTTGGCCTGTTGCTGGGTCGCCGCAACTGAGGCGCTGGGGCTGCGCCGCGCGCAGCCCCTCCTACCCTTGCGCCAGTTCCTGTAGCTGCCGCAAATCCTTCGCTTCAATCTCGATCCCTGCCGCCTGCGACTTCGCCCGTGTGCGATGACGTCGATCTCCGGGCAAACGCCGCAACCCCGCCGCATGCATCTGCCGCACCAGTTCCTGGCTGCGCTCGGCAAAGCTTTGCCCGGCGGTTTTGCTCGGGTCGATTACAATCAGCAACTGCCCGGTCCAGGGTGTACGTGCGCCGGGATGGTCGGCCCAGTTGAACTCGAAGGAAAAGTTACCGCCGGTCAAGGCTGCCGCCAGCAGTTCGACCATCATCGACAGCGCCGAGCCCTTGTGCCCGCCAAACGGCAGCAACGCACCGCCTTCCAGCACCGCCTTGGGGTCCGTGGTGGGCTGGCCGAGACTGTCGACGCCCATGCCCGACGACAAGCGCTCGCCCTTGCGCGCGGCAATCTGCACGTCGCCGTGGGCAATAGCGCTGGTGGCCAGGTCGAAGACAATCGGCAGGCCGTCGGCACGCGGGGCGGCGAAGGCGATGGGGTTGGTGCCGAACAGTGGCCGGTCAGCGCCGTGGGGCACCACGCAGGTCATGCTGTTGACCACGCTCAAGGCCACCAGCCCTTCTTCGGCGAAGGGTTCGACATCCGGCCACAGCGCGGCAAAATGATGGGAGTTGTGGATCGCCAGCAGCGCGATGCCGGCACTGCGGGCCTTGTCCACCAGCAGCGCACGCGCCGCTTCAAGTGCAGGCTGCGCGAAGCCGTTGCCGGCATCCACGCGCACGAAGCCGGAGGCGACGTCGGTGACCACCGGCGTGGCCTTGCCGTCGACCCAGCCACTGGCCAGGGTGCTGAGGTAGCCGGGGATGCGAAAGATCCCGTGGCTATGGGCGCCGTCACGCTCGGCGCTGGCGCAGTTGTGCGCCAGGATCGCGGCGACTTGCGGCGACGTGCCGTGCTTCACGAACACCGCGTGCAGCAACCCCACCAGGTCGTCAAAACCGATGAGCGCTGTTGCGTTGTCAACTATCGGGGACTGGGCAGACATCTGTAGCTCCGATTTTATAATTGGAAGAGACAACAAGAATCCAGACCGCCGATTAAACAACGCCTCCCGTGCCTGCTGTCAACGGGCGCTTGCAGTGCGCGCCAGTTATCTACCGCCCTGCCCACCGTGCCAGCCCCTACTTTGGGCCTCCTATCCGCTGCAACAACGGAGAATGCACCATGGCGCGCGTTACCCCACCGTACTTTTTCGATGAGTTCCTTCGCCCGACCCGCCGCAAGGAACCTACGCCACGAGAGCGTGCGCTGGGGTTCACGGTCAGGGACCTCGAGTGGCTGCACACGCTGTATTACGCCACCCACGCGGCACGCCAGGACGCCACGGTGCATGGCTTTCCCATGCAGGTCGACAGGTTGCTGGTCAACCTCAGCGGCCAACCCGCCATCGTGCTGGCGGGCGCGTTCCTGATGAGCCCGACGCCCGACGACGGCAAGGCCGTGCTCTACACGCCTTACGGCGGACTCGAGCTGTTCGACCACCGCACCACCCTGATCAGTACGCTCGAAGAGCGCCTGACACACCCCAGCCAGCGCAGTGAGTTACTGCAATTTGTGTCCATCGACACCCGTGACGCGCTGCCGGCCAGTGCGCGCCTGGCGGTGACCACGGCCATCATCCAGGGGGCGGTGATGCAGGATCAAGAGGATGCGATCCGCGCCAGCCAACAACAAAATGTCGCGGCAATGCTCAGCCAATTGCGCCAACTCCCCAGCCTGCGCGCGATGCTCGACACCTTGCTCGGGATCATGGCCCACCCTCATTTCCGTGGTCTGAACCAGGCCGACACCCGCGTGAACTCCTTCACCGTCGTGGGCGGGCACTGGGTCGCCTCTGAGCCATTGCGCGACACGCTGTTGCGTTTTTATGTGCAGCAGGCCTGGCCGGCAGGCCAGACGCACACGTATTGCAATCTCGCGCATGACACCAGCGCCTTC
This sequence comes from Pseudomonas sp. GW821-FHT05D12, assembly GCF_059419825.1. Lineage (NCBI taxonomy): Bacteria > Pseudomonadati > Pseudomonadota > Gammaproteobacteria > Pseudomonadales > Pseudomonadaceae > Pseudomonas > Pseudomonas sp. GW821-FHT05D12. Next base: position 168,048 of record NZ_JBWKSN010000008.1, on the reverse strand, counting down.
ACTCCACAGCAACTGGCCGAGGACCAACAGCGCTGGGACAACGTGATCGAACAGACCAGCGCGATCCTCTCAACGTTATTGAGCAGCCTGCTGCAGACCTACTGGCATGAAGACTTCGACGGCACGCAGTCACGCCTGCAGTTTTTCGCCCGGGTGATCAGTGACAAGTTTCGCGCCGACCTGCTGCTCAAGCACCAGGCATGGATCGTGTCCACCGAGGAAAGCCAGAAACTGCGCGCGCTGTTCCTACCGGACCAGGCCGCACGCAGCGCTTTCGATCCGCAGCTGAATATCGAGAAGGTGCGCGTGCATGCGCCTTTTCAACATTACGTCGACCTCGCCAGCACGCTGATGATCAGCAACACCCACGCGTATCTCTATACCCAGACACGCGGCTTGCAAGTGCTCGCGAACCTGCAAGACCTCAACGACGCGCTATTGGCCATGCTCAAGGCCGCCGGGCACGAGGATGAGCTGCTCAATTTCCTCTCCGTGGAGGAGCGCAGCGTGTTTATTGGCATGGATGAGGTCCAGGTGACCGGCAAGCCCGTGGTCGGCGATGTGTTTCAGGAGACACTCGAGGACATTGTCAGCAAGCAGCTCGACAACCTCGACTATGCGCTGGGGCTGTATCGGCGCAGTGGCGGCGACGTCGACCTGGCGGCGTTGCTCGACAGTGCCCTGGATGTGCGTGCCATGCTCGACAGTCGGTTGCTGGCCGAGGAAACCGACGGGCGCTGGAGCGTGCATCCCGTCACCAGCGGCAACGGCCGCCCGACTACAGTGCTGGCGGAAAAAGCCAAGCGGCACCTGCAGCGCCTGCAGGCCATCGAGGTCGCCATGGCCGAGGAGCGCAAGCACCATCCCACCTTGCGCAGCCTGGCAGCCCACGCGCTGGCAGACGAATTAGACAGCAGACACCTGGAGCTGCAGCCCGACGCCGTCTTTATCAATACCTATCCCACCCCTGCCCTGGAGCGCGAAGAACGCCTGCCCCTGACGTCGTCCAGCATGGTGCAGCACTTGATCGCCCGCCTGGCCCGGCAAGCCACTGCGCTGAGTGAATCGTCGCTGACCTGGTTCTACGGACCGTACACCGCCGGCACCGCCTACCAGTTGCACAACCTGGGCCTGGTTACCTTCAATGCGATTATCGACGAGGTTCTGCGCACGCTTGCCGAAAACGACCTGCGCACCCTGCCCAACCTGCTCCTGGAGCAAAACCAGGCCCACCTCAGCCAGGCGATGTTGCAGGGGCTGCGGGGCGAGGCGCAATTGCGCTGGCTGCACAAGAGCCTGTCCGCCGAGAGCGTGGTGCTGCTGGACAGCGTGCTCAACGCCGACGGCATGAGCCGGCTGACCCGCCATGGCCTGAACGGGTTCATACCGGATGCGTACGGCCTGACCTTGAGATTCGGCACGGACAACACGCCGCATGCCTTGGCCAATTGTTTTGTCTTGACCGAGCGCGGCGGCATCGATCCGTTCAACTCCGGCGTGGCGCTGCTATGGACCCCGCGCAGTGGCTACGAGTCATTCGGGTCAATCAAGGCGTTGTGCGACGCACTGGTGCGACGCCTGCGCGATCCCCTCAAGCGTCTGCCCCTGGTGGAAAACCTGCCGGTCTCGCAGTACATACCCCATCGGGTCTGCCAGCTCGGTCCGCTGCGACGCATCGACGATCACCTGCTGCACAACCGGCAACAGACCTACAGCGACTTCATGCGTGACGAGATTGACCATCTGTTCTCGATGCGATTGAGCGCAGAGCGCTTTCAGGACTGCATGGACAACCTGATTCGACGACCACCGCCGACCAACCTGCCGCGCGCCATCGCGATCGCGAAGGCCATCACCTATCAGCAGGCATTGCCGGTGTGGTTGGGCATGGCAGCACCCCGTGAGCAGATCCTGCAGGCCGAGCTGTTGGAACAGTATCGCGTCAGCGCACCGGACGAACGCGACTACCTGCATGGCATCACGCCCTTGCGCAATGAGGTCATGCCCCTCCTCTCGGACCTGCTCAGCAAGCGCTTTCCGGGGCAGGTGATCAACCCGGAAGGCATCTTGATCCCCGGTCGTATCGACCTTACGGGCAATGTCCAGACCCTCGTGGACTTCGCGCTGCGGCACTTGCCCCAGCTGAACGGTGACGATATCCGCCCGCGTTCGCGGACCGCCACGCCATTACCGGCGGAACTAGACGGCAACGCCGTGGTGCAACTGGTTCGGCAAGTGGGGTTGAAAAACCTTTATCAGAAGAAACTCACGACGCTCCTCGCAAGTGACACCGAGGACAGCCGCCAGCGGCGCCAACTGTTCTGTCGGCAGTTGCCCTGGCAGTTGCTGCAATACGCCCATGAACAAACCCTCGAGGAGCGATTGTCCGCATCAGCCTGGAGCTACATCCAGCAAATCTTTGATATGCCGGATGCCGTGGCACGCGACGCGGTGGCGGGCGTCAATGCAACCATTCGCCCGCTCGAGCTGGTCGCCACCCCGGGCGCAGCACCGGTCAAAGCCCTGGGCTGCTACCTGATCGGTGCGAAAACCGGAACTGCCGGGCCCCTGATCCTGTACGCGCCCTACAGCCCCAAGCACCTGCTGAAGGAATACGCGCATGAAGCCGCCCTGGTCAACGCGATCACCAGCCCCGGCACCCTGCAGGACTGGGTCGTCGGCCAGATGAAGGAGCCCCATCAGGCCACCTACCGCAATTTGCTCGGCGAGCGTTGGGGCCGTGGGTTCTCGGAAATCCGCCTCGGTGCCGCGTCCATCGACGGCAATGTGCTGGGCCGGCTGTATCAGGACAACCTCCAGATGCTGCAGCAGATGCTCGACACGCAGTTTTCCCCCGCGTGCGAGGCACAATGGGACGCCATCACCAGCCTGTTCACCGAGGGCATCCCCAAGGGCTTGCAGTTCATGGCCGGAAAGCTGGCCTACCCGCTGGTGGTATGGCGCAGCTACCAGCAATTCAAAATCTCCGCCGAGGACTTGCAGCAACACCGCTGGCAACACGCGCTCAGGGCCTTTGTGTGTGGCGTGGCGCAACTGGCGTCACTGCGCAAGGAGGTGGATAGGCTGCTGCCCCAGCCCCCGGCTACTCATAGCCAGGTCAGGCCGTCGTCGGGCGAACTGACGCTGGCGGACCTGGACCTCACCGGGCCCTTGCGTACGCAACTGCAGGCGTTTGAAACCCACGATTTTGCCCTGGGCGAACTGGAGCTTCGTGCGCTGACCCTTCCCTACCGGGATGCAAGCGGCGAACATCATTTCGTGCCATTGGCAGGCAAGGTGTACCCGGTGAAACCAGCAGGAGACCACTGGCGCCTGAGCATAGGCGACCTGCACGGCCCCTATGTGCAATGCGATGCCCAGGGCGTCTGGACGCTGGATTTCAATCGGCGCCACCCGCGCTACGGCAAAGTCCTGAGTCGCTTTACCGGCAAGCTCTACACACTGGCGGCCGAACGCGACGCGATCAATATCGAAGCGGTGGGCCTGCAGGAAATCGAGGCGTTATCCAGTTGGAAGGCGCAGTGCATTGACGAGGCGCTCAACGTCGCGACGTACTATGCGGTCAACTGCAAGCGCAACCTCCTGCACTTCAAGCCGCTGCGCGACCCCAACAGCCGGCTCGGGCAATTCTTTGGTGAGTTGTTCGGCGTGGTCACGATGACGCCCGCCCAGGTGCAAAGGGTAGAGCGGCGCGTCGATGAGGTGCTTGATGAGTTGACCAATCCCACGCTGATCGGCGCCCACTCGACACGCTTTGTCAGCGGCACCCATCGCTACAATCCGCAAACCACGTTTGCCTTTGTCGTACCCGAAGACCACGACCACAAGATTTACTTGCTGGACCGCTTTTTCGACCCGCACATGGACGTCTATCAGAACCGCTTGAACACACCGTTCGACATTTCCGCCCACGCGCGGGCAACCGTGTTGATCCACGAGATATCCCACCTCAAGTCCCTGACCGAAGACTTGGCTTACCTGGACAGCATGCGACCGTTCCCGGACCTGATCAACGTCAAGGCCAGCGGTGCCTGGCAGATGAAGACCGAACTCGACGACCTGCGCCAGACCGCCTTCTCGATCTCTACACCGGCCAGCATCCTGTTCAAGGTGTGGGATGAGTTCAGCCAGGAATGGGAGGATTTCGGCAGCCACAATGGCACCCGGATTCTCAAGGATAAAGTGCTGAGCGCCACCGGTGCGCGCAGCCTTGCGCAGGCCCGGGATATTTTCATGAGCGATGCCGACAAGCGGATCGACACGATCCTGGCCAATGCCGACTCGGTGACCTGCATCATCAGTGACCTGGGGCGCAGGCTGGAGACGGGAGCCTGAACAGGCTCCCGGCGGGTGTATCAGTCTTTCTGGTCGCGCAGGATGTTGCCGGAAGCGCCGTCGATGCGGGCTTCATACACGGTGCCGTCGGACTTGCGCCCTTTGACTTCCCAATAGCCGTTGTCATCGGCTTCCGCCGCGTAGACCTCGACGTAGCCGGCCTTGGTCTTGGCCACCTCGATAGCCTTCTCGATGGTGATCCAGCCTGCGCCCGGCTTATCGGCCAGGGCGGCGCCCGCGCTGAGCAAAGCAGTGGTTGCACACAGGGCGACTAAGGTTTTCTTCAGCATGTTCGTACTCCATTGTGGGAATGACGGACTCGTGTCCTCGGTTTTCTGATGTTTTCAAACGAGAATAAGTTCCAATTGATGTGCAATCGCCATGATGGCTGTTCTCGCCGTCCGCCTCGGGAGGTTAGAATGTGCGAAATCAGGATGAGTTAATGAGCGAAAAGTCCCTTTCAGAAGCCGAATATGACGCCATCACCGACGCCGCCGCGCATTGGTGCATGCGCCTGCACGCGAGTGATTGCACGCCGGCTGAACGTCAGGCTTTTACCCAGTGGCATGATTCCCACCCGCTGCACGCCTTTGAATACGCGGCGATGCTGGAAATCTGGGACGTCGCCGACCACCTGCCCCGCCATGAACCGACGTCAGTGGTGATGCCGTTCAAACCGCGCCGCCGCCTGCGCACCTACGCGGTAGCGGCGGCGATCTGCCTGGCCGCCCTGCCACTCGCGGCCTTTACCGGCTGGGAAGCGGGCTGGCTGCCCAGCTCCTACGAACGCTTCGAGGCCACCCAGCAGGGCCTGCGGCAGGTCACGCTCGGCGATGGCAGCCAGGTGGAACTCAACCTTGGCACCGAGTTGGTCTACAGCAACTACAAGGACCAGCGCCGGGTCACGCTGAAAAAGGGCGAGGCGTTCTTCAAGGTCAGCCATGACAGCACTCACCCGTTTATCGTGCGCGCCGGCCAAGGCCAGGTGCGGGTCACCGGCACCCAGTTCAATGTCTGGACGTATGAGGATCAGGTGCGAGTGATGCTGCTCGAAGGCTCGGTGCAGATTGCCAGCGACCAGGTGCACGGCAGCGTGCCCCTCACCCCCGGCATGCAGGCCAGCTATCAACTGGGCGATGCCACGCCGCGCATACGCCCGATCAGCCCGAATGACACCGCACTGGCCTGGCGCCAGGGCAAGCTGATCCTCGACAACCTGGCCCTGGCCGACGCGTTGCCGCTGATCAATCGCTACCTGAATAAACCGGTGATGCTGGCCGACGCCAACACCGGCGCGATCCGCATCGGCGGCATCTACAACATCAATGAGGTCAACAACCTCATCCCCTCCCTGCCCAAGGTTTTGCCGGTCTACCTGACCCAGAACCAGGACGGCAATCCCGTACTCAATTCCATCCCGCGTAAAGCCCCGAAAGGCTGAGCCGGCCCGCGCCGGTGAGGGCCTCGCTGCGCGCGCAGTGTCCATTTTTTTTACACCTGGACGCGCTGGACCGCCCGTGCTGGGCGGCGTCCTGCGTTTACCCGGCAAGGTGTTACGCCGCTGATACAGCCAGGTGAAGCGTTTGCGCAGGGGTGCGTTCAGTGCGCGTGTGCAAGGGCCTGTTTCATGGATGAAACAACCGTGACATCACTTTGCCGCTAACTAATCCCAACCCCCTGAATAACAAAGGTAAATAAAAAGCGGCACGCCTTCTGCTCTATCCCTTACAGCGCTGTTTAGGGTCAGCGCGAAGAATAAGGAATAGTGCCGTGGTCACTCACACTCAAGGTTCATTGAGCCTCCTCCTGGTCAGCTGCGTGCTGGCAACCAGCGTCAGCCTTCCAGCGCTGGCCGACGGTAACGGTGTGATTGTGATTGATCGCCATGTGAATCCTTACGCAATCGGCCGCACTCGCGGCGTCGACCCCTACCCCACCACCGCCAATGCCAATCCGTCCGCACAGATCGCCACGGTGACCAGCGTCGTCCTCAGCGACAACGACTTTGCGGGCATCACCACCGGCGCCAGTATCACCCGCAGCATCATGCCCAACGGCGATATCACCGGATTGAACAATATCGGCGGCGGTATCGGCCTGGGTGCAGGCAGTGCGCCCGGCCACAGTGGTGGCGGCATCTCGGGCACGATCAACAGCGCGGTCTCACGTGGCCTCGAACCGCTGAACGGTATCAGCGGCATGGTCGGAGGAGCGATGAAATGAACCGTTCATGGATGCTTCTCGCGGTGCTGGGTTGCAGTGCGGCAATGGCCGACAGCGACAACAACGCCACCCTGGATAACTCGGGCAAGCAATACAACGGCGTGGTCATGCTTAACCAGGCCGCCGGTGACCAGCAGCAATTGAGCAACAACGTCGCCATCGCTACAGGCCACAACGCCCAGGCGAACATCAACGTCACGCAAAGCATCAGCGGCGTTCCCGCCGATCGCTCCCTCAACGCCAACGCGGCGATCAAGGGCACCTCTTTCAGCAACGGCAACGGTGTACTGAGCATCAATCAGTCGGCCGGGGCCCAGAACCAGATGATCAATGCCGTGCGGATCAGCATCAACGCAGGTCCGCAAAGCATCGACGACAGTGTCATGTCGCAACAGAACGTTGCGCTTGCAACAGACTCAGGATTGACCCCTACCACTGGCAGCCGCCAGGTCGTTACCAGCGACCAGGCCTTCACCGGCAGCCGTGGAGTGGTACAGGTCAACCAGAGCGCCGGGGTGGGGAACCGAGTGGCTAACACCCTGAACTTACGACTCAACTGATGGAGCTGGGTCGATAGCTAGACCGTACCAACACTTAACCAACTAATTAGAAGCAAGGAGATACACCATGAAAACTACAATGGCTCTCAAACCACTGGCTTTCGCTCTCGCTGCGCTCATGGCTGTTGCTGCTCAAGCGGGTCAACCTCCCCATGGTGGTGGCGGCGGTCCACAACCAGCCCCTACCACGGCTGCCGCGACGACTACAGATGGTCAAAGCAACCACTCCAACGTGGTGATCAACGACAAAACCAAAAACAACGCTTCGGCCAATGACTCCTACAACCACATCAGTGGCGTAGCGAACGGCAACGTGCTGAGCGGTGACAACAACCAAGGCAAAAACCACGTGGCCATCGTTTCCGGCGATGCCGACTTCGTGTTCGCCAGCACCGGTACCGCACAATCGAACACCGGCAACTTCGTGCTCAACAGCGGCACCAAAAACAACGCGTCGCTCAACGACAGCGGCAACAACTCTTCGGGCGTCATCCAGCTGAACGCCGCATCGGGCACTTCCAACCAGGCCAGCAACAGCGTTGCAATCGCCTCGGGTAATGGCGACGGCGGTGCTGCATCCGCAGTCGGCGTGCAGGATGTGTCGGGCAACCTGACCCTCAACCTGAGCAGTGGCCATGGCTGGAGCGCCAAACCAGTGGTCAACAACGCCAGCGTGAACAACTCGATGAACTACAGCTCCGGGGTGTCGAACTCCAACGTTCTGTCGGGTAGCAACAACCAAGGTCAGAACAACGTAGCAATCACTCGCTTCTGATCCTGATAGGGCCTTGGCAACAAGGCCCTTTTTTATTCCAGTGTCCAACAGGTCATACGATCATGCGCCTCGTTGCCCTCTTCCTGCTGCTAGCACTCACCGGCCCGACCTGGGCGGGGCAAATGGCCGTGGTCATGCCCGGTGGTGGGTTGATCTACAAAAAGGTCGAGAGCATCCGCGAGCGCAAGTTCGCCAACCTGGTGGAACAGAAAACCGATTTCAGTTGTGGCGCCGCCGCACTGGCCACCATCCTGCGCCAAGCGTACTGGATGGACGTGGATGAAGAGCACGTGATCAAGGGCATGCTGGTCAACGCCGACCAGGACCTGGTGCGTACCCAGGGCTTTTCCATGCTCGACATGAAGCGCTACCTGGAAAGCATCAACATGCGTGCCAAGGGCTACCGGATCACTGCGCAAGTGCTGCTCACCGTGAAAGTGCCTGTGGTCGTACTGCTGGATATTCGCGGCTACAAGCATTTCGTGGTCATGCAGCGCGCCGATAAGGACTGGGTGTACATCGGCGATCCCGTACTGGGCCACAAGCGCTACGCCACGGACGATTTCGTCAAAGGCTGGAACGGCATCGTATTCGCCGTGCTGGGTGAAGGCTACGACAAGGCCAATGCCCTGCTCGACCCGCCCACGCCACTGACCGCCAAGAACCAGCTGAACGAATTCAGCCCGGTACGCGACAGCGAACTGATGGACTTCGGTTTTATCCAGAGCGACTTCTTCTAGAAGCGCAATAAGGAGCAGGACGCTCCAGGAGCAGACGATGAACACTCTCGGTTGGCTGACGGTCATGTGCCTGACAGCCTCAGCACCTGTTTATGCTTCGTCGGCGTTCAAGCCGATCGAGCTCAAGGATTCAGAAATGGCCGACCTGCGCGGCCGCTACGTGATGCCCGGGCGAATCGTGAGCTTTGGCATCGTCATGAGCAGTACCTGGACCAACGCCGCCGGTGCCACCGTCACCGGCACCGCCAACATGCAAGTCAACGCTTCCACCATCACCCCGCAGTTCTATGTGCAGATCACCGGCAACGATGGCAACGGCGTGATCCAGCAGCCCAACGGCACCGGCACGGTCGTCGGTGGCGCCGGCCTGGGCACCGGCCAAGGTGTTGTGCAGAGCGTACGTGCCGCCGGTGACGGCAACACGGCCACCAACGGCGTCGATATCAACGTCAGCAAGAACGGCTTGGCGCCCGCCAACTTCGTCCAGTCCGGCCAGGCCTTGATGGCCGGCCAGCCGATTACCGGCGGCACCGCAGCGGGCCAGGTCACAGTCACCGCCAAGAATGGCGGGTTGCAAATGGCCCTCCAGGCCAATAACAACCAAGGCAATGTCGTGCAGCAAATTGGCGGCGGCAACGTGCTGCAAGGCACGATCATCCAAGGCAACAGCAACTTCGTGAACAACCTGACCCAGCTCAACGTGGTGCTGGGCAACAACGGCCTGAACAACATCACGCAAAACCTCAATCTGGATCAACTCAAAGGCCTACGCCCTGCCGGTTATTGAACTACGCTGAGCCACGACACTTACGCATTAGAAAGGGACGGCTTACTTCATGCATCGATCTTTATCGTTACGTGCCGTGGTTTGTTTGAGTACGCTCCTGCCTGCAACGATGCTGTATGCAGCGCCGGACGCCGATATTGAATCGCTGAAACAGGAACTGCTGGAGCTCAAGCAACGCTACGAAGTGCAACAAAAGGCATTGGCGGTATTGGAACAAAGGGTGCGACAGGTAGAAGACCAGCCCGCGACGCCTGCGCCCAAGCGCCTGGCCAAGTCGCCCGCCGACTTCAGTAAAAGTACCTCCGTGGCCGGTGCGCCCGGCGTCGGTGCCGCGGCGGCATCGGGCGGTGCCGGCGGCGGCGGCAGTTCCTATGGGCAAAGCCTCAAGGACGACTCGGCCCCCGCCCAGAGCGTGAGCAACCTGTACAACGAGGCCAGTGGCTTCTTCGGCAACGGCAAGTTCAGCTTCGAAACCGGCATCACCTATGCCCGCTACGACGCCCGCCAGTTGTCCCTCAACGGCTTCCTGGCGCTGGATTCGATTTTCCTCGGCAACATCAACCTCGACCGGATCAAGTCCGACAGTTGGACCCTGGACCTCACCGGGCGCTACAACCTGGACAATCGCTGGCAATTCGACCTGAACGTGCCGGTGGTGTACCGCGAGTCGACCTACCAGTCCGGCGGCGCCGGCGGCAACTCGAATGCCACCTCGGAAGGGACAGTGACCCGCGACCCGACCATTGGCGACGTCAACTTCGGCATTGCCTACAAATTCCTCGACGAAAGCGCCAGCCTGCCGGATGCGGTGGTGTCGGTGCGCGTCAAGGCGCCGACCGGGCAAGATCCGTATGGCATCAAGCTGATCGAACAACCGGGCAACGACAACCTCGCCGTACCGGAAAGCCTGCCGACGGGCAACGGGGTGTGGTCGGTGACGCCGGGCATCTCCCTGGTCAAGACCTTCGACCCGGCCGTGCTGTTCGGTTCGTTGTCCTATACCCACAACTTCGAGGACTCGTTCAGCGATATCAGCCCCAACGTCAACCAGAAAATCCCCGGCAAGATCAGCCTGGGTGACAGCTTCCAACTCGGCGTGGGTGTCGCCTTCGCCCTCAACGAGAAGATGAGTATGTCGTTCTCCGTCTCCGATCTGGTGCAACGCAAGAGCAAGGTCAAGCAGAGCGGCCAGGACTGGCAATCGGTGGTCTCCAGCGACGCCAACGCCGGGTACTTCAACGTGGGCATGACGATTGCAGCCTCGGACAACCTGACGATCGTGCCGAACCTGTCGATCGGCATGACAGACGATGCGCCGGACTTTACCTTCAGCCTGAAATTCCCGTACTACTTCTAAGCAAACCATCGCCGGCAAGGGATGGAAAACCCACAAGGAAAAGCCCCGCCACGATAAGGGTCGTTGCGGGGCTTTTCGGTTTACCCGCCCTAGCGGATCTGGTGTTTGTGCAGCAACCGGTAGAACGTGGGCCGGGAAACCCCCAGCACGCGGGCCGCGACACTCAGGTTGTCGCTGTGCCGGTTGAGCACATCGCACAGCGCCTGACGCTCGGCGCGGTGCTTATAGTCTTCCAGTGTAGCCATCGGCAACGAAATTGCCTGTTCACCCTGCAATCCCAGATCAACGGCCTCGATCTGCCGCCCTTCAGCCAGCACCAGGCCACGACGCACGCGGTTGGCCAGCTCGCGGACATTGCCCGGCCAAGGGTGCTGCCCCATCGCTACCAGCGCGTCTTCACTGAAGCTGCGCGGTCGCCGTCCGGTTTCCTGGCTGTAGAAGCGTGAAAAATGATTGGCCAGCATCGCCACATCGCCATGCCGCTCACGCAGCGGCGCAGTGACCACTTGCAACACATTCAGCCGGTAATACAAATCTTCGCGGAAGGTGCCCTTCTCGACCGCGGCCTCAAGATCGACGTGCGTGGCGGCCAGCACCCGCACATCCACCGCAATCGGCTGGCTGCCACCGACTCGCTCGATCTGTTTTTCCTGCAGGAAACGCAGCAAATTGGCTTGCAGTTCCATCGGCAGGTCGCCGATTTCATCGAGGAACAAGGTGCCACCGTTGGCCGCCTCGATACGCCCGACCTTGCGTTGGTGGGCGCCGGTGAACGCGCCCTTCTCATGGCCGAACAATTCCGATTGGATCAGGTGCTCCGGGATCGCCCCGCAATTGATCGCGACAAATGGCTTGGCGTGGCGCTGCGATTGACGGTGCAGGGTCTTGGCCACCAGCTCCTTGCCGGTGCCGCTGTCCCCACGGATCAGCACGGGAGATTCGGTCGGCGCCAGCTTGGAGAGCAATTTGCGCAACTCGCGGATCGGTCGACTGTCGCCCAGCAGTTCGTGCTCCGGCTCATCCACCTGGGTGTGGCCTTTGCCACGCAGGCGCGCCATGCCGAAGGCGCGGCCCAGGGTCACCTGTACGCGGGCGACATCGAAGGGCAAGGTATGGAAGTCAAAAAACCATTCGCAGACAAAGTCTCCGACATTCTGCAGGCGCAATACGTCCTGGCTGAGCACCGCAATCCACTCGGTGCCGCTGCGGCCGATCAGCTCCTTGACCGCCTCGGGGCGCTCCAGGTGATAGGGCTGTAAACGCAACAGGCCGACGTCGCAGGACCGATCGCCGACGGACTCCAAGGCACAGCTGTCGACCTCCCATCCGGCCGTGCGCAAGCCGGGCAGTAGCCCGTGACAATCGTCACACGGGTCGACCACAAGCAAACGGCGCTGCACGGGTGTAACAATCATGACTATTCCTTGGCGTCAAAATTGTTAAAGTTATTTTAAAACAACGGTTTGTGACGCTTGGGGCTAACACTAGCAAGGTCTTGACGCAGCGCTTGGACCGTTTTGCTATAAGTCTGGGCAAAAAGCCACTTACCGGTCTCTGCCGGCAAAAAGTTGCGCGCCGTGGAAACTTTCATTCAGCTTTCAAAACAGCCGCTTACATGACGTTAATCAGGGAAAGTTAAAAAATCTTGCTCTAGCATGTGACCCGTACCCCGTCATCGTGCATCAGTACAAGTAACCCGCCGTTTGGCTCGCCCAACCAACGGCATTCACTTGAATGGGCAATGAGAGAGAAGACCCACATGAACGCCCCGCTCCGCATCAACGAAGCTCTTTTGATCGCAGACCGTGCTTTCCAGCCCTTTCAGTGCGTGGCCTGGCACGATGGCAACGGCGCCCTCAGCCTGAGCGTCATCGACCGCACCAACACCCGTATTGGCAGCAAACAATTGTCGTCGAGTGCATATACCGACCCGGCGCAATTGGAAAACCTGTTGTTACAGGCTCGCGCCGAACTCGATAAAGACGGTCACCAGTTGCAATCCTGGGCGATGCCGAAGTAAGTCGAGAGTAACTTGCGCTCATTAACGGTGTGACACACCCTTCATGAGCGCAAGTTCAGCCTTTATTGCGCGGCCAGAATAAACCGTTCAATAGCTTCGGCCGCGCCGTCGTCAATATTGCTGCCAGTGACCACGCTGGCTTGGCGCTTGACGGCTTCTTCTGCCTGGCCCATGGCAATCGACAACCCGGCCACTTGAAACATGGCCGGATCATTGCCGCCATCGCCGATGGCCGCCGTCTGCTCCAGGGGCACGCCCAGGTGCGCGGCCAGGGTCTTGAGCGCCTCGCCCTTGTTGGCCAGCATGGCCGTCACGTCGAGGTACACCGGCTGCGACCGTGACACATGGGCCAGCCCTTGCACCTTGGGCTGCAACTGCGCTTCCAGCTCAACCAGCAACTGCGTGTTGTGACTGGCAGCGACAATCTTGTCGACCCGGTCCAGGTACGGCTCAAAACTCTCCACCACCACGGGTCCATAGCCCAGGCCGTCAGCTTCGCGCTGCTCCATCGGCCCTGGCGAGTCACGGCGCAGCCAGTCGCCGTCGGCGAACACCCAGACTTCCACGTCCGGCTCGCTCGAAAACAGCGCCAGGGTCACCAGCGCCGCCTCCGCCGGCAGATGGTGGGCCACCAGGATGCTGCCATCCGGGTTGATCAGCGTACCGCCATTGAAGCCCGCCACCGGCACATCGATGCCAAAGGTCTCGATCAGTTGCAGCATGGCCTTGGGCGGTCGCCCGCTGGCCAGGCTGAAATGAACGCCGGCGTCCCGCAACGCGCGCACCGCATCGGCGGTGCGCTGGCTCAGGCTGTGGTCGGGGTGCAGCAAAGTGCCGTCGACGTCACTGAGGATAAAACGGATGGGATGAATCGCGGCATCACTCATCCGAGGCTGTGCCAGGCGTGGCCATCACGGGCCAGCAACGCATCGGCGGCTGCCGGGCCGTCTTCGCCTGCCTTGTAGGTCTGGATCCCGTCATCTTCCTTCCAGGCATCGAGGAAAGGCTGCACCGCACGCCAGCCGTTCTCGATGTTGTCGGCACGCTGGAACAAGGTCTGGTCACCGGTCATGCAGTCGTAGATCAGGGTTTCGTAGCCTGTCGACGGTTGCATCTCGAAGAAGTCCTTGTAGGCAAAACCCAGCTGGATGTTAGCCATGTCCAGGGCCGGCCCAGGCTTTTTCGCCAACAGGTCGAACCACATGCCCTCATTGGGCTGGATCTGGATCTTCAGGTAGGTGGGCTTGAGCTCATCGACCTCGGTATCACGGAACTGCGCATACGGCGCCGGCTTGAAGCAGATCACGATTTCAGTATCACGCACGCTCATGCGCTTGCCGGTGCGCAGGTAGAACGGCACGCCGACCCAGCGCCAGTTGTCGATCATCACCTTGAGGGCGACGAAAGTCTCGGTGCTGCTGTCAGGGGCAACGTTGGCCTCTTCGCGATAGCCGGGCAGCGACTTGCCGCCGATCTCGCCGGCGGTGTACTGGCCGCGCACCGAGTTGGCCCGGGCTTCCTCGAGCGACCAGGGACGTACCGCGCCGATCACCTTGGCCTTCTCACCGCGCACCGCATCGGCGCCAAACGCCGCCGGCGGTTCCATGGCGACCATTGCCAGCAGCTGGAACAGGTGATTGGGCACCATGTCGCGCAGGGTCCCGGTTTTTTCGAAGAAATTGCCGCGGGTCTCGACGCCGACGGTTTCGGCAGCGGTGATCTGCACGTGGTCGATGTAATGGTTGTTCCAGAACGCTTCGAACAGCACGTTGGAGAAACGGCTGATCAAGATGTTCTGCACCGTCTCCTTGCCCAGGTAATGGTCGATGCGATAGATCTGCTTCTCGCTCATCACCTTGAGCAGGCTGGCGTTCAGCGCTTCGGCGGTGGCGAGGTCGGAGCCGAAGGGCTTTTCGATCACGACGCGGCGAAAGCTGTCTTCAGTTTCGGTCAACAGCCCGGCACTGCCCAGGCGCTGCACCACGTCACTGAAGAAACGCGGCGCGGTGGCCAGGTAGAACACCGCATTGCCGGTGCCACTGTCGGCAATTTTCTTGCCGATGTCGGCGTAGGTGCTGTCGTCGAGAAAATCCCCCTCGACGTAGCTGATGCCCTTGGCCAGTTGCGCCCACAGTTGTGGGTCGAGGGCGTTATCGCCATTGCCCTTGACCTTGCTGGCGGCCTCGGTGCGAATGAAATCCTCGAGCTTCTTGGCGAAGTCGGCATCGCTGATGGCGTTGTGATCAACGCCGACGATGCGCAAGCCGTCGCCCAGCAACCCGTCGCGACTGAGGTTGTACAGCGCCGGCATCAGCAGGCGCTTGACCAGGTCGCCATGGGCGCCAAACAGAAACAAGGTGGTGGGTGGAGCGGGTTCGGCCTTGGTTTTTTTGCCGTTGGCGGTCATTTTTTGGAAGTCTCCACGTGACCACCAAAGCCGAAGCGCATGGCAGACAGCATCTTGTCACCGTACGTGCTCTGCTGGCGCGAGCGAAAGCGGGCGAACAGCGAGGTGGACAGTACCGGCACCGGCACCGCTTGTTCCATGGCCGCTTCGATGGTCCAGCGACCTTCGCCACTGTCGGCCACGGAGCCGGAGTAGCCGTCGAGTTTCGGATCGGTTGCCAGGGCATCGGCGGTCAGGTCCAGCAGCCACGACGACACCACGCTGCCACGGCGCCAGACTTCGGCGATATCGGCGACGTTGAGGTCGAAACGCTGGTCTTCCGGCAGGTTTTCCGAGTTCTTGGTCTTGAGAATGTCAAAACCTTCGGCGAACGCCTGCATCATCCCGTACTCGATGCCATTGTGGATCATCTTGACGAAATGCCCGGAACCCGCAGGGCCGGCATGGATGTAGCCGTGCTCGGCGCGGCTGTCGGCGCTGGCGGAACGGTCCTTGGTCCGCGGGATGTTGCCCAGGCCCGGCGCCAGGCTGGCGAAGATCGGGTCGAGGCGCTGCACGGTCTCGGCGTCGCCGCCGATCATCATGCAATAGCCACGTTCCAGGCCCCAGACGCCACCGGAGGTGCCGACGTCGACATAGTGCAGGCCCTTTTCCGACAAGGCCTTGGCACGGCGCACGTCATCCTTGTAGTTGGTGTTGCCGCCGTCGATGATCACATCGCCGTCTTCCAGCAGCTCGCTCAATTCATTGATGGTGTTTTCGGTCGGGTCGCCTGCCGGCAACATCACCCAGATCGCGCGCGGCTTCTGCAGCCCGGCGACCAAGGCTTTCAAGTCGGCAACGCCGGTGGCGCCCTCCTCGCTCAACCCTTTGACAAATGCTTCGTTACGGTCGTAAACAACGGTGGTATGCCCATTGAGCATCAGGCGCCGTGCAATATTCCCGCCCATGCGGCCTAGTCCGATAATCCCCAGTTGCATGTGCTGATGCTCCTAACTGCTAAATAAATGTGTGACATAGTTTATAGCGCAATGAGGCTAATGAGGGTTAGTCCAGAGCGGATCCGTGTAGTTTCATGACAAAAAGTTGCCATCACTTCAGCATCACGACACAAAAAGTCACACGACCGCCAAAAATAAAAAAGTTCCATTGCCCGCAAAAAGAATTCAGAATTGTCCCGACTGCTGCCGAGAACCTCGACTCAAGCGTTCTGGCACACCGCGACACACCGGCTATTTGCGAGGTAAGCAATGAGCACTGCACAGATGACCCGTCCTCCACAGACCCTCTACGTCTCTATCCGTCGCGACGAGCTGCGCCAGTTGAAAGACGAACGCGAGCTGCTGCAGCAGGAAGTCATGCGCCTGCGTGCGCACATCATTCAAGCTCAGCTGGATCAGCCTGCTGGCGCACAGCCTGCGCTCTGCTAAGCCCGGTCATCGCTTTGTAAGATAACCGCTACAAAAATCTCACAAAGTTTTCACACGCCCCTCCCGATACTCCCGCCCGAACGGCCACCCCATTCCAGGGTGGCCTCTGTTGCGCGCAGCCCTGCGCGTCGACTGCAGCATTATCGGGTTGGAGCGCTGGATGGCTATGTTCAAACGCAGCACTAAGTCTGCGAAAGGCTTTGATTGGGCCGGCCTTGCCTGGCTTTTCGTGTTTTTCTGGTACTTCTCGGGTATTACCCAACTGCTGATCCAACTCAGCGGCACCTCCGGCTTCAGCGGCTTTCGCCAAGCCTTCTTCATGAGCGCGATCTGGCTCGCCCCCCTGCTGATTTTCCCGCGCTGCACTCGCTTGCTTGCTGCCCTCATAGGCGTGGTGCTGTGGGCCTGCTCCATGGCCAGCCTGGGCTATTTCTTTATCTACCAGCAGGAATTTTCCCAAAGCGTCATCTTCATCATGTTCGAGTCGAACATCTCTGAAGCCGGCGAGTACGCCACCCAGTATTTCGCCTGGTGGATTGTGCTGGCGTTCATTGCCCACACCGCCGTGGCGGTTTTCCTCTGGACCCGCCTGCGCCCGGTGTACCTGCCGCGCGGCCAGGCGCTGCTCGCGGCGACGGCGATCCTGGTGGCCATCGTCGGTTACCCGCTGGTCAAGCAGATCGCCCGCAGCGACACCCTGGACGACGCCATCGACCGCTTCGAATCGCGCATCGAACCCGCCGTGCCGTGGCAGATGATCGTGGCCTACCGCCGCTACACCGAGCAACTGGACAACATGCAGGGCATGCTCGACAGCGCGAGCCAGATCCCGCCACTGACCAACCTCAAGGACACCATGGCCGGCCAACCCTCGACCCTGGTGCTGGTGATCGGCGAGTCCACCAACCGCCAGCGCATGAGCCTCTACGGCTACCCGCGCAACACCACCCCGGAGCTGGACAAGCTGCGCGATCAACTGGCGGTGTTCAACAACGTCATCACCCCGCGCCCCTACACCATCGAGGCGCTGCAACAGGTGCTGACATTTGCCGACGAGGAAAACCCGGACCTGTACCTCAAGACCCCGTCGATCGTCAGCGTGATGAAACAGGCCGGCTACAAGACTTACTGGATCACCAACCAGCAGACCATGACCAAGCGCAACACCATGCTCACGACCTTTTCCGAACAGGCCGACGAGCAGGTGTACCTGAACAACAACCGCAACCAGAACGCCCGCCAATATGACGGCGACGTGCTCGCGCCGTTCTCCAAGGCGCTGGCCGACCCGGCCGAACGCAAGTTCATCGTGGTGCACTTGCTCGGCACCCACATGAGCTACCAGTACCGCTACCCGCCGACGTTCGACAAATTCACCGATCGCCAGGGCGTACCGGCCGGCATCAGCGACGATCAACTGCCGACCTACAACAGCTACGACAACGCGGTGCTGTACAACGACTTCGTGGTGTCGAGCCTGATCAAGGACTACGCCAAGACCGATCCCAATGGCTTTTTGCTGTACCTGTCGGACCACGGCGAAGATGTCTTCGATTCGGCTGGCCACGACACCCTGGGGCGTAACGAAGGCAAGCCGACGGCGCCGATGTACACCATTCCGTTCATGGCCTACGCCTCGCCAAAATGGCGTGAAAGCCACGACTGGAGCTTCGCCGGCGACTTGCAGCGCCCTTACAGCAGCTCGCAGTTGATCCACACCTGGGCCGACCTGGCCGGTCTGAGCGCCAAGGAACTGGACCGCAGCAAAAGCCTGGTCAGCGACAGCTTCAAGCCACGCCCGTTGATGATCGGCAACCCGTACCTGCGCCCGCAAAAGCCGCTGATCGACTTCAGCCTGATCAAGCCGAAAAAGGTCAATCCTACGGATGTGGTCCTGCAGGAATCCTCAGGCTTGTAACAGAAAGATAACAATCATTCTCGTTTAAGCCTAAAGTTCACCGCCTCCTTTCGTCTTTGAGCCAAGGCCTTCCCTTTCCGGGGTGGCCGCAAAGACGACAAGGAGTCTGCCGCGATGATCGCGCCTTTTACCCGTTCCATGACCTTCACGCTCGGCCTGTTCAGCGTGGCTATGAGCCCGGACCTCTGGGCTGAAACCGACCCCGAGCCAAACAAGACCCTCGAACTGGGCGCCACCAGCATCACCGCTGAAGGCCTGGGCGCCACCACCGAGCACACCGGCGCCTACACCACCGGCTCGATGAGCACCGCCACCCGCCTGAACCTCTCCGTCAAGGAAACCCCGCAGTCGATCTCGGTGATCACCCGCCAGCAGATGGATGACTTCAACCTCAACACCTTGACCGAAGTACTGCGCCAGACCACCGGGGTCAATGTGCAGCACAATGACTCCGACCGGGTGTCGTATACCTCCCGCGGCTATAGCATCACCAATTTCCAGATCGACGGGATGCTCAATACGTTCGGCTACATGAAGACCGACGGCGACACCATCATCTACGACCACATTGAAGTGGTGCGCGGCGCCACAGGCTTGACCACCGGCGCCGGCGACCCTTCCGCCACCGTCAATATGGTGCGCAAACGCCCTACCGCCCACTGGCAGGCGAAAACCGGGATCAGCGGCGGCAGCCATGACAACTACTACAGCTACGTGGATGTGGGCGGCCCGCTGGCATTCGACGGCAAGCTGCGCGGGCGTAGCGTGCTGGCCTATCGCGACAGTCAATCATTCCGTGACCATTACGCGCTGCAACGCGCGGTCGGTTACGGGATTCTCGAAGGCGACCTGTCGGACGATACCGTGCTCGCCGTAGGCTTCGACTACCAGGACAAGGAAGTCCAAGGCACCTCATGGGGCACCGTGCCGTACTGGAACAGCCAGGGCGGCAAGGCCAAGCTGCCGCGCTCGACCAACATGGCGGCGCACTGGAGCTCCTGGCCGCTGACCGACAAGACCGCCTTCGCCACGCTCGACCATCGCCTGGGCGGCGACTGGCACGTGAAGGCCGCCTACACCCATCGCCAGAGCGACACGGACGGCAAGGTGTACTACGGTGGCGCGGGCTTCCCCAACGACGATCGCAGCGGGATGCAGGCGTGGGCCAGCCACATGCGCGGCACCTCGAAGATGGAGGCGATCGACCTCAACCTGGCCGGCAGCTATGCGCTGCTCGGCCGCGAACACGCGTTGATGATGGGCTATGGCGAGGCGGCGCAGCGCGATGCCTCGCCCTTCATGCGCAGGGGTACCACGCCTGACGGCTACAACACGATTGATGACTGGAAATACATGGGCGGGATCGGCAAGTTCCCCGACACCGTCACCGACCTCAAGGGCGAACACGGCAGCAAGGAACAGAAAGCCGGCTACCTGGCCACGCGCCTGAGCCTGACCGACCGCCTGCATGCAGTACTGGGCAGTCGCTATGGCAGCTGGCAGCAGAAAAGCGCCACGCCCGAGTACGACGCCAATGACCAGCTGACCGTAGCCGGCAAGACCTCCCAGACCCACAATGATATGTGGACGCCCTACGCCGGGCTGCTCTACGACGTAACGCCGGTGTACACCGTGTACGCCAGCTACACCGATATCTTCAAGCCGCAAGGCCTGCGCGATGCCAACAAGAAGTACCTGGAACCGGTGGTGGGCAGCAACTATGAGGTCGGCCTCAAGGGCAGCCTGCTGCAAGAGCGCCTGAACGTGGCGGCGGCCTATTTCTGGAGCACCCAGGACAACGTCGCCGAGCGGGACTACTCCGTCGCGCCGAACCCGGTCACCGGCGAGGAGTTCTACAAGTCGGGCGGCAAAGGCAACAAGGTCAACGGCTTTGAGCTGGAGGTCGCCGGCGAAGTCATGCCCGATTGAAACCTGACGGCAGGCTACACCTATACCCACTCGGTCAACGGCACGGACAAGCGCAACAACACCGGCCAGCCCTTGAACCTGCTGAAGGTGTCCAGCGCCTACCGGCTACCGGGCGCGTGGCGCAAGCTGACGGTGGGCGGCGGTGTGAACTGGCAGAGTGAGATTTATGATTTCAGCAACCGGCCAACGGGCGAGCGCGATGGCCGAGGTAACTTGATCACCACCCGGGCGAAAATCACGCAACAGGCCTACACCGTGGTCAACCTGATGTCGCGCTATCAATTCGACGACCATGTTTCGGCGTCGCTTAATATCAACAACGTATTTGATAAAAAATATTACGAAAGAGTCGGCTTTTATAATGGCGTTTACTGGGGCGACCCGCGCGCCGTCACCCTTGCGCTGGACTGGCGGCTTTAACCGTGGAATCCAACATTAACGAAATCGTTAACTTTGCATCAGCGTCACGTTAACTCCCACTTAATAAGATCGCTGCATAGTCGCTCCATGAATCTGATCAAGGAGCGACCGGATGCCGATCACTCTTAACGGGAACACTGCCATGAAACTCTCCACCCTGATGCTTGCCAGCCTGATGACCCTGACCTCCGCCGCCGCCTTTGCCGAAGGCGGCTCGGAGCGCTCGAAGGAGTTTTACAACAACTTCACCTTCATGCAGCAAAAGACCCACGGCACCACCGAACAAACCGCCTCTGCCGACGGCAAGGACTTCAAGAAAGTAACGGCAGAACAATCCACCGACGAGAAACAACCGAACAGCTGATTCAACCGCACTCTCCTTTGTCATTCCGCTCCTGTGACCAAGGCTAACTTGGCGCCATTTAATGGCGCCTTTTTTTTGCCTGTTGGTTATTACAGCGCCTTGCTCCAGAACAACATGCGGCCATACGCCGGATCAAACTTCGAATCATCAAAGCCAAACTTGCGGTACGCCGACTGAGCCACCGCATTGCCCTCAAGCACCTCCAGGGTGATCTTGCAGCAGCCCCGCTGGCGGGCAATTTCCTCGACCTTCTGCAGCATTTTCTGACTCAGCCCCAGGCCACGAAACGCGCTCATCACCGCCACATCGTGGACGTTGACCAGCGGGCGGCAGGCGAACGTGGAAAACCCTTCAAAGCAATTCACCAGGCCCGCGGGCTCACCGCCGACAAACGCCAGCACACTGAACGCATGGGGACGCTTGGCCAGTTCAGCCGGCAGCTGTTCCAACAGGTCGGCGGACAGGCTATGGCCGCCGCCCATCGGGTCTTCGGCGTAATGGTTGAGCACACGGCCAATGGCGTCGGCGTGCACGGGGTTGGTGTAGCTGGCTTGCAGCACCAGGATATCCGGGGTTTCCATTGCCTTCCTCGATCGCGACTACAAGGGAATCGTCTCCCTTTGGAGGTCACGATTGTAAGCGTGGCGTCGGCTCCAGATGAAGGAGATTAACTACAAATCTGCGCCTGAAAGTGCGAAGAGTCTGCGATTAAAAAAGCCCAATCCGTCAGTTGCGCGAGATTTTCGTACAGGCGTTAGCCAAAGCGCTGCAGCTGCATTTCCTGCAACCGGCTCAGGGTACGGCGGAAGGGAAACGCCAGGTAGCCTTCGGTGTACAGGCTTTCCAGCGGCACTCGGGCCTCAATGAACAACGGCACCTTGCGGTCGTAACACTCGTCGACCAAGGCGATGAAGCGGCGCACGCTGTCATCGTGCACCGACAACTGCGGCAACTCACGATCACCGGCGACCACGCGCTCGGCGCCATCTTCGGTGCCACGGGCAATGCGCCCCGGACGCGTCTGTGCGCTCAAGTTGGGCACCTCGCCCAGCAAAATCACTTTGAAGCGATCGCAGAGCAGCATGAAGTCCATCGCCGCCAGGGGTTGCTCGCACAGGTCGGCATAGCGACACCAGAGCACACGGTCACTGAACTGCACCGTGGCGATGCTGCGGTGGCCGACAGACACTGGCCCGCTGTGCACCGCCTGCCCTGCGGCCAGTTGGTTGAATACGCCGGCCAGTGCATCGGGCTGATTCACCCAGTAGCGCTGCAGGCCAACCCCTGGGTGCAGGCGATGATCCTCGGCGCCCGCCACCGCGACCACCTGCAGGTACTGCTTGAGTGCCGCGATACCCGGCAGGAATCGGTCCCGGTTGAAGCCGTCGACGTACAACTGGTCGGGCGGCTGGTTGGAGGTGCAGACCATCACCACGCCCTCCTCGAACATCACCTGGAACAGGCGGCCAAGGATGATGGCATCACCGATGTCATTGACGAACAACTCGTCGAAGCACAACACCCGCACGTCCCGGCTCAGTTCGCGTGCCAGCGCCTGCAGCGGATCGTGGGTGCCGGTGAGCTGGAACAGGCGCTGGTGCACCCAGCCCATGAAATGATGAAAGTGCTGACGCCGCGCCGGCACCTGCAAGGTTTGGTAGAACTGGTCCATCAACCAGGTCTTGCCACGGCCCACCGGCCCCCACAGGTAAATCCCCTGGATCGGCGCGCGGCCTTGATGCAACGCCGTATGGCAGGCTTGCAGGGCGTCCACCGCGCGGCGCTGGGCAGCGTCGACGACGAAACCCTGCTGGGTGATGGCGTGTTGGTAGGCAGTCAGCGGCGAGTCGAAAGTCATGCCCGCCAGTATGACTTACAGCGAGATATCCAGCCGCGAAATCTTGCCCTGCTCATTCAGGCGAAAGGTGTAGCGCAGTTCCAGCGGGCTGCCGGGGAAATTGCCCGAGACCACATTGCTGACCAGCACTTTACCGGTGCGATGCTGCACCTTGAGCACTTCGACCCGTGGCTGGTAGCGCCGCCCGGTGTCCTCCATCCAGCGTGCAATGGCAGCGCTGCCGACTTGGTGCTGGCCTTCGTCGAAGACATTCGCGTCGTCGGCAAAACACTGGGTGATGGCTGCGGTGTCGCGGGAATTGGTCGCCGCGATATAGGCCGCGATGGCCGGGGCCAATTCAGGCATGGACATGGCAAAGCTCCTTTTTGAGTGGTTGTAGGGCCATGCTAAGCCAGGGTTGTGTCAGTTTTTGTCAGGAGTGAACGGACCTTTTTCATGCGGCTCCATCAGCTTGCGCCAGGCCCGCAGCCAGTCACTGCGTCGCCCCGGATAGCGCCCGCCGCTCTCGCGAGCGCTGGCCACGCGGTCGGTGCGAAAGGTCCGATAGGCACCACGCAATTCACACCAGGCGACGATCACCCGTACCTCATTGAGAAAGCCCAGGGCCAGCGGCCAGATCAGGCGCTCGCTGTGGGTCTGGCTGGCATCGGCGTAATCGATCTGCAGCTTGGCCTGGTGCCTGATGGCCTCGCGAAACACATCCAGCGGCACGCGGTTCTCCGGGTAACCGAACCCGGGTGGCCCCGGCAGTAAAGTGGGGTTGCGCAGCGCCTCCTGGGCGGCCGGGTCGAGCACGTCGGCGATTTTCGCCAAGGCATTGGCGGCGGCGCGGCTGAGCACATCGTCGCCACGCTGGTCCACATACCGCAGGCCCAGCACGATGGCCTCGGTTTCCTCGGCGTTGAGCATCAACGGTGGCAGGAACAACCCACTGCGCAGCACGTAGCCGACCCCCGCCTCGCCGAAAATCGGCGCGCCCAGCGCGGTCAATTCGGCTATATCGCGATACAGCGTGCGCTCGGACACCTCCAACTGCGCCGCCAGCACAGCAGCAGTTACCGGGCGCTTCTTGCCCCGCAGGGCCTGCAACAAGGTCAGTAGACGAGTAGTGCGCGACACGTTGATCCCACCGAACAAACAAAAGTGCCGCAGCTTACCAGAGCCCCCTGTCAGTAAATGTCAGCAGTAAAAAGCCTCTTGACCGTATAAATTATCGCGATCATATTAAATACATGTTTCCAAACATGTAAGACACATCACTGCCTCTGGAGTCCTTGTATGCGCAATAAAGTCTTTGGCCGCCGTAGCGGTCTGCAGGTATCTGAGCTGGCCCTTGGCACCGGTAATTTCGGTACGGGCTGGGGCCATGGCGCCGAGCGCGATGAAGCCAAGGCGATCTTCGATGGCTACCTTGAAGCCGGTGGCAACTTCCTCGATACCGCCAACGGCTACCAGTTCGGCCAGGCCGAAAAGCTGCTGGGGGAATTCATCGCCAGCGAGCGCGACAACTTGGTGGTGGCCACCAAGTACACCCTGCGCACCCAACCGTCCGATGAGGGCACGATCAGGCTCGGCAACAACCGCAAGAACCTGGTGCGCGCGGTCGAAGAAAGCCTCAAGCGCTTGAACACCGACCACATCGACCTGCTCTGGGCGCACATGAGCGACAACGTCACGCCCATGGAAGAGATCCTGCGCGGCTTCGACGACCTGGTGCGCGCCGGCAAGATCCACTATGCCGGCCTGTCCAACTTCCCGGCCTGGCGCATTGCGCGCGCCGACCTGCTGGCTGAAGTGCGCAACTTTGCGCCGATCATCGGCATCCAGGTGGAATACAGCCTGGTCGAGCGCACCGCTGACCGCGAGCTGCTGCCAATGGCCGAGGCGCTGGGCCTGGGTGCCACATTGTGGTCGCCGTTGGGCGGCGGCTTCCTGACCGGCAAGTACCGAGAAAGCCAAGGCGACACCCGCGCGAGCAAAATGGGGATTCTGGTCCACGCGGAAAAAAGCGCGCGCGAAACCGCCGTGCTCGACACCCTGCTGGCCGTCGCCGCTGAACTCGACGCCACCCCGACCCACGTCGCCATCGCCTGGCTGCGCGAAAAGGCGCGACGCTCGACCACGGCGTTGATCCCGATCCTCGGCTCGCGCACGCGCGCACAACTGGACGCCACCCTGGGCGCATTGAGCGTGCACCTGTCGGCCGAACAGGTCACCCGCCTGGACACCGCCAGCGCCATCCCGCTGGGCGTGCCGCACGGCATCATTGCCGAGCGTTTTCCTGTCGATATCGGCGCGGATACACCTCGACCACCGGTAATTTGAAGCAAAAAAAAACGGCCTATACAGGCCGTTTTTTTATTCAGGCGATTCAGGCAAGGCTCTTGCTGACCACCTCGAACACATCACTCGACAACTCACCCGAGCCACGAATGCGCTCCAGCTCCGCCTTCATCAGCGCCTGGCGCGCGCTGTCGTATTTACGCCAGCGCGTCAGTGGCGCCAGCTGGCGCGAAGCGATTTGTGGGTTGAAGCCGTTCAGCTGGATAACCAGGTCCGCCAGGAAGCGATAACCCGAACCGTCCGCCGCGTGGAAGTTGATCAGGTTCTGCCCGGCAAAAGCGCCGATCAGCGCGCGCACCTTGTTCGGGTTCTTGAAATTGAACGCCGGGTGCTCCATCAACGCCTTGACCCGTGCCAGCCCGCCCGGCAACGTGCTGCCGGCCTGTACGCTGAACCACTGGTCCATGACCAATGGGTTGTCCTTGAAGTTCTCCGCGAACACCGCCAGCGCCTGGGCTTTTTCCGCTTCGAACGGCGAATTCACCAGCACTGCCAGTGCGGTGAGGCGTTCGGTCATGTTGTCGCTGGTGTCGAACTGATCTAGCGTCGCCGCCAGGACTTCTGGCTTGCCGCTGAGCATCAGGTACGACAACGCGATGTTCTGCAGGGCACGACGGGCGAAGTGCTCGGCGGCCGCGACATACGGCGTCTGCTTGGACAGCTCGCGATTGGCCTGGTAACGCAGCCACAACCCTTCGAACAGATGGTCGGCCAGTTGCTTGCGGGCAAATTCGCGCGCGGCGTGGATCGCATCGACATCCGCCACCTCGCTGATTTCCGTCAGGTAGGCTTCGCTCGGCAGCGAGAGCATCTCGGCGACCATGGCCTGGTCCAGGGATTCATCGCTCAAGACGGTGCGCAGCGCGTCGATCAGGCGTTGGTCCAGCTTCAGCGGCTGGCCCGCCTGATGCTGGCCGATCAGTTCCTGCAGCACCTGCACCGACAGTTGCTGGCCGGCATCCCAGCGGTTGAAGCCGTCGCTGTCGTGCTGCATCAGGAACATCAGCTGGTCGCGGTTGTACGGGAAGCTCAGCTTCACCGGGGCCGAGAAGCCACGCAACAGCGAGGGCAACGGCTGTTCGGCGATATCGACGAAGGTGAACGTCTGCTCGGCTTCGGTCACCGAGATCACGCGGGAGGTGGCGCCAGCCGTCGCTTCACCGGCCAGGCGCAAGGCGATACCGGCGCCCTTGGCGTCCAGCAGGCCCAGCTCCACCGGAATCACAAACGGCAGCTTCTCGACCTTGTCCGGGGTTTGCGGGCAGCTCTGGCGGAACGTCAGGCTGTAGGTCTTGGCCGCGGCGTCGTAGGACTCGCTCACCGCCAGGCGTGGCGTGCCTGCCTGGCTGTACCAGCGCTTGAACTGGTTGAGGTCGGCGCCGTTGGCGTCTTCCATGGCCTTGATGAAGTCGTCGCAGGTCACGGCCTGGCCGTCATGGCGTTCGAAATAGAGGTCGCTGCCTTTGCGGAAGCCTTCGGCGCCGAGCAAGGTGTGGATCATGCCGACCACTTCCGAGCCCTTTTCGTACACTGTCAGGGTGTAGAAGTTGGAGATCTCGATAAAGCTGTCCGGACGTACCGCGTGGGCCATGGGGCCGGCGTCTTCGGCGAACTGGTGGGTCCGCAGGTACGCCACGTCCTGGATGCGCTTGACCGTGGCCGAGTTCATGTCGGCCGAGAAACCCGAGTCACGGAACACGGTGAAGCCTTCCTTGAGCGACAGCTGGAACCAGTCGCGGCAGGTCACGCGGTTGCCCGACCAGTTGTGGAAGTATTCGTGGGCGACGATCGCCTCGACCCGCTGGTGCGCGGCGTCGGTGGCGGTTTCGGCGCGGGCCAGCACGGCACTGGAGTTGAAGATGTTGAGGCCCTTGTTCTCCATGGCCCCCATGTTGAAATCGTTCACGGCGACGATCATGAAGATATCGAGGTCGTACTCACGGCCGTAGGTTTCTTCGTCCCAGCGCATGGATTTTTTCAGGCTGGTCATGGCGTGCTGGCACTTGTCGATATTTTCCGGCTCGACATAAATGCGCAGCGCCACTTCACGCTGGGTCATGGTGGTGAAGCTGTCTTCGACGCACCACAGGTCGCCGGCCACCAGGGCGAACAGGTACGCCGGCTTCTTGAACGGGTCCTCCCAGGTCGCCCAGTGACGGCCATCCTCACCGGGGCCGCTGGCGATCGGGTTGCCGTTGGACAGCAGGATCGGATAGCGATGTTGCTCGGCGATCACCGTGGTGGTGAAGGTGCTCATCACGTCCGGGCGGTCGAGGTAGTAGGTAATCTTGCGGAAGCCTTCGGCCTCACACTGGGTGCAGAACATGCTGCCGGATTTGTACAGGCCTTCCAGCGCGGTGTTGGTCTCCGGGTGGATGCGCACGCTGGTGTCGACCGTGAAGGTTTCGCGGGTCGGGTGCAGCGTGAGGTGGCTGTCGGTCAGTTGGTAATCAGCGGCCGTCAGTTCCTGGTCACCGAGGTTGACGGTCAGCAGCTCCAGTTGCTGGCCATCGAGTACCAGCGGCGGCAAGCCGGCGCCACGCGCAGGGTTGCGGCGCATCACCAGCTGCGCGTGGACCAGGCTGTGGTCCTCGAACAACTCGAAGGTCAGGTGCGTCTCTTCGATCAGGTAGTCCGGCGCCTGATAGTCCTTCAGGTAAATCATCTTCGGTTGTTCGGTGCGCATGGATGGCATCCTTCTACTGATGCACGGCGAGCTGGTAGGCCGTGTACTTACGAATATTGATAACGCCGGTGTCGAAGATCAGGTATTGGCCCTTGATCCCCAGCAGCGTGCCTTCGGCAATCGGGTTCTTGTCCAGGTTGAAGCTGACGATCTTGGTCGGATACTGCTCGACCGGGTAGCGGATTTCGATCGGCTCGATGTCGGCAATCGTTTGGATGGCCTGTAGGCCAAAGCGTTCCTGCAACGTCACCAGGCCTTCGGCGCAGGCCGCGAACAGCTCATCACGCACGTGCTTGAGGTCCACCGATTGCGCATCGCCTTTGAGCAGCGCTCGCCAGTTGGTTTTGTCGGCCACTTGGCTGCGGAACAGGTCCTCGACAAAGCCGGACTGCTGGCGAGTGGCAACGCGCATGATCGGCAGCGCCTGGCTCGCGCCCTGGTCCAGCCAGCGGGTGGGCAATTGGGTCGCGCGAGTGATGCCGACCTTGATCCCCGACGAGTTGGCCAGGTACACCACGTGGTCGGTCATGCAGAACTGCTCGCCCCAGCCCGGATCGCGGCAGGTGCCAGCGTCGTAATGGCAACGCTCGGGGCTCATGATGCACAGGTCACACTGGGCCAGCTTGGTCATGCACGGGTAGCAATACCCCTGGCTGAAGCTGGTCTTGGTCTTGCGGCCGCAATGGCTGCAATGGATGGCACCGAGGTATTCCAGGCGCACGTGAGTACCGATCAGCGGGTTGACCGGCACCTCGACATCGCCCAGGCGAAACGCGTATTGAACGGTCGGCTCACCGAGTTGCGCCGACATCTTGCTGACTGCACCGCGACCAATTTCAATCAATGGATCGCATCCGACTTGAACAGGATGTTCGGCACCGGTGCCGACTTGGACGCGCACTCCTGCGGGCCCATGTAGCCGGTGCGCTGGTCTTCCGGCAGGTTCTGGATTTCCCAGGCGATCACCGCCTGCAGGGACAGCTCGCGCTGCTCGGCGGTGAGCTTGCGGCCATCGGACCACTTGCCGATTTCCACCGCGAGCTTGAGGCTCTCGTAGATATCGGGGGTGATGTTTTCGATCATTTCAGCAAAAGAGGACATAAGGCTCTTCCTTATCAAAGAGAGGATTTGCGACGGTTGTACAACCCGCCGAGCAAACCGGTAAGGCAACCGATGACCAGGCCGCCGACATGGGCAGCGTTGGCGATTTCGCCGAAGCCGATCATCGAGACCAGCCCCGACAGGCACAGCACCAGCCACACCAGCATCATCACCAGCACCCCACGGGGCAAGCGATAGGCCGGGTTGGGCGACAATAATTGAAAGATCCAGCAATGCCCGAGCAAGCCATACAACACGCCGGACAACCCACCAAACAGGCCGGGGCCACCGTAGGCGTATTGAGCGTAGTTGGAGACCAGGCTGAACAACAGGGTCAAGCCGAGCAGGTTGATGCTGCCCTGGCGCACTTCGATGCGCCGGCCCAGCTCCCAGTACCACATGCCATTCATGGCCAGGTGCAGGATGCCGAAGTGGATCAGCATCGGCGTGACCAACCGCCACCACTGCCCTGAAGCCAACATGTCGGCGAACGGGGTGAACTGGATGTACTCGCCCATCACCCGAAACGGCAGGAACGTCAGCCAGCTCATGGCTTGCAGGTTCTCACCCAGCAAGGTCACCGCGCCCACGATGATGCTCGCCAACAGCACCAGCGCCGTTACCGGGCTGTGGCGCACTTGCTGGATAAAACCGGGGCGCGAAACCGGCGCCTGCTCGGGAATATCCAGTTGCTGGTCGGGATCGCCGGCGGGAAAGCGTTGGTACAACACACGCACGTCTTCACTGATGGTTTCCGGAACCCACAACACTTGCTCACCCGCCTCTTCGCTGACGCGATGGGGCACTTGCATGCGTTGCAGCAATTTGACGAAACCACCCAGGTCGACGCTCAGGGGCAGGCGCAATACAGCCACGGTACTCATTTAATGACCTCAGGTCGCTCAACGTCGACCCAGACGAATTTACGCGGATCCAGTTGGGTTTCCTGGTCCAGGCGGTACGCCACCAACTTGCCGTACAGCACGGCGCTGTAGTCCAGGCAGGCCAGGTTCGGGCGGATCGGCGCCGGTTTGCCGCTGCGCCAGTAATGGCCGACGAACAGCAGGGGCTCGTCGACGCCATAGCGCAGCAGGGAATTTTTTTGCGTGGACGACAACGGTGTGCGCGCCACCGGCTCCGGCAAGGCGTCGGGCTGGAACACGATGTCGCCGTAGGTTTTCGGGTCGTCTTCCCAGAACTTGGTGCGAAAGAACGAACGCGTCAGCCCATCGCCGCCGGTCAGCGTGAGGCCATCGGGCAGGCGCATGTCGGTGCCGCGCAACAAGCGGTCGAAGGCATTGCAGGCAAAACTGCCGGGCACGGCGGCGGCCTGCAGGAAGTGCGGGTCGATGCAGCCGTCCGCGAAGGTCGCGCGCAGCGGTTGGATAAAGCCGTCATCCCAGCACGCATGCACCACGCGAAAACGCCCGGCATCGACAAACAGCGGCATGTCGTAGAACCAGCCGAGGAAGTCGTGCCAGTCACCCGGGTGCTGCTCGAACTGGGTCAGGGTTTCCTGGATCAACCTCGCATGCCGTGGGTTGTGCTCGCGCACGAACTGCTTGCCACTGCCCGGCGGCGCCGGTGTGGTCCAGCCCAGGGCATTGAACTCGTGGTTGCCCATGATGCACAGCGCCTGACCGGCCTCGGTCATGTCATGGACGATATGCAGCGCCTCGCGAATGCGCGGGCCACGGTCGATGATATCGCCGAGGAACACCGCCATGCGCGACGGGTGGCGCCAGGTCCCCCCTTGCTTGTGGTAGCCCAACCGGTCGAGCAGGTGCTCAAGGGTATGGGCGCAACCGTGCACGTCACCAATCAGGTCGTAGCTGCGCGCGGGATCGAGCATCAGTCGCCTCCACCCCCCAAGCGGCTGCCCCAGCCCAACTTGGTGCGGCACACTTCGTAGTAGTTGTGATCCAGCGGATGGATCAAGCGCAACTTCTGCGCCTTCTTGCTCACGGTGATGGTGTCACCGGGGGCGCAGGTGAAATGGTTCTGCCCGTCGCAGGAGACTTGCGGGTAGATCTGCATGTCTTTGGACACCACGATTTTCAGCTCACTGTTGCCATCGACCACGATTGGCCGGCTCGACAACATATGGGGGTACATCGGCACGATCACAATGGCATCCAGCTTGGGATGCATGATCGGGCCACCGGCCGACAGCGCGTAGGCCGTGGACCCGGTCGGCGTGGCGACGATCAGGCCATCGGCCTTCTGGCTGCACACGAACTGGCCGTCGATATACAGCTCGAACTCGATCATCCGCGTGGATTTGCCGGGGTGCAGCACCACATCATTGAGCGCATCGCCCTGGCCGATGGCCTCGCCGTGGCGACGTACCTCGGCTTGCAGCAGGAAGCGGTTTTCCACCAGGTAATGGCCGTCGAGGACCTTGGCCACTTCGACTTCCAGCTCATCGGGACGGATATCGGTGAGGAACCCCAGGCTGCCACGGTTGATCCCCAGCACCGGCACGTTATGCCGCGCCAGGGCCCGGGCGGCGCCGAGCAGGCTGCCGTCGCCGCCGACCACGATGACCATGTCGCACACTTCGCCGAGCATCTTGCGGGAGGAAGTCTGCAGGCCGTGGCCGGGGAGAATCTCGGCAATGGTGTCTTCGAGGATCACATGCAGGTGGCGTTCCAGCAGGAATTTTTTCAGCCGGCGGACGGTGTCCAACACCTGGGTACTGCCCAGGCGACCGATAATGCCGATATTGCGAAATTGCTCCATGGGGCTCCTGCGGGATTTGGGGTGTGGCAAAAAAGAAACGATTATGGGCGAAAGGCCGCCTGAGGCAAAATCCTTTGTCGCCGTGAAGCCTTGATGACAACGGTTCTCAGCCACCTGCGCGGCGGTTAAAAGGCTATGCTCGGACTCATGACTGTGTTCCCGGATTTGCACAACCTGCCCCGCCAACTGCGCCACCCCGAGGTGCGCGACCTGGCGTGGGTGATGCTCGCCCCGCCGATGCTGGCGCAGACGCCGTGGCCGCAGCGCCACCCGCTGGCCGGCAGCGACTGGGTGCAAGCGCCCGAGCGGCTTGAACACTGGCTACGCACACTCGACCGCGACAGCAGCGCCTTGCAGCACTGGCTGAGCCTGTCGCGCACGCGCCGCCTGGGCCTCTACTACGAACGCCTGTGGCAGTTCGCCGTGCAGCATGCGCCGGGCGTCGAGCTGCTGGCCGCCAACCTGCCGATCCGCCGCGCCGGGCACACCCTGGGCGAGCTCGACATGCTGCTGCGCGACCGTGAGGGCGTGCACCACCTGGAACTGGCGATCAAGCTCTATCTCGGCCCCCAGCACGGCAACGGCGAGGACACTGCGCAGTGGCTCGGCCCGGGCTGCCATGACCGGTTGGATCGCAAGCTGGCGCACCTGGCCCAGCATCAACTGCCGATTTCGGCGCGGCCGGAAAGCCGTGAGGCGCTGGGCGCCTTGGATATCCAGCAGTTCGACGCGCATTTGTGGCTTGGGGGGTATTTGCTCTATCCCTGGCCGGGCCAGGCGGAGCCGCCCCGAGGAGCCCATCCGCAGCATTTGCGCGGGCGCTGGTTGCATCAGCGTGACTGGCAGGAGTTTGTCCGCACCACCCCGCCTGGGCGCTGGCAGCCCCTGCCCCGGCACGCATGGCTGGCACCCGCGCATTACCGCGCGGATGAGGTGTGGAGCGCGGAACAAATGCAGGGCTGGCTCGCGGAGTTGGAGCCGATGGCGCCGGCGCAGCTACTGGTGCGCATGGTGCAAGTCGGTGAGGACTGGGAGGAAGCCGAGCGATTGTTCCTGGTGGCTGATTTGTGGCCGAACGTGCCGGGCAGCACCTGATTATTTTTGCGGGGTGGCTGATGGCCTCTTCGCGAGCAAGCCCGCTCCCACATTTGGAGCGTATTCCAGGCTGGTTATTGGGTTGGCTGTGGGGTCTGGGTGAGGGTTTTGGGGCGGCTTCAAGGGACTCATCGCAGGCAAGCCAGCTCCCACATTTGGAGCGTATTTCAGGCTGGTTATTGGGTTGGCTGCGGGGGTTTCGGGCAGGCTTGAGGGGCCCATCGTGGGCAAGCCAGACCGACATTTCAAGCGCGCCGCATATTAATGTGGGAGCTGGCTTGCCTGCGAAAGCAATAGTCCAGGCACTACAGCCTATCGATATGCCGATATTCCAGCTGCAACTCGGCCGCCAGTTCCTGCGCGCGCCCCAATCGGATCGGCCCTCGCTCGATATCCACCAACAGCCCCGGACACTCCAGCAAAGGCAGCCCGGTAATCGTCTTGAGCCGCCCATCGGTGATCACCAGCAAGCGCTGCTGCTCGGTCGGGTAACGCTTGCGCCGTGCCGCCAACCAATGCCCCGCCTCGGTCAACGCCGCCAGCAACGGCGTGCCGCCACCCGCGCCCAGCTGTTCGAGCCAGCCCGCCAGGCTTTTCGCCGCCTTGAGCCCCTGCACCTGCCATGCGGGCGATTGTCCGCTGGCCGTCAGCAACGCCATGCGTGCCCGCTGGCGATAAGCGTCATCAAACAATTGCGCCAATAAGCCTTTGGCGTCGGTCAATGCACGGTGCCGACGGGTAGACGCCGAAGCATCGACGATCACCAGCCACAATTCGTGCGCCGAACGGCTGCGCAGGTGATAGCGCAAGTCTTCACGCGATTGCGGTCGGCCACCGAGCAAAGTGCCCGGCCAGTTGACCGCGCCCTGCTTCGCGCTGCGCGCCTTGCCCTGCCTGCCTCTGTCCAGTCGCCCCGCGGTGGGACGGGCATCCGCCCCCGCGTCAGGTCGGGGGCGGATGCCTAGGGCTTTTTTGGCCAGCTGGGCACGTCTCGGCGGGCGCCCGTGGGCAGGGCCGGTGCGGGCATATCGCCCCATTGGCCTTGACCAGGCGAGGTATCCGATGGCTTGGGCGCCTGGCCTTCAGGCGGCGGGCTGGCCGCTGGGGATTGCGCTTGGCGACGATGGCGCAAGGCAAATTCCGCCACCGCGTCTATATCTTCCTCGGCAATCGCGGTCGCCCCGCGCCACGCCGCGTGGGCCCTGGCGCCGCGCAGCCAGACCAGATCAGCGCGCAAGCCATCGACACCCGCGGCAAAGCAGCGCTCGGTGATCTGCGCCAAGGCCTGATCATCCAGCGCGATGCTCTCCAGCCGCGCCCGCGCCTGGGTGCAGCGCTCACGCAACGCGGCCTGCTGCTCGGCCCACTGCGTGCAAAACGCCGCCGGGTCACTGTCGAAATCCAGACGACGGCGGATGATTTGCCCACGCTCGGCCGGCAACGTCTGCCCGCTCAACGCCACATTGAAACCGAAGCGATCCAGCAACTGCGGCCGCAGCTCGCCCTCCTCCGGGTTCATCGTGCCGATCAGCACAAAGCGCGCCGAGTGCCGGTGGGAAATACCGTCGCGTTCGATCAGGTTGGTGCCGCTGGCGGCGACGTCCAGCAACAGGTCGACCAGGTGATCGGGCAGCAAGTTGACTTCATCGACATACAGCACGCCCCCGTCGGCCTTGGCCAGCACGCCGGGGGAAAACTGCGCGCGGCCTTCACCCAGCGCAGCGTTCAGGTCCAAAGTGCCAACCAGACGTTCTTCGGTGGCGCCCAACGGCAAGGTGACAAACTGCCCGCTGGCCAGTAAATCGGCCAGGCCGCGCGCCAGGGTCGACTTGGCCATGCCGCGCGGGCCTTCGATCAGCACACCGCCAATCTTCGGGTCGATGGCAGTCAGGCACAGCGCCAGCTTCAAGTCATCGGCGCCGACCACGGCGGACAGCGGAAAATGGGGAATATCAGTCATGCCTATTTCTCGTTAAATACTGCGGCACAGGCGGTTTCCTGTGGTGGTCGAGCGTGTTGTGACCAGTAGGCCTCTTGTCAGCCAGTAGGCTTGTTGTGACCAGCAGGCCCCCTGTCAGCCAGTGAACTTGTTGTAACTAGCAGGCCCCTGTCAGCCAGTGAGCTTGTTGTAACTAGCAGCCTCTGTCAGCCAGTGGGCTTTTTTGTGGCGAGCGGGCTTGCCCCGCGTTGGGCTGCGCAGCAGCCCCATTAAAGCCAACGCATTTGTTTCTGACAAACCGCAGCGTGCGGTTTTGGGGCTGCTTCGCAGCCCAACGCGGGGCAAGCCCGCTCACCACAAAAAGCCTGCACACCCTCAGTAAGGCGACTTGCCACAAAAAGCCTACTCATCCTCAGTAAGGACACTTGCCACAACAAACCTACACACCCTCAGTAAGGCCACTTGCCACAAAAAGCCTACACACCCTCAGTAAGGCCACTTGCCACAACAAGCCTACTCACCCTCAATAAGACTACTTGCCACAATAAGCCTGCTCACCCTCAGTAAGGCCACTTGCCACAACAAACCTACTCATCCTCAGCAAGCCCACTTGCCACAGACAGCCTCAGCCGTCTTCTTCTATATCCAGCAACAGATTTTCCAACGCTTCCTTATACGCCCCCGGCTCCTGCCACTGGCCGCGCTGCTGGGCTTCGAGCATGCGTTCGGTCATGTCGCGCAGCGCCGCAGGGTTGTGCTGCTGCACAAACGCGCGGGTGTCGGGGTCGAGCAGGTAGGCGTCGGCGAGCAAGGCGTATTGATGATCGTCGATCAGCGCGGTGGTGGCGTCGAACGCGAACAGGTTATCCACGGTCGCGGCCATCTCGAACGCACCTTTGTAGCCGTGGCGCTTCACGCCGTCGATCCACTTCGGGTTGGCGGCCCGTGAGCGGATCACGCGGTTCAGCTCTTCCTTCAAGGTACGGATCCTCGGCAAGTCCGGCTGGCTGTGGTCGCCATGATAACTGGCAGCCGTGTCGCCACTCAGGGTTTCCACGGCAGCGAGCATGCCGCCCTGGAATTGGTAGTAGTCATTGGAATCGAGCAAGTCGTGCTCGCGGTTGTCCTGGTTCTGCAACACCGCCTGCACCTGGCTCAGGCGCTGGGCAAATTGCTCGCGGGCGGCGGTGCCTTCATCCGAGCCGCCGTAGGCATAACCGCCCCAATTGAGGTAGACCTCGGCCAAGTCCTCGCGGCTTTGCCATAGGCGCCCGTCAATCGCGCCCTGCACGCCTGCACCATAGGCACCGGGCTTGGCGCCGAAGATACGCCAGCCCGCCTGCTTCGCGGCGGCGGCTTCATCCAGGCCGGACTCGAGCAGCGCCGCGCGCTCACTGCGCACCTTGGCGGCCAGCGGGTTCATATCATCCGGCTCATCCAGCGCCGCTACCGCCTGCACGGCTGCGTCGAACAGGCGGATCAGGTTGGCGAAGGCATCGCGGAAGAACCCCGAAACGCGCAGCGTCACGTCCACGCGCGGGCGGTCCAGCAGGCTGATCGGCAGGATCTCAAAGTCATCCACGCGCTGGCTGCCCGTGGCCCATACCGGGCGCACGCCCATCAGCGCCATGGCCTGGGCGATATCGTCGCCGCCGGTGCGCATGGTCGCGGTGCCCCACACCGACAGGCCGAGTTGGCGCAGGTGGTCGCCATGATCTTGCAGGTGTCGCTCAAGAATCAGGTTCGCCGACTGAAAGCCAATGCGCCAGGCGGTGGTGGTCGGCAGGTTACGCACGTCCACGGTGAAAAAATTGCGTCCCGTCGGCAGTACATCCAGGCGCCCGCGACTCGGCGCCCCACTCGGCCCGGCCGGCACGAAACGGCCGCCCAGGGCGTCGAGCAAGCCGCGCATTTCCGCTGGACCACAGGCATCCAGGCGCGGTGCGACGACAATGCGCAGGCTTTCGATAACGGCCTTCACATCCTCCCAACCGGGCTCCTCCAACTGCTCCAACGGCCCTTCCAGCGCCTGCTCGATCAAGCGCGCCGCATACAGCTCCAGGCGCTCGCGGGTGTCACCGGCGGTGCGCCACAACTGCGCGTCGATCTTCTGCAAGACCATGGGGCGGCGGCCGGTCCAGGGTTCGGCGAGGGCGCAATCGAGCGGGTCGAAGCCCAGGTCGAAGGCCTTGGCCAACACCCGCAACAGGCTCGATTGCGGACCACGCCCATCGCCGCGCGGAATGCGCAGCAATGCGAGCAAGGTATCGATGCGCAGGCGGCCTTCAGGCGACTCACCAAAGATATGCAGGCCGTCGCGGATCTGCGACTCCTTCAGGTCACACAGGTAAGTATCCAGGCGCGGCAGCCACACCGCTGCGTCGGCGTCGTTGTCGAGCTCAAGTTCCTGGTCGATGCGGGTTTCGCGCACCAACTTGAGGATGTCCTTTTGCAGCTCAACCGCCCGACGCGGGTCGAGCAGTTGGGCCTCGTAGTACTCGTCCGCCAGCAATTCCAGGTCACGCAACGGCCCATAGGTCTCGGCGCGGGTCAGCGGCGGCATCAAGTGATCGATGATCACCGCCTGGGTGCGGCGCTTGGCCTGGGCGCCCTCGCCCGGGTCATTGACTATAAACGGGTAGATATTCGGCAACGGCCCCAGCAACGCGTCCGGCCAGCAGTTTTCCGACAGGCCCACGCCCTTGCCCGGCAGCCATTCGAGGTTGCCGTGCTTACCCACATGAATCACGCCATGGGCGCCGTAGGTATGGCGCAGCCAGAAATAGAACGCCAGGTAGCCGTGAGGCGGCACCAGGTCCGGGTCGTGGTACACCGCGCTGGCGTCCACCTGGTAACCGCGCGCCGGCTGGATGCCGACAAAGGTCAGGCCCAGGCGCAGGCCTGCGATCATCATGCGCCCGTCGCGGCACATCGGATCGTGGTCCGGGGTACCCCAGCGCTCCAGCACGGCCCGGCGATTGGCCTCGGGCAGGCGGTTGAACATCGCCTCGTAATCATCCAGGCCGAGGCTTTGATGGCAGGGGCGCAGGTCGAGGCTGTCGAGGTCGTTGGTGACACCGCCCAGTAGTTCATGGATCAACGCAGTGCCGCTCTCCGGCAACTCAGCGGGCAGCGGATAACCCTCGGCGTGCAGAGCACGCAGGATATTCAGCGCAGCAGCAGGCGTATCCAGGCCCACGCCGTTGCCGATACGGCCGTCGCGGGTCGGGTAGTTGGCGAGGATCAGCGCGATGCGTTTTTGTGCATTCGGCACCCGCGCCAGTTCGACCCAGCGTCGGGCCAGTTCGGCGACAAAATCCATGCGCTCGGGCGCGGCGCGGTAGCACACCACGTCCGACTGGCTGCGCTCACTGCGCCAGGCCAGGTCCTTGAAGCTGATCGGCCGGCTGATGATGCGCCCGTCCAGCTCCGGCAAGGCAATGTGCATGGCCAGGTCGCGCGGGCCCAGGCCTTGTTCGCTGGCTTCCCAGCCGGGCTGGTTGTCTTGGGCGCAGATCGCCTGGATCACCGGGATATTGCGGCGAAACGGCCGCAGGTGCGGGGCTTCCGGGCTGGATTGGGCGAAGCCGGTGGTGTTCAGGATCACCGCCGCGCCGACCTCGTCCAGCAGGTCCTCGACCACCGTCAGGCAGCCGGGCTCTTTCAAACTGGCCACCGCCATCGGCAACGGGTTGAGACCCGCCGCCTGCAAGCGCTGGCAGAACACATCGATAAAACCGGTATTGGCCGCCTGCAGGTGCGAGCGGTAGAACAGCACCGCCGCCACCGGCCACTCCGCGCGCCAATCCGCCTGCCAGTCATTCAGGCGCGGGTTGGCTGTGTGCGGGTGATAAATCGCCGTGCGCGGCAGGGTTTGCGGCTCGTTCCAGGCGTAGCTGCGGCCCAGGTAACTGCTCGCCAGGCAACCGTAGAAATCCAGCGCGTTGCCCAGGCCGCCCTGGCGCAGGAAGTGCCACAGGCGGTCGCGTTCCGCCGCCCCAACGGTACTCAGCCCGCTGAGTTCCGGGTCGGGGCGATCATCCCCCGGCACCAGGATCAGTTGCACGCCGCGCTCGGCCAACTCCACCAGGCGCTCGATACCGTAGCGCCAATAGCCGATGCCGCCGTGCAGCGAAATCAGGATGACCTTGGCATGGCGCAGCACCTCGTCGACGTACAGGTCGACCGAGGCATGGTTCTGCACCTGCATCGGGTTGGCGAGGCGAAAGCTGGGGTAATCCTCGGGCAACTGCTGGGCGGCTTCGGCGAGCAGCGCCAGGCTGGAGTCGCCGCTGCACAGGATCACCAGTTCGGCGGGCGTTTGTCCAAGGTCGGCAATATTGTCGTCCGAGACGAAACCACCGGGCTGGGTCCTGAGCAGGTGCATGGGTTAAACGCTGAGGGCAGCGCGCAATTGCGCTTCGAGGCCAGCCGCATCCAGCTCCTGGCCGATCAGTACCAGGCGCGTGATGCGCGCTTCATCGGCCGCCCAGGCGCGGTCGAAGTGCTTGTCGAACCGCGTGCCCACGCCCTGGATCAGCAGGCGCATCGGCTTGTTCGGGATCGCCGCGAAGCCTTTGACGCGCAGGATGCCGTGTTGCACCACGAGTTGGGTCAGGGCGTCGAGCAGCAGCGCTTCGTCGGCTTGCGGCAGGTCGATGGAGATCGAGTCGAACGCATCGTGGTCGTGATCGTCTTCACCTTCATGGTGATGATCGTGGTGGCTGTGGCGACCGTCGATGTGCTCTTCGGAGCCGGCGCCCAGGCCGATCAGCACGTCGAGCGGCAGGCGCCCGCTGCTGGCTTCGATGATCTTCACCGCCGGCGGCAGTTCTTCGGCGACTTCCAGGCGCACACGGGCCAGGTCTTCCGCGCTGATCAGGTCGGATTTGTTGAGGATCACCAGGTCGGCGCTGGCCAGTTGGTCGGCGAACAGCTCGTGCAATGGCGATTCGTGGTCCAGGTTCGGGTCGAGTTTACGCTGCGCGTCGACTTGATCCGGGAAGGCGGCGAAAGTGCCGGCGGCCACGGCCGGGCTGTCGACCACGGTAATCACCGCGTCGACGGTGCAGGCACTGCGGATTTCCGGCCACTGGAAGGCCTGCACCAGCGGCTTTGGCAGGGCCAGGCCCGATGTTTCGATGAGGATATGGTCGAGGTCACCGCGACGGGCGACCAGTTCGCGCATCACTGGGAAGAACTCTTCCTGCACGGTGCAGCACAGGCAGCCGTTGGCCAACTCATACACGCGGCCATTGGCTTCTTCCTCGGTGCACCCGATGGAGCACTGCTTGAGGATTTCACCGTCGATGCCCAGCTCGCCGAATTCGTTGACGATCACGGCAATGCGACGGCCCTGGGCGTTGTCGAGCATATGGCGCAGCAGCGTGGTTTTGCCCGAACCGAGAAAGCCGGTAACGATGGTGACGGGGAGTTTGGCCAGTGTTTTCATCGGATGCCCTTTGGGGCGGGCATACGGGACGATAGGCCCTGCGGCGGCGCGCAGCGGCAGATTTCGTCACCGGATCACCCCGCCCGGTTGAAGTGGAAAATCGGTTGCGAGGCAGGTCTCCTGGCTTGGGGCTTGCGGGTCGTGCGACCGGCGCCGGCTGCGCCTTCCCGCCTGGTGGCAGTGGCGTGGCAGTCGGATAAACCCTTTACAGTTGCGGGGGCAGCCGCGGATTGGACCGCGTTCCCTTCTTAGCTTCGGCCTGGGCTGAAGAACCTCGAGGGTGCAAGGCTACGCAGTGGTGGGGGGATGGTCAATGATGGGGTTGGGTTGGTGTACATATCCGTTTCTGCGGTAATGGCGGCCTATGGTTCCGCTCTTACAGCGGGTCACTTTTGGAAAAGAGCCCCAAAAGTAACCAAAAGGGCTCTTGCCCCAACACTCGGCACCTCGCTCACGCTCGGTGTGCCCGTAATCCGACATTGATTTGGGGGGCCGCCGCCACGCGCCATCCATGGCGCGGGGCGGCTAAACCGGCATCCCTGCCGGTTTACCCCCCAAATCAATATCGAATTCCGGCCAGCGTGTTTGATGGGGCGCCTAGATCAAGATCAAGATCAAAAGCAAAAGCGCGGCGGCCTTAAAGCCGACCGGATTCTTATCTCGAACTCGGTCAACCTGTGGGAGCTGGCTTGCCTGCGATGGTCGTTAACGATGATGCGAAGCACCAGAACCAACGCGGCGTCCTCACGTTTTTTTCGCCGGCAGCCGGCTCCTAAAGAGATCAAAAAGCGTACCAACGATGCGAAGCGAGCCGCTTTTGACCTTGATCTTGATCTAGGCGCCCCATTAAACACGCTGGCCGAACGCAGGCTTGAATCCGTGGGTAACCCGGCAGGACGCCGGGTTAGCCGCACTGGGCCAAGGATGGCCCATTGCGGCGGCCCACGGATTCAAGCCGGAGTGAGGGCACACCGAGCCTAGGCGAGGTGCCGAGTGTTGGGGCAAGAGCCCTTTTGGTTACTTTTGGGGCTCTTTTCCAAAAGTGACCCGCCGTAAGGGCGGAACCAATTCCAGCCATCACCCCAATATCGGATATACCCCCCACAACCGATTTGACTCCCCTCCCACCCCCATGCTCTCCTACACACCTTGTTTCGGGTGCCCTTCACAGGGTGAAACGGGAAACCGGTGAGTCATCACATGACGAGTCCGGTGCTGCCCCCGCAACGGTAAGCGAGCGAAGCGTCAGATCCACTGTGCCAAGGGCATGGGAAGGCGACGCTTTCAGGACTCCCCCAGGAGCCCCCTCGCAAGCCCGGAGACCGGCCCGAAAAAATCAGATAACAAACCCGCGGTGGGCGGGCGCTGTTCAGAACCCTGCGTGCCTGGCTCGCGGGGTTTTCATGCGCTCGTTTCACCCTGACACCCAGAAGGGACGCGCCATGTCGATCATCAGCAGCACCTCGCACACCGCCAGCAGCTCCGCCACCCTGAGCCAACGCCTGACCGCCGCCATCGGCGCGTCGATTCTCGGTGCGTGCCTGGTGTATTTCGCCGGTTTCTCGCACATCGAAGCAGTGCACAACGCTGCCCACGATA
Organism: Pseudomonas sp. GW821-FHT05D12; assembly: GCF_059419825.1. NCBI lineage: Bacteria > Pseudomonadati > Pseudomonadota > Gammaproteobacteria > Pseudomonadales > Pseudomonadaceae > Pseudomonas > Pseudomonas sp. GW821-FHT05D12. Next base: position 125,947 of record NZ_JBWKSN010000008.1, on the reverse strand, counting down.
CCCGCCACAGCGCCGCGTTCCCGTGCCACTGAGACCTGCCGACATGATCAAGCGTATTGCGCAAACCGCAGGTTTCACCGGCCTCCTGGCCGCCCTGCTGCTGACCCTGCTGCAAAGTTTCTGGGTAGCTCCGTTGATTTTGCAGGCGGAAACGTTCGAAAACGCCCCGGCCACTACTGAAGTGGCACATCAACATGCCGACGGCGCCGCCGCCCACAGCCACGACGCCGAGGCCTGGGAGCCGGAAGACGGCTGGCAACGCGTGCTCTCCACCACCGGCGGCAACCTGGTTGTTGCCGTGGGTTTTGCCCTGATGCTCGCCGGCCTCTACACCTTGCGCGCGCCTACTCGCACCGCCCAAGGCCTGCTGTGGGGCCTGGCCGGTTATGCGACCTTCGTACTGGCACCGACCCTGGGCCTGCCGCCTGAGCTGCCAGGCACCGCCGCTGCCGATCTCGCACAACGGCAGATCTGGTGGATCGGCACCGCGGCCTCGACGGCGGCCGGCATTGCGCTGATCGTGTTCGGTCGCAACTGGCTGCTGAAAATCCTCGGCGTGGCGATCCTGGCGGTGCCACACGTGATCGGCGCACCGCAGCCGGAAGTGCATTCGATGCTGGCCCCGGAAGCCCTGGAAGCGCAGTTCAAGATCGCTTCGCAGCTGACCAACGTGGCGTTCTGGCTGGCCCTGGGCCTGATCAGCGCCTGGCTGTTCCGCCGCAACCGCGACAATCAATACTCGGCATGACCCTGGTGGTCGGCCTGGGCTGCCAGCGCGGCTGTGATGTTCACACCCTGCTGGACCTGCTGGACAGCGCCCTCGCCGAAGGGGGGATCGAGCGCCAGCGCATCACTGCGCTGGCAAGCATCGACCGCAGGCAGGATGAACCGGGCCTGATCGCCCTGTCCCGCCTGCTTGAGCTGCCGCTGCAGTGCTTCAGCGCCGACCAACTGGCGGTGTATGAAAACCGGCTGAGCCACAAATCAGCCGTCGCGTTCGCCCACACAGGCTGTCATGGCGTCGCCGAAAGCGCCGCCCTGGCCCTCGCCGAACATCTCGCCAGCGGCCCTGCCCGCCTGCTGATCACCCGCCGAAAAAACGCCCAGGCGACTTTTGCATTGGCCTGCGCAGGCTAAAACCCCGATAATTGCCTGCCCTGAACATGAACAATGTTCATACACGCCCGCTTTTAAACAGGAAATACCATGACCGTCTACTTTATCGGCGCAGGCCCTGGCGATCCGGAATTGATCACCGTCAAAGGCCAGCGGCTGATCCGCAGCTGCCCGGTGATTATCTATGCCGGCTCGCTGGTGCCGGCGGCGGTATTGGAAGGCCATCAGGCGCAGCAGGTGGTCAACAGCGCCGAACTGCACCTGGAACAGATCATCGACCTGATCAAGGCCGCCCACGCCAATGGCCTGGATGTGGCGCGGGTGCACTCCGGTGACCCAAGCCTGTATGGCGCGATCGGCGAGCAGATCCGCTATTTGCACGAGCTGGGCATTCCATTTCAGATCATCCCCGGCGTGACCGCGGTGGCGGCGTGTGCAGCGCTGCTGGAGACCGAATTGACCCTGCCGGACATTGCGCAGAGCGTCATCCTGACCCGCTACGCCGACAAAACCAGCATGCCCGCCGGCGAAGCGTTTGAAAGCTTGGCGCAACACGGCACGACCATGGCGATTCACCTGGGGGTCAATCACCTGGAGAAGATCGTCGCGCAACTGCTGCCGCACTATGGCGCCGATTGCCCGATTGCCGTGGTGCACCGGGCGACCTGGCCGGATCAGGATTGGGCGCTGGGAACGTTGAGTGACATTGCCGAAAAGGTCGCCGCCAAGGGCTTCAGGCGTACCGCGTTGATTGTGGTGGGTCGAGTGCTGGCGAGTGACAGTTTCAGCGAGTCGTCGCTGTATCGGGCTGGGCATGCACACCTTTATCGGCCTTAATGCTCAACCTCATTAATCAAATATAAGACACTGATTTAAATGAATAAAATATAAATCAAAAATGTGGGAGCGGGCTTGCTCGCGAATGCGCTGTGTCAGTCAACTGATTGAGTGACCGGGGCACCGCATTCGCGAGCAAGCCCGCTCCCACACTTAATCTTATCTGTCAGATAGATAGCTTAAACCATTGAATTTAAAGCATAAAAAAACGGCGCTCACGGGGCGCCGTTTTTTTGTTCGCAGTGAACGCCTTACTCAGTAGTAGGCGTTTTCTTTCTGCGTGTGGTCAGTCACGTCGCGTACACCCTTGAGCTCTGGAATACGTTCCAGCAGGGTGCGCTCGATGCCTTCGCGCAGGGTCACGTCCGCCTGGCCGCAGCCCTGGCAGCCGCCGCCGAATTTCAATACGGCGATACCGTCTTCCACTACATCGATCAAGCTGACCTGACCGCCGTGGCTGGCCAGCCCCGGGTTGATCTCGGTTTGCAGGTAGTAGTTGATGCGCTCGTTGACCGGGCTGTCAGCATTCACGTTCGGCACCTTGGCGTTCGGCGCCTTGATGGTCAACTGGCCGCCCATACGGTCGGTGGCGTAGTCGACCACGGCGTCGTCGAGGAAGGCTTCGCTGAAGGCGTCGATGTACGCGGTGAAGCTTTTCAGCCCCAGCGCGGTGTCTTCAGGTTTCTCTTCCCCAGGCTTGCAGTAGGCAATGCAAGTCTCGGCGTATTGGGTGCCGGGCTGGGTAATAAAGACGCGGATACCGATACCCGGGGTGTTCTGCTTGGACAGCAGGTCGGCCAGGTAATCGTGGGCGGCGTCGGTAATGGTTATGGCAGTCATGGAAACTCCTCACAGGCTTGCGGGCAGTTTACGCCAAATCATTACAGAGGTACAAAGTCCTAGTATTTTTGTCGGGATAAATTTGACCGTTGGTCGCCATCGAACCAGCCCTTGAGCAGGCGATAACTGCCCTTTTCCAGCCAGCGGTAGCTGCCCAGGGCACCCAGGCCGATGATCACCACGCACACCGCCAGCACGGCATACGGGTTCAGGCCGTAGCGCTGGGCGGCGTAACCACCGGCGGACAACACCAGCACGTGCAGCAGATACACCGAATAGGAACAGTCCCCCAGCACTTTAAGCAATCGATTGTCCGCGAAGAAGCGCTCCAGCGCCATGCACGCCACCACCAGCACCGCGCTGGGCAGGCCCCAGGTCAGCGCCCGTGGCGAAGCCGGCCAATGGTAGATCGCCAGCAGCGCGGCGGCGACGCCCAGCAACGGCAGCCACACGCCGGGACGAATCCAGCCCTTGCGGTAGAGCATGCCAATGCCGATGCCCATCAGGAACTCGACCACGATATCCGAGCGGTAGAACTCGCTGATCCAGCCGAATGACGTCCAGGCCTCGCACACCGCGAACAACAGCGCCGCGACCACCAGCAATCGCCACTGCCGACGGAACAGCAGCGCCCAGGCGAACAGCAGGTAGAAGAGCATTTCGTAGTTCAGCGTCCAGCCCACATTGAGCGTCGGGTACACCCCATAGCCGCCGGGGTTCTCGGAAGGGATAAAGAACAACGACATCAGCACATGGGCCGCATCGACGCTCTGATCCGGCAGCATTGGCCGGGCAACCACCACCAGCAAGGCCATCAGCAAGGTGTAGAACCAATAGGCCGGCACGATGCGCAACAGGCGGTAGAGCAGGAATCGCCAGGGCGGCAGGTCCTTGTCCTGGGTGGACAGGAAGATCACCAGGCCGCTGATCACGAAAAACACGTCCACGCCCGCCGCGCCCTTTTCCACAAACAGCCGGCCCAGGGCGGTGTCCGCCTTGAAGCCGAAGAAAATCTGCATGAAGTGGTGCCCCACCACTGTCCAGGCCGCCAGAGCGCGCAGCGCCTGTACCGAGATCAACATTGTCCGCCACCCTTCCCAACACCGATGCCTGAAGTTGGGACCATGGCGGGCGGACAAAGGTCGATCAAAGATTCTCGTAGCGATTCATATCCAGCACACCCTCTTCCATCGGCGTGGTTTCGTGGATGTAGCGCGACAGGTCATGGAAGTACTGCCAGAACAACGGATGGCTGCGGCGCACGCCCCAGCGGTCGACAATCTTCTCAAAGCGGTTGGCGTCCTTGGCCCGCTCCATTTCGGCGACGAACTCGGGGACTTCCTGCGCAGGAATGTTAAACATGAAGTTCGGGTAGCTGATGAGCACGCCGGGGTAGATGGTCACGGTGTCCAGGCCCGGCTGATAGCGGTAGGCCTCACCCAGCAGGAACGCCACGTTACTGTGCGCGCGATTGCGCAACATGCTGTAGACCACGCGCTTGCCGCGGGTGGTCTCGATCCGCAGCATCGTCGCCTCAGGCAACTGGTCGATGACCTTGAGCCCGGCTGCCGGGCGCGCCGTCAGGCGACTCAGGGCCTGCTCGGCATCCTGCAATGCCGGGTCGATCCCGTCACGCGAGCAAAAGGCGCCGTCACAACGGTTGATCGGGTCCGGACTGGCATTCAGGTCGCCATATCGCGCGAGCAACTGGTTGGCAAAGTCACGCTTGGGGTCCTTGGCATCCAGGTGCAGGCCGGTGGGCGTGTCGTCGTCGATCGCCTCGTAGTCCAGCCACAACTTGAGCTTGCCGCTGTTCTGGTACCAGTCGTCGAGGAAATCCTCGCGACTGTCGGCCGGCATCAGGCGCAGGAAGTTCTGCTCGGCACCGTTGCGGATCAAGTCGAAATACAGGCGGGTCTGGGCCTGGTGCGACACATTGCCGAACACATCGAAGTTCACCGCCAATTGGTAATAGGTGCGTTCCAGCAGCGGGTAGTCAAACAGCCACATCGTCTGTGGCACCTCACCGATCAGGCCCTTGGTCACCGAGGCGCTGTCGAAGTGGCGGAAAATACTCAGCAAGGCATTGTCATTGCCGGCCCACAGGCTCGACCAACTCGGCGGCGGCAGATCGGCGTAACTGTCGCGGCGCAAGGCCTCGTATTCATTGCGTTTGTCGCGGTAGGCCAGCCACAGGCTCAGCACGCTGCCGACGTCATCGTTCTGCCCCGGCATCGCCAGCAGCGGCGTGGCCTGGCCGCGATAACGCGCATCGGTGATGTACAGGTCGTGCTCGGGGTCCTGGAACAGGGCCCAGAAGTTGTCGCGGATCACGTCCGTGGCGATCTGCCCACGGCACACCGGCCCGCGAATGAAGGTGCGCACGAAATACTCGGCGTTATCGAGCATGAACTGGTAGCGCGCCTTGGCCGGGATCGCCTCGAAGGTTTCGAACGGGTTGGCACGACGGCCCGGCCCGTAACCCGGCAAGGCGTCGACCTGCCAGTTGCCGGCGTAGAACAACTCCTTGATGTGCGCCATCTTCGCCGCGCTGAACGGGTACGTGATGTGGGTTTTATGCACGATCACGCCCTGCACTGGCCACAACCGGTAGTACACCTGGGTGCCGGGGTCGTCATTCGGGCGGCGCGTGGCGATCAGGTCGATGGGCTGGCCGCTTGGCGTGCGTGAACGCACCCATTGGAAGAAATGCCCCGGCTCGCCGTTCTCGAAATAGATGTGCGCGAGGAACAGATGTTCGAACAACCAGCGCGCCACCAGGCTTTCGCGGGCGCCCGGTTGGTTGAAGAGGTTTTCCCACTGCTGCACCTGCAGCGCTTCCCTGGCGCTGGGCGCCAGGCCCTGCTCGTCAATCGGCGCGCCGGAGGCCAGCCAGCGTTGCAGGGTCTGGTATTGCTGGTCGGTCAGGCCGGTGACGGCCAGCGGCATGCCTTCCTTGGGATGGGCGCCGGCATAGGCGTTGAATTCGCCGGGCATTGCGCACATGTTCTCGCGGCTGAGGCCCAGCACGATCTCTTCGGGCAACTTGGCATTCGGCTGCAGCGGCGCGTTATGCCCCAGCTCCAGCATGCGCGCCATCAGCGCGGCCTGGCTGCCCTGGGCATCGAGTACCGAATAGAAGCCCTTCTGCTGCCAGGCCTGCTTGCCGAAGGCGTCGTAGAACAATCGGGTCGTCGGCGTGGCCCGGCTGCGTTCGCCGTCATACACCGGCACTTTGGTAGCCCCGCGCGCCGCGCCCTCGGCGCTGCCCAGGTTCAACTGGCAGGCGGAGTCGTAGCAGGCATGGCAGGCCACGCATTTCTCGGTGAAGATCGGTTGGATGTCGCGGGTATAAGAGATCGCCGGAGCGGGACCTTCTGCCGTGGCAGTACTGGCTATCAAGGCCAGGACGGCGCTGACGATAAGACGAAGTGACATGTATCCGGTCCCGATTCAATGCGTGCGCTGAAAAATTGCCGACAAGTCTACCGATGTCGACGCGCCATCAACGTGAGCGATATTCATGCAAAAACCTTGCATGCTCTAAAAGCGCACAGGTTTGCTATGATCCACGCCCTCCGTAATGCCTGAACTAGAGTAGTCCCATGCCCGATCGTAGCGCTCGCCTGCACGCCCTTCACCAAGCCCTCAAGGAACGCATCCTGATCCTCGACGGCGGCATGGGCACGATGATCCAGAGCTATAAGCTCGAAGAGCAGGACTACCGTGGCAAGCGCTTCGCCGATTGGCCAAGCGACGTCAAGGGCAACAACGACCTGCTGGTGATCACCCGTCCGGACGTGATCGGCGGCATCGAAAAAGCCTACCTGGATGCGGGTGCCGACATCCTCGAAACCAACACCTTCAACGCCACGCGCATTTCCATGGCCGACTACGGCATGGAAGAACTGGCCTACGAATTGAATGTGGAAGGCGCACGCCTGGCGCGCAAGATTGCCGACGCCAAGACCCTGGAAAACCCGGCCAAGCCGCGTTTCGTCGCCGGCGTGCTCGGCCCTACCAGCCGCACCTGCTCGCTGTCGCCGGACGTGAACAACCCCGGCTACCGCAACGTGACCTTCGATGAACTGGTGGAGAACTACACCGAGGCCACCAAGGGCCTGATCGAAGGCGGCGCCGACCTGATCCTGATCGAGACCATCTTCGACACCCTCAACGCCAAGGCCGCGATCTTCGCCGTGCAAGGCGTGTTCGAGGAGTTGAATGTCGAGCTGCCGATCATGATCTCCGGCACCATCACCGACGCCTCCGGCCGTACCCTGTCGGGCCAGACCACCGAAGCGTTCTGGAACTCCGTGGCCCATGCCAAGCCGCTGTCCGTCGGCCTCAACTGCGCCCTGGGTGCCAGCGAGCTGCGCCCGTACCTGGAGGAGCTGTCGAACAAGGCCAACACCCATGTGTCCGCGCACCCCAACGCCGGCCTGCCCAACGAATTCGGCGAGTACGACGAACTGCCGTCGCAAACCGCCAAAGTCATCGAGGAATTCGCCCAGAGCGGCTTCCTGAATATCGTCGGCGGCTGCTGCGGCACCACGCCGGGCCATATCGAAGCCATCGCCAAGGCCGTGGCCGGGTATGCGCCGCGCGTGATCCCGGACATTCCCAAGGCCTGCCGCCTGTCGGGCCTGGAGCCGTTCACGATTGATCGCAGCTCGCTGTTCGTCAACGTCGGCGAGCGGACCAACATCACCGGTTCCGCGCGCTTTGCCCGCCTGATCCGTGAAGACAACTACACCGAGGCCCTGGAAGTCGCCCTGCAGCAGGTCGAAGCCGGCGCCCAGGTGATCGACATCAACATGGACGAAGGCATGCTGGATTCGAAGAAGGCCATGGTGACCTTCCTCAATCTGATTGCCGGCGAACCGGACATTTCCCGCGTACCGATCATGATCGACTCCTCGAAGTGGGAAGTCATCGAGGCTGGCCTCAAGTGCATCCAGGGCAAGGGCATCGTCAACTCGATCAGCATGAAGGAAGGCGTCGAGCAGTTCATTCACCATGCCAAGCTGTGCAAGCGCTACGGCGCGGCAGTGGTGGTGATGGCGTTCGACGAAGCCGGCCAGGCCGACACCGAGGCGCGCAAGAAAGAAATCTGCAAACGCTCCTACGACATCCTGGTGAATGAAGTTGGCTTCCCGCCGGAAGACATCATCTTCGACCCGAACATCTTCGCGGTCGCCACCGGTATCGAGGAGCACAACAACTACGCCGTCGACTTCATCAACGCCTGTGCCTATATCCGTGACGAGCTGCCGTACGCGCTGACCTCCGGCGGCGTGTCCAACGTGTCGTTCTCGTTCCGCGGCAACAACCCGGTGCGCGAGGCGATCCACTCGGTGTTCCTGCTGTATGCGATCCGCAACGGCCTGACCATGGGGATCGTCAACGCCGGCCAGCTGGAGATCTACGACCAGATCCCGACCGAGCTGCGCGACGCCGTGGAAGACGTGGTGCTCAATCGCACCCCGGAAGGCACCGATGCCCTCCTCGCCATTGCCGACAAGTACAAGGGTGACGGCAGCGTCAAGGAAGCCGAGACCGAGGAATGGCGTGGCTGGGACGTCAACAAGCGCCTGGAACACGCACTGGTCAAGGGCATCACCACCCACATCGTCGAAGACACCGAGGAATCCCGCCAGTCGTTCGCGCGCCCCATCGAGGTGATCGAAGGCCCGTTGATGTCCGGCATGAACATCGTCGGCGACCTGTTCGGTGCCGGCAAAATGTTCCTGCCCCAGGTGGTCAAGTCCGCACGCGTGATGAAGCAGGCCGTGGCCCACCTGATCCCGTTCATCGAGCTGGAAAAAGGCGACAAGCCGGAAGCCAAGGGCAAGATCCTGATGGCGACGGTGAAGGGCGACGTGCACGACATCGGCAAGAACATCGTCGGCGTGGTGCTCGGTTGCAACGGCTATGACATTGTCGACCTGGGCGTGATGGTGCCGGCGGAGAAGATCCTGCAGGTGGCCAAGGAGCAGAAGTGCGACATCATCGGGCTCTCTGGCCTGATCACCCCGTCCCTGGACGAGATGGTCCACGTAGCCCGCGAGATGCAGCGCCAGGACTTCTACCTGCCGCTGATGATCGGCGGCGCGACCACTTCCAAGGCGCACACGGCGGTGAAGATCGAACCCAAGTACAGCAACGACGCAGTGATCTACGTGACCGACGCCTCGCGCGCGGTGGGCGTGGCCACGCAGCTGCTGTCCAAGGAGCTGAAGGCCGGCTTCGTCGAGAAGACCCGCCTGGAATACATCGACGTGCGTGAGCGCACCTCCAACCGCAGCGCGCGCACCGAACGCCTGAGCTACCCGGCGGCCATCGCCAAGAAGCCGCAGTTCGACTGGGCAACCTACACGCCGGTGAAGCCGACCTTTACCGGCTCCAGGGTGCTGGACAATATCGACCTCAAGGTGCTGGCCGAGTACATCGACTGGACCCCTTTCTTTATCTCCTGGGACCTGGCTGGCAAGTTCCCGCGCATCCTCGACGATGAAGTGGTCGGCGAAGCCGCCACCGCGCTGTATGCCGATGCCCAGGAAATGCTCAAGAAACTGATCAACGAAAAGCTCATCAGCGCACGTGCGGTGTTCGGCTTCTGGCCGACCAACCAGGTGCAGGACGATGACCTGGAAGTCTACGGTGATGACGGCCAGCCGATCGCCCGGCTGCACCACCTGCGCCAGCAGATCATCAAGACCGACGGCAAGCCGAACTTCTCCCTGGCCGACTTCGTCGCACCCAAGGACAGCGGCGTGACCGACTACATCGGTGGCTTTATCACCACCGCTGGCATCGGCGCCGAAGAAGTGGCCAAGGCCTACCAGGACGCGGGGGACGACTACAACTCGATCATGGTCAAGGCCCTCGCCGACCGCCTCGCCGAAGCCTGCGCCGAGTGGCTGCACCAGCAGGTGCGTAAAGAGCACTGGGGGTATGCCAAGGACGAGCAACTGGATAACGAGGCGCTGATCAAGGAGCAGTACAGCGGCATCCGCCCTGCCCCCGGCTACCCGGCCTGCCCGGATCACACCGAGAAAGCCCAGCTGTTCCAACTGCTCGACCCCGAGGCCCGCGAAATGCACGCCGGGCGCAGCGGTGTGTTCCTCACCGAGCACTACGCGATGTTCCCGGCGGCGGCGGTCAGCGGTTGGTACTTCGCCCACCCGCAGGCGCAGTATTTTGCCGTGGGCAAGATCGACAAGGACCAGGTCAGCAGCTACACCGCGCGCAAAGGCCAGGACCTGGCCGTGACCGAGCGCTGGTTGGCCCCCAACCTGGGCTACGACAACTGACGCCTGGGGGATTGTCTATGCTGTCCCTCACACACCTTGTGTCGAGGGATGTATGGACGATCCAGCCAACAACAAGCCGCCAACCTTCTGGCAGATGCTCCACAGCGTGATGGCGGCCGCCTTTGGCGTGCAGAGCGGCAAGAACCGCGCCCGCGACTTCACCCACGGCAAGCCCAGCCACTTTGTGATCCTGGGCATTCTGTTCACGGCGGTGTTTGCGCTGACGCTGTTTGGCATCGTGCAACTGGTGCTGCACGTGGCTGGCGTATAAACCCAACCTGTCTGTCAGAGCTGGCAAGCCAGCTCTTACAGGGGTCCGTATCTATAACTACTGGTGGCTGACCCAGAACACGGCAGTTCCAACCACCAGGATTATCAAGAACAGAATGGCCCAGGCGTCCACGGTACTGTCGGGTTTACGGGCTTTTGTCGAATTGCTCATCGCATCGCCTCTTGTCGGTTTTATAGGTGATCACGTTCAGACACGATCACAGTAAAGTCGACGATTGCCCGCATGACAAATGTGGGTATCGCGATAACCGTTCTCATTAGTCATTTTGGTTATTTGCATATACTCAAACATCACTTTTGCGCATAAACGCAAACTGGTATCGTGCGCCGGCTCCGTTGGGAGTGCGCGGCCGTGCGCGCAGATTTGCCGAGAACAGGACCTATATGTACGTATACGACGAATACGATCAGCGCATCATCGAGGACCGCGTCAAGCAGTTCCGTGATCAGACCCGACGCTACCTAGCAGGTGAACTGAGCGAAGAAGAGTTCCGCCCTCTGCGCCTGCAAAATGGCCTTTATGTTCAGCGCTTTGCGCCGATGTTGCGAGTTGCCGTGCCCTACGGCCAGTTGACCTCGCGCCAGATGCGCATGATGGCCAAGATTGCCCGCGACTTCGACAAAGGCTATGCCCACATCAGTACCCGCCAGAACGTGCAGTTCAACTGGCCGGCGCTGGAAGATGTGCCGGACATCCTGGCTGAACTGGCGACCGTGCAGATGCACGCCATTCAGACCAGCGGTAACTGCCTGCGCAACGTGACCACCGACCAGTTTGCCGGCGTTGCCGCCGACGAGCTGATCGACCCACGCCCCTGGTGTGAAATCGTCCGCCAATGGACCACATTCCACCCAGAATTCGCCTACCTGCCGCGCAAGTTCAAGATCGCCATCAATGGCTCGACTTCGGACCGTGCGGCCATCGAAGTCCACGACATCGGCCTGGAGCCGGTGTACAACGCCGCCGGCGAGCTGGGCTTCCGCGTGCTGGTGGGCGGTGGCCTCGGCCGGACCCCGGTGGTCGGTGCGTTCATCAACGAATTCCTGCCGTGGCAGGACCTGTTGAGCTACCTCGACGCGATCCTGCGGGTCTACAACCGCTATGGCCGTCGTGACAACAAGTACAAGGCCCGGATCAAGATCCTGGTCAAGGCGCTGACCCCTGAGGTATTCGCCCAGAAAGTCGACGCCGAGATGGAACACCTGCGCGGCGGCCAGACCACCCTGACCGAAGCCGAAGTACACCGTGTGGCCAAGCACTTCGTCGACCCCGAGTACAAGGCCCTGAGCAATCAGGACGCCGAGCTCGCCGCGCTCGACCAGCAGCACCCAGGCTTTGCCCGCTGGCGCACCCGCAACACCCTGGCGCACAAGCGTCCTGGCTATGTGGCCGTGACCCTGTCGCTGAAACCGACCGGCGTTGCGCCGGGCGATATCACCGACAAACAGCTGGACGCCGTCGCCGACCTGGCCGACCGCTACAGCTTCGGTCAACTGCGTACTTCCCACGAGCAGAACATCATTCTCGCGGACGTTGAACAGAGCCAACTGTTCACCCTGTGGGGCGAGCTGCGCGAAGGCGGTTTCGCCACGCCGAACATCGGCCTGTTGACCGACATCATCTGCTGCCCGGGCGGCGACTTCTGCTCCCTGGCCAACGCCAAGTCGATCCCGATCGCCGAATCGATCCAGCGCCGCTTCGACGACCTGGACTACCTGTTCGACATCGGCGAGCTGGACTTGAACATCTCCGGTTGCATGAACGCCTGTGGTCACCACCACGTCGGCCACATCGGCATCCTGGGCGTGGACAAGAAAGGCGAAGAATTCTACCAAGTGTCCCTGGGTGGCAGCGCCAGCCGCGATGCGAGCCTGGGCAAGATCCTCGGCCCGTCCTTCGCCCAGGAAGCCATGCCCGAGGTGATCGGCAAGCTGATCGACGTGTACATCGAACAGCGCACCGAAGATGAGCGTTTCATCGACACCTACCAGCGCATCGGCATTGACCTGTTCAAGGAGCGCGTCTATGCAGCGAATCATTAAGAACAACGAAGTCGTCGACGAAACCTGGCACCTGCTGCCCAAGGACGCGAGCTTCGATGGCATTTCCAACTGCGACGACCTGATCGTACCGCTGGCCCTGTGGCGCGAACACGGTCACGCCCTCAAGGCCCGCGACGGCGGCCTGGGTGTGTGGCTGGACGCCGATGAAGAGGCCGAGGAAATCGGCGAAGACGTGGCGCACTTCCAGGTTATCGCCCTGAACTTCCCGGCCTTCACCGATGGCCGCAACTACTCCAATGCCCGCCTGTTGCGTGACCGCTACGGTTACAAGGGCGAGCTGCGGGCGATTGGCGACGTGCTGCGCGACCAGCTGTTCTACCTGCACCGCTGCGGCTTCGATGCCTTCGCCTTGCGCGCCGACAAAGACCCGTACGAAGCACTGGAAAGCCTCAAGGATTTCTCGGTGACGTACCAGGCTGCAACGGATGAACCGCTGCCGCTGTTCCGTCGCCGCTGAGTCTGCACAAATGAAAAAGCCCTGGCATGCCAGGGCTTTTTTATGAGTTGAGTTTGATCGACGCCAGCACCTGCTTCTGCCCCATCGAACACGGCACACCTTCCGGTTGCGCGCGTACTGCGTCGATCACCCCGAGTAACTGCGCCTTGCTGTGCGCCAGTTGTGCCTGCATCGCTTCAATCTGCTCGACCTTGCGTTCGAGCGCCTCGATCAGCTCGTCGCGCTTGTGCTCGCCGGGGGCGGGCATCAGCGCCTTGAGTTCCTGCAAGGTGAAACCGGCCTGCTGCGCGCTCTGGATCAAGCGCAGCGTCTGCAAGGCCTCCGGTGCATAGCGGCGATAGCCATTGGCCTGGCGCCCCACCTGGCTGATCAGCCCCTCGGCTTCATAGAAACGGATACGCGACGCCGCCAGCCCACTCTGTTTGGCCAACTCACCAATATTCATCGACACTGCCTGCTTGACATTAAAGTTAACTTTAAGCTTAGCCTGAGGCCTCCCCTGCTCAGGAGTCAACCCATGTCACCCTTTGAACCCTTGCAACTGCCCAATGGCCAAGTCATCGCCAACCGTATCGCCAAGGCCGCGATGGAAGAGAATATGGCGGATGCCCAACAGGCCCCGTCCCGCGAATTGAAGCAGTTGTACAAGACCTGGGCAGACGGCGAACCGGGCCTGCTGCTGACCGGCAACGTGATGATCGACCGCCACGCCATGACCGGCCCCGGCGGCGTGGCCCTCGAAGACGAACAGCACCTGGACAGCTTTCGCGAATGGGCCGATGTGGCCCGCGCCAAGGGCGTGCATTTCTGGGTGCAGCTCAGCCATCCGGGCCGCCAGACCATGGCCAACCTGGGCCAGCAGGCAATAGCGCCTTCCGCCGTCGCCCTTGACCTGGGCGGCTTTTCCAAGATGTTCGCCAAGCCCAGGGCCATGACGGAGGAGGATATCCAGGACGTGATCAAGCGCTTCGCCACCAGCGCCCGCCTGGCAGAAAAAGCCGGCTTTACCGGGGTACAGATTCACGGCGCGCATGGCTACCTGATCAGCCAGTTTCTGTCGCCGCTGAGCAATCGGCGCACCGACCGTTGGGGCGGTTCGCTGGAGAACCGTGCGCGCCTGTTGCTGGAGGTGATCCACGCAGTGCGCGCCAACGTCAGCGCGTCATTTTGCGTAGCAGTCAAACTCAATTCGGCGGACTTCCAGCGCGGCGGCTTCGACGAGGACGACGCACGCGCCGTGATCGAGATGCTCAACCCGCTGCCCATCGACCTGCTCGAGCTGTCCGGCGGCAGCTATGAAGCACCGGCCATGCAGGGCGAAGCACGCGACGGCCGCACCCTGGCGCGTGAAGCCTACTTCCTGGCGTTCGCCAGCGAAGTGGCCGCCATCGCCACGATGCCGGTGATGGTCACCGGTGGCATCCGCCGCCTGCCCATCGTGCAACAAGTGCTCGACAGCGGCATCGCCATGGCCGGCATCGCCACCGCACTGACCCTGGAACCGCAACTGATCAAGCACTGGCGCGAAGGCCGCGACCTCAACCCGCAACTGCAACCCATCGACTGGAAGCGCAAACCCCTGGCCGCCCTCGCCATCCTCGCCGTGGTGCGCTACCAGATGCGCCGCCTGAGCCGTGGGCACCGGCCCAATCCCAAGGTGATCGCATGGACGGCGCTGGTCCGCGACCAGTGGTTTATCGCGCGGCGCACCCGGCAATACCGTGCGGCCATGACGCAATCTTCACATTAAGCGCGGAGCATTCGCCGTGATCGAACTGTCCCCTATTGATCAGCAATTTTTAACCTCACTGACGATTGGAGTTCTTCATGGCGAAAATCAACCTGGCCCAGCAATTGGCGACCACCCTTGAACAGGCGGGCATCAAGCGCATCTGGGGCCTGACCGGCGACAGCCTCAATGGCCTCACCGACGCCCTGCGCACCATGGACAGCATCGAGTGGATGCACGTGCGCCACGAAGAAGTGGCCGCCTTCGCCGCCGGTGCCGAGGCCGCCGCCACCGGTGAACTGACCGTGTGCGCCGGCAGCTGTGGGCCGGGCAACCTGCACTTGATCAATGGCCTGTTCGACTGCCATCGCAACCATGTGCCGGTACTGGCGATTGCGGCGCAGATCCCTTCGTCCGAGATCGGCCTGAACTACTTCCAGGAAACCCATCCCCAGGAGTTGTTCAAGGAGTGCAGCCACTTCATCGAGCTGGTCACCAACCCCGAGCAGATGCCGCACGTGCTGCACCGCGCCATGCGCTCGGCGATCCTCAATCGCGGCGTGGCGGTGGTGGTGATTCCGGGGGATGTGTCGCTGCTGGAGGTCGAAGACAAACTCAAGCCCTGGCCGGCCCTGCACGCACCGCGCACCCTGCCGGCGGAACAGGACCTGCAGCGCCTGACCGAAATCCTCGAGAGCAGCGAGAAAGTCACCCTGCTGTGCGGCAGTGGCTGCGCCGGTGCCCACGATCAGGTGGTCGCCCTGGCCGACGCCCTGGGTGCCCCAGTGGTGCACGCCCTGCGCGGCAAGGAGCACGTGGAATGGGACAACCCGTTCGACGTGGGCATGACCGGCCTGATCGGCTTCAGCTCCGGTTACCACGCCATGCTCGACTGCGACACGCTGATCATGCTCGGCACCGACTTCCCGTATCGCCAGTTCTACCCGACTGACGCGAAGATCATCCAGGTCGACCGCAACCCGCAGGCGCTGGGCCGTCGTACCACGCTGGACCTGGGCATCGCCGCCGACGTCAGCGAGACCCTCGACGCGTTGCTGCAACGCCTGACCCGCAAGACCGATCGCAGCTTCCTCGAGACTTCCCTGAAGCACTACGAGAAAGCACGCCAGGGGCTGGATGACCTCGCGCAACCGTCGAAGGCCAATCGACCGATTCACCCGCAGTACGTCGCGCGCCTGCTCGGTGAACTGGCCGATGACGATGCCATCTTCACCGCCGACGTCGGCTCGCCGACCGTGTGGGCCGCGCGCTACTTGAAGATGAATGGCCGGCGCCGGCTGATCGGCTCGTTCAACCATGGTTCCATGGCCAATGCCATGCCCCAGGCCATCGGTGCCCAGGCGGCATTCCCCGGGCGGCAAGTGATTTCGATGTCGGGTGACGGTGGCTTCGCCATGTTGATGGGGGATTTCATCTCGTTGGCACAGCTGCAGTTGCCGGTCAAAGTCATCGTGTTCGATAACTCATCCCTGGGCTTTGTCGCCATGGAAATGAAGGCCGCAGGCTACCTGGATGCCGGCACCGAGTTGAAAAACCCGGACTTCGCGGCGATGTCCAACGCCATGGGCATCCTCGGCATTCGCGTGGAGCAATCCGAAGACCTGGAGCCGGCCCTGCGTCGCGCCCTGGCCCATGATGGCCCGGTGCTGGTGGACGTGGTCACCGCGACCCAGGAACTGGTGATGCCGCCAACCATCAAGCTGGAGCAGGCCAAGGGCTTCAGCCTGTATATGCTCAAGGCGGTGATGAGCGGGCGCGGCGATGAAGTGATCGAACTGGCGCGCACCAACTGGCTGCGATAAAGCCGCCTGGGCGGGGAGCGGGCGTGCCCACTCCCCCGTTTGGCTCGGGTTATCGGCTCAGGCTGTCTGTTTTTCTACCCACTGGCCGTAGGCATCAATAAAGGCCTGCAGGAACGGTTTGGTCTTGTCCGAGACCTTGCCGGACTCATCGAACACGCTGCCCGCGCCACCCAGGTAGGCCTCGGGTTGCTGCATGCACGGCACATTGAGGAACACCAGCGATTGACGCAGGTGGTGGTTGGCGCCAAACCCACCAATCGCACCCGGCGACACGCTGATGATGGCGCCCGGCTTGCCGCTCCAGGCACTTTGGCCGTATGGGCGCGAACCCACGTCAATCGCATTCTTCAACGGGGCGGGCACGGAGCGGTTGTACTCCGGTGTCACAAACAGCACCGCGTCGGATGAGCGTACTTGCTGACGGAAAGTACTGTACGCTGCCGGCGGCGCAGCACCGTCGATGTCTTCGTTGTAGAGCGGCAAATCGCCAATTTCCACAATGTTCAACTTCAGGTTGGCAGGGGCCAGTTCGGCCAATGCCAGGGCGACCTTGCGGTTGATCGAGTCTTTTCTCAAGCTGCCAACCAGGACGGCAATCGTGTAGACCTTGCTCATTGGGGTTTCCCGACGTCTGACTAAAGGAGCTTGTAGTTATAGAGTCTTCGCGGCGCGTTCACCAGAAGGTTTTGATAATCCTCCAGGCGTTTTTCTCGCAGCCCAATGCGTAGGAAGTGTCTGAAAAGGTCAGCGAATAGTATTTTTTTTCCATAGGTAAACTACCCCGCTCTATGACGGTCTACACCACCGCAAATCGAGTGTTTATCTCCAGAGGTTCTAAACAGATGGCAGCAGTACTAGTCGGACAGTTTCATGCCAGAGACGCAGAAGGACGTGTGTACTCGGTGCATGAGTTCCAGGAATCCAACCCGGCGCAAGGCGACCTGGCTGGCTCGGCACCCACCACCACCTACAAGCTGGCCATTGGCGACCGTGTAGAAAAACTGGAAGGCGATGAGTTCAAGCTGATCCAGTCGGGGACCATCATCGTGCGCGAATCGCAGACCACCCTCGCTTCATAAGCCTGATCCCCCGAACGTACCCGCTCAGTCCCGGCCATTGACGGCATTGACTGGGCCGGGCGATCACGGCCGGCGGATCTCGGTGATTTCCAGCCCCGGCTCCCCGTCGACTTGCTTGAGTGTCACCATCAACCTCCCCCGCTCGCCCTCCACCGCATACATCAGGCGCGTGTAGCCCGGCGAGTTGTACGCGGGATACGCCACCACCTGCCTGACCAGCGTCATGTCCAGCACCGTACCCACCTGCGCGCCCACCTGTTCCTCGGCACGGATAAACGCCTCCAGGGCAAGGTTTTGCGGGGTGATTTCGTCATGATTGCTGAAGAGATAAGCGGCCACGCACCCTACGGTCACCAGGACCAGCAGTGGCTTGGCCGTTACCCCGAGGAATATCGAGGGCAAACGCATATGAGACCAGACCTGTTTTTGTTGTGTGTGCCGGTCACCGGCTTTGGTCGTTGTCGATCAGACGAGCCATTCTAATCAGGTCGATGGGTAATGCCAGATGATTTACTGGTCGCCGTAGGTAATATCCTTGTTCTCACCCACGCCCCCCAGTGTGCGGTCCTTGCCGAACGAAAACAGATCGAACGGCGTTCGCGTTTGGGTAGGCGGGAAGTGGTACTGATAGGCAACGCCCCAGGGATCGCTCAGCAGGTCTTCGTCGACATAAGGCCCCTTCCATTTCGTCTCGCCCGCCGGCTGCGTGGCCAGGGCCTCAAGGCCCTCGCTGTCAGTCGGGTAGCGGCCGGTGTCCTGGTGAAACCGCTCGACGGCTGCACCGAGCGTGGCCACCTGGGTCTTGGCCGTGGAAATTTCCGTCAGCGCCACATCGCCAAACAATCGTGGGCCCACGGCAAGTGCGAGCAAGCCAATGATGACGAGTGCCACCAACACCGCCCACCGGGTAAAGCCGTGTTGGCGCTGGAGGATGTTGACCCTGGTACTTCCCGGCATGGTAAGGCTCTCCGTCATCGCGCGATTGAACACTCTTTATACAGCCTGCTGGTTGCAGTTGCGTGCATGATTAACGGTAGTCGACGCCAATCAACGCCCCAGCTCTTTTTTGCCCACCCATTGAATCCCCGTCCTCCTGACCCTAGACTCCGGCCATGCGTTTACGTCATATCGAAGTGATTCAGGCCATCTTGCAGACCGGACACCTCGGCACGGCCGCCGAATGGTTGCAACTGCCTGTGGGCGATGTAGAGGCGACGCTCAAGGATGCCGAGCAGCAAGTGGGTTTCATGTTGTTCGCCAGCGTGCGCGGGCGCTTGCAGGCGACCCGCGAGACCCTGGAGCTGCAGGTCGAAATGGCCCACCTGCAGGAAGCACTGGAACCGGTGCAACGCCTGGCCAGCCGTTTGAAACACCATCACGCTCCGACCTTGCGCGCCCTCTGCACCCCGCCGCTGGCCAACCAATTGCTGCCACACAGTATTGCAGTGCTGCGCCGACGCTTCCAGGACACACCATGCAACCTCTCCAGCCAGCCGACGCGGGATATCGTCCGGAGCCTGCTGCTGCATGAAGCCGACGTCGGCTTGAGCCTGCATGACCCGCAGCACCCGCAAATCCACTGCAGCGTGCTGGCCCAAGGCAAGCTGCAACTGCTGGCACCCCATGGGTGGCTCAAGCCCAAGCAAAAGTACATTGCGCTGCAGGACCTGGCCGGCCAATCGATGATCGGCCTGGAAGGACAAGACCCGCTCAGCCGTCTGCTGGACGCCAAGCTGCAAGCCTTGCGCCCGCTGCCGGTGGTGCAGACACGGGTACAGACTTACCAGATGATGCGCAGCATGGTGGAGGCCGGCGAAGGCCTGGCGATTGTCGACCCCTTCACCGCGTTCGGTGCGCGCGAGGCCGGGCTGGATGCCTGCCCGGTGTCGCCGCCGATCATGGTCAGCCTGTATGCGCTGACCCTCAAGGAGGGCGTGGCCTCACCGGCCCTGAATGCGTTGCTGGAGATCGTCACGCAAAAGGCCGAGGGCCTGCTCGCCAGCGACACCAAACCCCTCGCCCCTACACCTTGAACAACCGATACCAGAAAATCGCCACTTCGCGGGTCTGCGGATCAATGCCGCGATAGCGCAGGTGGTCGATCCCGCCCATCACATAGCCGCAACGCTCATACAAACGGCAGGCCCCCAGGTTGTTGTTCTGGGTTTCGAGCATCATGCCCGGCAGGTTTTTCTTGCGGCTCCAGAACTGCGCCACATCCAGCAACGCCTTGGCCACCCCATGGCGTCGCGCGGGCAACGCCACCGCCAACTCGTCCACGTGGGCAAAGCCGTTCCAGTTGGTACTGATCACGATATGCCCGACCGCCCGATCATCCAGGTACGCCATGAAGATCGCACTGTCCGGCGCATCGCGAAAACTGGCGAATTCCTCCGGGTCGATGCCATAGCACTTGCGGTACGGCACGATGCGCTCCACGGGCCATTGATCGACCCGCTTGCCCATCTGCGGCTCACCGTAGGCAACGACCTCGAAGCTGAAGTCATTGCCCCACACGTAGGCATCGAAGCCTTCGTCGGCGACCCGCACACTGAGCCCCGGATACTTCGGGTTCATTACAGCTTGCATAAACATTCTTAACCCTTGATGCAATCGACGGTGTAACAACGACCACTGCCGTCGTCTTCGTGTTGCAATCCATGAACATCGGCGACAAAACCGGGAAAACTGCTATCGAACGTCCGGGCAAAGGCCAGGTAGTCAATGATCGATCGCGTCGACTCGGTAAAGCGCTCGCCCGGCATGATCAGCGGGATGCCGGGCGGATAAGGCACCAGCATCACCGCGGCTATGCGCCCTGGCAACGCATCGATAGACACCGCTTCCACCTCGCCCCTGACCAGTTGGTCGTAGGCGTGCGCCGGTTTCATCGCGATTTCCGGTAAAACCGTGTACATCCGTTTGAGGTGCTTGGCGGTCGCGTTGCTACGGTAACAGCTATGCAACTGATCGCACAGGTCGCGCAGGCCGAGGCCCTGATAGCGCAACGGGCCCTGTGCGAACACCGATGGCAAACAACTGGCCAGGCTGGCATTGGCGTCGTAGTTGCGCTTGAACTCCAGCAACTCGGTGAGCAAGGTACTCCATTTACCCTTGGTGATGCCCATCGAAAACAGCACCAGGAAGGAATACAACCCGGTCTTTTCCACCACCAGCCCACGTTCCCAGAGGAATTTACTGACCACCGCCGCAGGAATGCCGCAGTCGCTCAGGGCGCCGCCGGCGTTGAGTCCCGGCATCACCAGGGTGACTTTGATCGGGTCCAGCAGCACATAGTCCTCAGCCACATCGCCGAAGCCGTGCCAATCATCCTGCGGCTGCAACAGCCAATCCGCCGTCGCCACGCGGTCGATACCGGCCACCGAGGGCGGTTGCCAGATGGAAAACCACCAGTCCTCAGCGGCAATGTGCTGGCGCAGATTGGCCAGCGCGCGACGAAAGCTCAGGGCTTCGTCGAACATTTCCTGCAGCAGCGAACGCCCGGCGGGGCCTTCCATCATCGCCGAGGCCACGTCCAGCGAGGCGATGATGCTGTACTGCGGCGAGGTGGAAATATGCATCATGAACGCTTCGTTGAACCGATCACGGTCCAGCTGGCGGGCGCCGCCGTCCTGCACATGGATCATCGAGGCCTGGCTGAACGCGGCCAACAGCTTGTGCGTTGAGTGGGTGGTGAACACCAGCGGGCTGTCCGGGGTCCGCGAGGTGCCCATGCCATAACGGCCGGCGAAGAACTCGTGGAAGGCGGCGTAGGCGTACCAGGCCTCGTCAAAGTGCAGCACCTCGACACTGTTGCCCAATTGCTGCTTGATCAGCTCGGCGTTGTAGCACAGCCCGTCATAGGTAGAGTTGGTCACCACCGCCAGCTTGACCTTCGCCGGTCGACCACGGGCCAGCGGGCTGGCCTCGATCTTGGCACGGATCGATTCCGGGCTGAATTCACTCAGGGGGATCGGGCCGATGATCCCCAGTTCGTTGCGTTCCGGGCACAGGTACAGCGGGATGGCACCGGTCATGATGATCGAATGCAACACCGACTTGTGGCAATTGCGGTCCACCAGCACCAGGTCGTCGCGCCCGACCATGGAGTGCCAGACGATCTTGTTGGCGGTCGACGTGCCGTTGATCACGAAGAACGTGTGATCGGCGCCAAAGTTGCGCGCGGCGCGGGCTTCGGCTTCGGCCAGCGGTCCGGTGTGATCGAGCAGCGAGCCTAGTTCGGGCACCGAGACCGACAAGTCCGAGCGCAGGGTGTTCTCGCCAAAGAACTGATGAAACGCCTGCCCCACCGGACTCTTGCGATAAGCCACGCCGCCGCCATGGCCGGGGGTGTGCCAGGAATAATTGGAGTCGGCGGTGTGCTGCACCAGCGCCTTGAAAAACGGCGGCAACAGGCCGTCCAGGTAAGTGCGCGCCGCACGCGCCACTTGGCGGGCGAGAAACGGCACGGTGTCTTCGAACAGGTAAAGAATGCCACGCAGTTGGTTGAGTTCGCTCATGGCATCGGCCGGGGCGTTCTCCAGGGTGACTTGCTCGCCCAGGGCAAAGATCGGCAGGTTCGGCGCCCGCACCCGCGCGAGGCGGATCAGCTCGACCATATTCTGCAGCAGATGGGTGTTTTCGCCGGCGCCTTCAGCGGCAATCAGCATGCACGCCAGGCCATGATGGGTAGAGGCCACCAGCCGGCCTTCGGCGTAGTCCACCGCGGAAAAGATACTGAAGCCCTCTTGCTCCAACTCCCCGGCGATGCCTCGAACCCGATCACCGGCAACGGTGTCGGCCTTGATGTCACGGTGCACGATCAGCACTGGGAACTTCAGGTCTTTGTACATGGGTGCGGGCAGTCCTGAGGGCTATGCACTCAGGGTAGAAGCTTGCGGGCAATGGCGCGAATGAAGATTTTGAAAGCGATGCACATCACCTGCAGGCGCCGGCTGGCCGCCGATAGCGTCGAGCCAGCCGCATTATCCATGGCTGATACATCGCTATCGCCGGCAAGCCGGCTCCCGTAGAGGGACCGGTTATTGCTGGGTCAGTTGGGTCCACAACGCCGGCGCGCCCGCCGACTTGGCAATCGCCTCCAGGCGCGCGGCATGCTCGGCCAGGTCTTGCTCGCTGGCGCGGATGATCGTGGTGGGCTTGCGGTCCGCCGGCAGGCGACGGATCTCCGAAGGCCGGTTGCCCGAGCCTTCCGCCGAACCGCTGCCGTCGGACGCGTTGCCTGCCAGGGACAGGCTGGTTTGCCCACCCGTCATGGTCAGGTAGACGTCGGCGAGAATCTCGGAGTCGAGCAAGGCGCCGTGGAGTTCACGGCCGGAGTTGTCGACGCCATACCGCTTGCACAACGCATCGAGGCTGTTGCGCTGGCCGGGGTGACGCTCGCGGGCCATCATCAAGGTGTCGAGGATCGAGCAGTGCTGGGAGATGTCCGCGCGATCCGTCTGCCCCATCAGGGCAAATTCGTTATTGATGAAGCCGACGTCGAACGCCGCGTTATGGATGATCAGCTGGGCGCCGTTGATGAATTCGAAGAACTCGTCCGCCACTTCGGCGAATCGCGGCTTGCCCTTGAGGAACTCGTCGGTGATGCCGTGGACGCCGATCGCGCCTTCGTCACTGTCGCGATCCGGTTGCAGGTAGACGTGGAAGTGGCGACCGGTAAGGCGGCGACCCATCAGTTCGACACAGCCGATTTCAATGATCCGGTGGCCGTCGGTCACCGGCATGCCGGTGGTTTCGGTATCGAGTACAACAGATCGGATGGCCATCAGGGTTCAGCTCTCAACGGTGTGGTGTGGATCAAAGGGCGCGATGTTAACACGTCAGCCGGCTTCAACTCTGCTTGTAGCCGCGCACTTCATCCACGCCCCGGTTGGCCAGTTGGTCGGCGCGCTCGTTGCCCGGATGGCCGATGTGACCGCGCACCCATTTCCAGGTGATGTCATGGCGGTTGCATTGTTCATCGAGCAATTGCCACAGGTCGGCATTCTTCACCGGTTCCTTGGCCGCGGTTTTCCAGCCACGCTTCTTCCAGTTGACCATCCACTCGTTGATGCCCTTCATCACGTATTGCGAGTCGGTCACCAGCAGCACGTTGCAGCGGCGCTTGAGTTCTTCGAGGCCGCGAATCGCGCCCATCAGTTCCATGCGGTTGTTGGTGGTGTTGGCTTCGCCGCCCCACAACTCCTTCTCCACGCCCTTGCACACCAGCAACGCGCCCCAGCCGCCAGGGCCGGGGTTGCCCTTGCAGGCACCATCAGTGAAGAGTTCTACGCTATCGGTCATCGGTTGCTCGGTCTGAAATCAAAAAAGTTTTACGGTTCGCTTTGCTTGCGGTTGACCTTGGCCATCGGCATCGGCACCAGCTTGCCCATGGACTGGCGTGGTACCTGGCGCACGGGACGCAGCCCGACCACGATCTTGCGTGCCACCAATAAATAGAAGCCGCCGCCAGACAACTGCCAGGCACCCGCGCGGCGTTCCCAGCCGGCCAGGCGGCCTTGCCACTTGGCGGACGCAAGCGGCGGACGATAGCACCCGAAGCGGCGTTTCTCCAGCGCGAAGCCCAGCAGGTTCAGCCAGTCGCCAACCCGTGACGGCGAGATGCAGCGTGCCTGGCGCAAGCCGTCATGGGCGAACACATGGCGCAGGCCCCAACTGCTCCAGGGGTTGATGCCGACAATCAGCAAATGGCCACCTGGGCGCACACTGCTCGCCGCTTCGCGCAACAAACCGTGGGGCGACAGGCAGAAATCCAGGCCGTGCTGCAACACCACCACATCGGCGGCGTGCTCGCTCAACGGCCAGGCCTGCTCTTCGCAGACAATCTCCACCCCCGGCAACGGCGCCCCCAGGCGCACGTTGCGTTGCACCTGCGGCGCGGCAGGCGGTGTCTGGGCCGACGGGCCGTAGTGCACCAGGTAGCCGCCAAAGAACCGGCCCAACTCGTCTTCGAGCATGCGCCGCTCTTCATCCAGCAGAAATTGCCCGATCGGCCCGGACAGCCATTCGCGGGCGGCGCTGATCAGTGCCAGCCACTCAGGATCGGCCTGGGCGAACGCTTTATCAGTCATTGCATTCTCCAACTCGCCTAGACGTTCTAAGATGCACCAATGTGTTCAGCTTGGCGAATCGAAGAATGATACAGATCAGTGCCCTGCCCGCCTTCACCGATAACTACATCTGGGTGTTACAAGACCCCGAAACCAACCGCTGCGCCGTGGTCGACCCCGGCGATGCCGCGCCCGTGCTGGCCTGGCTCAAGCAGAACCCGGACTGGACCCTCAGCGACATCCTGGTCACCCACCATCACCATGATCATGTCGGCGGTGTCGAGCAACTCAAAACCGCGACGGGTGCCAAGGTCTACGGCCCGGCGAACGAAAACATCCCGGCGCGGGATGTCGCCCTGCAGGATAACGACCGTATCAGCGTGCTCGGCTGGGATTTCGACGTGTACGCCGTGCCCGGCCACACCCTGGGCCATATCGCCTTTTATCACCAGGGCGTGCTGCTGTGTGGCGACACCCTGTTCGCCGCCGGTTGCGGGCGCCTGTTCGAAGGCACGCCGGAGCAGATGCACACTTCGCTGCAACGCCTGGCCGCCCTGCCCGCCGACACGCGGGTGTATTGCACCCACGAATACACACAAAGCAACCTCAAGTTCGCCCAGGCGGTGGAACCGGACAACGCCGATATCGCCAAACGCGTGGAAAACGTCCGCCAACTGCGTGACCGCGGCGAGATGACGCTGCCGTCCAACCTGGCCCTGGAGAAACTCACCAACCCCTTTTTGCGTACCGCTGAAACATCCGTTAAACAAAAAGCGGACGAACGGAATGGCCGCGACAACCGCACTGGGGCCGAGGTGTTTGCTAGCTTGAGGGCTTGGAAAGATAAGTTCTAACGGGATGCAATCTGATACGCAATTTCTGAATGGTTGACCGGAACCAAAGTGCTTTCTAGAATCGCCCGACATTTTTGCCCGGAACTTACTTCCAGCCAATGTCGTCATCTATTCGTAAATCCAACCATTCAGACGCATTGACCCGCCTGGCTCAAGCCGTGGCGGTGGCCGTGTCCGCGACTCTGGCGGGCTGCCAATCGACAAATTTCGCTGCACAATCCACCGTGCAACCCAAACCCAATCTTGCCGCCAAGATCAAGCAAAAACCTATTTGGCTTTCAGAGAAGCCCAGCCCCGAAGTGCCCCAGGATGTCTGGGAACGCATGCGCCGGGGCTTTCAATTGCAGGACGGCCTGGGCGTCAACCCACGCATCGAGCAACAGCGCCTGTGGTTCGCCAGCAACCCGTCCTTCCTGGAGAACGCCGGTGAACGCGGCAGTCTCTACATTCATTACATCGTCGAACGCCTTGAAGAGCGCAACATGCCCCTGGAGCTGGCGCTGCTGCCAGTGATCGAAAGTGCCTACAATCCAATGGCCTATTCGCGCAGCGATGCGGTCGGCTTGTGGCAGTTCATCCCCTCCACCGGTCGCTACTTCAACCTGCGCCAGACCCGCGCCTATGATGGCCGCCGCGATATCACCGCCTCCACCACCGCCGCCCTGGACTATCTGACCCGTCTGCACGATATGTTCAACGGTGACTGGCTGCTGGCGCTGGCCGCCTATAACGCCGGCGAAGGCACGGTCAGCCGGGCCATCGAGCGCAACGAGAAGCTCGGCCTGCCCACCGACTACTGGAACCTGCCCCTGCCCCAGGAAACCAAGGACTACGTGCCCAAGTTCCTGGCGCTGTCCCAGGTGGTATTGGCCCCGGAGGCCTACGGCGTCAACCTGAACCCGATCGCCAACACGCCGTACTTCGAAGTGGTGGAAGTCAAGCAGAGCATGGACCTGTCCCGGGTCGCCGCGCTGGCCGAGATCGACGAAGACGAACTGTTCCAGCTCAACCCGGCACTCAAGCAGCGCACCACCCTGGACGGCCCGCAGCATCTGTTGGTGCCAAGTTCCAAGGCGCAACTGCTCACCAGCAGCCTTTCGGCGATGAAGCCCGAGGAATTGCTGGCGTTGCGTCCGAAGAAGCCGGTGTTCGACGAAGTTGAAACGGCACGGGTGGCCGGGCGTACCCGCAGCTACAAGGTGCGCAGTGGCGACAACCTCACGCTGATCGCCAAGGCGAACAAGGTCGATGTGCATGACCTGCAGCGCTGGAACAAGCTCAACGGCCAGGCGCTCAAGGTCGGCCAGACCCTGGTGATGCAGGACACGCGCAAGCTGGTGGCCAAGGCTGACAGCAAGAAGCCGGTGCAATACAAGGTCAAGAAAGGCGATTCGCTGTATATCGTCGCCAAACGTTTCAACGTCGAGATGCAACATCTCAAGCGCTGGAACCCGCGCACTGGCCAGGCGTTGAAGCCGGGGCAGATGCTGGTGGTTTCCGGCCCCCGGTAACCGGCTCGCAAGCGGGCGCAGGTGGGAGCTGGCTTGCCGAGGCTGCGAAGGCGGCGGCATTACTGGCATCCTCTTCGCCTGAGATACCGCTTTCGCAGCCTCGCTGAAGCTCGACAACTCCCACAGGGGTTTGCGGTGTCGCCGTTATTTCAATCCCCTGTGGGATCGCAATATCCGAAGCGACGCAGCCCAAGTGTGGGAGCTGGCTTGCCCTGGCGAGACTGCGAAGGCGGCGGCATTGCTGGAATTTTCTTCGCCTGAGACAGCGCTTTCGCAGCCTCGCTGAAGCTCGACAACTCCCACAGGGGATTGCGGTGTCGCCGTT